>NZ_CP197093.1:0-455756 GCF_051992195.1 Variovorax sp. YR566 | reverse complement strand
CGCCGGTGCGCAGCCAGCCACCCCGTAGTGCGTCGGCCGTGGCCTGGGGGTTGCGCCAGTAGCCCTGCATCACCATCGGCCCGCGCGCCAGGATCTCGCCCACTGCGCCGCGCGGCAACTCGCGGCCGCTCTCGTCCGCGACGATGATCTCGGCGCCGAGGCCGGCGCGGCCGACCGCGTTCAGGCGGCCGAGCGCGCGCGCCTCGGGCCGGTGGTTGGCCGGCAGGTTGATGCACACGGCACCCGCGGTTTCGGTGAGGCCGTAGGCCTGGAAGAACTCGGCATGCGGCCACGCGGCCAGCGCACGATCGAGCAGGTCCGGCGGCATCGGCGCGGCGCCGAAAGCGATGCGCGTGAGGCTGCGCACGCGCTCGGGCGTGAACGAAGGATCGTCCAGCAGCGATTGCAGCATGCTCGGCACCACGATGATGTCGCCGATGCGGTGCTCCGCGATCGCCTCGATCACCGACGCGGGCCGGAACTGCGCCATGGTCACGCAGCTGCCGCCGACGATCAGTTGGCCCACCAGCCGGCCGAGGCCCGCGACATGGAACAGCGGCGCCACCAGCAGCGACACCGAGTCCGGCGCATTGTTGAGCTCGGCGCCCCGGGTCATCGACGCGGTCCAGAAGTTCGCGTGGCTCAGCATCACGCCCTTGGAGCGGCCTGTGGTGCCGCCGGTATAGAGGACGGCGGCGAGCGCGTCTCCACCGGTGCGCGTGTCGGCCAGCGGCTCCAGCCCGGTGCCTTCCTCTTGCAGCGCGGCCAGGCGCAGCAGCGCGGTCTCGCCGGTCGGCGCGAGCGCCTGCAGCGTGTCGTCGACGAGCAGCAGCGAGGCTTCGCTGTCGTGCAGCGCATGCGCGAGTTCGGGAGGGCTCCAGCGGATGTTCAAGGGACAGGCGACGGCGCCCAGCCACCAGCACGCGAGGATGGCCCGCACCAGCTGGTCGCTGTTGGGTGCGAGCAGCGCCACGCGATCGCCGCGCACGATGCCACGCCGTGCCAGCGCGGCCGCCTGGCGGGCCACGCTGATCGCCAGCTGCGCATGCGTCTGGCGGCGCACGCCGCTGTCGCCGACATGGGTGAGCGCCGTCATGTCGGCGTTGCGCTGGAGCGCGCGATGCAGGCCTTGGGTCAGGTACACGATGAAGCCGCCGACTGGTAACGAAGATGCGGCAAAGCTTAGGCCGGGCCGCGCCCCGCACCCATGGCGGGAAGCGCCAAAGGGCTTGGCGAAACCGCTCAGCGCTCCGGGGCGTGCGTCAGCCGGTATTCGCCGGGCGCCACGCCGGTCCACTGCTTGAAGGCGCGGTGGAAGGTGCTGGCTTCCGAGAAGCCCACGCGGTTGGCGATGTCGAGCAGCGGCAGCGGCGTGTGCAGCAGGCATTCGATGGCTGCATCGCGCCGCAGTTCGTCCTTGATCTGCTGGAAGCCGCGGCCTTCGTCGCGCAGGCGCCGGCGCAGCGTTTGCGGCGTCACGGCGAGCGCGTCGCCCACTTCCTCCAGCGACGGCAGCTCGCTGCCCAGCCTCTTGCGAAGCAGCCGTCGGATGCGTTCGGTGAGGCTGCTGGTGTCGCGGTACTTCACGATCAGGTTGGCCGGCGATCCGGCGAGGAATTCGCGCAGGCTCTGCGGCGACTGCACCACCGGCAGGTCGAGCCAGCGCGCCTCGAACGACATGCCGACGTGCGCCTGGCCGTAGCGGATCGGCACCTGGTAGACACGCGAGGTTTCGGTGTTCGTTTGCTCGGCCGTGTAGTCGACCTCGAGCAGCGGAATGCGGCGCGCCACCAGCCACGACGAGGCGTTGAAGGCGAACAGCATGAAGGCTTTCAACGCGTAGTCCAGCCGCGCATCGGAGGCGCGGCGCAGCACGAACTGCACGTGCGCGCTGCCGCCCTGCACCGTGAGGCGCGGCACGAAGTCGTGCAGCAGCAGGTGGTAGGCGGCGAAACCGTCGCGCAGGGCCTCGCCCAGCGTGGCGCAGCGCACCAGCTGGCGCATGCACTGGCCGAAACTGCCGGGCGGCAGCGGGCCGCTCAGCAGGCCCCAGATCTCGTCGCGCAGTTCGCGCCGCAGGGCGCGGATCAGCAGCGCGTACTGGCGCTGCGAGATGCGTGCCAGCGGCGACTCAAGCAGCGAGGGAGCGATGCCCGCCCGGGCCAGCACGCCAGCCACATCGACGCCGCGATCGCGCGCGCCCATCAGGATGCTGTGCACCTGCTGGATGGCAACGGTGTGGTGGGTGAGCGTCATCGATGGCGGCCACTGCAACTCGGCCGGTGGGATTGTAGGTAGCGCCCCCGCGGGAGGCACTGCAAGCGCCTCAGGCGATGGCGCCGACCGCCCGCAATTCGGCCACGGCCGACGCGTCGAACCCGGCCTGCCGCAGGATCTCGTCGGTGTGCTCCCCGGCGTGCGGGGCGGGCCGCGGAACGGATGGCTCGAAGCCGGTCATCTTGATGGGACAGCCGAGCTGCGGTGGCGCTGCGGCGTCGGCCGCGATGCGCATGCCGCGCGCGCGGAAATGCGGATGCGCCAGGGTTTCGTCGATGCGCAGCACCGGTGTCACGCAGCCCACGCCGTCATGGAACAGGCCGCGCCAATGCGCGAGCGGCAGCGCGCCAAAGAGGGCGGCCAACTCCGCGCGCAGGCGCTCCTCGGTGGCGGGATCGCCGCTGCGGTGCAGGGGAATGAGGTCGGGGCGCTCCAGCAGACGGCACAGGTCGTTCCAGAACTTCGGCTCCAGCGCGCCGACGGCCACCTGCCGATCGTCGGCCGTGCGGTAGAAGCCGTAGCAGGCGAGGGCACCCGTCAGCGCGCTGTGGCCGATGCGCGCCACCTGGCCGTGTTGGTGCAGGCCGGCCAGCGGCAGCACCGCGTGGGCCAGCACGCCGTCGGCGATGGCGATATCGACATGCCGTCCGCGGCCGCTGCGCGCGGCGTCGAACAGCGCGGCCAGAATGCCCGCCACCGCGGTCATGGTGCCGCCCAGCAGATCGGCCACGGGCAGGTTCGACAGGGCAGGGCCCGCGGCATTGCCGATCTGGTCGGCCACGCCCGCGAGCGCCATGTAGTTCAGGTCGTGCCCTGGCGTGTCGCACAGCGGGCCGGTGTGGCCGAAGCCGCTGACGCTGCAGTAGACGATGCGCGGGTTCGCGGCCGCCACCGCCTCGTAGCCCACGCCGAGCCGCTGCATCACGCCGGGGCGGAAGCCCTCGACCAGCACATCGGCATTGCGGCACAGACGAAGCAGCGTGGCCACGCCCTGTGGATGCTTGAGGTCGATGCGGATCGCGCGCTTGTTGCGGTTGACGAGCGTGCGCACGGCGGGACTCGCGTAGTCGCCAGCGCCGGTGTCTTCGATCTTGACGACGTCGGCGCCGAGGTCGGCCAGGTGCATGGTGCCGAGCGGCCCCGGCAGCAGCCGGGTCAGGTCGAGAACGCGCACGCCCGCGAGCGGTGCGCTTGTCGGGGATTCAAGGGAGGAAGAGGTCATGTGGCCTGCAATCTAGGCGGTGCAGGGCGCCGCAGCAATGGCAGCACTGCTCCGGCCGATTGGCGAAAAGCGTCAGCCGGCCGCGTCACACGGCTGCATCCATGCAGCTTGCCACCTGAGAACCTGTGATCACTTCCTGCCGGAACCGGAAACCAACTCAGACCAGAATATGCATGCCGATGACGAGTTCAGTTTGCCCGCTCGCGAGAGCGGTGTCGGACGGCCGGAGGGCTTCGCGCCCGAAGTGCTCGCGCGCCGCTTTGCTGACCGGCGAGCATGCTGCCCGCGAAGAGTCATGCTCGGCGCCCAATGGCTCATGGACAGATCAGGTTCTCCAGGCGCAAGCGCGTGGCCGTTCCGGCTTGACAAAACAGCCGCTTTCGGCCGTGGAGGCCAGGCTTCTTGAGTCGGCCAAAAACAGCCGTCTGCGAGTCGGTGAAATTGCCCTCGCGCAGACGAGCCGGGTGCGGGGTTCCACATCCACGATCTACAGCGAAGTGTTGAACCGGCTCCAAACCCAAAACCGAACATGTGCCCACCGCGCTTTTTGAGATCAGTCTTGGATTCGGATGAAGCCTGCATAGCAAATGCACTACGCTGGGGAAATGAAGACGGCACAACTTCCCCCAATCCGTGTTGCCGCTCTCGTTCGCGAGCAGATCGAGAGCGCCCTGTTGAATAGTGAGACCCCCTCCCATTTCGTCGAGCAAGCAGCGATCGACGCCGCTCGCCGTCGAAAGGCTCAGCAGGATTTCGTAGCGCGTGGGCGCTCCTCGCTGGCACGCGCGCTGGAGACCGGCGAGTTCTACTCATCAGAGGATGTTCTGAGTGGAATGACTTCTCGGCTAGAAAAGGCTCGCGTGGCCGCGCACGTCGGCGCTAAAAATTCGAAGCGTCGGTCGTGAGCTTCGTCGTCGGGCTAACGCGCGAAGCGCTCGAGGACCTGCAACGACTTGAAAGCTTCCTCCCCGAGGCTGCGTTGAAACACAGCGACTGGGACCTCCCTGAGCGTGCCTTGCAAGCGATCCAGCGAGAGTTTCGGATCTTGGAGTCCAACCCGTTCACTTGCAGGATCGCTTTCGACGACCGCCTAGAGAGAGAATTGGTGATTCCGTTCGGTTCATCGGGGTACGTCGCCCTCTTTCATATCGTCGATCAACAAGCGGTTGTCGTTTCGACAATCCGGCATCAAAGACAGGACAACTACCACTGAACCCCTATGCCTTGCTAGGCCGAAAGTTGCGTTGCCGGCCTCTGAGCCACTGGCAAAGTCGACGGTCGCCTCACGGGCAGACGAACTAGGGCGTGTTAACACTAATTGAGCCAACCATGAGGGATGCGAGACACTTCATGCATGGAGATCACTCAAGCCCAGTTCGCTCAGATCGAGCACTGCCTGCCCCTTCAGCGGGGCAATGTCAGCCTGTCGAATCTGAGTGTGTTGAACGCAATCCTGTATGTCGCCGAGCACGGCTGCAAGTGGCGCGGCCTGCCCAAGCGCTTTGGCAACTGGCACACCATCTACACGCGCATGAACCGCTGGTCCAAGAGCGGCGTGCTGGACCGCGTCTTCGCAGAGCTTCAGCAAGCCCAAGTCGTGCGTATCAGAATCGAGGCCGTGTCGCTGGACAGCACCATCGTGAAGGTGCATCCCGATGGCACGGGGGCGTTAAAAAAAACGGCCCCCAGTCGATCGGAAGATCCAGAGGCGGGTGGACCACCAAGATTCATATGGTTGCCGCGGATGCTCGAACGGCCGTAACGTTCTTGCTGTCACCGGGCCAAGTGCACGATGCGCCTGCAGGGCGCGCACTGCTCAGCCGCCTGGGCGCGCCGGATCGAGCGCTACATCTGCTCATGGACCGCGCCTATGAAGGCAATGAGACCCGGCAACTCGCGCTCGATCTGGGCTTCATCCCCGTGAAGACCCGGCTCCAGCCCTGGGAGTACGACCGTGAGATGTACAAACGCCGCAACGAGGTGGAGCGACTGTTCCGGCGCCTGAAGGGCTATCGCCGCATCTTCTCTCGCTTCGAGAAACTCGACGTGATGTTCGTCGGCTTCATCAGCTTCGCGCTGATCGCCGACGGACTTCGTTTGTGTTAACAGGCCCTAGTCAAGCGCACCATGCAGGGTATTCGGCGCACCTTCGGCGTGGCGCAACGGCGCGTGAAGGCGCTAGTGAAGACCGACCTGCTGGAGATGCTGGTCATGGTCAACCGGCAGAAGCCCTTGAAGGCGACACGCGACCGGGCGTTGCTGTTGGTTGGCTTTGCCGGGGCACTGCGGCGTTCCGAGCTGGTAGCAATCCAGTGCGCCGACATCACGCGCTTCGAGCAGGGCGTGGAGATTAACCTTCCGCGATCTAAGACGGACCAAGAGGGCGTCGGGCGCACCGTGTGGATTCCGCACGCGAAGGACAGTGAGCGGTGTCCGGTCGCGGCGCTCGAACAATGGCTGACCCTTTCGGGCATCGACCGCGGCTCGGTGTTCCGGTGGGTCAGCCGGCACGACAATCTCGTCGGCACCAAGGGACTCACGTCGCAGTCCGTCGCACTGGTCGTCAAGCGTTCCGTAAAGCGCGTGCATGGTGCCGCCGCCACCAAGGCGGTCTCCGGTCATAGTCTGCGCGCGGGCTACTGCACGGAAGCGGCGCTCGTCGGCATGGCGCCATGGCAGATACGCGAGCAGACGGGGCACAAGTCGGACGTGACCTTGGCGAAGTACATCCGGCCAGTGAGCAAGCGCAAAATTCCAAGCTTGCTGTGAGTTGCCGGATCGGAAGCCAAGTTCATTGGACTTACCGCAGCGGCAGCGCATAGCTAGAATTTCGCCGCCCCGGTCGGGCATGCGCCCCAGGCGCAGGGCGACGTATAGGGTGCTCCCTCGCCCGCATCGCACAACCCTCTGCGCGCGATCAATCCGCTATTCCGCAGCTTTCGACAGACCGATATCCAGAAGGGACATCGACCCTCGTGCCGGACTTCGGCATCGGGGTCGCGGTCTTAACCAACCGCAGTCCTAACGAAGGGGTGGCCAGAACGCTGACCTGGCAGGTCATCGACCGGCTGCGTGGCCGCGAGCCGATCGACTGGCGCGGCCGCGGCCGCAAGCAGCGGGAACAAGCCCTGGCCCAGGTGCAGGCCGGCAAGGCCGCGCAGGAGGAGCTCCATCGCACGAAGACGCAACCGGCACACGACCTTGCGGCCTACGCTGGCAGCTACGAGCACCCGGCCTACGGCCTGATGTCGATCAAGGAGCAGGGTGGCGCATTGCGCTGGTCGTGGCGCGGCCTGCGCGTCGCCATGGTCCACCGGCACCATGAGACTTTCGAGTTGCCGCAGGGGTTGCAACTGCTGCTGCCCGACTGGCTTGCCGTCACTTTCTTGACTGATCGCGAAGGGTGCATCGTCAGTCTTTCGGTGCCGTTCGAGCCGATGGTGAAGGACATCGTGTTCGCGCGGCTTACCGCGCGCGGTAAGCCGGCCGTTGGGCGGTCGGGCTCAAGCCGCTGCGGCATAGCGAAGATACTCGGCGCTGATCCGCCTCGAATGGGTGACCAGCGCGCGAACAAAGAGCAATCGCGCGGCCTCGTAGCGGGCCAGGGCAGCGGAAGCGGGTTCGTTCGCACGCCGCTGCGCCAGCATTCGGGCCAGCACCGCCGCATCTTCCACCCCGGTCGCGAAGCCGCGTCCGGTCATGGGTGAAACGACGTGGGCGGCGTCGCCAACGATCGCCAGCGCGCCGCGTGCCAACCGCTGCGGTTCGTATTCGGCAATGGGGGCGCCGCTCAGCACGTCTGTCGAACGCACGCCGACAGCCACCGCCTCCGCCCATGTCTGCGGCCAGACCTGTGGGATGAGCGCCAGCAATTCCGCGCGGACATCTTCGTCGATCGTTCCGCGTCCGAGCGTTCCCACGATGTGGCCGTCCGCCGTCAGGCGATGGGTGCGGCGGAGCAACTCCTCGCGGTGCACATCGAACCATGCGAACGTGACCTGGCGCCGCCCGATGTCCGTCGAGCCGTCACGGCCGGGAAGCACCGCGGCGACCAGACGGTATCCGTCGACAAACTCGATCCATAGTCCGCCGTTCGATGGCCAGGGGACAGGACGCACCAGCGCCTGTTCTTCGATCAGCCCCCGCCACACGACATAGCCGGCATAGCGGGCAAACGGAGTGTCCGGCGCAATCGTGCGGCGAACGATGCTGTGATACCCGTCCGCGCCGATCACCGCATCGGCAACCTTCTGCGTTCCATCCGAAAAGGAGAGTTGGGCCCTGTCGCCAAGGTCTGTGACCGATACGACGGTCTTGTTTTCTTCGAGGGTGATGCCAGGCGTCTCGGCAGCCCGGTCACGCAACCACGCGTACAGCGCCGGCCAGGTCGTCAGATCGCGATAGGCGGGCACGACGGGCAGGACCGGGTGCGCACGCGGGTCGTGGCCCACGGTCGCTGCGAGCGCAGTAAGATCGATGCTCAGGCTGTCGCCACCGTGCACGCGCCGGGCAGAACGCTCGACCACATGAACAGGCACGCCCCTCGTCGCACAGGCGAGCGCCAGCGTGAGGCCTGCGAGGGATGCGCCGACAACGACGATCTGCGGCACGCGCTCCTGCGAGAGCGAGACGCCGGAAGGAAAGGAATCCCTGCTCATCGGAAGACCCGCTGCAACATGGAGACCACCAGCGCGAGCGCCGCGACCCAGATCACGATCCAGAAGTACTCGATGCCCGCCATCAGCGAAGCCTGCTGGCCGATCTGCTGCGCCTGCACGGCCAGTGCCATTTGAGCGGCCTGGCCGGACTCGTGCGACAGCGAGAAGAACTGGCTCAGCTGTTGCAGCTGGTGCGAAAAGATCGGGTCGTGATCGGTCAGCCGAATGTTCAGCGAGCCGTACTGCACGGTGCTTCTCCACTGCATGAAAACGGTCGCAACACTGGTGCCCATCGCCATGGCGATCTGGCCCAGCATGTTCTTGACCTGCTGGGCATTGGCAAAGAGCGTGTCTTCGCCGGCAACGTCGCGGAAGGTCTGCATGGCGGTCGTCGCCAGCACCAGCATCACGAAGCACCCGTTCAAGGCCAGCGCAGGAAGGATGTGCCGCCACATGTCCGCAACCGGCGCGAGCGACGACAGCAGCCAGCCGAAGGCTGCGAGCGACAAGAATCCCGCGACGAAGAACTTCTTCGGTGCCGGGTGCCTGGGCAGCAACCGGAGCATCACCAGCCATGTCAGCAATGAAGCGACGAGCCCCATGGACTGGAACTGGCCGATGGTCTCCCAGGAATAGCCCAGGCCCGCCTGGAGGAACAACGGCACGATGTAGCTGTTGGCCCCCAGGATCACATAGCTGAAAGAGAACAGGGCCACGCCCGCCACGTAGCGGGAGGTCATGAGCTGCCGGATCTTCAGCAGGGGCCGCTCATGGCTGTGTTCGACATGGAAGTAGGTGTAGAGCGAAAACGCGGCCAGCGCTGCGAACACCAGCATGATGCCGGTGTCGCTGTAGAAGTCGTAGTAGGAGCGTTGCAGGACGAAGAGAACGAAGAACGATGCGAACGTCAGCAGAAGCAGGCGCGCAGGGCTGGTTCTCGTGCGCTCGTGCTCGGGCGACGGATCTTTGGGAAGAAACTGGAGGGAGAGCGCGGCGGCAACCACCGAGCCGGCAATGAGAACCCAGAAGATCGCCTGCCAGGTGTCGTGCGTGACTGCCATGGATGAAATCAGCGGTGCCGCAGCCGTGCCGCTGGCCAGGCCCACGGCAAAGACCTTGATCCCGACGAATCGGCCCGGACCCGGTGGAATGAGGTTGACCATGATCCGCGACGTGGTCATGAACGATGCACCGCCCAATGCCATGACGACCCGCCCCGTGGCGAATGTGCCGAGGTCGTGGCTCATGCCGCACACCAGGGCGCCCGCAATATAGACGCCGATCGAGCCGATCATGTAGCTGCGCCATCCCAGCCGTTCGGTCAGCCACCGCTGCTTGGAGATCACGACCACCGCAACGCAGGCGTAGAGCGCGGCGACGAGGCTGTACTCCTCGGGGCTGGCATCGATCTCGCCGCGGATCGGGACTGAGGCAAATGCGAGCATGCCGGTCTGCAGGAATTCGAGAGCGCAGAGCAGGCAGACCGTGATCAGCAGCGCGGCATGTTTTCTGTACACGAGCAGGTCCATTATTTTTCCGCTGCCAGCACTTGCCCTTCGTTGGCCCGGATGACCGCCTCCACGATGGCGTCGGCGTCTCTCAATTCATGGTCGTAGACCTGGGTCTTGTAGACGAAATTCGGCGCAACGTCCTTGCGGATCATTTCTCCACCGTGGTCGCTCGTGTTCACCGAAACGCGCATCGACAGTCCGATGCGCAGCGGTTGTCGTGCAATCTCCTTGGGGTCCAGGGCGATCCTGATCGGAACGCGCTGCGTGACCTTGATCCAGTTCCCCGTCGCGTTCTGGGCAGGCAGGAGTGCAAAGGCGCTGCCGGTTCCGGCATCCAGGCCGAGGATCTTCCCGTGGTAGACCACGTTGCGGCCATAGACGTCGGCCGTCAGCTCGGCGGACTGTCCGATGCGCAGATGCTCGAGCTGCGATTCCTTGAAATTGGCATTGACCCACAGTTCGTCCAGCGGGACGACGGACATCAGTGCCACACCTGGATTGATGCGCTGGCCCAGTTGCACGCTGCGCTTGGCGACGGTGCCGTCCACGGGAGAAAGAATGGACGTGCGCACGCGTGCAATGTATGCATCGCGCAAGTTCGTGGCGGCGGTCAGCACATCGGGGTGCGTTCTGAGGCTGGTGCCATCGACCATGGCACGCCGTTGTGCCAGCGACTGGTTCACGGCGGTCAATGCGGCCTCGGCATTTTTCAGCACGTCTTCCGCGTGACTGATCTCTTCGCGAGAGACCGCGCCGCTGGGAGCGAGCTTGGAACGGCGTGCAAGGTCGGCCCTGGTCTTGAGCACGTCGTTCTGCCGCTGCGCCACTTCGGCGCGCAACTGCTGGACTTGCGAATACTGCGTCCTGGCCACCCGCGCGGCCTTGGCCAGCTCTGTCTTGGCGCGCTCGAGGCGGACTTCCTGGTCGACGGGGTTCAGCGTGACGAGCAACGTGCCCGCCTTCACATGGTCGGTGTTGTCCGCCGCAAAGGCCGTCACGGTGCCGCCGATCTGGGAGGTCACTTGCACGACATTGCCGTCCACGTAGGCATCTTCGGTGCGCTCGGTGTTGCGTTGCAGGCCGTACCACGCGATTCCTGCGACCAGGAGGACCAGGGCGACGGCGAGCGCCACCTTGCCGCGCGTCTGAAGTCGCAAGGGCATCTTCTTGTCGCCGGTATCACCCGCCGCGTTGGGTGGGGGCGGTGCGGGATTGGGATGGACACTTTGATTCACGGATGTGGACTCCTTATCTGTCGGTGCCATGGCCGGACGAAGCCGGGACATAGCCACCGCCCAGGGCGCGGCAGAGATTGGCCTCCAGCGCAAGGCCGCGGGATTGAAGCTGGACGAGCTGGCGCTGCTGGGCGAGTGCATCCGTCAGCGTGGAGAGCACCTGGATGTAGGTGGCCAGCCCCGCGGCGTAGCGCTTGTTGACCAGCTCCGCGGCTTCGTTCGAAGTCTTCACGGCGTCTTGCTGCTGATCGATTCGTTCGCGCAACCAGCGAATCGAGGACAACTGGTCGGAGATGTCGTGCAGCGCATTGACCAATGTCTGGTTGTAGTCTTCCACCGCGAGGTCGTAGGCGGCGTTCTGCGAAGCCAGGTTGGCGCGCAGCCGCCCGCCTTCGAAGATGGGCAGGCTGATGGCGGGCCCCACGCCCAGGATGCGGTTGCCGCTGTCCGTGAATGCGGCGAAGCCCAGGCTCTGGAGGCCCACGAAGGCAGATAGGTTGACGTTCGGATAGAAGCGCGCCTTGGCACCTTCGATCTCGTGGCTCGCAGCCTCCACGCGCCAGCGCTGGGCAACGACATCGGGGCGGTGGCCGAGAAGCTCTGCCGGCAAGACACTGGGAATGGTCACCGTGTCGGGGCGCTGGAGCCGGGGCGTGGCGATCGCGCGTCCCCGGTCCGGCCCTTTGCCGAGCAAGGCTGCAAGCTTGTTGCGGCTCAGCTCCATGGATTCGCCCAATGCTGCGATCCTGGCGCGCGTGGCGGGAATGGATGCCTGTGCCTGCTTGATGTCGATCTGGGAGTCGAGCTCGGCCTCGAAGCGCCGACGCGTGAGCGAAAGAATCTGCTCCTGCTGCCTGAGCATCTTCTGTTCGATCGCAAGCTGTTCGCAGCCCTGCTGCAGCTCGATGTAGGCCTGGACGATGGCCGAGGACAGCATGAGCTCGGTTGCGTAGCGATCGACTTCCACCGCCTTCAGACGGCCCAATGCCGCTTCGACGGCAGCTCGGTTCTTGCCCCAGAAATCCAGCTCGTAGCCGACATTGAGCGTGCCCTGGTTGACCGTCTGCCAGGTGCCGGCGGCCGGGGAGGGCGTGATGCCGTGTTCACTGAACCTCTCGCGCGTACTGGCCAGATTGGCGTCGACATGGGGCATTCGTTGGGCCTGGGCCAGGCCTTGCAGCGCTTCAGCCTGGCGAACACGCGCAGCAGCACCGCGCAAACCTGGACCATCGGCCAGGGCTTCTTCGACCAGCAGATTCAACTGATCGTCGCCGAATGCCTTCCACCACTTTTCCTGTGGCCAGCGGGCGTCGGAAACCGAGATGCCGCCCAGCGCGTCTTTCGCCGACAGACTTGCGGGGTCGCCAAGGGTGGACGACGGCTTGAGATTCCCGAACGAGCATCCGGCCAGCATCAAGGCGCTGACCAGGACAAGCACTACCGGATGCGGTCCATGCGATGGGCGGTGCATGTCGCGGTCTTCAGGCGTGGTTCAGACGATGCCGGCGCCCAGGGCCGGGAACACGTCGCTGAACAACAAGCCGATCAGCTGCTGCCCGGCGGGCGTGGACCAGTCCTGCGCGATTTCCGCCATGAGCGTGTTGGTGGCGGTGAGCACCACGCCTGCATCGTGCATGCGCTGGCGGGAGAACTCTTCAGAGAGATCGCTGGGCGAACCCGAAGCATCCATCACGGCCTGAACGGCAAAGCCTTCTTGCGCGGCGTCGATGGACGGGAAGATCAGGCACACGTCGGTGGTGACGCCCGCCATGATCAGGTTCTTGCGCCCGGTGGCGAGCACGGCGTTGCGGAAGTCGGGGTAGGCCCAGGCGTTGACCACGCCGGGGCGCTTGATGCGTGCCGCGTGCGCTTCGGGCAGGATCTCTGCGATCTTCGGAAGGATCGGGCCCTGGGCGTGATCTTCCTGGCTGGACGTGATCACGGTCGGGATGTTGAGGATCTTCGCCATCTTGGCCAGCGCGATCGATTGCTTAGCTGCAAGCTCGCTGTCGATGTTCTTGATCAGTTGCATCGTGCCGACCTGATGGTCGATCAGCAGCAAGGCGGTGTTGTCGGCGGTGAATCGTTCAATCTTCATGGTGGATCTCCTGGGAAGTAAATGGGGCACATGCCCCGAGGGTGTGGCGGCCTGCTAGAGCGTTCCCAGGTCGCCACGGTGATAGGCGGCGGCTGCCGCGGTCAGGCTCTTCGGGCTCGCAAAAGCCATGGGGCCGTTCGAAAACACGGGTTGGTGCAACGGTTCGCCGATGAACACGGCGACCTTGGCTCCATCCGACTTGGCGACGAGCGTGTGCGTCGTCGCTTCGTTCGCGGCAGGAAGAATCGGGACGCCGAGGTTGTCGAGGCTGAAGCTCTCGCCATCGATTTCCGCGCTGCCGAAGATCGGCATGACGAAAGCTCGCTGTCCCACGGCCAACGGCAGCACCAGCTCGGCGCCTGCTTCCAGCGAGATGTCGAGCAGGGTGACATCGGTGGGCGGCGTCAGCGGGGAGTGCACGCCGCCAAAGCTGCCGAAGGGAATGCGCACGCGTGCACCGGGGCGCTGGACCACCGGCACGTCCTGCGGGGCGAGGCTGAGCGCGAAGGGCGCGGCGCCTTGCCGCTCAACGGGGAGGTTGACGAAGATCTGCAGCAAGTGCACGGTGCTTCCGGGCACGGCCGGGTTCTCTTCGTGGATCACGCCATGCCCGGCGGCGGTCCAATGCAGGCCGCCCGGCTGGATCAGCGTGCTGTTGCCTTGCGAATCGCGGTTGGCAATGCCGGTCTCCGAATCGAGGAACAGGTAAGTCACCGCGGAGAAGCCGGCGTGTGGATGCGGCGGAAACGTGGGTGCGCTCATCCAGGCGTGGTCGATGCCCAGGAAGGGGTCCATCAGCGCCGGTTCGGCGCCATGCAGGCTGTAGGCCCTGAAGTGGCTTCCCCGGTTGGCGCGTTGCATGCGGGCAGTGATCGTCATGACGCTTTGCCTCAGGCGGCTTCGGCCACGGCCAGCGCCGGATAGTCGATGTATCCCTTGGCGGTAGGCGGCGCGAAGAAGGTGGTGCGGTCGACTGCGTTGAGCGCAGCGCCCACGCGGAAGCGCTCGGGCAGGTCGGGGTTCGCGAGGAAGGCGCTGCCGAACACAGTCGCGTCGGCCTTGCCTTCGTACAGTGCACCCTCGGCGCTGTCTTGCGTGAGGCCACCGCCGATAAGGTACGCACCTTCGAAGCGCGGACGCAACAGTGCGTGGTAGTCGAACTTCGCACCGAACAGCGCGACATGCAGATAGGCCAGTCCCCAGCCGCGCAGCTGGTCGATCAGGTAGGCATAGGTCTCCTGAGGCGCAGCATCGGTGATGCTGTTGTAGTTCATCTCCGGCGAAATCTTGATGCCGACGCGGTCGGCACCGGCCTCAACGGCCATCGCATCCAGCACGTCGAGCACGAAGCGGGCGCGGCCTTCGACAGAGCCGCCGTACAGGTCTTGCCGCTGGTTGCTGCCCGACGAGAGGAACTGTTCGGGCAGGTAGCCGGAGGCTGCGTGCAGCTCCACGCCGTCGAAGCCGGCCTCAAGCGCGCGGCGGGTGGCCTGGCGATAGTCTTCGATGACGTCGGCGATCTCGAGCAGGCTCAGCTCGCGGGGCGTGACGAAGTCGACCTGGCCGGCAGGCGTCCACGCCTGGCCTTCAGGCTTGATGGCCGAAGGCGCCACGGGCGTGGCGCCGTCGAGCAGCGAAGGGTGCGACACCCGGCCGCAATGCATCAGCTGCATGAAGATGCGCCCGCCGCGCGCATGCACGGCCTCGGTCACCTTCTTCCAGGCCGCCACCTGGGCCTCGGTTTCGATGCCGGGCGTGTGCACGTAGCCCTTGCCCATGGCGGACGGAAACACGCCCTCGGAAATGATCAGGCCGGCGCTGGCGCGCTGGGCGTAGTAGGCGACCGTCAGGTCGCTGGGAACGCCGTCGCCGTCGGCGCGGGAGCGGGTCATCGGGGCCATGACGAGACGGTTCGGCGCGATGTAGCGGCCGATGCGAACGGGGGTGAACAGTTGGCTCATGGGAAATTCCTTGGGGCGTGTGCTTGCGATGGACGTATCTTTGATTAATCTAAGGGAGAGATAAATACGGTAAAATGGCAATCATTGATCCAAAAATGGCGCAATAAAATGGAGCTGCTGAATGACATGGCTTTGTTTGTCGAGGTCGCCAGCACGCTGAGCTTTCGCCGTGCGGCCGATGCCACGGGCGTGCCGAACTCGACCCTGTCCAGGCGAATCAGTGCCTTGGAGAAGGCCATCGGCCTGCGGCTCCTGCATCGCACGACGCGCAAGGTCGAGCTGACCGAAGCCGGGCAGCTCTACTACGAGCGCTGCAGGCGCATCGTCGACGAAGCCCGCATCGCCCACGAGCAGTTGGGGGAGATGCTGGCGCAGCCCAGCGGCGTGCTGCGCGCGTCGCTGCCGGTGGACTTCGCCATGATCTACATGGCGCCGCTGATCGTGGAATTTGCCCGCCGCTACCCGGGCATCACCTTCGATCTCGACCTCACGCCGCGGCGGGTGGACCTGGTCACCGAGCCGTTCGACGTGGCCATCCGCATGGGCGAGTCAGCGGATTCGAACCTGATCGCCCGGCTGCTGGCTCGCCTTTCGGTGCAGGCCTATGCGTCGCCCCGCTACCTCGAGCTATCGAGCGAGCCCACGCACCCCACCGACCTGGCGCAGCACGAGTGCCTGGGTTTTCCCAAGGCCGGCAAATGGGCACTGCACCGAGGTGCCGAGACCGTCGAGGTCGAAGTCGGGGGGCGCTTCCATGTCAACAGCGTCGGCATGTTTCGGCGCCTGTCCACGCTGGACCTGGGCGTGATCCTGCTGCCCGTGGAGATCGCCGCCGAAGACCTGGCGGCCGGCCGGCTGCGCCGGATACTGCCCGACTGGGAGGGCAAGCCGATACCGGTCTATGCCCTGACCGAAACCCGCTTGCTGCCGGCGAAGACGCAGCGCTTCATCGAGTTCCTGCAGGAGCATCTGGCCAAGTAACCGCGCCGCCGTCCGCCGCGAACTGCTGCACGATGAAATCGCGCAGCCATTTGTTCGCGGGGTCTCGGTGGTAGCGGTCGTGCCAGTACAGGGCGACCTCGAAATGAGGCAGCGGCAGCGGGTGCGGCTTGATCGCGAACCGGAAGTGCGCGCTGAGCGTCTCGGCAAGCATCGCGGGCACGGACCAGAGCAGGTCGGAGCCGATCACGAAGTGGGGCGCGGCCAGGTATTGCGGCAGCCGCACCTTGATGCGGTTGCGGGCACCGGCTTCGATGAGCGCGCGCTCGAGAACCGCGTGCCCGCTGCCTGAGTACTCGACCAGCAGGTGTTCGCTTTCGGCGAATCGCCTAGCCGTGAGCCTGACGCCGGCCAGCGGATGGTCTTCCCGCATGACGCACACGTAGTTCTGCCTGAACAGCATTCGGCTGTGAATGCCTGCCTCGAGCGAGGGCAGGAAGCCGAGCGCGAAGTCGATCTGCCCCGCGGCCATGGCGCTCATGGTTTCCGGAATCGAGCGAAACAGCGTGCGCAGGCGAAGTCCCGGTGCCGATTGCCCGAGCGCGGCAAGGATGCGGGGAAAGCACACCACCTCGCCGATGTCGCGGGTCCTGACCGTGAACATGCGGTGCGCGGTCGAGGGGTCGAAGCGTCCGCGCTCGGCGCGCGTCTTGCGCACCATGGCCAGCGCATCGAGCAGTTGCGGCGCCAGTTCCTCGGCCAGCGGCGTGGGCTCCATGCGCCGGCCCGCGAGCGTGAACATCTTGTCGCCGTACGCTTCGCGAATCCGCTTCAGCGAGGCGCTGACGGCGGCCTGCGTCAATCCGAGCCGCTCCGCCGACACCGTCACGGAGCGGTCGCGCCACATGGCCTCGAACACATAGAGCAGGTTCAGGTCCTTCATTGCAAAAGTATAAATTTCATCTATACCTTCGAATCATTCATTCGATATGGATTGATGAAAAGGTGCGTTTCAGAATCACGCGACTACAAGGAGACGAGGCGATTGCACCAGACCCCGCCTTTCACACACCCATGACCTTTCAACTTCAACGCCGGGCGATCTTGCAATGCGCAGGTGCCGTCGCGGCAGGCAGCGTGCTGCCGACCTTCGCGGCCAACCCCTTGCACGTGTATGTCGGTTATTCCCCAGGCGGGGCTACCGATGTGATCGCGCGCCTGGTGGCGCGCCAGATGAGCGGCTTCGATCCGATCGTGGAGAACCGGGCCGGCGCGGGCGGCCGGTTGGCGCTCGATGCGGTGGCGCGCGCGAGGAACGACGGCGGCACGATCGTCGTCACGCCCGACTTTCCGCTCACGGTCTATCCCTACCTGTACCGCAAGCTGACGTACGACCCGCTGAAGGACTTCGTGCCCGTGGCGATGTGTGGCGTGTCCGAGTTCGCGTTGTGCGTGGGCCCGGCCGCGCCCAGGGAGGTGACGAGCGTCGGGGCGTTCCTGCAATGGTGCCGGCAGAACCCGAAGCAGGCGCTGTACGCCTCGCCCGCCCCCGGATCGACGCCGCACTTCACCGGCGTCATGCTGGCCGCGGCGGCGAAGGTCGAACTCACGCATGTGGGCTACAAGGGAGGAACGCAAGCGGTGCAGGATCTCCTGGGAGGCCAGGTCCCTGCAAGCATCAACCCGGTGGCCGAAGTGTTGCCGCAGCTGGGGAGCGGCAAGCTGCGCGTGCTGGCGACGACCGGTCCCGAACGCTCGCGATTCCTGCCCGACGCGCCGACGCTGCGCGAAGCGGGCTACCACGATGTCGTGGTGCAGAGCTGGATCGGCGTCTTCGCGCCCGCGGGCACCGCGGAGCCCGTTCTTGCCGGGATGGAGAAATCGATTGGCGAGGCGTTGAAGACCGACGCGATCGCCGAAGGCTTCGCGAAGTTCGGCATTGCCGTGAAGTCCATGGCGCGGCAGCGCGTGTCCGCCCTCATCCGGGAGGACCTGCAACGCTGGGCGGGCGTTGTGAAGGCCTCCGGTTTCGTCATCGAGGAGTAGGCGCTTGAAGTACCAGTTGTTCACCTATGGATCGGGCAGGGCGCCGCACGCCGGGATCGTGGTCGGCAATGCCTGGCTGTCTCTTGCTGGTGTGGCGGACCGTACAGGCCAAGCGACACTGGCCCGGTCATCGGTCGACGACTTGCTGCAGCGCTGGGAGACGTCGCAGTCGGCGTTGCGAAGACTGGCGAACGCGGTGGCCGAAGATGCCGCGGTCTTCAGCGATGCGGCCCTCGACGCGGCACAGCTCACGTTGCTCGCGCCGCTGACACGTCCCGGCGTCATCTACGCGGCGGGGGCGAACTACCGCGACCACGTGGCGGCCATGAGCAGTGCCTTCAACATGAAGTTGGTGCTGGACCCCAAGGGCGTGGGGATCGCGCCCTGGCACTTCCTCAAGGGAGGCGCCGCCAATCTGTCGGGCCATCGTGGCGAGGTGGCGTTCCCTGCCCGCACGCAGCGTCTGGACTGGGAGGCGGAGCTGGCCGTCGTGATCGGCCGCCACGCGTCGGGCGTGACGGTCGGGTCGGCGCTCGACCACGTGGCCGGCTACATGTGCGCCAACGACTTGTCGGCGCGCGATCATTTCGTGCGCGACAAGGCCGACCCCAGCTCCCCGTTCCGATACGACTGGATCGGCCACAAGTCCTTCAACGGCTCGTGCCCGCTCGGGCCGGTGTTCACGCCGGCCGAGTTCGTCGGTTCGCCGGAGAATCTCCACATCAAGCTGTGGGTCAACGGCGAAATCCGTCAGGATTCGAACACGAGCAACCACCTGTACAACGTCGCGGAGCAAATCGCCCACCTGAGCGAGCGCACCGACCTGTATCCCGGCGACGTGATCCTGACCGGAACCCCTGCGGGTGTCGGCATGGAAAGCGGCGTCTTCCTGAAGCGCGGCGATGTGACGAAGGTATGGATCGACGGCCTGGGCGAGCTCGAGACGCGTATCGTCTGACGCGGCACCTGCTCAACGACGGTTGGCATTGCAAGGAGAATGCAACGATGGTGAAGAAGTTTCTGTGGGCCTTCGCCGGCATCACCGTCCTCGTCATCGGCGCGGTGCTGATTCTTGCGCTGTGGCCCACGGCCACGCGGGCGATCGCCGCCGCGTCCGACAGCAATTCGAAAGCCCTCATCGACAAGGGCCGCTACCTGGCCCAGGCCGGCGATTGCGTGGCCTGCCACACGGCACCGGGCGGAGCGCCATTCGCCGGCGGGCTGCCGCTGGCTTCGCCCATCGGTGCGATGTACAGCACCAACATCACGCCCGATCGCGACAGCGGCATCGGCAACTACACGCTCGCCGACTTCGATCGCGCGGTGCGCCACGGCATCCGGATCGACGGCGATTCGCTGTACCCCGCGATGCCTTACCCGTCGTATGCGCGCATGAGCGACGACGACGTCCGCGCGCTGTATGCCTTTTTCATGCACGGCGTGGCGCCGGCCCAATCCCAGGCGCATCCACGCGGCATTCCCTGGCCGCTGTCGATGCGCTGGCCGATGGCGCTGTGGCGCAAGGCATTCGCGCCGCAGCCGGATGCCGTGACCTTCGACGCCGCCCGCTATGCCGACATGTCGGTGGCGCGCGGTGCATATCTGGTGCAGGGCCTGGGGCATTGCGGCAGTTGCCATACGCCGCGCGCGCCAACGATGCAGGAGAAGGCGCTGGACGAGTCCAGCCCCGAGTACCTGGCCGGCGGTCCGCTCATCGACGGATGGGTGGCGGTGAACCTGCGCGGCAATCCGGCGGACGGACTGGGCGCCTGGTCGGCCGCCGACATCGTCTCGACCTTGCGCAGCGCGCGCAATGCATCGCATGCAGTGGTCGGCGGTGCGATGAACGATGCCATCGTGCACAGCACGCAGCACCTGAGTGACGACGACCTGAAGGCGATTGCCGCATTCCTCAAGGCGCTGCCACCCTCGGCGCACTCGCCATCGTCGTTCAATGCCGACCCTGCGACCGCCAAGGCGCTGTGGCAGGGCGTCAACTCGACGCGCGGCGCCGAGCTGTACGTCGACAACTGCGCGGCCTGCCATCGCAGCGACGGCTTGGGCTACGCGCAGGTGTTTCCGCGCATCGCCGGCAATTCCACCGTGCTGGCTGGTGACCCGAGCTCGGTGATTCGCCTGATCCTCGAGGGCAGCAAATTGCCCGCCACGCGCGTCGCGCCATCGGAGCTCGGCATGCCCGGCTTCGGCTGGCGTCTGTCGGACGACGAAGTGGCACAGCTCGCGAGCTTCACGCGCCAGAGCTGGGGCAACAAGGCTTCGGCCGTGCAGGCCGCGCAAGTCGGCGCGATCCGCAGCGCCATCGAGAAGGAGCGGTCCGCGCAGGCCGCTCCCGCGCGTTGACCGATCGCCTCATGAACCCAGACAGGAGCACGCCCGTGACCGCACCGGACTCATCGCAACCACCGTCATCGAGGCGCCAGTTGTTCAAGGGCTTGGGCGCCGCCACCCTCGCCGTCGCGGTGCTTCCCGGGTGCGACACCCGGCAGGCGACGGCCGCGCAAGGCGAAGCGGCCGCGAGCAACCCGGCACCGAGCACCTATTCGCCGCGCTTCTTCACCGCAGGCGAATGGGCCTTCGTCAACGCCGCCAGCGCGCGATTGATTCCGAACGATGCATCGGGCCCGGGAGCGGTGGAAGCCGGCGTGCCCGAGTACATCGACCGGCAGATGGACACGGCCTGGGCCACCGGCAAGCTCTGGTACATGCAAGGGCCGTTCAACGCCGACGCGCCGGCCACGATGGGCTATCAGTCCCAGCTCACGCCGCAGCAGATCTATCGGCTGGGAATCGATGCCGCCAACGGCTTCGTGCAGAAGGCGCAAGGCAAATCCTTCGTGCAACTCGCAGCCGATGCGCAAGACACGGCGCTGCACGAAATCGAATCGGGCAAGGCCGTGTTCGAAGCCGTGCCGGCCCAGCTGTTCTTCTCGATGCTGCTGCAGAACGTGCGCGAAGGCTTCTTCGCCGATCCGGTGCACGGCGGCAACCGCGGTCTTGCGGGCTGGAAGCTGATCGGGTTTCCCGGTGCGCGCGCCGACTTCATGGACTGGGTCGAGCGCGACGTGAAATACCCGCTGCCACCCGTGGCCTTGAGTGGGCAGAGAGGCTGAGCATGGCCGGCAACACGATGAAGAAAGCCGACGTGGTGATCGTCGGCTTCGGCTGGACCGGCGCGATCATGGCCAAGGAGCTGACCGAGGCCGGCCTGAACGTGGTCGCGCTCGAGCGCGGCCCGATGCAGGACACGGCCACCGACGGCATCTACCCCAAGGTGCTGGACGAGCTCACCTACAACATCCGCCGCAAGCTGTTCCAGGACATCTCGCGCGAGACTGTGACGATTCGCCACGGCGTGAGCGACACGGCGCTGCCCTATCGGCAGCTGGGTGCCTTCCTGCCCGGTACCGGCGTTGGTGGCGCGGGGCTGCACTGGTCGGGCGTGCACTTTCGCGTCGACCCTGCGGAGCTGCGCCTGCGCAGCCACTACGAAGAGCGCTACGGCAAGAAGTTCATTCCCGAGGGCATGACGATCCAGGACTTCGGCGTCAGCTACGAAGAGCTGGAGCCGCATTTCGACTTCGCCGAGAAAGTATTCGGCACCTCGGGCACCGCATGGACCGTGGCCGGCCAGAAAGTGGGCGAAGGCAAGGGCGGCAACCCGTTCGCGGCCGACCGATCGCACGCCTTCCCGCTGCCCGCGCAAAAGCGCACGGTGTCGGCACAGCGCTTCGGCGATGCCGCGGGCAAGCTGGGCTATCACCCCTACGACCTGCCGTCGGCCAACGCCTCCGGGCCGTACACCAATCCGTACGGCTGCCAGATGGGGCCGTGCAATTTCTGCGGCTACTGCAGCGGCTATGTTTGCTACAACTATTCGAAGGCCTCGCCCAACGTCAATGTGCTGCCGGCGCTGCGCCAGGTGCCGAACTTCGAGCTGCGCACGCATGCGCACGTGCTGCGCGTGAACCTCGCGGCCGATCGCCGCACCGCCACCGGCGTTACCTATGTCGATGCGCAAGGGCGCGAGGTGGAGCAGCCGGCGGACATCGTCGTCATCTGCGCGTTCCAGTTCCACAACGTGCGGCTGATGCTGCTGTCTGGCATCGGCACGCCCTACGATCCGGCGACCGGCAAAGGCACCGTCGGGCGCAACTTCGCGTATCAGAACATGGCGACGATCAAGGCCTTCTTCGACAAGGACGTGTACGCCAACCCCTTCATCGGCGCGGGCGGCAACGGCGTGGCGATCGACGACTTCAATGCCGACAACTTCGACCACGGCCCGTTCGGCTTTGTCGGCGGCTCGCCGATGTGGGTCAACCAGGCTGGCGTGAAGCCGATCAGTGGCATCTCGCTGCCCGAGGGCGCGCCCGGCTGGGGCAGTGCGTGGAAGCAGGCCGTTGCCGACAACTACACGCACACGATGTCGATGGATGCGCACGGCGCGCACATGAGCTACCACGACAACTACCTGAGCCTGGACCCGACCTACAAGGACGCCTGGGGCCTGCCCTTGCTGCGCATGACTTTCGACTGGAAGGACAACGACGTCCGTATGACCCGCTTCATGGCCGAGAAGATGCACGGCATCGCCGAGGCGATGGGCCCGAAGGCGGTGCGCGTGTTCGTCAAGAACTTCGGCGAGCACTTCGACACGACGAGCTACCAGACCACCCACCTCAACGGCGGCGCGATCATGGGCACCGACCCGGGCACCAGCGCGATCAACCGCTACTTGCAGAGCTGGGACGTGCACAACGTCTTCGTGCCCGGCGCGTCGGCCTTCCCGCAGGGGCTGGGCTACAACCCGACCGGCCTGGTGGCGGCGCTGACCTACTGGTCGGCCAAGGCGATCCGCGAGCGCTATCTTGCAAGGCCTGCGGCGCTGGCCTGATGAGCACGCCTTCGCCGACTGGCTCGCCCCGCTGCGCAAGTGTGAATGGGTCGTCTATGCCAAGCGCCCGTTTGCCGGCCCCGAAGCGGTGCTGGCCTATCTGTCGCGCTACACCCACCGCGTGGCGATCTCCAACAGCCGGCTCGTGGCCATGGATGAACGTGGCGTCACCTTCCGTTGGAAGGACTACCGAGCCAAGGGCCGAACGCGCCACAAGACGATGACGCTCGATGCCGATGAGTTCATGCGCCGCTTCCTGCTGCACATACTGCCGGGCGGCTTCCATCGCATTCGCCACTACGGGCTCCTGGCCAACGGCAATCGCCAGGAGGGCCTAACATGCGTTCGCGCACTGCTACTGCAGCCAACCGACAAGGCGACGGAGAGTTCGGACGTTGATGCCGAGCCTGAATCTGCGCGACCAAGTTTCTTTTACCCGCACTGCGGTGCTCCGATGAGCATCGTGCAGACCTTCGCTCGCGGACAACCAATCCGTGCACCACCTCAGCAGCCCCAGACACCATGAGCACTGATCATCAGCAGCGTCAGTCGTCATCTCGTCCCAGGGCGATGAGAGGATGTCTTGCCTACACGCCCCGCGAGGGCCTTGCCGCAGGCCATGGGACCGAGCGACCCAACGTGCTGGTTCGATCTGCGGCGCCACATCGACGTCGTCGAACGAATGCTTGGGCCCATCGACTGCATCACCTCGATTCACGCATCTCGAATCCCCATAGCTTCGTAGTCTTCTCAGGCTCAACAGGTGCATTCCGGGGTTTCCTCCATGGAGGCTTGTCCAACACCCGTCCTCAGGCCGTGTCGTGCTCGGCACCGTCGTCATGCACGGACAGGTGCCGGACAACCCTAAACCAAATGCGACATCGGGCAGGCTCGGAAGCGGCCATTCCGGTGATGCTCGGTCGAGGTAGGTGACCTCGACGACGGATGGTGTAGCGCGACGCTGCGGCGGCGGCAATGTGTCGATAACGGCGTGTTAATCAAACAATGAACGATTGGCCGCGTTTGGCAGCAAGTGATTCATCTCGGCGGAATGGCGTTGGGCCTGCGACTGCTGCGTGGCAGTTGTCGAGCGCAAAAAATGGAGACGAAATCGAAATGCTGCTTAGCATGATGGCATCAACATCCCGCTTACCCGATTCATGCACGAAGAAGCACGCCTGAAGTCCTCATTTCCTGCTGCAGCCAGATTTGTCGACGATCTGATCTCGATCAGCCTGGTCGAGAAGCATTTCAAGACATCCCATGATGCCAACAACGCGCTCACGTTTGTCTGTGCGGATTGCGGCGTGCCGGTCAGCGCGGTGATCATCGAACCTTTCAAGGTCGGCCGAAAGATCACCCCCTCGTCTAGTTTCCGGAGGCGCGATCCAAATCACCCTCACACCTGCGACCGAGAGCCTGCACCCGATGATTCGACCAGAGTAAGTGCTGGCGAAGGCAAGATTCCCGCAAACCCGAATCGGGACATGTGGCCGACACGATGGGTCGATCCGCGCGTGACCGCCGCGCCATCTGTGCCGGGTGGGGCGGGGCTCAATCCTCAAGTCAATGGGCAATCCGGTACTGGATCGAGGAACCGCAATGGAAGTGGCTCCGGAACATCCGAGTCTCAATCGCAGACGGTCGAAAAATTCGCACGAGGCTGGCACAGCATGAACCTTGCGAGCCGCAAGACTCAGTCATTGGCGGCGTCGTGGAATTCAGGTGGCACATTCTTCAGCGCATTTCATCCCTTGGACTACGACCCCAACGTTCCGCGCGGTCACATGAAGATATTCGTCGGCACCGCTCGCGAGGTTGTGGAATACCCGGATGGATTTGACGTCATGCTCCACGAAAGGCAAATGGGCGGCCCTGAACTTTGCGTGTGGATTCCGACGACCCCGTGCCTGGCACAGGGGGCAGCGGGAGCCGCGCTGCAAAAGCAGTTGCTTGACTATGCGAACACGCCGGTCTGGACGAGACCGGTACAAGTCCATGTGCTCGGGACGTTCGACCGGCATGTCGGCCTTCCTGACCCAGTCCTCGGATTGGAACTGGGGCATCCGCACATGATCTGGATTTCTTCGGTGCAGTAGGCCGCGTGGCGAACTCCTTCATCGCTGATGGACGGGTTGTTCGATCTTCGCTAGCTCGCCAGGAGGCCTTCGGGCCAGAGAAAGTCTAGGAAGAATCCGTTGGGGCAGTGTTCCACGCCGAGATTCGCGGCCCGTTCGTGCTTTGCCTTTCCGCAGAGCCACTCTTCGCCGTCAACAGTCACCCGCAGCACCGCATCCTGACCAACTACTTTGTTGGGACAGAGTGCGCGCTCGGACAAGTAGATCATTCCTCCTTCACGCACCCCGGCTATGACCTGAGTACGCTCGGCAGGCGTCTCAGGCTTCCAGTCCCGCATTTCCGGATACCACTCCACGATCACCTGTACTCGTTCGCCTTCGTCAGGCACCACAAGCGTCCTGGGCATCAGTCTGAAGGCGTAGACGTTCTGCATGCAGACATCGCCGTTTTTCTGTACTTCAAAGCCCATGCTTTCCCAGAAGGGAATGGAAGAGCGTGGCGTGCATTGGATGCGAAGGATGTCATGCCCAGCTTCGGCGGCCTCCGCCAGCCGATGCGCAACCAAAGCCTTGCCAATACCTTGACCGCGCATGTCGTTGCGGACCTCAAGGATGCCGGGATGTACCAAGGCTCCCCACTGGTATGCGACGACCTCCTGTGACTGTTCGTCAACGTAGACAAGAAGCTTGCCGGCCTCGTGCGCTTCAACGGTCAGATTCCAATTGCACAAGAAGGTGCCGTGCACTTCGTCGTTTTCTTGCGCTTCAAGCCAGGCCTTGATGAAGCGCATGTCCGCGTCCGTTGACCGGCGTGCTTGAGGGCAGAGGCGTGGCTGGACAGTGCTCATGGTCGTAGACCTTCTTGGCGAGGCCACTCCTCGGCCCACTTGGTCATCAAGCGCTCGAACACTCTCGCCATCTCCGGGTCGAGGCCAGCGTAGAGCTTCGGCACGAACTCTTTGAGGTAGCGCTCGCGACAGTCTGGGAAGTCCTTCAGATAGAACGGCAGGTGGTTGCAGTCAATGATGTCTTCGACGACATTTTTGCGCATCGATGCGCCCCGCTTCAACCGGGACTGGTTTTCGAGCAGCCAGCGCTTGAACGAGCCAGCCCATTGTTGGCGGATGCTGTCCGCCGTGGTGGTGCGTTTGAACAGAACGAGAGCAGTCCTGCCGCTTTGGTACCACGACCATTCACTATGCACGCTGCACGTCCAGCCGATGCAGCCGGCCATGTGCGCCGCTTCGGCGAATTTCGGCGGAAGGCCGTCATTTCCGACGTAGGGCATTGACACCGTCGCACTGCAATATTCCGCCCATTCAGGCTTGACCCTCCTGGTGAGCGGAAGCGACTCGTAGAACTTTCTGCGATGGTCCGAGCCAGGGAAATCCACGTGGCCGCCTCGCTGGTTCTTGAGACTACGGCCCCACCCCGGTAGGCATGCGCCATGGTCAACGCCGATGCTCCAGCGCTTCACCATGTGCTTATCCTCTGTTTCGCCGTGGCCGTGGCCGTGGCCGTGGCCGAGGTCGAAGGCCGAAGAGAATTCGGCCGCGCACCAGGCGCGCAATGCATGGATGCGGTCCCACACCCGGTCAGGAGCCTTCTCAAGTTGACGCAGCTCGGCAATCGCTTCGAGATAGCGTGGAGAAGGAGTCGGGGAGTTCAGGACGGGGCCCAACGTGAAGTCGTGCTGAACCGGATAACCGAGCTCAACCAAGCGGCGATTGAGCTCAAGCGGCTCGAACATGTCGAATTCGAGTGCCTGCATCAATGCCGGCGGGTCGGCCTGAAGTGCCGCATGCGTTTTAAAGCCAAGCGAAGTCGCGATGGCTTCGCTCAGGTGCGCGGAACGTACATTGGGGAAGCGCGCCTGCAGCCGGTTCTTTAGGGCTCGCAGTGCGATATCGGGCGCGGGCTCGACAAAAGCGAGAGTACCCGGAATGGGAGATGCGCGAAAACTCTCGCGCGCAGCAGAAGTAGATTGGGCCATGAAGGCACTCCTGTCATAGGTAAGACCAGCGTTCCTCGATTACGCGCCGGCCTCCGACGGAATGCGGATAGGCAAAGCGAATGGGTGACTTTCTTTCCGATTTAACCCGAGGACAGGTTGGGCCGGATGCCGGCGTTCAGTATAGGAGAAACGGAGAAAAGAGTCTCCCAAAAGCGCGACTCTTGGGACGCCGTTCATTTCGCCCTCGACCTGGGCTGAAGAACAGCCAAGAGGGGGCAGTTGAAAACAGCCCGCCGCGAGAGCTCGTCTAAACTGTGGCCGCGACCCGCGGGCAAACTCATGAAAGAGGGCATGAGCATCGAACTACAGATTCAAGGGCAAGGCTTGGCCGTCGAGCTAAGGCCAGTTGAGCCAGTTTCGACACTGCAGCGCGAGGTCCAGCGCAAACTCGGGCGCTGTCTGATTCGTCTTCAGCAGTACGAACGCTTGATGAAGGCGCTCGCCGTTGACTTCGAGATCGCCGGCCCTTCCGATGAACTGATAGCCATCCGACAGAAGCGCGGTGAAGTCGTCTCGCGCATGACGCTCGGACAGTTGGTCGCCGAGTTGACCGGGACTTACCTGCAGCCAGAGCCGCCGGACACGGTCGAGCCCGAGTGGAACCCAGTCGACTCCCAGCGCATCTGGTTTCGCATGCAGACACGGATGGCACTACAGCCGGAAGACTACGAACGCGTCGTGGTGGGACTGAAAGAACTCGTCGCGCTGCGCAACGAGCTCGTGCATCACTTCCTCGAACGATTCGACATCTGGTCTGAAGCTGGATGTCATGACGCGGATGCGTACCTCGACGTTGGAATGGCGAAGGTCGACGGCCACTACGCCGAGTTGCGTCAATGGGCGATCACCATGGACCAAGCGCGCAGCGCAATGGGGGCATTTATGGCGAGCCCCGCATATACCGACTTGCTGTTTGATGGCATCCGCCCGGACGGGACTGTCGACTGGCCGACCTGCGGCATCGTGCGGTGCCTGCGCACGGCTGAAACGGTGCTGGCTGTCGACGGGTGGGCAGACCTCGGTCAGGTCATAGAGCGAATGAACCTCATGCATCCTGAGCAGGCACTCAAGCGTTACGGCTGTACGACGTGGCGGCAGGTGCTGCACGAATCCAAGCAGTTCAAGATCCGCCGTGACCAAGGCTCGGCAGAGCGCCCAGGCCGCACGGAATTCCAGAGCCTCACGAAGCCGCTACAGTCCAGCGATACCAACTGATCATCTGGCACGGAGCCGTCGGCAACAAGAATGTTGGCCACCACTGGAGGGAATCTTGGCTAGAAAGAAAACGAGTCTTGCGGAAGATCTGATGGATCTGGTGTCCCTGCTGCCATGGTGGGGCGGCGTCGTTCTTGCAGTGATCAGCTACCTGCTCTTGCACAGGCTGGCCACGCCTCTATCACCGGTCGCGCTTCAGCCAGGTCAGGTGGCTGACTTGATGGTCCGCTCGATGGGCACCGCGCTGGCGACCGTCGGCCAGTACGTGGTGCCGCTGATCTGCCTCAGCGGTGCGGGAGTCTCAGCATGGCGGCGGCACCAGCGCCGAACCTTGATCTCGAATACCGCACAGGCCAAAGGCGCAGATGCGCTCGACGGCATGCCGTGGCGCGAGTTCGAGATGCTGGTCGGTGAAGCTTTTCGTCTGCAAGGCTTCAGCGTCTCTGAAACCGGCGGTGGTGGAGCAGATGGCGGCGTGGACCTGGTGCTCTCGAAGGGCACAGAGAAATTCCTCGTCCAGTGTAAGCAGTGGAAGGCCTACAAGGTTGGGGTCGACGTGGTGCGCGAGCTGTACGGCGTGATGGCAGCGAAGGGTGCTACGGGCGGGTTCGTTGTGACCTCCGGCAGCTTCAGCGAGGATGCCAAGGCCTTTGCCGATGGCCGCAATGTCAAGCTGGTGGATGGGCATCGACTGTTCGGTCTGATCAAGCAAGCGCGGCAATCGCTGTCTTCGCGTGTCGAAACCGCCGACAGGTTGCACCCGGTCACACCATCGAGCCCACCAAGTGTCGCGGCTGGCGCAACCGCATGCCCCGCATGTGGCTCGGGGATGGTCAAGCGCACTGCCAAGAAGGGCGCGAATGCTGGCGGTCAGTTTTGGGGATGTTCCCAGTATCCGTCCTGCCGGGGTGTCCGGCCGATGGCTTGATATGGGCTCCAACCACACTGTGAACCGGCTAGGGCCTGTTAACACAAACGAAGTCCGTCGGCGATCAGCGCGAAGCTGATGAAGCCGACGAACATCACGTCGAGTTTCTCGAAGCGAGAGAAGATGCGGCGATAGCCCTTCAGGCGCCGGAACAGTCGCTCCACCTCGTTGCGGCGTTTGTACATCTCACGGTCGTACTCCCAGGGCTGGAGCCGGGTCTTCAGCGGCGGCACGACGGGGATGAAGCCCAGATCGAGCGCGAGTTGCCGGGTCTCATTGCCTTCATAGGCGCGGTCCATGAGCAGATGTAGCGCTCGATCCGGCGCGCCCAGGCGGCTGAGCAGTGCGCGCCCTGCAGGCGCATCGTGCACTTGGCCCGGTGACAGCAAGAACGTTACGGCCGTTCGAGCATCCGCGGCAACCATATGAATCTTGGTGGTCCACCCGCCTCTGGATCTTCCGATCGACTGGGGGCCGTTTTTTTTAACGCCCCCGTGCCATCGGGATGCACCTTCACGATGGTGCTGTCCAGCGACACGGCCTCGATTCTGATACGCACGACTTGGGCTTGCTGAAGCTCTGCGAAGACGCGGTCCAGCACGCCGCTCTTGGACCAGCGGTTCATGCGCGTGTAGATGGTGTGCCAGTTGCCAAAGCGCTTGGGCAGGCCGCGCCACTTGCAGCCGTGCTCGGCGACATACAGGATTGCGTTCAACACACTCAGATTCGACAGGCTGACATTGCCCCGCTGAAGGGGCAGGCAGTGCTCGATCTGAGCGAACTGGGCTTGAGTGATCTCCATGCATGAAGTGTCTCGCATCCCTCATGGTTGGCTCAATTAGTGTTAACACGCCCTAGTCGCCCTCTCATGTCTCTTTGCCTCTTGCATGGCATCAGCGGCGCCACCGGTCTACCGCTGCGAGACGAATGGCCGCGTCGCCTATTCGGATTCTCCCTGCGTGGGCGCGAAGATCATCGATGCAACGCCGAATCAAGGTGTGGACAAGATGTCGGGACAGTCTCGCAAGGGACCAGAAGTGCGGCGCGCAGAGACGAACAACGCGTTCGACGATGCTCTGAAGCCGTTGACCGGGAAGTCGCGCGGCGAGATGGACGTATTGCGGCGTCGAGTGCGGCTGCCGCCACAGGATCAAGCGGAATGCGCGCGGCTTGACCGCCAGTTGCCTATGCTCGAAGGTGGAAGCGGCAGTCCGGACGCCAAGGCGCGAGCAGAGGAAGAAGTACGGCTGTATCAAACTCGCAAGAGATTCTTCGATCTCAAGTGCTGATCTGTCAGGTCTGGCCATGCGCAACGCTGCGATGGCAATGTAGCGATAACTGCACCGTATCGCTACATTGGCATTTGCGGCGGCGAAGTTATGGTGAGTTCAGTTCCTGACAACCACCATTGTCGATAGCTGAGGACAGTCAGCCTATGCCCGTTGACTGGCTGAAGGATGTCGGCCTCAAGTGGGCGAATATCTTGCTGTCCAACATGGCCGCTTCAGACTCGGTGCAGTTGTCAGCACGATTGGCCCTTACCGCGATGAGTGGCCACCAGGCGCATGAGACGTCCGACGATCGCTTCACTTTCACCATCGGTTAAGGACCGCGCCCATGATGCAGCCCTTTCTAGTGGGTGAAGAGGAAATACTCCACTTGGTCCATCTCGCATTGGGCACGGTCCGCTACCTGTCTGGCTAGCCGGAGGTAGGCAAGATAGGCGCGCGGCGTGCGCGCCACGCCGACGTCGACCATGTCGAAGACCAAGGGATTGGTGACCTGCAGCTTGAGAAGACCGGCGGCGACCCGGTTGTCGAAGATGAGCGGATAGCGATGCCCGCCGTCGGCCTTCCCGAGGAAATAGAGGTGCTTCGTCAGGAAGCTGGTCCCGCAGCGGGGGATGTCCTTGAACCGCTTGTACGCGGCTTCGATGCCCAGGTCGCTTGCGACATCCATGCCCCTAAGGGTCTCCTTCAGCATCACCGCATCCTTGAACATCGTAGCGACCTTCCATGGACCGCGGTTGTCCCGTCGCCCTTCGGCCGCCGCCTCGTGGCCCCACACCATGGCTGCGACGAACTTCTGCTCACTGGCGACATCCGCTCTGGCGTAGTATTTGGTCAGGTCCGACCGCGTCCAGCTGTCGCCAAGGCCGTCCTTGATGGCGTCGATCATCTCCAGCAAGTGCGATGCGCCTTTGAAGGTCTGTACCCAGGGCGCGTAGTGAATGACCGTGCGGTGTTCATCAACGTTGAGCGTCCGGATGAGGTTGTCGTGCTCGGCGGCGATCATGGGCTGACGGTCTCCTTATATCTTTCACGTTCAAGCTTCAGTTATCAACGAATCAGCCCCAATGGCCGTGGACCTTTCTCAGCGTAGTAGTCCAACACCCGACAGGTCCTGCAGCAACCCACGCGCTTGGTCGTACCCAGGAAGATCGGCGCGCAAGCTCCGTACCAACTCGTCAACATGCTCAGCTACCTGGGCACGGATAGTGTTCTCGGACGGGCTGCCGACTGGCCGAAGGCGCATGAACGGAATGCCGGCTGCCGCGAACAGCCGGTCCTTCTTTCCATCATTGCGCTGCTGGCGCTCCGTGTCGTGCCAGACCGAATCGACTTCGATGGCCAACATGGGCAGGTATGTAGTCGAAGACACGACGACGATGTCTACACTCGCTCGCAGGTAGTAGCCAAAGTCGTCCTCGTTTACCAGCTCCTTCATGCGCTCGTAGCTCATAACGCTCTGTAGTGAGCAGTTCGGAAACACGAGATGATTTGGGCACAGCTGCACTAGTACTTGGTAGATGGTGAACTCGCGCTGGCTATTGAACACCTGTTTGACCGCACTGGTGCCCTGAGAGCGAACAATCCTGCCGAGCACCGCATGCTGGGACTCGCGTTCAAGCAGTGGCGCGATGTGCGGATTGATGCGGAAGGTCTTTTCCGTGACCAAGAGCATCCCGAGTTCGACCAGCTTGTCGTAGTGCCGTCCGGCCCACGTTAGGTCCATGCCGGCGTACTCGGCCACCTCGGCCAGTCCGTTGTAGCTTTTGATGCTGGCGAACACGCTGAGCAGCTTTCGTGCAGGTGCGGTCAGCGATGGCCAGCGGCTCACGGCCGTCCGCTCGAACTGGTTGCGCTTGTTCAAGCTTGCAAGTCGCGCCTTCGCATCCGTCAGGAGCTGCTGAACCACGTCGGTGTGGCTTGAGGTCTTCACCTTTTCTTGGAGCTTGTCGACGAACTGCTGCACTTGATCCAGGTCATCGGACCGCGCCCAAAGCAACTTAGCGTTCTTCACACCGGCGTCGGGGACGTTCTCTGCAGTGTCGAAGTCAATGAGATAGTAGTGCAGTGCATCACCGGGGTCGCCCGCGACCTGTTCGAGGTAAGCCAGGCGAAATGCATGCCCCTTCTCAAGAAGGTCATCGCTGAACTTACGTGCGAGGAGCAGTAACTGGGCTCGTACTTTGTCACCAAGCTTGGACAATGCGTTGAAGATGTCTTCCGCGACCTCGCGTACTTCCTGTCCGGGGAGGTCAGCTACCGCTATGCTGGCAAGACGGTCGAGGTGAGGGCAGGGGACTCGCTGCTGTTCGATGCGACGGCGCAGCATGGCATCGACACCATTCATTCGGGGCCTGTTTCGTATATCTCGGTGGTTTTCACGCTGCGCGAGTGAGGTTGGACATCGGGCGTGGTCCCGACCGATGCTCGCTTGCATTGTTGAAGGCGCTGGCGTCGATGCTCGTGAGCGACCTTCCTCCGGAACCTTGCTTCGCTCCGGTTTTCTCTCACAGCATGCGCGAGAAAGTACTATGAAGACGATGCGCGGGTGGTGCTCGAGCCCGTGCGCGCTTTACTGGCCAGGAACGGCATTGAAGCCCGCTTCGAGCACCGCATCGGTCATCCCGCCGAAGAGATAGCTTCGTTCGCGCAGAAGGGTAAGCGAGGGCCCAAGGCCCTCTTGACGATCGGACCTCGTAGCGACTACAGCAGATCGCTCTCGCCGTCGTTGACTTCATCGATGAAGAGGTCGTCCGACCAAGCCATCCCGATCGCCTTGTCCAGGCGCTTGAGCAGCGCATTGAAGGTCTCGCCATCACGGCGCACGAGCATGGCCAGGCAGCTGCTGCCGTCGGCCGCTGTGGCAGCGCACTCGTGAGGCGGCAGCGCGCCGATGTTGATGTCACCGCCATCGGCGATCAACGTCTCGATGTTCCTCGTCGATCGCGCCATGGCAGCGTCAGAGCTTGATCGCGGCCAGGCGGTCGTTGGCCTCGGTGGAATCGAATGCCTTGGGATCCCAGGTCTTTACGCCGATCCATTCGGCCAAGTTCTCGTGCTCCGGGTCATCGGGATCGGCCATGGCCTGGACGAAGTCGGCATAGCCTGGAATGCCGCCGCAGTCCTCGGGCGGCGTCGCGCAGGCGCCGCCGACGCAGAACGGCAGGGGCAGCAGCGGATCCGGTGCGAGCTTCTTCTCGACCTTGATGCGGTGGTCCCAGTAGTCCCCGAAGTCGTAGACGTAGCTCAGCGTCGACCGGTTCAGGGCGGTGGTCAGTCGCGTGCTCTCGCTGGTGATCGCGCCAGGATCGTCGTACATCGGATCGGGCGTTCCATAGCGCTCGCCGTCGCCGGCGATGAACTCGTGCAGGTGCGAGTGGCCCCATCCGAACGCGGCCTGGATGACCAGGTGAAGCTTGAGCAACGTGATCGTCTCGGGCACCAGCACGCGGCGCCAGACCTTGGGCTTCGTGCCGCGCAACTCGATGTGCAGTTGGAGGATTTCCGGGGACGTCTTGATCCGATGTACCTTGGTCGCCATGCTCAGGCTGCTTCTCGTTGATCGTCGGCGCGTCGGCCGATGTTCCACGGCAGCAACTCGTCGATGCGGTTGATGGGATGGTCGGCGATGCACGTCAGCACATCGCGCAGATAGGCCTCGGGATCGATCCCGTTGAGCTTGGCCGTCTCCACAAGGCTATAGATCGCCGCAGCGCGTTCGCCTCCCGCGTCCGACCCCATAAAGAGGTAGTTCTTGCGGCCGAGGCTGACGCCGCGCAGCGCGCGCTCGGCGGCATTGTTATCGATCTCGATGCGGCCGTCGTCGACGTAGCGCGTCAGCGCCTTCCAGCGTGTGAGCGAGTAGCCGATGGCGGCGGCGATCTCCGACTTCGCCGACACGCGGCCCACCATGGCGCTCAGCCAGGCGTGCAACTCGTCGAGCAACGGGCCTGCGCGTGCCTGGCGCTGTCGTCGTCGCTCGCCGGGCGGCTGGCCACGGATGTCGGCCTCGACCGCGTACAAGGCAGCGATGCGCTTGAGCGCCTGCTCGGCCACCGAGCCCGGCGCTCGTCCCAGACTCAGGTGCAGATCCCACCACGGTCGTCTCGCGTGAGCCCAGCAAGCAGCTTCCGTGACGCGGCCACTGCCGTATAGCTTGCCCCAGCCGCCGTAGGCATCGGCCTGCAGAATGCCAGTAAAGTTCTTGAGGTGCGTCTGCGGATGCTCGCCCTTGCGATCAGGCGAGTATTGGAACCAGACAGCCGGTGCATCCTGGCTCGCGGCCGGGCGATCGTCTCGCACGTAGACCCACAGCCGTCCTGTCTTGGTGCGCCCGCGCCCCGGGTCGAGGACGCCCACCGGCGTGTCGTCGGCATGCACCTTCGCACCCGCCAGCGCGTAGCGCCCGAGTGCGGCCACCAGCGGGTCAAGCAATTCGTCGCCCTGGTCGACCCATCCGAGCATCGTGGAGCGATCGATGAACACGCCGTCGCGAGCGTAGATGCCGCTCTGCCGGCACAGGGGAATGTGGTCGCAATACTTCGAGACCATGACATGCGCAAGGAGCCCCGGCCCGGCGACGCCACGCGCGATCGGCCGGCTCGGCGCGGCGGCCTGGAAGATCGTCTCGCAGGCCACGCACGCGAGCTTCGGCCGGACATGGCGGATCGCCTTGAAGTGCGCGGGAACGTACTCGAGTTGCTCGGAGACGTCCTGACCGATGAGGCGCAGTCGGCCACCGCAAGCGATGCAGCCGCATTGCTGACCGTTCGCATCATGGTGGTCGGAGGTCGTCTCGGGGCGATAGGTCTTTGTGTCGCGCGGCAGGTGCGCCGGCAACTTGCGATCGGGCTCTGGCGTGTTGGCAGCGTCCTTCTTCGGGGGCGTCTTGGAGCCCGGAAGTTCATCCAGTGGTTGGCCTTCGATCAGGGCGATCTGAGGGCTGTCCAGTTGTTCGCTGGAAGCTCCGAACCGGGCACGATCGCGCCGCAGTACCTGCAGCTTGAGCTTGTCGATCATCAACTTGAGTAGCGCCACTTCCGCCTCGTACGCCTCGACGACGCGCAGCAGCGAATCGACAGTCTGGGGCGGGTTCGAAGTGGTCGTCACAGGGCTCTACTGTGCCCGGCTCAACAGGCCTCGACATCGGGGCCATCCCCGAGCCGAGTTCATACAGTGATTCAGGCAGCGAGTTCCGGCTCGTGCGTGCGCATCGGCATGCGCCAGTCGATGCCTTCGAGCAGCATCGACAACTGCGCGGGCGTCAGCGACACGCTGCCAGACGTCGCCTGCGGCCAGACGAAGCGACCGCGTTCCAGCCGCTTGGACAGCAACATCAGCCCCTGGCCGTCGAACCACAGCACCTTGAGGATGTCGCCGCGTCGACCGCGGAAGACGAAGACGTGACCGCAGAACGGATTGGCCGCGAGAGCGGTCTGCGCCATCGCGGCCAGGCCGTCGAAGCCCTTGCGCATGTCGGTGTGGCCAGCGACGATCCACACGCGCGTGTTGGCCGGCGCGCCGATCATGCGGCGCCGCGCAGCGACTGCAGAACGCAGCGGACGGTCGCGTCATCGACGACACCGCGAAGGCGCACACGAGAGCCTCCGATGTCGATCTCGATCGTGCCGGTTGCGGGGCGGCCCGCCGGTGGCGCCGGTGTGGGCGCGACGACATCGACTTCTTGCGGCGCCTCGATCGATACCGGCAGCAGCACGGGCGTTGACGGCCCCGGGGGTTTGCCCTGCCGAATTGCGCTGCGCGCGGCGCCACGTGAACAAAAGATTCGCGTTGATGCCGGCGTCCAACGCGATTGCCGACACGGACGCGCCAGGCAGCAGGCTTCGCGCAACCAACTCGCGCTTCAGCTCCGGGCTATGTTCGCGCCGCCCACGGGCGCCTCGAGTGACTCGATCGTTCATGATGTGCATTACCGCCTTGATGCACACCATCGCAGGTGCGCTCGATCAGACGATCGTGCTCATCGCCTGGCGATCTGAACAGAGGGCCCTGGGGCACCGCTTACCGTTATCGCAAGCTGATCAGCTGATCAGCTGATCAAGCAACTGCGAGTTTAGTAGGGTGCTGGCCAAGGCTGTCGTGGGCCGTGGTCTTCGATGCCCGTTTCAGACTGATTGCTGAAGTTCATCAATGACAGCTTCGCGGACTTTCAGTCCTGGGCAGCGAGTCCAAGGGCGATGTCGTGGGGCGTCTTGCCAGGCCGCCAGCAGAAACCTCGACTTGAACCACCGGTAGCCACAGGCCCTACTTGCTGCGCCTTACCGCAACTGGAGACTTAGCCCTTCCCGATACCCAGGGCTTATGGCGCTGCGCCACGGCCCGTCGCGCGAGAAGTCGACCTTCGTCACTGCCACAAAAGCCTGTAGCACTGCAGCTCATGTGCCAGGTTGCGCATCTGGTTCCAGACCTGCGCCCTCGGCATAGCTTTCTCGATGTGAATTTGATCCACTACCTTTGCGAGCAACGACACCGGCGCCTCCCCCGTGAGAAGCGCCACCTCGAGTTGCTTGGCATTCATCGCGTGCTCAAAGCTCACGCTGGCCGTGGCCGCGGCGCGCTCCAGCGCCGATCTGCTTAAGGGCGCGCTCTTGCGAAAAGGTGACATCGCCGACCGGTTCACCGTGACGTTCATCGACAGGCCGATAGATTCCAGCAGAGCCACAGCCTTCGCGATGCTGAGATTGCTGATGGACTGCCTCTCCACGGCGTTGACGGTCGAGCGTGATAGTCCGCTGATGCGGGCAAGAAGATCTTGGGTGAGGCCCATCTCCGTTCTGCGAGCGCGAACTGCACTGCCGATTTCGTGGAGAGTGGACATACTGAAGATTTTGCCATTGGCGCAGATTGATGTGCAATATATTCAACATTCGATGCGCACGCTGTCTGGGTTGGAATCAGAGCGCCTCGATGTGCCCCTGCCGGACCGTGGATCCACGCACCCTGACCAGCGGCGCAGCATATAGCCCGCGTCTGTTATGCGGAGGAAGCGGGCTCCTCATTTGATTTGGATGCGAAGTTGTATTTCCGCCTTTTTCAACCTCGTGCAGTGCTGGTGGCTGAGATTCTGAGGTCTGTAGAGCACATCACAGGACGTTCGGGCGAAGCCGAAGCGATGTAATCCCGATGCACTGCACGACCGCACTAATACCAGTTGGCAGCAATCACACTATCCAAGCTAAGCTGATAGCTGGACGGCAGCGTCGTCTGCCCCGCCGCAGGTGGCGAGAACGCAGCCATCGCTTCGACGAGATTGTTGACATTGGTACCCAACAAGGTCTTGCCATCCATGGTCTGGATTTTCTCCAGTGCATCGACGCTCCCAAAGAAAACACTCTTGTCTGTACCGATCACGGAGACCTTCAGCCCGCCGGATTCTGACTCAAACCATAGCTGATCCGAGTACACGTCGGTGAATGCGGCCGTATCGTGATTCGCGGGATCCACTGAAACGAAGTAGAACTCGGCAGACACCCGGTCCTGACCAAACTCGCCGGAGAACACATAGGTGTCTTTGCCGAATCCGCCCGTCAACTGGTCATTGCCTTGCCCGCCGATCAGCACATCTGCATCGTCACCGCCATCCAGGATGTCAGCACCCTCGCCGCCGTCCAGCGTATCGCGGCCTGTAAGCCCCACCATGAGGTCATCCCCTCCCAGCCCTTGCCAGGTATTGGCCGAAGCAGTTCCGAAGAATTGGTCGTCGCCCTGCGTTGGCGTCCACGTCCGCGCCATCAGGTCGTCCGCACTCCACGTCACACCATCGGAGAACCGGACCTCGTCGATGACAGTGACGTCATTCTCCAGAGTCACACTCCCGCCGTCGGACAACAGCAGCGTCAAGCTGCCTGAGTTGTTCATGTCGTTGATCCGGACAACGACATCCTCGGAAGAGATACCAGGGCCGAACTCGAGAATGTTGAGACCCGGTTCGGCACTTGCGCCACCCGCGATCACGTCTTCTCCGTCGCCGAATGCATACCGATAGACGTCGTCACCACGCGACACGCTCAGGCGGTCTTTTCCAACACCTCCTACCAGGATGTCGTTTCCGCTTCCGCCGTTCAAACTGTCGTTGCCCGCACCGCCCCAGAGCGTGTCGCCACCGCTGTCACCCCAGAGTTGGTCGTCACCGTCGCCTCCTCCAAGCACATCGTCGCCAGTGCCGCCTCTGAGCACGTTGGACACATCGTCACCCGTGATCGCGTCATTGCCCCCCATTCCTAGAAGCTCGCCGGACTCGATCGAGCCGCCCCCGGTTGCGTCAATCACGTTGTCTGCACGCTGAGGCGAGAGATCAGGCTGAACGGCGCCACTCGCTTGTGCCAAAGTGAGCATGTCCGACATCGATAAAGCCGGGCCTGTGGAGAATTGAAACTCCTCAACCCCGAAGCCGATGGCATCGTCCGAGTTGGCCAGCACCACCTGGATGCCACCTTCATCAGCCCATGCGATGTGTAACACCGCATGCAGCCCGGTTTCCGTCATGATCTGGCTCCAGGAAAACCGCAGGCTGTCCGCGGTGATTCCCGCGTCAAAGACGACGCTATCCCACGAGATGAGCTTCGCATCCGCCAGCGCGCGCAGCGTGTCGGACTGGTTCGGATTCGGAAAATCCGCGAAATCGAGGGTTCCGGAGTCGGCCACATTCTGGAAGTACACCTCGCTGAAAGCCCAGAAATCGGGATACATGCTCAGGATGTCGATATCGCTGCTCCACAGCAACGTGGCGAGGTTGCTCGAGAGAGGAAGGTTTTGATAACCCGAGTACCCGGCATCCTCCAGCCGTCGCCGGTCTTCGTCTGTGAGCACGTACTCGTCGTTGACGGCGTTGGTGAACATCCCCCCAGCATCGAGGATGAAATCTTCGCCCGTGTCACTTGCGATGATCCTGTACACGTCCGAGCCCGCCCCGCCGCGCAACGTGTCGTTGCCGGTTCCCCCGATCAGCTCGTCATCGAAGATGGTGCCGGACAGATCGTCATCACCGGCGTTTCCATAGAGGAAGCTGCCGGCACGTTCTCGAAGCAAACCGGCCATGCCGGGGTCCTCGTCCCACGGCGAGCCGTACCGTTCCGCATTGATGCCTCTGTCCCCCACGGGGGCCTCCGGCAGCATCTCCACGGTGTCGTTGCCGTCGCCAGCATCGATCAAGACACGCGGATTGTTCGGATCGATCTGTATGAGGTTGTCTTCCTCTCCTGCTTCTATCGTCTCGATATCGATCGTTTGAACGATCTGGTAATCATTGACGGTGCGGGTCACCTCATACGTCACGGTGCTCTCACGCCATTGCGTTGGCGGGTTGTACACGGGCAGGTACCCGATGATTTCTGATCCACTGTTCGAGCCTCCTTCTGTCGAATCGGAAGAACCATAAACTGGCACGTACTGCACTACGCCACCAGTCAGAACGGAAAATCCCGTTCCCGAGACCAGATCTTCAATCGACAGCATGCGGCCTGTCACGGCCGACGGTTGATACGCATACGTCTCGACGCTCGTGACCGTACTTTGAATCTGCCTGCTCGCCGTGAGCGATGAGTCCAAGCTTCGGCTGGCCATCGACACGATCTGCCAGTCGCTCGTCTGCGTCGTGAATTCGGCAAATTGCATCAGGTACTCGTTGATGCCGCCGTCATTGTTGGCTTCGGAATGAGACACGCTGCCGTCCGAATTCACGGCATAGGAAGAACCAAACTCGTCGCGGATGGTCTTGTCGCGAATCACCTCTTTGAATTGCGCCATTGCGAGAGCCACCGCATCCGCCATGGATGGATTCTCGGGAAGCGAGGCCTCATACAAGTCCTGCAGCGATGTAGACGTGCCATCGCTCGAGATCGACCAGGCTGCCGGCTGCTTGAAATAGTCTTCGATAACGAGGCGATCATTCGTTCCAGCCAGGCCCAGGACCAGGTGATCCCCATCCCGGCGCATCGTCAAGTCGGCTGCAGTGCTGCCCTCGCTCAACGCGATGATTCCGCCGTTGTCGACGTCCACGATGCGGTCATGCCCACCGGACCAGAGATACCGGTCCTCTCCTGCCCCGCCTTTGAGCAGGTCGTTGCCGTCGCCGCCATCCAGCGTATCCGCTGCGGCTCCCGCCGCCACCGTGTCATCGCCGGCTCCACCCGACAAAACGTCGATCAGCTTGCCGCCCACGATGACGTCGTCACCCACGGTCCCCGTTTCGTTTCGCTGCTGCGCGACCACCTGCGCAAGAAAATCCTCGGTGGCCATGCTGACGCCGTTCACGACCACACGGTTGAATGCCCACGTCCCCAGTGTTCCTGGCACGAACACGGCGTCGCCAGACGACCCGTAGTCGATGCGTACGATCGGTGCGCCATCCAAAGTGCTTTCCGTCACCAAGATGTCCGCGAGGGAGACAGCGGTCTCCAACACAAGGACATTGGTGCGATCTAGTTCGACGACGGTGTCGACGCCATCTCCCTGGCTGAAACGATAGGTGTCCTGGCCGTCACCTCCGCTCAGGGTATCGTTGCCGACACCCCCGATGAGGGTGTCGTCGCCGCGCTCGCCATTCAGCAGATCGTCACCGTATCCGCCCAGCAAGCGATCGTTGCCGCTGTTCGCGTCGATGCGGTCGTTCCCGCCCATGCCCGCAAGAGTCTCATCGCCGACGCCACCCGCCAAGGTCAGGGGTGTGGTCGAGGTGGGGCCGATCAGCTCGGCGAACGAAACACTGGTGCCATCGGCAAACATCAGGGTCTCGATTCCGCTGTTCACCCCGTTCACCAGGGTGATGACATCGTTGTCCGAATAGCGGATATCGATGGTCTCGCTGCCTGCCGCCTGCTCGATCCGAATGCTGTCTCGGGAAATTCCCGAACCAAAACTGAGCACGTTCTCGCCCGAGGTATCGAACACGGTGTCCAGTCCCTCTCCCAGCTCGAACAGGTAGGTGTCATTTCCCTCGCCACCCACCAGCATGTCGTCGCCGCCGCCCCCGTAGAGCACGTCGTCTCCGTCGTCGCCCGACAGAATGTCCGCACCCGCACCGCCTCGAAGATCGTCCGCATCACTTCCGCCGGACAGCTGATCATTGCCGGCGCCTGCATCGATCGTATCGTTGCCGCGCCCGCCGAATGCGACGTCATTGCCATTGCCGGCATCGATGACATCGTTGCCGGACAGATCACCCTGCGCGTCCAGCGATGTCGCATCGTCACCGCTCAAGACATCGTCGCCCTCTCCACCGATCAGCGTGTCGTCACCACCACCGCCGAACAGCTGATCGTTGCCGTCCTGCCCGTCAAGGTAGTCGTTGCCATGCAATGCTTCATCGAGACTGTCTTGAGCGCCTTGATCACCCCAGAGCTTGTCGTTGCCCGTCCCACCGTAGAGCGTGTCGTCGCGGCCGCCGCCAACCAGCAGGTCTTCGCCCTCTTGCCCGTCCAGGTAGTCGTTGCCATGCAGCGCGCCTCGAAGGCGCGTCTGGTCATCATCGCCCCAAAGCCAATCGTCACCGGTTCCCCCCAACAGTACGTCCGACCCACCTTGGCCGACCAGTGCGTCCCTGCCGGCCCCACCCGACAGCAGATCGTCGCCGTGCGCGTCGTCCGCGGTGTAGGTGCCGATGTCCGTGGAGGCCCCATCCCCCAGGATGATGTCGCTGCCGTCATCACCGAAGAGCAGGTCTGCGCCCCCCATGCCGACGATGTCATCGTCATCGTCTCCACCATGCACGACGTCTGCACCGTCTCCGGCCGCAATGTAGTCATTGCCTGCTCCACCGTCGATGGTGTTGCCGGTCGTTTCTCCAGAGGGAGCCACCGCGGCGCCAACCACCGCCACGTGGCGAAGCCGGGCGACGTCGCTATCCCATCTCGGCACCGCCGTCCGCATCGCGGCCCATGAAAATCCTCGCGCCACTTCCTCCCCCGTCGTGACAGGGGCCGTGAAGTCCGGATTCAGAGGTCTGTTAATACCTCCTGCCGCGCTGCCGAAGATCAGGTCATTGCCCGCACCACCGAGAACGGTATCGGCGCCCCGTCCGGCGAGCAGGAGGTCGTCGCCATCGCCGCCATCGACATAATCGTCGCCCGCGCCAGCAGTGATGCCATCGTTGCCGCCGAGGCCGCGAATGATTTCCGCATTCGCGGTACCCACCAGAATGTCCGCGGCGTCTTCCTCCTCCCCGTCGCTTGCGTAGCCGGTTTCGCTGGCGACGTAGCTGCCCTCGCTGATCCGTTTGACGATGTCCCCAGCCAGTTCCGAGACGCCATCCGGCGCCTCTGGATCGCTGTCGGGCAAGGTGATGCCGAGGCTTTTGCTGGTGCTCCAGTCACGGATAACGATCAGGTCGGTGCGATCAGAAAAGGTGATGTACAAATCCTTTTGCTCACCCTCCGCGGGGACCAGGACATAGCTGATCTTCTTGTCCGCAGTCTGCCAGATGTCTGCTGCAACCAGTGTCGTTCCCGTGCCGTCCAGGCGACCGAAGCCGTCGACTTCAATGGATCCGAGCCCGTCAAAGTCTTCGATGTAGTCGGTGCCCCATCCCGTTGAGAAATTGTAGGTGTCGGCCCCTGTACCACCCCTCAGGATGTCGTTGCCCTCTCGGCCATTCAACGCATCCTGTCCGGCTCCGCCCTCCAGGGTGTCACCGCCCGTACCGCCGTCGAGAGCGTCGTCGCCTGCGTCGCCTTGCAGGTAATCGCTCCCTCCCAGCCCCGAAAGAGTGTCTGCGCCATCGCCGCCGTAGAGGTGATCCCCAAGTTTGTTGATGTCACTACCAGTCAGGGTGTTGGCGTTGTCGTCTCCAAAGGAGAGGATCTGGCTTGCAACCGGCTTCAGTACTCCGCCAGCACGGCCGGCATTTTCTGCGAACAGCGTTTGTTCGACGCCGCCAGCGTCAATCCAATGAAGTTCGTAGGCTCGGTCCGTCGGCAGCGCCTCGCTGTAGACGACCTCGGTGGCATTCTTGGTGTTTCGTGCAATGATGGCCTCCAACAGTGTGGACCGATCAAGGATCCACATGTCTGTGTAGGTGCTGGCCATCCCGCCTGTAGCCAAGGCCGTCTTGTCGGCCAGCCATGCTTGATACTTTTCACTCCACTCAACACTGCTCCAAACTTCAGTGACCAGAGTTGCTTTTCCGGCTTCGCTGGCCGCTGTGATTCTGAAAGGACTCAGTACCTCCAACGCAGCGATGTCCTCGAAGCCCACACGAGCCTTCGCTTGGGTTGCGATGTTCGAAGACACAGCCTCAACAATGACATCGCCTTGAATACCCTTGAATTTCTCATCGTCGATGATCTTCTTCAACGCAGCGTGCAGTTGCTCGCGTCCGGTGTAGCCATCTTCCGCATCGATCTCAAACCAGGTGTTGCCATTCGGATTTCCCTTAAGGGAGTTGATGCTGACGCCTAGCATACGTGCCAATGCATTGACCAATCTCTCCAACGCGTCACCATCGGCCAATCCCTGCAAATTTGTTGGCAAGAGTGAGCTCGTCTTCCCGTTGCTGGCTGCTTGCAGGATCGGTACAAAATTTGCCGATGTGAAGTTGGGGTCGAGCTTTGCGAGCGCATCTTGCACGCTCAGCGAATCAACGATCAGCACCAAGCTGTGGGTATCACCGAAATCATTCAAGTCGTACTGATTCACCAGCAACTTCAGATCGAAGTCTTGGGGAATTGTTCCACCTGAAGAAAGGAACACTTGGCCCAGATAATCACCACGAATCAGCGGCTGATCTTCCACAATAATCCCCGTAGCCTGACCGTAGTGGAGCTGCGAGTTGGCTACCGCCGAGGGATAGTTGCTTGCGTAAACATCGTAGAAATTTTCAATTGGAGAGCTGACGGTGTTTCTCTCATCAAGCGCGGTGTTGTCCAAGCCAGATTCATCGCTTGATAAATGACCGGCGGCGAGCTCCGTCAAACTAGGCAAACCCGCTACCGGATAGGCTTCGGTTTGCTGGCTCGCAACAAGTACCGCCAACTGATAGTCCAAACCAACGGCAGCCACATCGTCCGAGGTCACGTCCAACGGCTTATCACCGGCTGATGTCTCCAGAGATCCTACCCGCACGATTTCAGCTGCGACAGTCCTGGCGCGCGTCAAAGCTTCGACAAGAAAGTTGTAGTCCGATACTTCAAGAGCCGTATCAACAGGGGACGACTGCTTGGCTTGTTCGATGGCTTCGTTGACCGCATTCAAAGCAGCAGATAGTTTTGAGATATCCGGATGAAGACTCAGATCCGCTTTGATCTGGCGGTACAAATCAAGCCCGGCCTGGGTCTTGAAATGCGCATCCGCACCGCCGTCTCGAACGGCCGTGAATTCATCCAGTACGCCCTGCAGACTTGCACCGTCTTCGAGCTTCCCGACGCCCGCGCCATTGAATGTATAAGTGGCAGTGATGGGGTTAGGTACACCGGACTCAGCGGCCTCTTCTTGGCGCAACAGATTGAACGCCGTGGCCAGATGACCACCGAGGCTGTAACCAGTGACGGTCAGAGTGTCTGTCTCACTGAGCTTCCCACTGCTCTTCAGATTTGCATACCAAGCCTCCATATCGGCGATCTGCCCAAACGCCCAGCCCTTGGCTTTGATCTCCAGCGCGTTGGTGGCCTGGTTGTCACGTACGGCGTCATCGACGAACTCGGTACTCCGAAAGGACATCACCAGTTCTCCGGCGACAATTCCGCGCTCAGGTGACCTGCCCGGTTTCTCCGAGACATTGATTTCTAGGAAGATGGCTCCCACCCGAAGAGGAGCCCATGAAGAAGAGTCGATTTTCAGAAGAGCAAATGGTCACGATCCTGCGCGAAGCAGATCGTACGACGGTGGCAGAGTCCGCCAAGAAGCACAAGGTCAGCGACGCCACCATCTATGCCTGGCGCAAGCATTTCGGCCAGATGGAAGCCGCCGACGTCAAGCGTTTGAAGGCCCTGGAGCTTGAGAACAGCCGATTGAAGAAGCTCCTTGCCGAGAGAGACCTGGACCTCGAGATCCTCAAGGAGATCAACGCAAAAAAATGGTGAGCCCGCTGGCTCGGCGCGAGCAACTGGCCTTCGTGCGCGCACGGGGCTTGAGTCTGCGCCGCGCCTGCGGGCTCATTGGCATGTCACGCGCCACGCCCAGCTACGAGCTGCGCCTGCCCGCCAAGGATGCGCCGGTGCTCGCGGCGATGAAGGCACTGTCGGCCCAGTATCCGCGCTACGGCTATCGCCGAATTCGCGTGTTCCTGCGTCGCAGCGGCTTCGAGCTGAGTTGGTCACGCACACATCGCCTGTGGCGCCAGGCAGGCCTGCTGGTGCCCCGCAAGCGGCCACGCAAGCGCATCGCCTCGGTGCGCCCGCGCATCCACACGCCGTTCAAGGCCAACATGGTCTGGGCCTACGACTTCGTCTTCGACACCACGGCCAGTGGTCAGCAGATCAAATGCCTGACCGTGGTGGACGAATACACCCGCGAGTGCTTGGCCATCGATGTGGCCGGGGCCATTCGCTCCAAGCGCGTCATCGAGGTGTTGTCGCGCCTGGTGAGCCTGCATGGGGCGCCGCTGTTCATGCGCTCGGACAACGGGCCCGAGTTCGTCAGCCAGGCCATCCTGGAGTGGATCGCGCACGCCGGCATCGCCACCGTGCTCAACGACCCGGGCAAGCCTTGGCAGAACGGCACCGACGAGAGCTTCAACGGCAAATTCCGTGATGAGTGCCTGTCCATCGAGTGGTTCCGCTCGCGCCGCGAAGCCGCCGTCCTGATCGAAGCCTGGCGCAATCACTACAACGAGGTACGTCCCCACAGCAGCCTGCAATACTTGACCCCGGCAGAGTTCAAACAGGAACTCCGCCTAGAACTGCAACCCGCCGTCTTCTAGGAAAAACTGTCTCGACTAAACCGAGCAGGTCACAGGGTCGTCTCTCAACGCTCTGAACAAAGTACCAGAGAAACCTGTTGTGGTGTTGCTGATGTGCTCCACCACCTCCCAGTCATCAACAAACCACTCTGCGTCCGTCTCGGTGAACCTACTGGTGTGGTCGTTGCCTGCTTGAAGAAGATCTACGCCAAGGGAATGAAATGTGGTATCTCCAGGTGAAGAATCTTTCGGCGCTATAAATGCTTCTGCCGCAATTTGAAGATTTGCGTACTTCAGGTAAGTTGCAATTTCGGTTGTCATTTCAATCTCTTCCCTTTGGTTTCAGAACTTGATCTACAAAGAACCGTGTCGGTGCGCGCTCCTTTCCACCACGCAACTCAGGACAACTGATTGCGTAGGCCCACGGAGTACTGTGTGCGGCTCTACGGCCTAGGCTGGGTTCGAACGAAAACCATGTCGCCTGCGCAATAACCTCTGATGTTTGCGTGTCGGTTACGGTCACCGTGGTTCCAGCGACCCATAGCTTTCGATCTTCCGGGTTGATCAGATTGGCGAATGACACCGCATAGCGTGCTGGATGACTCTCGAGCTCCGTCTTTGCAAGATGCGGATAGGCCGGATCGTCGCGTCTTCTGAGGGTGTATCGCAGGATCTCTCCATCCTTTCCTTTCGCATCGACGTAGCGATATCCTGGGCGATTGGAAGGGACATCATTGAGGGCCCCTCTCGGACGGCGCTCGTCGTCGTTGCTTTCCCATCTCAAGAAATTTGCGATGTAGCTTTCGCCGCCGAATTGCTGCGGTAACCCAGCATCGGGCCAATTCGCGTCGTAGCGGTCAGCGTTACTTGCACTGGGCCGCTGGTTGAGAAGTAGAACCCCCTCCACGTCATCGACCGTCTTGTAGATCTTCTCGCCCGCTGTCTTGCAACGCTCATCAAAAACAGCCTTGGCTTTCTCGTACTCCCGCTTGTGCTCGCGGTCCCGCGCAATCTGAGGAAATTGAGGGCTGAAGAAGGCCAGCACTGTGACGACCACATAGAAGATCTTTAGCTTCCATGTCCTGCCTCGCCATAAGGCCAGAACAATCAGGCCAATAAAGAGTGCACGCACGGCCCAAGCGAGACCTCGAATCAGATCAGCGGCTATACCGAGTTCAAGCATGAATCGCTTCCCTGATGACTGCGGCGCGCGAGGTGCCGCACGGTTTTCCAAATGACATCAGACCACTCATTGAATCTGCTCCTCTTTCTGTTCGTTGGCCTGGATGGTCAAGTTGCGGTGATCGTTGATGCTGGGAAGGCGTGCGGGCACGGCCTGAGGCTTATCGCATCCCAGCACGAGTCGGTCATAGCCTGCCAATCCCGCCGCAAGGCTGTATTGGCGCGCATGATCCCTGGCGTTGCACCCCATACGCCGCGCATCCTCCGGATTCGCGAGGCTATCGAGCACCGCATTGGCGATGTGGTTAATTTCGAGGAAATCCACCAGTTGGCCCCTCTTACCATCTTCGATCGCCTCACGTATCGGCGCCGTATCCGAGGCCACGATCGGCACCGCACAAGCCATCGCCTCCAGCAGCGACCAGCTCAACACGAAGGGATAGGTCAGATGCACATGACAAGCTGAAACCTGCAGCACGTGCAGGTAGTCAGGTCGCGCGATGTGTCCAAGAAAGTGCGTGCGAGTGGGATCCAGCCTCACCTCTCTCAGCATGTGTTCACGCCAGTGGGCAGCCGCCTTGGGGCGGCGTCCGTAGCTCACACCATCGCCACCGACGATCAGAGCGTGGCAGTTCGGGTGCGCACGCTGGATCCTTTCGAGCGCGCGCATGAATACATGAAAACCCCTGTACGGCTCCAGGTTGCGAGCCACATAGGTGATCACAGGATCGCCGACCTTGAGCGTCATGCCACTGGGCGTGGTGAAAGTCGCCCGAGGGTCGGGTCCCATGCCATGCGTGTCGATGCCTTCATGCTGCACCACGATCTTGTCGCGCAGCACCTCTGGGTAGCGGCTCTTCTGCCAGTGCGTGGGGCTGACGGCTGCGTCGCACTCGAGAAGATTCAATGCGTGCTGCGCGTTCCAGGTACGTACCCGCGCGCGATCGTTCATGCTGATCGGGAACTCGGGATCGAAGCCCACGTCCGCGCCCTCCGCGCTGTAGTACCACTCGCACAGGTGAATCAGACGGGCGTCGGGAAACACATCCTTTGCGTAAAGGGTCTCGCCCCAGCCGGGATGGGCCAGGATCACGTCGGGTGTGAAGCCGGCTCGGCGCATCTCAAACATCGTCTGGACAGCGCTCTGTCCGTGGAGTACGGCGTTCTCGATTTGATGCAGGTAAGGGTGCTGGTTCGCAAGGCCGGCACGCGGAAGCGGATAGCGCACCAACTGCCCGAAGCCAGGCAGCCCTGGCGCGCTTTGTCGCCCGAGGGCGCGCACCTGCCACCCCGGCCGTGCGGCCCAGGCGCGCACGAGGTGGCCGAACTGCCCCGGAAAATTCTGATGCACGATGAGGATCCGCACTATCGCTCCTCAACGCTGCCGTGATCGAAGACACGCTGCGCAGTCTGTGCAACCCGCATCAACCGGTTCAGAAACAGCTTCCGCTGACGATCAAGCTGCCAGCTCCCGCAGCGATGCGCGATACGCTGGACGGCAGCGCAGAGTGCTGGGGCGACCGCCAATCGGTCGATGATTACCCCCGGGTGGTCCTTGCGCGCCCGCCATGCCATCCCCATGCCTTCGCACAGCTTGTTCAGGCTCGTTATCTCGAACAGGCGCACCGGTTGCCCCCGGTTGCTGCCATGCGCCCACGCGAGCAGGATGCGTGGACTTGTGATGCTGCGTTGGACCATCAGCGTTCCCGCATGCTTTCACTGGACGCCCGCTGAACCGGGCTGAGCAGGAATTCAATGACCCGCCGCTTGCCCGTCTTGATCTCCGCCGTGAGATTCATCCCCGGACTGAGCTTGATCGGCCTGCCATCCACAGCGATGGTTGTGTTGTTGAGGTTGAGAGTGACGGGGAAGATCGCCCCGCGCTTCTCGTCATTGACCGCGTCCGCCGTCACCGTCTTCACGGTCGCATTCACCGTGCCGTAGCGCGTGTACGGAAACGTCTCCAGCTTGATCGCCGCTTCCTGCGTCGGGCTCACAAAGCCGATGTCCTTGTTGTCCAGCGTCACTTCGGCCGTTACCTGCGCGCCGTCGGGCACGATCACCATGAGCGGCTGGGCTTCCGTGACCACACCGCCTTCGGTGTGCGTGGCCAGTTGCTGCACCGTGCCCGCCACCGGCGCTTTGAGTGTTGTCAGTCGCTCGCGCTGGCCCGCCTTGGCCAGATCCTGCGTGCCTTGCTGACGCTTGAGCTCGGCCGCAGCCTCCCGCGTCCTCAGGCTGTGCTTGGTTTCGGCGATGTACGCCGCTCTGGTGTTCTCGCTCTCCCTCAGCGTCGCATTAGCCTCTGCCAACCGAGCCCGCTGCGTCGCCAGATCCCGCTCCATCTCGATACGCTCCCTCGTGCGGTCCTGGTTCGCATGGTTGGACATGAAGCCCTGGTCAGCGAGTTGGCGGAAGTCGGCTTCCCTTTGTCTTGCAATGGGGAGCGTTGTTTCCAGTTTGGTGACGACCTCCCGCGCGGTCGCGATCTCAGCCTGACGCCGGTTGATCTCCGAGGCCGCCTTGGCCAGCTTGGCGGTGATGTCGCTCCATTCGTCATTCAGCTCTGCACGGGCTGAACTCATATCTCCATCGGACCACCCCGACGGAATGGCTTTGCCTAGATCTGGAGCGCGTGATTCGGAGGCATTCAAGGCCTGCAGGAGCGCTCTGGTGCGCAGCACTTCGGACTGCGCCGACTTCAGTTGTTCATTGACGTTCGCCTTGTCCGCATTGGCGCTGGTGGAGTCCAACTCGACCAGCGCCTGCCCCGCTTCGACGTGGTCCCCGTCCCGCACCAGCACCCGCTTGACCACGCTCACCTCCAGCGGCTGGATGATCTTGGTGCGCTCGCTCACGATGATCTTGCCCGGCGCCACCGCCACGATGTCGACCTGCCCGAAGATGGCCCAGATCAATGCGATGAGGAACAACGCGATCAGTGCATAGGCCAGCCGTCTTGGCGCTGGATGTACAGGTGTGTCCTGCAGGCTCAAGGCTGCTGGCAAGAAGGCCGCTTCATCAGACAAGCGCCTTGGCCCAGCCAGTTCATGGCGATGCTTCCAGGCTGCCTTGAAGATCGCCCCATACCGCCCCAGCAACTCGAAGACCGGATGTCGCATGTCCCGCGCGTGTGGCGCGTTGGCTGCAGGAGCCGTCGTAGACACTTCGGGTGTCATACCGCAGCCTCCGCGCCTTTTCCTTCTGTCTCTATCGGATGCCCACCGCCCTGCATGTTCCACAGGTGCGCATAGATGCCCCTGGGCCTGCTGAGCAATGTCTCGTGCGTGCCGCCTTCGACGATCTTCCCCTTGTCCATCACGATGATGCGGTTGGCATGCCGCACCGCGGACAGGCGGTGGGCAATGATGAAGACCGTTCGCCCCTTGCAGATGTGCGCCATGTTGCGCTGGACGATGGCCTCGCTCTCGTAGTCCAGCGCGCTGGTGGCCTCGTCGAAGATCAGGATGCGCGGGTGGGTGAACAGGGCCCGTGCGATGGCGATGCGCTGGCGCTGCCCGCCCGAGAGGCTCGCCCCTTGTTCACCGACCATGGTGTCGTAGCCCTCGGGCAGCTCGCTGATGAACTCATGGGCTCCTGCCAGCTGGGCGGCGTGGATCACCGCATCCAGCGGCGCCGCCGGATCGACGATGGCGATGTTCTCACGCACGCTGCGGTTGAAGAGCGTGTTCTCCTGCAGCACCACGCCGACCTGTCTTCTGAGCTGCGCCGCGTCGATCAGGCTGATGTCGATGCCGTCAACCAGCAATCTCCCCTGCTCTGGGGAATACAGCCGCTGGATGAGCTTGGTCAGCGTGCTCTTGCCAGAACCCGAGCGTCCAACGATGCCGATGACTTCGCCGGGGCGCACATCCAGGCTGACGCCGTTGAGCACGGGTGCAGCCTCGGGGCGGTAACGGAAGCTGAGGTTGTCCAGGGTCACGCGGCCCTTGAGAGCTGGGAGCTGAGCTGCGGTGCTCGGTGGCACCTCGGTGCGGGTGTTAAGGATGTCGCCGAGCCGGGCCATGGAGATGCCGGTCTGCTGGAAGTCGGTCCACAGCTGGGCCATGCGCATGATGGGCTGGCTCACACGCTGCGCGAACATGTTGAAGGCGACGAACTGGCCGACGGTGAGCTCGTTGTTCATGACCAGGTGCGCGCCGTACCAGAGGGTGGCAGCGTTGACGAGCTTGCCGATGAGGTTGACGCCTTCGTGCGCCCAGCTGGCGAGGTTCTGGGTCCGGAAGCTGGCGGAGATGTAGGCGGCCAATTGGTTGTCCCAGCGCCGGCCGAAGGCGGGCTCGAGCGCGGTGGCCTTGACGGTCTGGATGGCACTGACGGTCTCCACCAGCATGGCCTGGTTCTCCGCGCCGCGCGCGAACTTCTCGTCCAGGCGCCTGCGCAGGATGGGCACCACGGCCAGGCTCAGGCCGAAGTACAGCGGCATGCTCACGAGCACGATCAGGGTCAGGGGCACGCTGTAGAACAGCATGACGGCCACGAAGACGATGGAGAAGACAACGTCCAGGAGGACTGTCAGCGCATTGCCGGTCAGGAAGCTGCGGATGTTCTCGAGTTCACGCACGCGCGCGACCGAGTCGCCCACGCGCCTGGCCTGGAAGTAGGCCAGGGGCAACTGGACGAGGTGACGGAACAAGCGTGCGCCGAGTTCGACGTCGATGCGGTTCGTGGTGTGGCTGAAGACGTAGCTGCGCAGGCCGTTGAGCAGCGACTCGAAGACGACCACCACCAAGAGGCCGATGACGAGCACGTCCAGCGTGGTCATGCCGCGGTGCACCAGCACCTTGTCCATGACGACCTGGAAAAAGAGCGGGCTGACCAGCGCGAACAGCTGCAGGATGAAGGAGATGAAGAGCACCTCGCCCAGCAGCTTCCTGTGCTTGACGAGGCTGGGGATGAACCAGGAGAAGTCGAACTTGGCGAGTTCGCCCGCGAGGCTGGCGCGGCTGGTGATGAGGATGAGTTCGCCGGTCCAGTGCGAGGCGAAGACTTCCAGGGGTTCGATGACGGGGCGGCCGCTCGAGGAAGAGGGGTCTTGCAGCAGGACGCGCTGGGCGTCGCATTGGGCGAGGATGACGAAGCGTTCCTGGCCGGACTCATCACGCAGGACCGCTAGCGCCGGCAATGGCGTCAGGGACAGGCGATCAAGTGTGGTGCGGGAAGACTTGGCCTTCAGGCCCAGGTGCTTGGCTGCGCGCAGCAGCGTGGCGGTGCCGATGGGCTCGGAAGGAACAAGGCCCAGTTGGTGCGACAGCAGCGAAGCGTCGGCTGCAATCTGGTGGAAGCGCGCGATGGTGCATAGCGCGACGAGAGACGGGTTCGCAGCAGCCCCCGCTTCAGGGGCCTTTTGCGGCGGCGTGCCTCCCTCCCCGTGCGGTTGCACGGCCGTCTCCACCACTCCCATTTGGGATTTCCTTGGTATTTTCTTGAGGCGTCAAGATATCTGAGCAGGAGTTGACTTGGCAACGGCCATTCCGCAAATAGCCTCCTAATTCCATCCTACTTTTGCGGCTGCGCAGATCGGTGTCCCTGCGTGAGGCGCACGCGCCAGCCTGCAAGAAAAGAAGTGCGAACACACTCCACCTTGGCTCAGGCGAAATCAGAAGATCGCCGTAAGCGGAGAAGAATGACGTCGCGAGCCGGCTGCCAACGCCGAACTGCAGCAAACGCCTTGCGGTTCACCCACATCTGTGGGAAATCCCGGTCGAACGGCTGGCTCCAACGCGTTACCCCGAAGGCGGTGTTCAGCGCGGGGATGTCCAAGTGGGCCTCGGCCAGCAGCTTCTTGAGCTTGGCGTTCTCGCTCTCGAGGTCACGCAGTCGCTTGACATCGGGCACATCCATGCCGCCGTACTTCGCACGCCACTTGTAGAAGGTTGCGTCGCTGAAACCGCCTTTGCGGCACAGCTCCTTGATCGGCAACCCGGCCTCCGCCTGCCGGATGAAGCCGATGATCTGCTCTTATATGGACGCCTCCCAAGTTGCAAGCGCTCGGTGTTTCGGCAGCATCGGTCGAGCTGCAGTCTCATATCCGGCCTGTTCGCGCAGGTTCTTTTTTGTCTGCTGGCCCTGATGGGATTCGCTGAGAGGTGCCTTTTCTGCTGAACGAGCTTCAAGCTCCAGAGTAGATCCAGGCTTGACCTCTCCCGGTCCAACCTATTCAACCATCACACCATTTCGTACCGCCTAACCATCGTCCAGAGGCACAACGTCATGCTGCCGCTTGCCGCGGCTCGCAGTTGGTGCAGTCCTGGCTTTGACCTGACCATCTCGCATTGTGTGCAACGCCAGGATCGCCTGCTGCGCTTCGGTCTTCACCGGTACGAAGCGCATCTCGGGGCGTTGCGCTGCCTCCCAGATTGCCCGAGCATCGGCTGCATCGTTCTTGTTTCCTTTGACGAAGGGCTTCACAAACTTCGTGGCGATGAGCCGCACTTTGTGACCAAGACTACGCAGCTGGCGCGCCCAGTGATGCGAACTCCCACATACCTCTATTGCCACAACGCTGCGCTGTCGGTTCGCGAAGAACGGGGCCATCTCGGCTTGCCTGAGCTTTAGCTTCGTGATCTCGCCGGTCTCGGGGTCGACCGAGTGCAATCGAAAGAAGCGCTTGACAATGTCCAGTCCAATAACGGCGAGCATGCCGGTCGTTCTGTTACCGAACGGTACTGATTCGGGTACAGGGTCACGTTGCAAGCTCGCCAGAAGCCGCCTGTACCGGGATGTGGGCGCGTTCTTCCTTGATGCAGTTGGCGCCGTCCACGAACACGAGCTTCGGCTTGTAGCTGGCCACCTGGTCTTCGGGCACCAGGCCGAAGGCTGCGATGATGATCAGGTCGCCCACCGAGGCCCGGCGCGCGGCCGAGCCGTTGACCGAGATGATGCCTGTGCCCCGCTCGCCGCGAATCGCATAGGTGACGAAGCGCTCGCCGTTATTGATGTTCCAGATGTGGACCTGCTCGTTCTCGGCCAGGTTGGCGGCATCCAGCAGGTCTTCGTCGATGGCGCAGGAGCCTTCGTAATGCAGTTCGCAGTCAGTGACGGCAACGCGGTGGATCTTGGACTTGAGCAGGGTGCGGAACATGGAGCGAACTCTTTCTCTCTGCGATGAGGTAGATCAGTCTGGTGTCCATCGACGAGCACACCAGGACGAAGGGTGCCGTACACGCGGCGAGCGAAGGATAGGCGAGCCGCCGATGGCGTCCGCGCTCGCAGCCTCCATCCTTGCGATCCCCGGCCCTTCAGCCTGTGCGCTGCGCTTGCCGAGAGGCAGGGGAGGAGGGTGGGGGCTGGCTTGCTGTCCCTCTCACCGTAGTACGTCGTTCTCGCCGTCGGTCTGCGCGCAATGGCTTTGCGCTTGTGTCCTGGCGGCCGTCTTCGAACCCTGACTGCTGCGCTGCGCCGTGCGGCTTTCGGTTTCGGGCAATCCCGCCCGATTCATGGAGCCGACCATGTCGCACGATCTCTTTTCGTCCCTCGTTTCCTTCGAGTTTTCTGCTTCTGTTCCTCTTCTCGTTCGCGATGTCGCGGGTGAGTAGCGTCGGGTCGAGGCCGATGAGGTGTTGCTCGCGACGCAGCGGCTGAGCGGGCGCGGATGCGCTCGGCCTGGGCGTCTGCAAAGGTCGTAGGGCGACCCAGAGAAACCCCAGCGACTTTGGCACGTTCCAGGCCCGCTTGAGTCCGCTCAAGGATCAAGTCCCGCTCAAACTCCGCCACAGCGGCGATGACACCCATGGTCATACGGCCAGCAGGGGAGGTCAGATCAACGCCGCCCAGGGCGAGGCAATGAACCCGGATGCCTGCAGCGGCCAGCGTTTCCACTGTCGAGCGAACATCCATGGCATTCCGGCCAAGCCGGTCCAGCTTGGTGGCAGTGGCGTCGGTTTCGACTTCCCGATTTTCGGTTCCTAGGTTGTTCATCTGTTTTTGTGTCGCGCGGTATTGGTGCGTTCGCCGAGATCGGTGCCGTACACGCAGAGTTCAATGTGAGCCGTAGGTGTCTTGGGAGGCTCGGCGCGACCCTTCCGTTGACGAGGTATCGGGCCTGCAAGACGACCGTCACCGGTAGTTGATCGACGGCATCGACAACGTTGCGTAGACCGTCAAGGAATCCAGTGCGTTTGCGCAGGGCAAGAAACTGGTCGAACGTCATCCGTTCCTCACGGGGCTACTTGGCCCGTCGATTGTTCGGAAGCTGTTCGGGCGGTGATGAAAGAGCTGAGTGGAAGACTGGGCCACTACTCCAAGGCGGCCGACTTTTGCTCTAACGAAACAGCGAGTTGGACTTCAAAATCGTTGAGCATGCCTTGGAGTTGAGTCGATTCAGTCGCACCGGGCTCGGTACCCGTCAATGATGTCCTTGACCAGGTAGTACTTGGCCTCGGAGCGGATCACCCCTCGTTTTGGAAACGAGGAAGCCCGAACGAGATTCGCTCACCTGTGATCGCGAATCCGCTTGGAGTACGGCAATTCGATGCCCTGCTTGGCACAGGTAGCTTCGTAGAAATCCCGTGCGGCAGAAAGTTGCTCCCGCAGCATCTGAATCCCTACTGCCAAATCTTCCAAATCCTCTGATTGATTGGACTTCACGAGGTTGACCATTTCCTCAAGGCTGCGCACCAGACCATTCAGTGTGTCGCCTTGGATGACCACTCCTGGATAGTTACGCTCCGGAAGCTGTACAACCGCGAAATTGATCGGATCGCTTAAGAGCTCAAGTGTTTTGGTCATGGCTTTCTTTTTGGTCCAGGGGTGAAGTAGATGAAGGGCTTATACGAATTTATAGCGTCGTCGCGCAAGAAGTCCTGATTGCGCCCCTCACCAAGACCTCTGTGCCCTTCGGGAAGCGAGCTTTCCAAGCTATGAATCTTTGAATTTGTGGTGCTCTCAGGGATCACGTAATCCCAGTCGGAGTCCGGCCTCGTTTTTCCACTCGCACGGCTTCCGACTAAGCAAATTGGTACTCCAGTTCGATCTGCGGCATTTTGGATCCTCCTTGCCTCTCCTGGGGTGATGTTTCCCAGCTTTGCTCCACCGCCAGCTATGGGTGCGATCCCTCCTCTTCCGCCACCACCGCCAAAGAGGCCACCGCTGCCACTACCTCCAACACCTCTTCCCCCTCCTGCTATGGGAATACCCATCGGCCTCACACCGTCTTTATCGAAGGAACGCCCCCCAGAAATTGGTGCAATCGGAATTCGGCGAAAGGGGCGTTCGTCACCGGCTAAGCCCAATGCATCACTATCGCCCAGCGGGTCCTCATCGACATAGCCGAAGCGATTCCACCCCCCATCGAGCCCAATAGGATCAGGCTGGCTGTACCGCCCGGTCCTTGCGTCGTAGCTCCTGAAGTAGTTGTAGAAGAGGCCACTCTCCTCATCCGCATACTGCCCCGGATACCGCAGGTTGAATTTCACTTCGGAGATGTTGGTCGTGCCCGGATTCGGCGTTACGTCGAGGTTGGCAAAGCGGTTCTTTGCTGTCGTCGGCTTGTCCTCCCCGAACGCGCTGTAGCCCCACTGCCAGACGGCCTGGCCATCTGCATTCGTGAGCTTCCTTGGGGTGTTCAGGTGATCGCTGTGCACGACATAGGTGGCGCCGTTGATCACCGCCGCAATCGGCATCGGCCCATTGCCTGTCGGCAGGTAGATGTACTGGCTCTGCCCCGCACTGTTCGTGCCCCCGCTGCCCACCTCCGCAATCAGCGTGCCCTGCTCGTCGTAGACGTAGGCGTAGCCCAGCTGCTCGGCCTGCGTCGTGCTCGGGCTCCACAGCTTCGTGAAGAACGCGATCAGGCTGGCCATGAATCCCGGGTCGGCCTCGTCGCCCTGGCTGGGCGGGTACAGCGGCTCGGTCTTGAACACCCGCTGCCCCAGCGCGTTGTGCGCGTAGCGCGTGGTCGGGCTGACATCGGTCGCACCCGTCGTCGCCGCGGCAAGCCGCCCTTCGGCGTCGTAGGCGTAGCTGTGCAGGCCGTCGCTCACCATGTCGCCGTTGGCGTTGTAGCCATAGGTGACTGTGGTTGTCGAACTTCCGTTGGCCGAGCTGTAGCTATTTTGGCGAAAGCTCGTCAGTTGGTTGCTTGTTGCACTTACCGTATAGACGCGTCCAACACTCAGGCCGCCGGCGTTGCGACTGCTACCGATTCGATTTCCGTTGGCATCGTAGTCGAAGCCAGCGGTGCTGCCCGTGGCGTTGAAGCTCACGATGCGCCCCACGGCGCTGTAGCCCACGCTCCAGGTGACGTTGGCATTGGCGATGGTGCTGTGGGTCGGGTCGGTGTCGCCGGGCTGGTAGAGGTTCTGCGTCAGGCTGGTGATGCGCCCGGCCGCGTCGTAGGTGTAGCTGCTGAACTCGGTGGCGGTCAGCCGGCCTGCGGTGTCGTAGGTGCGGCTGGCTGCGATGGAGGGGCTCGCGAACGCCCAGCTCCACGCCGTGGGCTGGCCCAGCGGGTTCCAGGCGATGCCGGTGACCAGCGGGTTGCCGTTCAGGCTCAGGCCTGTGAGGCGGCCGGTGCTGTCGTAGGTGTGCGTGAGCACGCCGCCGCCGTTGGGGTAGCCGATGCTCGCCAGCGTGCCGTTGGGGTTGTAGGTGTAGCTGACCTGCTGGACGCTGCCGTTGGCAAGCGTCTGCTTCTTGAGGGTGACCCGGCCAAAGGTGTCGCGGGTGTACTCGGTGGTGCCGCTGCGATCAACGATCTCCGACAGATAGCCTTTGCTGCTGGCCGTGAGGTCGTAGCGCAGGGTGGTGGTCTTGCCGTCGGCGAAGACCAGGCCAATGGGGCGGCCCAGGGCATCGCGGGTGATGGTTGTGGCCTGGCCGAGGGCGTCGGTGATCTGGCTGGGCAGGCCCAGGTTATCGTACTGGGTGCTCGCTCCGCCTGTATCGGCGCTGCTCTCGGTTGTTGCGTTGCCTTGGGCGTCGCGGGTGTAGGCGGTGGCTACGCCCTTTAAGTCCTTGGCTTCGGTGACGGCGTCCAGGGCGTTGTACGTCAGGGTGGCTGTCGTATTGGTCGCATTGGTGATGGCCTTGACGCGGCGCAATGCATCCAAGCTGACCCAAGTGGATTCATTGAGCCCGTTGGTTTTGATGTAAAGCTCGCCGTTGACGTCATAGCCGAATGAACTGGTCTGGCTCGGGCCTTTGGTCTCCGCGCTCAGACGATTGAGGTCATTGACAGTGCGCGCCATGCTCCAGGCGACGTTGCCGGCGCCGTCCTTGATCTGCTCGGCGGTGCGGTTGCCCATGCCGTCGAGGGTGTAGGTGCCGCTCTCGCCGCGGTTGTTGCTCCAGCCAGTCAGGCGGTGGGCTGCGTCGTAGGCATAGGTCAGGACGAGGCCTGTGGGCAGTGTGACTGTCTCCAGGGTGCCGTAGGGCTTGTAGGTGAGCGTGGTGGTCTGGCCGCCGACGGTCTGGGTCAACAGGCGATCCCGGGCGTCGTACGTATAGGCAGTGGAAAGGCCGTTGGGAGCGGTGGTGCTCACCACGCGGTTGGCGGTGTCGTAGGTGTAGTTGGAGACAAGGCCAAGGGCATCGGTGGCGCTCAGCACATTGCCAAAGGTGTCGTAGGTGTAGTGGGTGACTGCCCCGTTGGGTTCAGTCTGGGAGATCACCAAGCCCTGGGCGTTGTATGCCCACTGCCAGAACTGGGCCTTGTTGGTGGCCGTGTCGTTGACGGTTTTCGACAGCGTATTGCCCAGATCGTCGTACGTGTAGGCGGTGGTGCGGCCATCCTCCGTTTCGAGAACCGGCAAGGACAGCGATGAATGCCACAGCGTGGTGACAGCTTTGGCTTCTGGCGCTCCGGATGCTTGCACCACCCTGAGGGGCAGGCGCCGAACGGTATCCCAGGTCGTCGTTGTGGCTGTGCCCTTGAAGTCGGCCTCCGAAGTAATCAGGCCGTTGGCATCCTGAATACGGGATGCTGCATCAGACTCACCTGTGCCTGAGGGCTTGCTTCCGCTCACCACGGCCAGCTTGCCTTTGATGATGCTGTAGCTGTAGTTGCGGCTCGTACCCAGGGGGTCGGTGATGGATGCGGAGTTGATGGATGGGTAGCTGACTTGGTAACGGTCAACGGATCCTGTCAATTCGCTGCTCGTGGCACGGCCGTCGGCGTCATACGCGAAAGTCGCGAAGCGTGCCCCGACTTCATCGAGGAGTCCAGTCAGGGCCTGCGGAAACGCCGCACTCTCATAGAGAAAAGTGCGAGCTTTGCCGTCTGGATAAACGACAGAGGAGAGCCGACCAGCAGCATCGTAGGCGTAGCCGATCATGCGCAGGTCAGGGCGCGTAACTGCGACTAACTGGCCTGCGCCGTTGTAAGTCAATATCAGCGTGCGACCGAAAGGATTGCTGACGGTGGCGAGTTGCCCTGCGCCGTTATACGTGTAGACCGTGGTCCATCCGTTTCGCCGAGTTTCTGTTTGCAGCTTGCCGTCGGCGGTAAAGGACAGCACAGTATCGTCGTCGGCACGGCGATAGGTCCATGCGCCACTACCGGCCTGTGCAAGTACGTCAGCGCTGTTGGTTGCAGTCCAATCGGAAGAGCCGATCGCCTTGGCGAAGGTTCGCAGATTTCCCTCAGCGCTGGTGATGGACACTCCGACGGGATTGTTGGCGGGAGTGGCTGTAAGGGTTGTGGTGTGGTTGTGCGTCCATGCCTTCCCGAGTGCGCCCGTCGCGCGATCCGCGTCGTTTCCCCAGTTGCTTCGGTAGGTCCGAACGAACGAGAGCGGCGATGAGCCGCCGTCCATAAAGTCGGTTTCTGAGCGGAACTTCTCAGCTGTGGCGGGAAGTATGGGGTTGGTTGTTTGTACTCCTGCGATGGCTCCAGGTCTCTTGCAGGCGAGGGGTGAAAAAGAGACCTCTGGAGTTGCCTTCACGCAGGACGTTTGAGAGGGGTCTTCCTGAAAACGCTGCCCGCACTGGCATTCGCCACCCAACACAGTGCTGTTCGCCGGACATCCCAAATCACGCCTCGACACCACAAAATATGGATCCGGCGAGCCGTTATCAATCCAACAAAATGCTTCGAGGGGATAGGACGGATTAATCTCCGCCCTGAGGATTGGTGGCACGCTCGGGCGCCCCTTGCAAGCCTCTAGCGGCGTGGGATACATAGGCTGGGGGGCTGGCCCTCCCCATGTCCACATGTAGATCTTAGAAACTGATGCCTGGGACGTGGCTGACGCAAACAACAAGAGGACGAATGCGATGAGGTGAGCACTGCCTCTCTCGGCAAACAATCGCGCAACCCAATCCATGCGCCACGGCGCTCTTGAAACCCTCATCGCACCCCCTCATGCTTTCTTGTTCGCGCACCCGAACGTCTGTGACTCACTCGTCACGAGTCGCGATGACCAGCATGTTTTGAATGGGCAATCCCTTTCTGGCGATCACTCATTGGCGGTCTGCGAACTCGGTACAAGTTGTTTCAGATTAGCCGAAAGGCCACGTGTGAACAACGACGGACTGATGGCGCATGGGGAGTCGGCTAATGGATTGAACATAAAAGTACGCAATGCATCGGCTCGCTGTTGTCGATGAGCGACTGCACACAAGCCTACGACCGCGTCGGCCAAACCATGAGCGTTGATCATGGCGATCACCGCGGATGCTCAACAGGTCGCAGGAGACGTGACATTGATGGTTTTCGTGTCATGGCGGGCACCTTCACGGCGGCTTGCTACTATCAGTACATGCTCCGGATTGCACCTGCCATTGCCCTGACGTCGACCCTGCTGTGCCCGCCTGCTATAGCACAGGGACCCACCGCTCCTATTCGCGATGGAGGGCCCTACAGCACCTCGGCATCTGATGTGCAACTCAACACACTCAGGGCTATGCTGAGACAGCCAGAAGCTGCCATGGATTTGGCCAGAGTAAAGCTAACCATCGATCACATGATCGATCCCACCGTTGATATCGAAGGCCTACTCGCGCAGCTGGATGGAATGGCCCGTGAGATCCGGAAGCTTTATCCAGCGAACGCCAGCAAACAGGTCGCCGTCGAAACACTGCGGGCTTATCTGCACGGACCTGATCCGCAGCATCCGCGCCCGTTTCAGTATGACCTGGACGATCCCCAGGGGACGAAGGTCACAAACAAACTGCTGACAACTTACTTGCGGACCAAGAAGGGCAACTGCGTGTCCATGCCGATTCTCTTCGTCATCCTTGGACAGAAGCTCGGGATCGACGTCACGCTCGCGCGAGGGCCTCAGCACTTGTTTGTGAAGTACCGGGATGAGCAAGGTCGCTTGTTCAATCTGGAGACGACTTCAGGTGGCTTTCCGCGTTTGGATTCCAGCTATCAACGCGACACGCCCATGACAACGCAGTCGCTGACCAACGGTGTGTACATGCGGCCCTTGAGCCAGAGAGAGTCGGCGGCCGCGATGGCTGAAACCTTGCGGCAGCATTTCTTCGAGCGGGGCCAAGTGCCTCGCGGCATCGCCGTTGCCTCCGCGATGCTCGAGATATCTCCCGATGACGCAGAGACCATGGTCAGCGTGAGTTACGGCTATTGGCGACTGGAACAGAAGAACTTCCAGGCCAAGTACCCGAATCCCGACAGTATTCCTCACGAGCTTCGGCCGTACTTGCGTGACCTGCAGGAGAAGCAGGCGCTTTGGAGCAGCAAGGCTGAGGCACTCGGCTGGCGAGAACCCGAGCAAGCCCAGGAGGAGCAATACAAAGAGATCGTCAAGAAGGCTCGGAATTCATAACGAGAGCGGAGGGAGGAAGGCTTGGTGGCTCGCCGAGAGCCATGCACCATGGCACTGTTTCTTGCCAATATCCGGTTTGGCGTAGCGCTCGACATTCGCAGATACACCTCATCGGCCCTGAGTGGCGGGTGAGTCGATTTGGATGGTTCTCGGAACATTGCACCCTTCGGGGTTTATGGGCGATCCGTCCTTCCAATAGGGCGTGAAGCACAGCTCTGCACTGAAGCTCCTCGGTCAATGACAAGCAGGGGGCCAGCGCGAGAGTTGAATCACTCGATCTACTCGGGCAGATGGATTCGCCACCCTGCCGATTCAATTTCACCAGTCTCGACAAGATCCTGAACGACCTTTTTGATCACGGTCTGCGAGATCTCCTGCACCACGATCATGTTCTTCTCCCATACATACAGCCCGTTTGCACACTCTCCGGTTTTGCCCCACCTGGCCATGAGTGTCGCGAGATTTGCAATGGTGAAGAAGGTCACGCTGTATGCACGACCGTCTGCTAGTTCGATCCGAACATCCATGTTGCCATCGTCGGTCGGCTCAGGAAGATCGGCTGGGAATTGAAGAGAGAAATTCATCGTTACTTTCCTCCGAAGGTCTTGAGCACTTCGTCAATGACCGACTGTTGATTTTCTTTGTTCGACTTGCCAAGTATCTCGATACCGTTCGGCGTTTCTCGGAAATAGACACGGCTTCCATCCCTGCCGCGGACGTGGAGCGTCGTTCGGCCTATGAGCGCCGGCACGTCGCTGGTGCACGCTTCTCGGTGCCCGACCGGCTGCAGGAGTTCGTCGTCGACGTTCCCGCGTCGCAGCGCATCGTGCTCGCGCGCATCGTGGCTGCGGAGTTGGGCGCGCGCATCGGCCGCGAAGTTCATGCGCTCGCAGGTGGCACCCAGGCCTGGGCCGCCGCGCGCCTGCCCACCGACGGCGGCCCCGAAGGCGTGCTGACCGGGGACGATGATCATTGGTACAGCCCCTACGCCCACGCCGACCTTGGTAAGCGTGACGCGGGCTTCAAGCAGTACCTCGACTGGGAGACCCGTATGCGTCGCTGAATCCGCGGCGCAGCGTGTTCGACATCATTGAATCGGTGCTGAAGGTGCATGGCGTGACTGACCGGGCGGAGCGGCGCAACCGCATCGCGGCTATCCTGGAGCGCGTGGGTCTGCCGGCCGATGCGGGGCGGCGCTTTCCCAACGAGTTTTCCGGTGGGCAGCGGCAGCGCATCGGCATTGCACGGGCGCTGGTGCTGCGGCCCTCGCTGGTGGTGCTTGACGAGCCTGTGTCGGCGCTTGATGTGTCTGTGCAGGCGCGGATCCTTAATCTGCTGGTCGAGTTGAAGGAGGACTTCGGGTTTTCCTACCTGTTCATTTCGCATGACCTTTCGGTGGTGCGCTACATCGCCGACCGTGTGATGGTGATGAACAAGGGCAAGATCGTCGAGGCCGGTAGTCACCGCGATATCTGGGATCGGCCGCAGCACCCCTACACACGCAGCCTGATCGCCGCAGTGCCGGGAGCGGAGCAGCGCAAGGCGGCCTGAGTCGCCCTTGTCTGTCAATCCCCGCCGCACCCGCTGCGCTCGAGCACGGACAACAGCTGCGGCCCCAGCGACTTCAGCAACTGGGTCGGCAATGCGCTCGTGAACCGGTAGCGAGCGGCATAGGGCTCGTGCACGTAGGCCATGATGGTGCCGAAGTAGCGGCCGCCGATCATGAACACGAAGGTGGCCGATCGGTCGATCTTGCGCTCCGAGATCACCCGTCCGCCGCGGCCGGTTTGCTCGTAGCGATGGTCACCGGTGCCGGTCTTGCCGCCGATCTCGATCGCGCGGCCGTTCTCGTCCAAGAGTGTGCCCTTCAGGCGCCGTGCCGTACCGTCGTTCACCACCCCGACCAGCGCGCGCCGCAGCGTCGCGGTCAGCTCGGCGGGCAGCACCCGCTCAGCGCTCGCGTTGTGCGGCTCCAGCCGCGTCTCGTAGGGCGTGTCGCGCCCGAAGTGCAATGCACCGACCCGCTGCGTCGGCAGGCGCACGCCGTCGTTGGCGATGATGCCCATCAGCTCCGCCAGCGCGGCCGGCCGGTCGCCCGACGCGCCGATCGCGCTCGCGTACGACGGCGTCAGCGATGCGAAGGGGTAACCCACGCGCTGCCACGAACGATGAATCTGCGCGAAGGCGTCGAGCTCGATCAGCTCGCGCATGCGCTTGTCCTGCGCGCTCTTGTGGCGCGTCTTGAAGAGCCAGGCGTAGACCTCCTGGCGTTCGCTCGCGCTCGCAGCCAGCACCTCGGTCAGCGAGGCGCCCGGGTGGCGCCGCAGGTAACCAACCAGCCAGAGTTCCAGCGGATGCACGCGCGCGACATAGCCGCGATCGGCGAGCGACAAGCCAGCGTAGGTCTTGCGCAGCGCCCCCAGTGCGCGCGGCGAGTCGGCGCCGCGGCCCAGCCGCTGCACCAGAAGCGCGTCGAGCCGTTCGTCGCTGGCCTCGGGCTCGATCGTGAACAGCACGCTCGCCAGGCGCGGCGCCGATGGCCTCAGGCCGCGCAGCAGCAGCGCTTCGGCGTCCACGGCCGAATGGCGTTGGTACTTGCGATGGAAGCGAATGAGGAAGGCCGAGCCTTCGCGGTCCGCAAAGCGCGCGAGCAGCTCGCGCCGGCCCGGCGCGGTGGGGTCCTTCAGCAGGCGCTCGGCGTCCGACGCGCCGCCGAACATGCGGTGGCGGACCAGGTCGCGCATCAGGCGGATGAACACCAGGTTGACCGAATGCTTGAAGCCCTCCCGCACCGTCATCGAACTGCCGTTGCTCGAGCGCTCGAAATTCGCGAACTGGTGCATGCCGCCGCCGGTGAAAAAAGCCTCGCCCGGGTTCGCCGAATACTTGCGCTCCATGGCCGCCTCGAGCATCGGCGCAAGGCTGCGGTCCTTGGCGCGCAGCAGGTACTGCCGCGCCCACACGCCCAGCGGGTCGCGCGGGCTCGGCGCCAGCGCCGACAACTGGGCCGTGCTCAAGTCGGCCCAGCCCGCATGCAACTCGGCCACCAGCTCGAGGTAACTCACCAGCGTGCGCAGCTTGGCCGTCGAGCCCAGATCCAGCCGCGCGCCCTGGTTCACGTCGAACGGCTGGTCGATGTTGTCGGCCTGAACGCGCAGCAGGTTCGCTCCGGCGCTGCGCTCGAACAGCGTGAAGCTGTAGATCAGCGGGCTCGGGTCGGCACCCGGGTCGAGCAGGTGGGAGCCGTACAGCCCCGCCGCCTTCGCCGCGGCGGGCGTTCGCAGGCCGGCCAGCACCCGCGCCACCAGCGCCTGCGCCTCGCCGTCCAGGCTGGTTTCAGCGTCGAGGTCCAGGCGCTCCAGGTCGTAGGCACGCGGCACGCCGAGCAGCGTGGAGATGTGGGTGCGCAGCGCGCTCGCGGCCTTGCGCTGCACGAAGTCCGGACGGGGCGTGGGCGGCAGTGGGGGCTGCAGGTGCAAGGGCAGCGGCAGCGCCGCATCGCGCAGCGCGGGCGTGATCAGGCCCGCCTCGGCCATCAGCCGCAGGTAGCTCTCGGTCAGCCGCGCCAGGCCTGCGCCGTCGCCGAGCAGGTGCTGCGATGGGCGGCGCTGCGCGATCATCAGCGACAGCGCCTGCTTGAAGGCCTCGGCCTGCTGCCGGAGCGCTTCGTCGGTGGGCGCTGCTGCTTCTTCCGCGTTGTCGGCGAGCAGGCGGTTGACCTCGCCGAAATCGCGCCCGTACCAGGCCCACAGGCCGTCGCCCAGGCCGTGCACCTCGCCCATGCCCGGGCGTGCGGCCAGGGGCACCGTGTCGAGGTAGTCGACGACGATCTGGCGGCGCCGCGCCTGCGTGTCCTCGCCGTCCTGGTAGGCGCGCAGCGAGGCCGATGCCATCTGGCGCAGCTTGTCGCCGACCGACCCGGTGCGGCCTTGCGGCGAATGGCGGTACTTCTCGATCTGCGTGGCCAGCGTGCTGCCGCCCGTTGCCGACTGGCCCAGGCTGACCGCCCGCAGCGCCTGCTCGAGCGCGGCCTTCGCAAAGCGTTCCGGATCGAGCGCGGGGTTGCGCTGCGGCGGCTGCGCGTCCAGCAGGTGGCGGTCTTCGACGAACAGCAGGGCGCTCACCAGCAGCGGCGGCACCTCCTCGAAGCGCTCGTACGCCCGCTTGGGCACCCGCGAGTGCAGCAGCGCCGCATTGCGGCAGTCGCGCACCGTCAGGCCGGCCTGGTTTTTCTCGCGGTAGGGCGCGTGGAGCCCGTACTCCTGCAGCTCGATCAGCCGCGGCGACATGCGGGCTTGGCGGGTGACGACATAGCCCTGGGGCTGCAGGCGCTCGATGTAGTGGGGCAGATCGTGGTAGCCCAGCCGCTCGTCATAAGGCCCGGTGTGAGGGAAGCGGATGGCATCGCTGGCACCGGCGTCGACGCTGAAGCGGGCATCGTTGGCGAGGTCGCGCCACAGGGCCGATTGCAGCCGGGAGGTCTTCAATTCGTCCACCACGAATACGGCAAACGCACCCCCCACGGCGAGCCCAGCGCCGACCCAGAAAAGCTTCTTGAACCATGCCATGCTCTGCCTCGCGAACAGTTTGCACCGTGGGTTCGTCAGTCACGATGATGCGCTTTTCGCGGCGATTTGGCTTGTGCATGATCAAGCCGGTCAATCGGTTCAAGGCGGGATTTAAGTTTGCTCGAACTTCTGGAGCAAAAGTACGGCCTCAAATGCTCCCGCATCCAAGCCTGATCGGCTTATGTCGCTATATGGCGACCCTTCTGGTGGAGTCGCCGGCGGCGCGCAAGGCGCTATTCAACCCCACAGGCTTCCCGGGGCTCGAGTAGAAGATCACGCCGACGAGGCGCATGGCCGCGAATCGGCGCGAGGGCAGCAAGGTGTTCGCCAACCCGTCGGGGACTGATCTGAGTGCGGGTCCGCTCGCGAACACGCGCGTAGCTTGTTCCAGTGCCGTCAGCGGCGCCGGATTAGGGCACTGCTTTCCGTCCATGGACGACGACAGTGCGCTACCGTCGTTTCTGCGTTCGCCAGCCTGACTCTCGATGAATGGCGCCTCAAGCGTGCCTTTCATTACGGCACGCGAAGTGCACCTCAAGACGAGTGATGTCGTTGTCGAGACTCCTCGAGTGGATCAGCGGGTGGAGCGAGGAGGGCGCCCAGCGCCTGCGCTTTGTGCTGGATTTCTGGTACGCGACGATTGCGGCCGATGCGGCCATGTCCAAAGTTGGAATCTTGAAGTTTTCGGTCCACTTGGCCCAGCGCTCGGCCTCGCGTGCCGTCGCGCCGGCCTGGAGGCTTTTGAGAATGCCGCCTAGCGCTGACCGCAGAGATGTGGTGTGCCTTAAAAGCTGCAGCCGTGATCGTACCGAGCAGCGCTTGGGAAAGTTGAAGCGTCTTAAGGGCTTATCGCCGTGCACGAAAGCAGAAACTGAACAAGGATGAAGCCGCGAACACATTTCTGCAAATGGACGATGTCTCGGAGAAACCGGGCAGGCCAGGACAATATATTTAACATAATCTTAATTGTGTAATTTTTGAATCCGTTGCCACCTTTGACTTCGACGGAGGTGAGCGATGCGCTCATATTCCTCAAGCGCCATGCGCTACATGTTTCCGAAGAGTCAGTGAGTTTTGGGCGCACACCGCGCGAAATTCGGCGCTGATTCGATCGTCGGCATCCGCACTGTCCCAAAACGCGACCGCTGCCAGCGCTGCCCGCTTCCAGAGGTCCTTCTCCGACGGCAGGGGCAGCCGTGGGGCATAGGTCCTGGGGGGCAGCTCTACGCCGCGCACCGGGGCATAAGTCATTGGCAGCATGTCGTAGATCGGAGCCAGTTGCAGTTGCGCTTGGCCGGCAACCTGGACCGGCTGGAACGACAGGTTGCCGTCGTGCATGTCGGAATTGCCGATGAGCTGTCCGAAGTGCCCAACAAGACCGATACGCTCGAAGTCATCGTCCGAGATCCACCCCATCTTGGCCAGGGGTTGGACGCCTTCTGCCCAAGGGCGTCCGCCGGCACCGACGAAAGTCGAGTTCAGCACGCTCCAGGAAACGACCGGTGAGCGACCGCTGGCCCCATGCCTGTCGAAACGCTCGACCTCGAGGAATGTTCGATTCGCGAGGATGCGGATTCTGGATCGGGCCACGTCGATCCCTGCGTGCTCTGCCAATGCTTGAGCAGCAAGATGCTCGCACACAAGCAGGTCCGCCCAGCGCCGAGTGCCTGGTGAATCATCAGAGCCAGAGAACTTCACAAGAACATGCTGGTCGCCTTCGGCCGTACTCCGCATGGCGGTGAACTTCGGAAACTCGCCGCCAGCCGACGATCCAGCCACGCCGAGCTCGAGCGCTTGCGCGGCGAGCCGGGGGTACGATTCGTCCAATTGGTCGTCGGCTATTCCATGCGGTCCTGTGCCGTCGTTGAACGCCTGCACCTGCTCGAGCCACTTCCTGGCGGCCGCCTCGCCAACCACCAGGTCTCCAGGAGTGTCACTGCCAAGCAGGGAGAGCGCATGCAGCACGTCGTCATCCGACCAGTTCGTTGGGTCCTCACTCACCTTCAGCAAGGCCGCATGGTGTCGCGCGAAGTTTCGCCCGAGGAAGCCCTGAGGCCGCATGTCCTGCATCATGTACGGCAAGCCTTCGAACCAGCCCTGCTTCATCTCGTCGTCCAAGGGCCACCCGAACTCCTCGGAAAGCTCAGCGGCCGTGCCATCGGGATATACCAGGTCCAGCACGGCAACCTGGTGTTGAATTCCATCGCGGTCAATTCGAAAGAGCGGGATCGGCTCGTTGTCCCCCTTCAATGCGCGGCGCGCAGCGTATTTCGTGCGTCTAGCGCTTCCACGCACGATGATGTCCACTCCCGCGGCGCGAGTGGCCCGGCTCAACGTGGGACGACTCACGCCCATCGCATCAGCAAGCGCACCAGCCTGAAGAGGCCCATGAGCGCGGAGGATTTGGACAGGATCAACAGCCATATGAAACGATTTTCAAAGACATAATGAATGAATTTCCACCTATAGTGGTGCACAAATAAATTCATTCCCATTGAAACAATACGTGAAACGATTGTATCCTGGGCCGGTGCATGAGCACCCCGTGCTGCCGCGGCATCACGACAGAACTGCGCTTCGCCCAATCCTCTAGGCTGGCGCGAAGAGACCGATGGCTTCGCAGTCGGCGGCCGCGGGTGATGGGCCGTTGGTTTCCACTTTCAGCGACAGGAGCCCGATCAGCAAAGCGCCACCGATCCCATCGTGCGGAGATGCGAAGGCAAACGACTCATCGCCGCTTCAAACGCTTGGAAGACCGAACATGCGGCGGCTGTTGTCGCTACAGGCCTGAATAATCTCTTCAACATCCCGATTCATGAGTTCCGCCACGCTGATGGCGATCCAACGGAGATTTGCTGGCTCGTTGTGCCCGCGACGGACTCCTGGGTTTTTCGGAAGAAGATAAGGCGCATCGGTTTCAAGGTGCAAGCGATCCAACGGAATTGCCGATATGGCTTCGCGCAGTGCCATGCCCCGCTTGAGATCGGAGACCCACCCGGTAATGCCGATGTCGAGCCCCATGCCGAGGAAAGCTTCCGCCTCCGCGCGATCACCGGTGAAGCAGTGAACGACACCACGGGCCCCGTCGGCAACCACAGGGGCGAGCATGTCGTGGAAATCAGTGAAGGCGTCGCGACAGTGAAGGAAAAATGGTTTGCGGATTCCGAGGGCCATCGACAGTTGACGCTCGAATGCGATGCGCTGCAACTGCGGCGTTGAAAAGTTGCGGTTGTAGTCAAGACCGCACTCTCCGATAGCGACGACCTGCGAGCACTTCCAGAGTTCGGCAAGCTCGCGTAAGGTGTTCGGGTCGCACGACTTTGCGCCGTGCGGATGAACCCCAGCGGTCGCAAAGACAACACCGGGGTTTGCCTTGGCGAGATCGCGCGCAAGCCTACTCGAGGCAAGCGAAGTGCCTGTGGCCAGGATTTGCGTCACTCCTGCGGCCTTTGCGCGGACCAGCAGTGCATCTGTGAGCGACACCAACTGCGCCGCGTGGAAGTTCACGCCGATGTCGACCAGCTGCGGTCGATCCCCTGACGAATTCGTACTCATGCACCGATGGTACGAACTCAGTTAGCCGAAGCGCCGGCGTGCATGCGCGATCTCGACGATCTTGCTGCTGAGCTCTTGCCTCATGGCATTGGCCTCGGGTGGATGGCGGTAGCTGTCGCGGGAGAGCCCCACAAGCCTGCAGGCGCGCCGCTCGCTCAGATCGCATTGCTGGACCATGGCTAAGACGGCGGCCCGCTTGGCTTGCGGGGCTAGCGCTTTACCCCGAAGGCGGTGTTCAGTGCGTGGATGTCCAGGTGCGCCGTAATAGTCCGCTCGAGGCCGTTGTTGACGGCCGGGTGGTTTAAGGCGTGATGTCGGTGACGTGTTGAAGCAGAGCGAACGCCACGCGCCATGCGCGGCCGTCGCAGTGAACGGTGGCCGTGCGCTGGTTGATCCGAACGATTTCTCCGACGTGGCGCTTGAGGCTTTGGTCGGTGAAGCTCACGCGCTGGCCGACGCGGAAGTCCTGTTTGTGATGGATCTCCGGCGGCGGCCTCAGCGGTGCGGCAGTCGCCGGTGAGGGTGACGCGCCTGCCTGCTGATCATCGACAGGCACGACGGCCGCGTACAGCACGCTGAAGCGCTGTTTGCTTTGCTCATCGATCAGTGTGACCTGCCGGTCTTTCATCGCCGCGATGCGAGCCTCGCGCAGCTTGCCGGTCCCCCAGTCCCAGTACCTCACCAGTTGGCCCATGTGCAACTGCGAGCGCGCCTGCACGATGCGCCTGGGGTCGGCCATGAGTTGCTCGATGACCCAGCTGAGCTGGTACAGCTCAGCGCTGGTGGCCATGGGGAGATCTTCGATCTGCTTGACACGCATGCTGGCGATTTTGCCAGCGGCGATGCGCTCAGGCCGCGAGCTTGTCAGTCGGCTGTGAGCTCGTCGGCGCCGCCTTGGCAAGCTCACTGGCGACCGCCCACGGCAGCAACTCGTCGATACGGTTGCTCGGATGGTCGGCGATGCGCTCGAGCACGTGGCGCAAGTAGGCCTGCGAATCAATGCCGACGAGCTTGGCCGAGCCGATCAAGGTGTAAATCACCGCCGCGCTGTGCCCGCCGTTGTCCGAGCCGAGATGCAGGTAGTTCTTGCGGCCGATCGCCACGCCGCGCAGCGCGCGCTCGGCCGCGTTGTTGTGCATTTCGATCCGCCCATCGTCGACGAAGCGCGTCAGCGCCGTCCAGTTGCTCAGCGAATACCCGATCGCCAACGCCATCGGCGACTTCGCCGAGACCTGCGACAGCGCCGTGTCGAACCATGCCTTCAGGTCGCCCAGCATTGCAGCGGTTCGTTCCCGGCGAACCCGCATTCGCTCGTGTGGCGGCTTGCCTCGGATCTCGGCTTCCACCCCGAAGACCTTGCCGATGCGCTGCAGCGCCTGGTGCGCCAGCGTTCCGCCGAGCTTGTGCTGGCGCTCGTGGATGTCCCACAGCTTGCGCCGTGCATGGCTCCAGCAAGCCGCCTCGACCACCCGGCCGTCTTCATACAAGGGGTGGTAGCCAGCGAAGGCATCAGCTTGCAGGATTCCCTTGAAGTGCCGCAGATGGCGCACGGGGTGTTCGCCCCTGCGGTTCGCCGAGTACTGGAACCACACCGCCGGCGGCGCTGTGTCGCCGCTGGGGCGGTCATCCCTCACGTACACCCACAGGCGTCCAGTGCGCGCCTTGGCACCGGCGCCGCCGAGCACGCGGATCGGCGTGTCGTCACCGTGGATCTTGTCAGCCGCCAACACGTAGCGGCCGATGGCTTCGGCCAGCGGGCTCAGCAAGCGTGCCGCCTGCGCCACCCAGTCGGCCAGGGTCGAGCGCTGCAGCTCGACGCCTTCACGGCTGTAGATCTGGCACAGCCGATACAAGGGTGTGTGATCGCAATACTTGCTCACCAGCACGTGCGAGAGCAGCCCGGCGCCGGCCATGCAGCGATCGATGGGGCGACTCGGCGCGGGCACCTGCGTGATCGTGCTGCAGTTCGCGCAAGCGAGCTTGGGGCGAACGTGGCGCACAACATGGAAGCTGCCCGGCTCATAGTCGAGTACCTCCGCGACGTCCTGGCCGATCTCGCGAAGACCGCGGCCGCAGGCCTGGCAGTTGCAACCGCTGTGCGGCGTATGCATCACGGTGCGCCGCGGCAGATGATCTGGCAAGTCGCGCACGCCGGTGCGCTGTCGCGCCTGGCGCTTCTTGCGGCCTTGATCGATGGACGTGACGTTGGAAGGGTGCTTGCCATCAGCGTCGTCTTCGCCCGGCACCGCGGGGGTCACCGCCGGCTGCGCGAGCTGCCCGCCCACGAGTTCAAGCTGAGCGTGTTCAAGCTGCTCGCTGGAGCGGCCGTACTTCATGCGCCGCAAGTACGCCACTTCAACCTTGAGCTTCTCGACGGTCAGCAGCGCGATCTTCAATGCCTCTTGCGAGCGCTGCACTTCGCCGCTGAGCGCGGCGTTGGCGGCAAGCAGTTCCTGCGAGGTCATGGCTACGACTGTGCCGGTCGGTACCTGGCCCTACAACGGGAGTTGTCCTGTCAACTTGGCCGATGCTCCACTACGCCGCTGCGCGTGGCTGCCAGGTGCGCTCGGGTCGGCGCCAGTCGATGCCTTCGAGCAGCATCGACAGCTGCGCACCGCTCAACGAGATCGATCCCGACTCGGCCTGTGGCCAGACGAATCGCCCTCGCTCCAGCCGCTTGGCCAGCAGGCACATGCCGTCGCCGTCACTCCACAACAGCTTGACCAGGTCGCCGCGCCGCCCGCGGAAGACGAAGACGTGGCCGGAGTACGGATCCTCGGTGAGAGCGGTCTGCACCTTCGCCGCCAGCGTGTCCATGCCGCAACGCATGTCCGTCACGCCAGCGGCCAGCCAGACGCGGGTGCCCGCCCGCGGGCCGATCATGCACTCTGGCGCAGCGCGCGCAGGACGCTGCACAGACTGTCTTCGTCGACAGCGCCACGCAGTCGCAATTGCGCGCCGGCGAACTCCAGTTCGATGACGCCAGTCCGCGGTGTCGGTCTCGATGACGATGGGGCAGGCGCAGCGGAAGTCGGAATGGACATGACCTCGGTCGCCGGTGCTACCTCTATCGGCAACAGCACCGCCGGCGGCGCGTCGCCTGCGGCTCGAACATGCTCCCTGCGCCACTTGAACAGCATGTTGGCGTTGATGCCACTGCGCAGCGCGATCGCCGATACGGACGCGCCTGGCTCCAGGCTTTGTCGCACCAGCTCCTGCTTGAACGCACGGTCGTGATGTCGTCGGCCGGCCTTCGAGTCTTGCTCACTCTTCATGGTGTGCACCATCTCCTTTAGCGCACACCTCCAAGCGGGTCTGCGATTGAGGTCAGATGCTTCCTGCAGCCTGCGCATCAGGCAAGGACGGCCTTCGTCGGACCATTACGGTGCGCCTCGGCCAACAGCTTCTTGAGCTTGTTGTTCTCGGCCTCCAGTTCACGCAGCCGCCGGGCGTCGGGCACGTCCATGCCGCCGTACTTGGCACGCCATTTGTAGAAGGTCGCGTCGCTGAAGCCGCCTTTGCGGCACAGATCCTTGATCGGCAAGCCGGACTCGGCCTGCTTGATGAAACCGATGATCTGCTCCTCGGTGTATCTGCTCTTTCTCATGTCCGTCATTCTCCAAGTTGACGGACTTCGCTGCCATTACGCTGGTACAGGGGGCAGGTCACAACGAACTGGGCCACTGTCGGCTTATCTAAGTACAGGGGGCGCACGCTCATTGGCGGACCTGAAGGCCAGCGCCGTCTTCGCCCTTAATGGTGAGGTCTAGGCAATTCCGGTCGAGCCCTAGTTCGCGGGCGAGAAGCAGCGCCAGAACCTCAGCCTGCAGGTGGCGTACGTCGCGTGAGTTGGTAATGACTACATCGGGACTGAAGCGGCTACCGTCCGTCGCGCTGACGTGCGAGCCTTCCGCTGCGCCGTTGTGACCTGGGCGGATGAGTTGCCAGAGTACGGCGCCGGCCATGCGCAGCGCGTGCGCCTCGTTGTCGAAACGCACGTCGGTGACAACGAAGCGGGTTTCGCCCTCGCGGCGATAGTCGGCGAACCTTCCAGCCGCCCGGTGCATGCGTGCGGATCAGGTGCTCGACTGCGATCTGCAGCGGGAAGCCTGAGTCGTTGACGGTTTTTAAGTAGGGCGGTTTCAAGTCTGAAGTGCAACACACTCGATCCTCAAGGGAAGAGCTTGCACGAACAGAAGTTACGAACAACTGAGCGCCGAAGAGCGAGGAATGATCATGGCGATGAAGCTGCAAGGCAGCAGCGCCAGATCGATTGCCGCAACGTTGGGGCGCGCGCCCAGCACGATCACGCGGGAGTTGCGGCGCAATGGCTTCAAGTCCGATGCAGAGCTCGGCCCAATGGGGCGCCCGCGCATCGCGGGTGGCTACGATGCGGTCAGGGCCGGGGTACGTTCGCGCCGTGTGCGACGCCAGGCACGGCGTCGGTGCAAACTTCACTTCGAGGGCGCGCCCTGGCGCAAGGTTCGGGCGCTGCTGGAGCAGTGCTGGTCGCCCGAGCAGATCGCCGGCACACTCAAGCAAGAGCACCCTGGACAGCGCGAATTGCAAGCTTCTCACGAGACGATATACACGGCCATCTATGCTGCCCCGCGTGGCGGATTGCGCAAGGAATTGGTGGCCTTGCTGCGCCAGGGCCGCGGCGCGCGCAAGCCTCGTACTCGGGGAGAAGACAGGCGTGGTTCGCTGCAGGACATGGTGAGCATTCATGTGCGTCCGCCCGAGGCCAACGATCGCCTGCTGCCCGGACATTGGGAGGGCGACTTGATCAAAGGAGCCCTGAACCGTTCGGCCGTGGGCACCCTGGTATGCCGCAAGACCTTGTTCGTGATGCTGGTCAAGATGGATGGCGCCACGGCGCTGGATGCCCTCAAGGGCTACGAGCAGGCCTTCTCGCCATTGGACGAAGCGCTTCGCAAAACCTTGACCTACGACCAAGGCAAAGAGATGGCTTTGCACAAGAAACTCGCCGAAAGCACGGGGCTGAAGATCTATTTTGCAGACCCTCACAGCCCTTGGCAGCGCGGCATCAACGAGAACACCAACGGCCTGATCAGGCAGTACCTGCCCAAAGGAACAGACCTGAGCGTCCACTCTCAGCGCCATCTCGATCACATCGCCTGGAGTTTGAACACCCGCCCACGCAAAACCTTGGGCTTCCGCACACCGGCTCAAGTCCTCTTCGAGGACTGCTTCAACCAGAATGTCGACATTCAACCCATCGTTGCACTTGGGATTTGAAATCGCCTAGTGATCGCTCATACGACTTGATTCAAGGGGCAGAAGGGGTGAGGGACGTTAGCAGCGCTAGCATCGTACATTTCCTCTGTAGATTATTTAACATAAGACACATTGTGTTGGAAAACACTGTGGGAGCAAAGTTGTAATGTCGCATTCCAGCAAAGTTGAAATGTCGCAAAGTCTGCGCCCCGGTCCGGGGTTTGAGGTGCAGACATGGCGAACGACGCGGCCACCATCACAATGAACATGCGCGAGGTCAACCGGCTCAAGACGGCGCAAGCCGTCGTTGACCGACTGACACGTGTGGGCCAAGCCGCGCAGCGGCTGGGCCTGAGTCGACGGCAACTCGAACGCCTGATTCAGCGATACAAGGATGAAGGCGCCGCCGGGTTGGTTTCGCGTAAGCGAGGCCGACCCGGCAACCGCCAACTGGCGCCGGGAGTCGCGCTACGGGCCATTGGGCTGATCCGCGAGCGTTACGCGGACTTCGGGCCAACACTGGCCTGCGAGAAGCTGGCTGGACGCCATGGCCTGACGCTCGGTGTCGAGACGGTGCGAACACTGGTGACGGCAGCCGGCCTTTGGACGCCCCGCAAACAGCGAGTCGCCAAGATCCATCAGCCGCGCAACATGCGCAGCTTGCGCCCGTCGAACAGCGCGTGGGCCACGAAATCCATGCTCCAGATCTCATTCATGGCATGGGCTAACTGTTTTGGCTGTGGGCACCGTCACGATCTATTGAGGCACGGCGCCAGCGAGGAACATCTCTACAGCGCGCTTGACCAGCGCATGGATCTGATCCGCTGACAGTGGTGGAGGATTGCTCTGGAACAGCCGAACCTGGGTCTCTGCCGTGACCAATGCGGAGAACTGCATCGCAGTCACGACGGGATCTGCACGCCGCAACTCGCCGTACTCCATCGCAGATGCCATGAGCCCGGCGAGCGTCTGGATGAATTCGGTCGGCCCTGATTCGTAGAACAACTGCCCCACCTTGGAGTGCCCGGCTTCGGCGATGACCATCCGGTAGACCGCGAGCGCATCGGCATCGTTGCTCAGCACGGACAGCATCCGCTCGCCGAAGCTCATCAGCAGTGATTCGAGCGTGGCTTCACCGCTCACCTTGAGCAACTCCGTCGGGCTCTCCGCCAGGTGCGATGTTGCAACGCTCTGCACCACCGCCATGAAGAGTTCCTCCTTCGAGGAGAAGTACCCGTAGAGGGTGGCCTTCGACCCGCCAAGGCGCTTGGCAAGCTCGTTCATCGATGCTCGTTCATATCCCTGCTCCTTAAACAGTGCCAGCGCTCCCTCAACGATGGCGTTGCGCCGCGTCTCCGTTCGTACCTTCATCAAGTCTCCTTCGAAAGAATACCCAACTGTACATTTTTCTTGACAGAGCAAATTTGGTGGATCAATAATGAACCGTAACGTACAGTTGTGATTTGATCTTCTACAACCCCCATCGGCCAAGGAATCCATGCCCGCTCTTCTCAAAACTTCAACGGCTGCCATGCTCGCGGTCTGCTTGGCCCTGGGGGCGTGCAGCAGCACGCAGCCCATTCCCTACGCGGGCATCCCGTCGTCCAGCCAGCTGCGCCCCAGCCTGAACGATGACTCCGGCCGCACCCCGTTCGAATACAAGACCCAGGTCAATTGGCGCAAGTATTCAGCCTTCGTTCTCGATCCGGTCGCCATCTATCGCGGCAGCGATGCCCAGTTCGACGATGTGTCGGAAGACGACAAGGCATTCCTCGCCCGCAACATGCTGGACCAGTTCGCTGCAAAACTGAATGCCCGCTTCCCGGACGCTTCATCCAGAAATGTCAACGCATTGCGGATCAAGCTAACGCTCACCGGCGCGAAGACGAACACGGCCGTGCTCAGCACCTTCTCCCGATTCGACCTCATGGGCGGCCCCTACAACGCCGTGCAGGCCGTCCGCGGCAGGGAAGGCGCCATGACGGGATCCGTCAGCTTCGCCGTTGAGATCTACGACGCCTCGACCAATGAGCTGCTTGGCGCCTATGTCGCCAAACAGTACCCCAATGCATGGAATCTCAAAGCCGGTATCGGCGCGAGAAGCGCGTCCATCGTCGGCATTGAAAAAGGCGCCGATCAGTTGATCGCCTACCTGCAGTGAAGCAGGTCTCGAGGATTGACCACATGGACGCCGTTCACGTGATACGCCAAATCGTCGGGGCGATGAAGAAGGCACTCGCGCGGAGACTGCGCAGGCCTTGCATCAAGCTTCAGTGCGCCTTGGCAAGGGTCACCCGGTCTAGGCGCGGCATCTTCCACGCCAAATGAATCGTCACCCACCGCAGGAGCACTCGATGACCTTCACCCGGAATTTCCGCCTCGCATGCATGGCCGCCTGCCTTGCACTCGCCTTCAACGCGAAGGCCGAACTCTTCACCTCTCTGGCTTCCAGCGCCGGTTCTGCGTCCAGTGGCAGCGCGTCCGCATCGCTGCGCGGTTCGAGCAAGAGTTCGTTCGACGGCGACAAGGTGGCCGAAGGCGACTACCGCATCACCGAGGTCGCGCAGGCCACCGACCGCACCGGCTTCACGCGCGTCGCGATGCAAAACGACGATACGCAGCAGCGCATCGTGCTCGAGTTGCCGCAAGCCACTTTCGCGAAGGAACGCCTGGGCCCTGGCGACCTCGTGCATGCACAACCGCGAGCGTACGGAACGGCATTTGCGCGCAGCGACAACCGCCGGGCGTTCTACCTGGTGCTCGCCGATGATTTGTACGGGGAGCTGGTGGCCCGCCCCGTCAGCCTTTGAGCGTCGTGCACCGGTTCGCGCTTGGGTTCGCGGCAGTTCTCGCTCTCGCCTGCGGCACGGCGCAAGCGGCATCCGGCGGGACAGGACCGCTGGCTTCCTCGCAGTTCTGCGATCACACGAAGCCGTTGACCGCAGACCAGCAGGATCGATTGCTGCGTCTTGCCGCCGTTGTGCGCGACGAGCTCTCAGCCGCTGGCGATGGTGCCGTGCTGATCAGCCGTTCCGGGCTCGATCTTTCGCGATTTCGCATCCGGTACTCCCACGCCGCCATCGCATGGCGCGACGAGACCGACGGCTGGTCTGCCCGCCAGCTGTACTACGCCTGCGACGAAGGCCGCCCGCGGATCTATGACCAGGGCCTGACGGGGTTCGTGATGGGCATCGACGATCCCGCGCTGAGCTACATCTCGATCGTGCGACTCCCCGCTGACGCGGCACAAACGCTGCGGCGCGCGGCGCTCGACAAGCCGCGCGCGCTGCACCTGCTGGGCGCGACCTACAGCGCCAACGCCTATCCGTTCAGCCTGCGCTACCAGAACTGCAACCAGTGGGTCATGGAGATGCTCGCCGTCGCGTGGGGCGACCTGTCCGACGGAGATGACCTGCGCGGACGCGCCCAGAACTGGCTTCGGCAGGCGCCCTACGAACCCGAACCGGTCGACGTCGGCTCGCATGCGCTGATTTTTGCGTCGAGCTTCGTGCCGCTCTTGCATCTGGACGACCACCCGGAAGACGACATCTATGCACTGAAGCTGCGCGTCAGCCTGCCCTCGACCGTCGAGACCTTTGTGCGCGACCAATTGCCCGGGAGCGAGCGCGTCGAGCTGTGCCATGACGGCAGCCAGATCGTCGTGCACCACGGCTGGACCTCCATCGCCGACGGCTGTCGATCGGGCGACGGCGATCGTGTCTTGCAGCTCGACTAGCAAACATCCACACCTTGCAGACGAAGGAAACACGAATGCGCCCGTCGATGCACACCATGATTCGCGCCGCCGCCTTCGCCTTGGCAGGCTGTACGGGGGCGCAACCGCGCCCTTGTCCCGACTCCCGGTCGACTGAAGAAGACCAGGGGGCACTGGCTCAGCACATGGACGCTCGGTTCGGCGACAAGCTCAACGCAAGATTCGACTTGGTAGCGCGCCTGGGTCCCTCCAGAGCCGGCAGCGACAAGGCCGCCGACGATCTGGCTGCCCGTCTGGCGTGAGCCGCCACCGCATCCCAATGTCCTCGCTGATTTGGCTTGTCCCGATGGTCGCGGCATTGATCAGTATCACTCTGGTCGCTCGGGTTCTGCTCGAGCGTGGCCCCACGGTCGAGGTGAGCTTCAGAACGGCCGAAGGTCTGGAGGCCGGCAAGACGGTCGTGAAGTACAAGGACGTGCAGATTGGCGTGGTGCAGAGCCTGCGTCTGGCCCAAGACCGCTCGCATGTGCGCGTGGTGCTGCAGCTCAACCAGGATGCCCAGGGCTTCACTGCACGGGGCACGCGGTTCTGGGTGGTACGACCGCGACTCGACACCACGGGCATTTCAGGCCTGGGCACCTTGCTGTCCGGCGCCTACATCGGCGCCGATGCGGGCACGTCGCGCGAGAACAGCAAGATGTTCGTTGGCCTCGAGGCGCCTCCTGTCGTGGCGTACGACGCGTCCGGCACTCAGTTTCTGCTGCGAGCCGGGGATGCAGGCTCGCTCGGCGTGGGCTCGCCGGTGTTCTTCCGACGCATCAAGGTTGGCCAGGTTGCCGCATATGAACTCGACCGCGACGGCCGCGGCGTCTTGTTGAGGCTCTTCGTTAACGCCCCCTACGACACCTTCATCGGGGTCAACACGCGCTTCTGGCATGCCAGCGGGTTCGACCTGCGCCTCAGCTCGAGCGGCGCGACGCTGCGCACCCAGTCGCTCACGTCCATTCTGCTCGGGGGCATCGCTTTTGGTGCGCCCGACGACACCCGCGGACCGGCAGCCCCGGAGGGCATGGCCTTCGCGCTGGCCGATGACGAATCGACTGCCATGAAAACTCCGGATGGCCCGACGCAGACCCTGCTTCTCTACTTCGACCAGTCTCTGCGCGGCCTGTCGCCGGGCGCGGCGGTGGACTTTCGCGGTGTCGTGATCGGCGAGGTGAAGGCCATCGGCGCCGAATTCGATCAGAACCGGCGCGAGTTTCGCATGCCGGTGCTCGTGCGGATCTATCCGGGCCGCCTGCGCCCCGACATGGCCGACCCCGGCCACGGGCCAGCGCACGAGCAGGAGGACGTCAAGCGCGTGTTGATCAACAAGGGGCTGCGCGCGCAACTTCGCAGCGCGAACCTGCTGACCGGCCAGCTGTATGTGGCGCTCGACTTCTTCCCGAAAGCACCAGCCGTCGCGATCGATGTGACCAGGGAACCGCTCGAGTTGCCGACCATCCCCAACGGCCTCGATACGCTGCAGTCGCAGGCCGAAGAGATCGTGACCAAGGTCAACAAGGTGCCTTTCGAGCAGATCGCTCAGGACCTGCGCACCACGCTCGCGAGCCTGGACAAGACGCTGATCAGTGCAGAGCGGTTGGCAACGACGCTGAACAACGACGTAGCGCCGGAAGCCGTCGCGGCGATGAGGGACGCGCGCAAGACCATGAACGAGGTCGAACGCACGCTCGCGCAGGACTCGCCGCTGCAGCAGGACGCGCGACAGACGCTGCAGGAACTCACGCGCACCGCCGCGTCCGTGCGCGTGCTCACGGACTACCTTGAACGCCATCCCGAGACACTTCTGCGCGGCAAGCCGGACGACAGGAAATGAAATACCTCTCCAGCTTTGCAATCGCACACGCTGCGGTGCTCGCGCTCGTGGTTGGCGTCTTTCTGATCGACGGCTGCATGAACAGGACCGATCACCGCTGCACTCTGACGGCGCCGGACGCTCCGTCGGCGCTGTCTTCAACACTTCTCGACGCCCAACGGAGCGCGCCGATGGGAGGGAGCGCCTGCTGATGAACATCCTTCTTCTTGGGGCCGAAAATCAAACGCGCAGCAAACTCGGCAGTGCGCTCTGGCGATCCGGCTTTGCGGTCGATGTGGCCGACCTCGCCGCCGCCGGGTCGCAGCTCTCGACCGGCAAGCCGTATGCATTGATTCTTCTCGATGTTGCACCGCCGGAAACAACTCAAGCGGCGATAAATTCTGTTCGACGCATGACCAGCGCCCCTTTGCTGGTGCTGACAGGGCGAGACCGGCTGGAAGACCGCGTCGAAGAACTTGCGCCAGGCGCCACCGAGTACCTGGCCGGGCCCTACGCCATGGACGATTTGCTGACACGCGCCTGGGCCCTGACGTCCCGCGACGAGAGTCCGGACGCCGCCTTGCTCCGTCTGGCGGACTTGGCCATCGACCGCAAGCGCGGCAAGGCAATTCGTCGAGGCACGGACCTGAGTCTCAGTGCCACCCTGTTCGAGCTTCTGGATGTATTGATGGCCCATCGAGGGCATGTGATGTCACGCGCAAGGCTGATCAACGCCGTTTGGGGATCACGTGCCACACATCAACACGACAACCTGGTCACGCTCTCCATCTTGAGACTTCGCCAGCGGCTGGATGATCCATTTGATCTGAAGCTGATTCATACAGTGCACCGCAAAGGGTACGTTCTCGAAATTCGCAACGACCACTATCTTGGATCTGGCTGAACGCTGGACGTTTATCTAACAAGGAAATCTCATGAAAAGACTCGTACTTCTATTTGTAATCTCAGCGGTCCTATCCGGTTGTGTGGTCGTGCCATCCGAGCGGGATCGTCCCCCACCGGCACGACGCGGTCACAGTGACCGCGACCGCGATGGTGACCGCGATGGTGACGGTATTCCCGACCGCTACGATCGCGCACCGAACAACCCCTATCGCTGACGCGTTCGGACATCGCCGCGATGCGAGCCCCACATAGCTTGCCAGTGCACCAGTCCCAGTACTTCACCAGTTGTTGCATGGTCTCGACCGTTGTGGCCGGATCACGGGGACCCTTTAGGCAAGCGCCTTGGTCTTGGTAGCGCACCGAGCCCATTCAGGCTCACTCACAGAACATGCCTAGCGTGACCTGTCAACAGGCTTCGCGCGGTCGAACATATCGAGCCAACTGGTATCGCCGCGCTTGCGCGCAATCTCGAAAGGCGAATTGCCGCGATCATTTTGTGCATCAGGGTCGGCACCACGCCGGAGCAGGTAGGCCGTCAACTCGCGGTTTCGCAAACCGGTGGCAAGCAGCAAAGGCGTGTTGCCTCGGCTGTCACGCACATCGACAGCCAATCCGACGTTCAGCAGTCGCTTCGCCCAAGCGATCTGCTGAGCGCGGGCACGTTCCTCATCTTTCACCAGGAGCGGGGCCTGCGCCAGTTGATGCAACGCAGTGAAGCCGCTGTCGGCCGCGTGACGCGCGTCGGCCCCTCGCGCCAGCAACAACTCAGCGGACTCGTAGCGCCCCATTCCCAGGGCGGTCAGTAGCGGCGTGTTACCGCCCGCGTCCATGGGCCTGTCCACCCCGGCGCCACCATCCAGCAGCATGCGCACTTCCTCCAGCTCGCCCGAAACCGCGCTTACGGCCAGCACGCTGACGCCGCTCAGGCAGGCGTTCGGGTCCGCGCCGCGTGCCAGCAAGGTGGCAAGTTGGCGGCGCCGGTCCTTGCCGAGGCCGAAAGCGATGGGTGGTGCCTCTTTGAAGGCCCGCTGGAGCGCTGCCGTGGAAAAGTCACCATAGTCCTGCGCTTCCGATGGCTCCGGACAGCGCTCGATTGGCGCGGCGCTACACACCGCCACGGTCAGCGAGAACACCCCCATCAACACCCACTTCACGGGGTACCCCACACATGAGCGGTTGTGGCATCGTCCATTACGCATCTCGACATACTTGCTGGCGCTGCAACTGGTTACGGCCCGCCCATGCGCGTGAACGCCGGGGAACTGGCCACGCTGAAGAGCCAGGAACGTATGGCCAACAGGAACGCCGTCACGCGGCCGCCATGGGACGCGTCCCCGATGGTTGTGCGCACTGCTCGAGCTCGAATTGCCGTTTCAGTGATTCCAATGACCTCATGGATCACGTCCACGTTGACGAATTCATCCTCGTTGACGTCCAACACGGCTGGACCGACCAGTGCGGTGAGTGCGCGTCTGCTGGGGAAAAGCGTCCGGCCGTGTATGGCCTTCGCCATGCGGTGTACAGCCTCACGGTCCGCGGCGGATTGGACGGGTACATCCGTGTCGCTGGAAATCGCTGCGACACCTTCAGGCACGATCAGATCGTATCGAAGCACCCAGAATGCGAACGCCTGTCCGCCCCCCAGGATCATGTCTTCGCCGGCGGCCGCCAAAGTCGCTCGACGGTCTCATAGGGTGTCACCGCTTCCGTCTTGCGGCCTCGTTCGGTCACCATGGCTGGGGCTCGCCAAACGCATCCTCAGAGAAGTTCAGCGTTGCACGCGCAACGACGTGTTGTGGCAGCAAGAACAAACTGCGCGGATCACGCTGCCCATGCTGAACTTGGCGCGCCAGCGCAAGGCGGCGCTTCGAAATGCCGGGGCGGGGTTCGGCGACCGAGCCGGCAACGAGTGCCAGGTCAGCAACTTTGCCTAGCTTTTCCAAGATGCGAACATACGTGCCCATGGTCACTGATGGATCGCCACGTTCTGCTGCGGCAAGAGTGGCCCGTGAAATTCCAAGCCCCGAAGCAAAGTCAACGGCCGTCATCCGGTGTGAGCGGCGTTCCAATGCAAGACGTCCTCCAAGCTGACGGAGCAACTCGCTGCTTGGGGCCGAGTTCGGCAGAATCTTGGCTGGCATGGCGACCAGCATGTTAGTCAAAGCATTCTTCTTTGTCCAAAATGCTGTTCAAAGTCAAAGACGGCAGCAGGCCGATGCCAGAGAACGATCGCCTGCACGCAATGCGCACGCCCTCTTCTCTTTTGTTCCTGCGGCTTGAATCAAGCCGCCGCCCAGGCCGTGCTTCATGCAGCGCGAACTCGGCGGGCCAATGGCCCCGGTAAAGCCCAACTTCGTCAGCGGCGCGGCATCTTCAAACGCCCAGGTGTAAACAGCAGGACAACACATGTTTGACGCGACTGCAGGCCAGCGCGGTTGCCGCCATCGATACCCTGGGCTGATGGCAAGCCTGTACGACCGAAGCCTTGAACTTGGCGCTGCTTGCGTCGCCGGCGCCGACCAAGCGCGTCTGACGGTGAAGTGTTCATGTGCTCGCCAAGCGTCAAGCGGACACGAGGCTCCTATGTCGCTGACTTGAGATCAACATGACTTCGCCGGCTGCTTTCGCTGCTGGGCCTGAACAGCCGGTTCCCCGGTCCAACCTCAGTGAACGAAGCGCCCGCCCGCGCCGATCATGGTCATCTCGACGAACCGCGAGCCGTTGTGGTTGTCCGGGGTGAAGGACACGGTGAAGCCGCCCGCATCCCAGTTGCTCATCGTCTCCAGGGCTGCCGCCAGCTTGGTCCGCGTGAGATCCCGGCCCGTGCGGCGCAGCCCTTCGACCAGGGTCTTGGCGGCCAGGAATCCTTCCATCGATCCAAAGCTCATGCCCGGCACGCCGGCCTTCTGCATGGCCCGGGCATATTCGTTCTGCAGGGCCGAAGCCTTGCCCCAGGGGAAGGGCACGACTTCGGAAATCATCACGCCCGCGCCGGAGCTGCCCAGTTCGTCGGCCAGCGCCTTGCCGCCGACGAAAGACACGCTGACGAATTGGCCGCTGTAGCCGGCCTTCTTCATTTCCTTGATGAGTGTCGCGCTGGACGTGTAGGAGCTGATCAGCACGATGGCATCCGGGTGTGCGGCTTGGAGCGCCTTGGCGGCCGCGCCCACGTCGGTGCTGTGCCGCTCCACCGTCGCCGTTGCAACGATCGCCAGGCTGCGCTTGGCTTTCGCCTTGGTCATGGCATCGAGCCCGGCCTTGCCGTACGCGTCGTTCTGGTGAAAGACCGCGATGCTCTTGGTGCCGGTGACCGACAACTGGTCGAGGATGTATTCGGCTTCGTCGAAGTAGCTCGCTCTGACATTGAAGACGAAGCGGTTGAGCGGCTGGCGCAGCGCCTCGGCGCCGGTGACCGGTGCAAAGAACGGCACCTGGGCAGCCACGGCCAATGGCAGCGCCGCCAGCGTGGTGGACGTGCCGACATAGCCGAACAGCGCAACGGCATGGTCCTGCTCCAGCAGCTCGGCCGTGTTGCTGGCTGTCGTCTGGGGGTCGTAGGCGTCGTCCTTGGCGCGCAGCTCGATCTTGCGCCCGTGGATGCCGCCGCCCTCGTTGATGGCCTGGAAGCAGATGCGTGCCCCCAGGTTGAACTCCGTGCCGAGCTGCGCGGACGGGCCGCTGAACGGGGCGGACTGGCCAATCACGATCGTGTCGTCCCCGGGTTTGTCCTTTTCCTTGGCGAAGCTCGACAGGCTCGCGAGGCCCAGCGAGGCGGCGGCGGTGCAGGACACCAACAGGGAACGCCGGATCGGTGAGTCGGGCTGCAGGGTAGGGCGTGTGGTCTGACTGAAAGGCATGTTGTGTCGAGTACCTGCTCGGCTTCCTAGAGCGGGGATCGAGAGGGTGAGTAGAAAGACAAAGCGGGATATGCCGCCGAGAAAATGACCAGCAGCAATTTTTGCGAACTTATGTACTCTCGGCCAGAACTCGAAGTGAAATTCAGCCCTTCACTTTTCGAGGTAATCGCATCGCCTGGGCAATGGCAAGCGATCCATTGCTCTCAGATGTCGCGCTTGGACCATCGATAGCGCGTGCCGCCCGAGCGGCGGTCCGCCTTCTCGGGCACCGCACCCTGCGCCATCAGGGCGCCTGCACGCAACTCAATGTGGCGCAGGCACTGAAGGAGCGCGTCGATATGCGCAGCATCGATCCCGTCGAGGAGATCGGCATTGAGATTCGCGATCCGGGGAAACAGATCCCCGAAGAGTCGCATGCCCGATGGGCTCACACGAACATGCACTTCCCGGCCATCGTCAGCATCCTGTCGTCGTTCCACCAGCTTTTTCTCGTAGAGGCCACGCAGGCCGCGTGAAGTGCTGACGCGGTCCGGATGGAGACGCTCGGCGAATTCGGAACTGGTTACCTCTCCGATCTGCACGAGCACACCGATCATTCCCCACTCACGACGCGTGATGCCGAAGCCGCCCTCGACCATGCGGGTCGCCATGGCGTTGCCTGCGCGCACTGCGCGCCACAGGCGATACAGGAGCAAGTCATCCAGTGAACGGGGAGCGCGCAATGCACTCGCATCGGGGAAGGCTTGCGTATGAGCCATTGCTTTCTTCATCTTGAAAATCGCAATGGGCAGTGTCAGCAACGCCACGGGCTTGGATGCCTGTGCGACACCCCAAGCGCCGTCCCCCGCGCATGGAGGCCGTCACTGCGTCCCGCGCGGGTTCGACTCTTCAGCGTCGCAACACAAGTTCCAGTTGGCGTCCTCCGCTGCCACGGCAGCAGGCGAACGCGGGGCCGATCGGTCGTGCGGCTTGCCACATGGGAGCCGTTTTGCGGATGCTGCCGGGCAGCGCCAAGAACATGCCAATACTTGAGAACGTGCTGCTTAGCGGCCGGCGTACGGCAGCGACGAGTGATGCACCACGATGCGCAGCTTGCCGGCATCGTCCTTCACGAAGGTCCAGGTCTTGTCGACCGTGGTGACCGTGCCGTCCGGGCCGGTGAACATCACGTTGCCCAGCGTGCTGGCCGTGTCGCCATGGATCAATACGGCGCTGTTGGCAATCTCGCACTTGCTCCAGCCCTTCAGGGCAAAGCCGGTGTCGTTGGGAAAGGCCGGATTGCCGCCCACGAAGTACGCCAGTGCGCCGTCGCGGGCGGTGCGAAAGGTCTGCGGCGATGTCGTGAGCGTCGGCTTGAACAGCACAGCGCCCTGCTGGTAGGCGTATGCGCTGTCGATGACCTTCTCGGCCAGCGCCTTGGCCGCCGGCTGCCCGCCGCTGGAATTCGCGGCGCTGATGTCCACCAGCGCCTTGCACCAGGCCTGCTGGGCGCCCAGGACTTCGACTTCCGTGATACCGCGATTGGCGATCTTCTCTCTGGCCGCAGCCGGCAGGATCGCCCCTGCGATCAGGAAAGAGGCGATGGCGACAGGGGTGAATTTTTTCATCTTCGTTTCCGGTTGAGGTGGTTGGATATCGGAACGGCCCGAGGGCTTGTCCCGAGACCCAAATTGCATCAGCGCGGAATGCACAAGGGGTGAAGCGCGCATTAAGTGGCGCTGTGTAGAAGATGAATATCGGATGAATGGCCTTCGCTTACCCCGGCTTGCGGCGCCGACCTTGCAAGCCAAGGCGGGGCAGATCGAACACCGTCTTTGCAAACGCACAGAGGCAACGCCGCCGCATCGGCAGAAATGATTGATTAGATCAATAGCTCGTCGAACCATATAAAAGTGCGACAGCTCCACCTGGGCGCTGGAACGGGAGAACTTGTGCGACTGTCTGCTTCCCCGCTTCCTTTTGAAACCGCACTGAGCGGCTCGTTTCTCGGCGCCAGCGATGCGCGCAGCGCAGAGCTCGACGAGGACATGGATCCGATGCGGGTCTTGCTCATCGACCATCAATCGACCCAGTGCAAGACCTTCAACGAGGGGCTGGAGAGAAACGGCTTCACCGTCGATATCGTGAATGGCGAGAACGCAGCCGCGAACCCGGTCATCGCACAGGACTACGCGCTCATCCTGCTGAACTCGATGCGGCCTGGCCAGGACGGATTCCATGCCGTTCGAACGATCCGGCGCAAGACGGATGCACCTCTGCTGGTTCTGACCGAACGCGACAGCGTTGCCGCTCGCATGGCGGGGCTGGAACTTGGCGCGAACGACTATCTGGTCAAGCCGTTCCAGTTTTCCGAACTGCTGGCCCGCGTCAAGGCGCTGGCCCGCAGCACCGGTGTACGCCCGCAACCGGTGCTTCGCCTGGCCGATCTGGAGCTCGACGAGCGGCGCGCAAAGTTCTCCCGCGATGGGACCGAGCTCGCATTGACCAGGACGGAGTTCACGTTGCTGGTGGTATTGCTTCGCAACCAGCGCAAGGTGCTTTCGCGGTCGCTGCTTGCCAGGCGCGTCTGGGATACGGAATTCAATGCCAGGGCCAACTCAGTGGACGTGGCCATCCTTCGCCTGCGCAGCAAGCTTGACGCCCCGTTCGAGTCGAAGCTGCTGCACACGGTGCGAGGCCAGGGGTACGTTCTCGAAGAACGCCCCAGGCCCTTGTCGAGCAAGAGCGAGTAGACGCAGGGCTGGAAGACCTGGATGTTGCCGCAGCCAAGGAGGAGGTGCGCGTCGGCATGCCGACGCGGCCTTGTGAGGTGCCTCGCCGTCAGCGCGGCATCCGGATGTCATCGATGACATGAACGCCTTGGCGCCCTTCGTGCTTTTCACAATGCCGGTGCTCGAGATGGCCGCTCCCTCCCCTGCCCCCATGTCGCGACGCAGCGTCTGTTGTCGACGGGGCAGCACGGGCCCGCGCATGCGCAGGGCCCCACGACAGGTGGAGGCGCCGTGGTTGAGCCCGGCCGATGTGGCGATGCCAGCTGTCATATCGGAAGCCAGGGTCCTGGGGCGAGTCAAAAAAATACTAACGGGAAACGATTTGAATCCAGCCCTTCTCAACCAGACACATCCCTGTATGACAGGAGTGTCCTTGGATACTGGCAGACCTCGCGGTTGCCGTTAGTATGTTTATTCTTCTGTTGCTGAAGTTGCCAATGTCCCTTCCTCTTTTCGACGAGTCGCCTCCCGCGGGGCATGCGGCCGCCTTCGGACAGGCTTTCGAGGCGTGGCAGGCCGATCAGCGCGGCTCGGGTCTGCTGCGTCGGGACGGCTCGGTTTCGGTCTACCAAGACATGTGGGACGCCTTCGCGGGCTGGTGCCTGGGCCAGTCGCCTGTGGTGAGCCTGTCCTCCCTTGGACTGGCCGATCTGCAGGCGTTCCAGGCGGCGCGATTCGGCCGCAAGACCTCGGATTTGTCGCTCACTCCCCGCTATGCATTGCGGCTGATGCGGCTGATCGACCGGGTGCTGCGCCACCATGCGGCCCAGACCGATTCCTTGGTCAACACGGCTGCCGCGGACTGGATCACGGCCAATCCCGAAGTGCGCTATGCCGATGCAGCGCATGCAGATCCCCTGCCGGAGTACCTTTCGGTGAGCGAGGCCAGGCAGCTCATTGCCTTTGTCTCGGCCGCTCGGCCGCGGCCGGGAATTCCACGGAACGCCCACGCAGCGCTGACCTGGCAGGAACTGCGCAATCGGGCGTCGGTGGCCCTGCAGCTCGGCGCCGGGCTCACGCCGGGGGATGTGCGGGCGCTGACGCTGGATTCGCCTGTCGCACATGGCGGCCGCGTGCGCGAGCGGCCGTGGAAGCTTCATGTGCCGGGGGACGGCAATTCGCCGGCCAGGGAGACACCCCTGGCACCTTGGGCCGCGGAATTGCTGCAGCACTGGCTGACCGTGCGAGCCGAAGCGGGCATCGTGGGCACCTACCTGTTTCCCTCCACACGCACCGGCAAGCAGTGGCAAAAGCCATCCCAATACGAGTGCGCGAAACGCGTGCTCGAGGACGCCGGCATGGACACGCCCGAAGGCGGCTCGTTCCGCCTGCGCCATACCTTTGCGCTCAGGCAACTGCGCCGCGGCACATCACCTGAGCAGGTGGCCCGATGGCTGGGCATCGAGCCGGCGAAGATGAAACGCTATGAACGGGTGCTGCCGGGCGTGGTCGAGGTCGTGTGATGGGAGCTTCTGCGCAATGCCTCCTTCGGATCGGGCAGGCGTCGGTCCGCGTGACCTGCGTCTTGATCGGTTGCGGCCTTGACCGAAATCACGGCACTCCGGCGCGCCTGTAGCCACCCCGGGCCGTGGCCCCATGCTCGATCGTGCAATCACGGGTGCCCAGCCGCCCACTCTGGCGCACGATGATCGGGACGCTGGAAAGCGAACGGACAGCCGTGATGAAACGCGCAAGACGGGGCGCAACCTGCGCGCAGTTCGGCTGGCAGGACGTAGCGCCCCGTCGATGCCCCTCCTTTGCCCTGCCTCACCTCGACCACACAGGGCACCACGATCGATTGCGCCGAGTGCCACACGGCCAAGACACCCCTGCAGTCTGCGGGACTTGCCGCGTGCCCCCCGCACGTCCTTCGCTTCCCGGCAACTAGCACATCGTGCAGTTGCACCCCCGACTCGATTCTTCAACGATGCAAAGGCCCGCCATGTGCCAAGGAGCATCTCATGCGCACCCTCTTGATCGACAACTACGACTCGTTCACCTACAACCTCTACCAGTACCTGGCCGCCTGCAACGCCGAGCCGCCGATCGTCCTGCGCAACAACGAGATGAGCTGGGACGAGGTCGAGCGCATGCCCTTCGACAACATCGTGATCTCGCCGGGCCCGGGGCGTCCGCAGCGCCCCGCGGACCTTGGCATCTCGGCAGACGCGCTGCAGCGCTCGCGCAAGCCCGTGCTCGGCGTCTGCCTGGGCCACCAGGCGATCGCCCACCATTGCGGCGCCCGGGTCGATCTGGCGGTGCGGCCCATGCACGGGCGTCTGGACCGTGTCTCGCACGCGCAGCGCGATCTCTTCAACGGCATCCCGGACCGTTTCGAAGCGGTGCGCTACCACTCCCTGGCGGTCACGCAGCTGCCTGCATCCCTGGAGCCGCTCGCCTGGACATCCGACGGGACACTGATGGCGCTGCGCCATGTCTCGCGCCCCTGGTGGGGCGTGCAGTTCCATCCGGAGTCGATCTGCACGGAATTCGGTGCGCGCCTCTTGCGCAATTTCAGGGAGCTGACGCAGGACTGGTACGCGCAGGCACTGCAGCGCGATGCACGGGATCGCCTTTGGCCCGCGTTGCGGCTCGAGGGTGCGCAGGCGCTCTCACTGCACGCCGAGTGCATCGACACCGCGGTCGACCCCGAGGCCGTCTTCGTGAGCGCATTCGCGCACAGCGACTGCGCTTTCTGGCTGGACAGCAGCCTCGCCGAAGTCGGGCGGGCGCGCTTCTCCTTCATGGGCGACGCGAGTGGGCCGCACACCCAGGTGCTGACCTATCGCACGGCGCCGCGCGAGTTGCTGGTGCGCCGGGGCGACGCCGTCCAGGTGCGCGACGAGAGCATCTTCGACTATCTGCGCGACCACATTCCCGAACTGCCGCCCACAGGTCCGCGTCTGCCCTTTGACTTCACCAGTGGCTTCGTGGGCTATTTCGGCTACGAACTCAAGCGGGAGCTCGACGGGGCACGCATGCACGACGCCGACACCCCGGACGCGGTGTGGATCCTCGCCGACCGCTTCCTTGCCTTCGACCATGCCGAGCAACAGGTCTGGATCGTCTGCCTGGATGAGGCCGCCCCGGGCGATGAGAACCGGCGCTGGATCCAAGCCATGCGCGAATGCCTGAGCGGCGTGCAGACGCCCGCCGGGGATGCCAGCGGGGATGCAGCCCGTGATCTGCATCCACTGGGGTGGCGGGTGGACCTGAGCGCCTACCGCGATCTCATCCTTCGCTGTCAGCACGAGATCCTGCAAGGGGAGACCTACGAGGTCTGCCTCACGAACCAACTGATCGGTGAAGGGCGCATCAGCCCGCTGGAGATCTACCGGGTCCTGCGCAGGCACAACCCCGCACCCTATGCGGCCTACCTGCGTACCGGCGGTTATGCCGTGCTGTGTGCGTCGCCCGAGCTCTTTTTGCACATCTCCAGCAACCGGGACGTGGAGTCCAAGCCCATCAAGGGCACCGCGGCGCGCGGCGCAACGCCGGCGGAAGACCTTGCGATCGCCGACGCGATGGTCGCCGACGAGAAGACGCGCGCAGAAAACCTGATGATCGTCGACCTGCTGCGCAACGACCTCAACCGGGTGTGCGAGATCGACAGCGTTCACGTGCCCAGCCTGTTCGCGCTGGAGACCTACGCCACCGTGCACCAGTTGGTCAGCACCATCCGGGGCCGGCTGCGCGCGGACCTCGGGGCGGTGGACTGCGTGCGCGCCGCCTTCCCCGGCGGCTCCATGACCGGCGCGCCCAAGGTACGCACGATGAAGATCCTCGATGAACTGGAGGAAGCCGCCCGCGGCATCTACTCGGGCAGCATCGGCTATCTGTCGCTCAATGGCGCGGCCAAGCTCAACATCGTGATCCGCACCCTGGTGGCAGCCAATGGGCGGGTCTCCATCGGCGCCGGCGGTGCCATCGTCGCCATGTCCGACCCGGATGCCGAGGTCGAGGAGATCGTCCTCAAGGCGCAGGCCCTGTGGGACGTGCTCAGGCGTTGCGGCGCACCGCTCGGGCCGAGACCGGGGACGGTGGCGGATGCGAAAGCAGCTGGCGATGCTGCTGCGCCGGTGCCCGCGCAGGAGACGCCCACGCCCGCAGCGCCGTCTTCCGGCAATGGCTAGCGCGCGGGCCAACCGCCGGGGCATCGCCCTCATGCTGGTGGCCATGGGCTGCTATGTGCTCAACGATGTCTTCGTCAAGCTGATCGCACAGAGCCTGCCTCCCGGGCAGGTCCTCGCCGTGCGCGGCGCCTTCGCCAGCGCCCTCGTCCTGGCCATCGCCTGGGGGACACGGGCCCGCTGGCGGCCCGCGCTGCGCGCGCTCATCGCGGTGCGCTGCGGGCTCGAGATCACGACCGCCCTCGCCTCCGTGGTCGCCCTGTCGCTGGCGCCGCTCGCCACGGTCAGCACGCTCATGATGACCGCTCCGCTCATGATTGCCATCACTGCGATGGCGCTGCGCTGGGAGCCTTGGCAGGGCAGCCGGCTGCTCGCGACCGCTGCCGGCTTCGCCGGGGTCTTGCTGGTGATCCAGCCGTCCGCACAGCTCGCTATCCCGGCAGCCGGGCACGCCTGCGCGCTGCTGTGCGCAGTCTCGCTGGCCGCCCGCGACCTGGTGACACGGCGCATCCCGGCCGCGGTCCCTTCGGCGGCCATTGCCGTCGCGACGACGCTCGCCGTGTGCCTGGCCGGAATGCTGCTGGGTCTCGTGGAGCACTGGGCGCCGCTCACGCGGCGCGAACTCGCCGCGCTGGCGGCCGCCGCCGGCTGCGCGGCGCTGGGCAACTACGCGCTCATCGCCGCCTGCCGCGGCGTCGATCTCTCCGTCGTCACGCCTTTTCGTTACAGCCTCATCGTCTGGGCCATGCTGCTGGGGTACGCGATCTGGGGCGACGTGCCGCCGCCCCACACTGCCCTCGGCGTGGTCCTGATCATCGCGGCGGGGGCTTTCACCGTCTGGGCGGCACGTCGCCCGTGAGCAAGCAGCCCCTGCGCCTCAAGTGCGCAAGCCTCGCTCACATGCGAGCGGCCAAAAGCTTGTCTGCAACTGCCTCTGCGATCTCGTGTCGTTCACCTGCAAAGGCAGCGCCATCGCTATCGTCATTTTTCACGGAAGGACGTGATGCCAATGGCCAAGAACAAGGTTGACAAGACGGCAGAGGCAACGGCTGTTGAAACGATCAAGCGACTGGCCGTCATGGCCATGTTCTCAGATGACGAATTGTTGGACAAGTTGGTACTGAAAGGCGGCAATGCCATGGTGCTCATTCACCGGCTGAGTGCGCGCGCTTCGGTGGATCTCGATTTTTCGATGAAGCACGATCTGCCCGATGGACTGGAATCCACTCGCAGGCGCATTGGTGCAGCGCTAGAGAAGACCTTCAAAGCAGCGGGCTATCAGGTCTTCGACATCAAGATGGAGGAAAAACCTCGCCCCCTGTCCGATGACATGGCGGGCTTTTGGGGCGGATACGCGATCGAGTTCAAGCTTGCTGATGCGGCCTTCTTTGGCGAAAGCAGGGATGACCTGAAAGCATTGCGCCGTCACGCCATCAGCATTGGACAAGGCAAAAAATTCCTGATCGACATCAGCCGTTTCGAGTACACCGATGGCAAGCAGGTGGCTGACCTCGATGGCTATCGAATCTACGTGTACTCGCCAATCATGATCGTGTGCGAAAAGCTGCGGGCGCTTTGTCAGCAGATGGATGAATACAAGCCCATCATCAAACGGTCCAGAGCAGGAAAGCCACGAGCCCGGGACTTCATCGACATCTACACTTTGGTTGGCACGCTGAAATTGGACGTCAGCTCGGATGAGGCGATCGATATGCTGGTTGAAATGTTTCGCCTGAAGCGCGTGCCGATCGAATGGCTCGGCCTGATTCAGAACTACAGGGAGTTTCACCGTCAAGATTTTCCGGCGGTGGCCGCCACCGTGAGTCCGGGCGTCGAACTCAAGGGATTCGATTTCTATTTCGACTACGTTGTACGGATCGCCGCCAACGTGGCAGATCAACTCGCAACCAGACGCTAGAGGCCACGCGGAACGTGAAGTCGCCACTGCTTCACATACACCGAATCCGCCATCCCGTGCGTCAGGTGGAAGTCGTGCGCCATCGGGAAGCTTCGCAGCAGGTCGAGTTGCCTGGAGCGATATCCCGCGCGCTCCATGTAATAGCCAATTGCCTGGTGATAGGGATAGGTGAAGGCCAATCTTTTCAGCATGGCACTCAAACCATTGACTGAGACCTGTTCTTTGGCCAACTCGAAGGCCTTGGCGACCTCGAAAACACCCCCTGTGTAGATGGGCCGCACAACCGCATCGATGAGTGTGCGTTCCACGTTGGTCAGGCGGACTGTCGCTTCTTCTGCGGCGCCGTATTTCACAATTTGCGTCACAACGCCGAGCTGAAGGGTCTTCGCGCTGTTGACAAGAACGATGCGGCGATCGCCAAAGGTCACGGCATTTTGAGTCTCCCTGGCAGCCTGTTTGAAGGCCTCATCAATCGCTGCTTGATCGATACCTGCTTGAGGACTCTGCGCTGCGCGCTCGTGACTGATGTAGATGCTCGTTGGAATTTGCTCGGTGAGGCCGTGCATGCGTAACGCGGTGTAGTGACTGAAGTAGCTGTTGGCCTTCAGGTGAAGCAACATCTCCAGCGTCGGCACGCTCCCCCAGACGTAAAGCTTTTCGGGTCTGTTGGGCAAGTCGAACTCGAACTCTTTGAGGTCTGCGCTCTTTGCCAGGAATCCGATGAACTCGTCGATGGTTGTCTTCTGCGTCAGCCTCCACCCGCGACGCTCGGCAGAAAGAATCGCTCCAATCTCTCGATGCTTGAGAACACGTGGGCCTTTTTCGTTGAGGTACGCCACGATGTCTGGCTTGGCAATTTGAATGCGTGAGCGATTCACCACGGCATTCCTCGTCGGGTTGCGTGCAGAGCTGGGAAATACAGATCAATTGCTGTGCTATGGAGCATGAATGCTCCATAGCATGATATATCTTGCCACATTTGTCGAGCTCCTTCTGTTTGTCCGGGACAGTTGCCAAGATCATGAGGAATTGCTATGCTGCGGAGCATTTATGCTCCGCAGCATCATATAAAAATAGCGTCCGTCCGACACCAGTTGGACCTCTCGGCACGCCCACCGCCGTGAAGGACGCTCGCCCTTTGCCACCGCTGGCTGACGGACTGCGAATACCTCCGAATCCAGCGACGCGATCCGCATGTTCGCCGTCTCGCCGCTGATCGCGAGGGAGCAGACGAAATCTCCCGCCCGAGGCGGCGGACATGACATCCTGCGACGAAGGAGCCAAGGACCGGCCCCGCGCCGCAACGCCACGCTGCCGCAGCGGTGCGACAACAGAAGACGCCCTCAATCGCAGAGCGAGAAAACCACGCACAGGCAGGTGACCGGTGCCTCACTGATGGCGTCGATGCCGTGCAGCACACTCGCCTCGAAGAGCAGTGAATCGCCCGGTCCGATCTCCGCCACCTTCGCGCCGTGCCGATAGGTCACACGGCCCGAGACCATGTGCAGGAACTTGAGGCCGGGGTGCTGAAAGCGCGTGCAGGGTTCGGCCTCCTCGGCAAGCCTCACGAGGCAGGGCTCGACGAAGAGTTTTCCGGACAGCAGGTGACCCAGCAGTTCGTAGCCATAGCCGGCCACCGCACCCATGCGATCCACGCGGATGCCCTTGCCGGCCGGCACATGGCAAAAGTCGGTGCGATCGAACCGGTCTACGAGAAAGCGCGACATGGACATGTCCAGCCCGCTGGCGATACGGTCCAGCGTCTCGACCGAGGGCAAGACCAGGCCGTGTTCGATGCGCGACAGCAGGGAGGGCGAGATGGCCGAACTGTGCGCGAGCTGGCCACCCGACGCGCCGGATGCGACGCGAAGCGCCCTGATCTGCGCACCAATGCGCAAGACGGCGCGGCTGCGCACGGCCTTGCCGGCGCCCGCGGCGCCGTGAACGACGCCGGGAGTTGGAGCGCCCGTGCGGTGCGAAGCGGCGATGCGACCTGCTTGCGCCCCATGCGCTCAGCCCCTGCCCGCGCCCGGATGGTCCTCGACGATCACTGGCTGACCCAGGGTCTTGACCATGGGCTCAGCCAACGTTCGGGCACCGAGATTGGCGAAGACCCGGCACCGAAACCCACCGCCGCGATGCGCAGCAGCCGTGTGAGCCAAGGCGCGCCATCGGCGCAGCGGCCAGCGGCTGCGCAAAGGCGCTCACCGCGAGAAGAACGACGGTGCCGTTGAGCCCCGGGCCACGGACGCCGAGGCGGCTCTGGCGACTGAAGCAATCGAAGCCGAAGAGATGCATGGCCGGACAAAGTAGGCACGAACCGCGAGTTTTTCTCGCGCTGCCTTCTCGATCAACCCTTGCACGTCACGTCATTTCGCCCGCACCTGCAGGGCCGTCCGCCGCACCCGCCGTCCTCCTACTGCCGCGGGCACGCCGCAAGCAGCCGCCAAGCGGTCCGATTGCACCGCGTGCAAAACGGCCTGTGTGCACGGCAGGCAAGCCGGCGCATCCGGCGCATCCGGCGCCCACAGATCGCATCGCGGGAACGCGGCGCGACGCCGCCTTCGCGACATGGCCTCATCCTGGTGCCGGCGCCGCGGTCGCACTCCGGCGCCGCGCTGCTTTCCTCCCGCGCGCGCAGGTGGCGCATCTGCCGCCGACCCTATCAACTCTGACAGTGTCCCGGCGTCTGTCATCAAGCTGTAATGCGGCCTTATGCAGCGAGAGGTGACGTCATGGAGATCATCGCGGGAACGGCCGACTCATTCTCCGCAGGGGTGCTGTTCGACATGGCGCGCTACCGGCACCAGGTTTTTGTCGAGAAGCTGGGCTGGAAACTGCACACGCGCGGGCGGCTCGAGCTGGACGAGTTTGACCGCAAGGACACCATCTATCTGATCGTGCGCACTCCGCAGGGCCAGATCGTCGGCACCAGCCGCTTGCTGCCGACGCACCGGCCCTACCTGCTGGCCACCGTCTTTCCGCAACTGCTCGGCAACACCCCTGCCCCATGCTCGCCGAAGATCTGGGAACTGTCGCGCTTCGCCGCCGTCGACAGCGCGCGTCCCGGCGCGAACGAGGATCCATATGGGTCGTCGCTCGCGCTGGACATGCTGGGCGCGGCGATGCGGATGGTCGCCAAGGAGGGCGGTCAGCGACTGATCTGCGCCTCGCCACTGGGTGTCGAGCGCATCCTGCGCCGCGCAGGCCTTCATGTGCACCGGGTGGCACCGCCGGTGTTGGTCGAGGGCCAGTATCTGTTCGCCTGCTTCATCGACGTGGACAAGGGCTGGCGCCCGCGCCGGGACCGCTGCGGCGACGCGACCCGGTGAGCACACACGCGGCCCCGGCCACCGCCGGAAATGGCCAACGGCTCAGTTCAGGACCCCGAGGCGCGAAGAGCGCGCCACAGCCGAGTTCTTGTTGTTGGCGCGCAATCTGGCGATCGCATTCGTGATGTGATAGTTGACCGTCGGCTTCGAGAGACCGAGGATGGCCGCGATCTCCTCGCTCGTCTTGCCGTCGGCGGTCCAGCGCAGCACCTCCACCTGCCGGCTGGTCAGCGGCTCGAGCCCGGCGAGCGGACTTTCTCCCAGGTGGTGCGAGAGTGCACGGTGGGCGGTACTCACCAGCCATTGGAGCCAAGGGTCCTTGGCGCGCATCTCCGCAGCCGAGAGCGGTTCGCTCGACCGGGCAAGCGACAGCATGCCGACGCGGGCATCGGCCTCGAAGACCGATTGCGCCCAGCCGATGCGCAGACCGAAGGAGCGCGCTTCGTCCCACATCTGCGGCGCGCCCCGAAAGACCTCGTCGCTCCAGATCACCGGCGCCCGGCTGCGCACCCCATGGGCGACCGTGGGATCGATCTGGAGGTATCCCGCATCCAGATACCGATGATTCCAACGCTCGTCGTAGGTGCTGAGCATCAAGGTCTTGGGACGGGTGAACGGCACGAAGATGCGCAGCCCGTAGGCGCACTGCTCGAAACCGAGGTGCCTGGCCGCCACGCGGATCTGCTCGAGCACCTGGGATGGCTCGCTCGCCTCGCTCAATTGACCGAGAACATCCTGGGTCCAGTCGTTCATAGGAGCTCTCCCTGCGGCGCCGACGCCCCCTCTTCGCCGCAAGCGCGGTCGACGCTGCCCCGGCGACAGCCCGGCACCACGGCCGTCCGAGGTGGCGGCCCCTGCACCGACCGGCCCTTGAGCCAGGCTGCTGCACGCACATGGCGATCGGTCCAGGCGAACCTTTGGGGCAAATGTTTGACAGTCTAGAAGCGCTGCGCCCGCGCGTGATGGCAAATTGACCACCATTTCTGCCAACCTCGCGAGCGCTGGCGAGGTTCAGCGCAGGGCCAGGGAGGTGATGCGAACCACGAATTGACTCCCAATTTGCGAACGATGCTCCGGGCAATGCACAAGGTCTGGCTCCTGCTGTTTCCCGGATTCCCTCTGGTCGACGTCAGCGGCATGCTTGCGGTCTTCGAGGCTGCCAACGCCCTGCGCAGGAACGGGAGCGACAGCGCTGACTATGGCGTGCGACTGATCTCTGCCGCGGGCGACCCCGTTCTCAGTTCCAGCGGTGTTGCACTGTCCGCGGGTGCGTTGCCGCATCAGCTCGCGGGTCGCGCGAACACACTCGTCATCGCCGGCGAGCCGGAGGCGGCTTCAGCTGCGCAGGCGCCGCTGAGTATGCAGCGCCTGCGTGAATGGCTCTCGAACAGCCGCAGGCATCTGAGTCGCTGCGCCATGCTGGGCGCCAAGGCGCTCCTGCTTGTGCCGGACCTTCGCCGCGTGCGGCGACGAAAGCGCCCTGCGCCGCCCGCCCCGCCGTATGCCCGCATGGAGAGATCGGCCCCGTTCGCCGCCCGTGTGGCCATGCGCGGCTGGCGGATCATCGAACCCGGCCAGGGCGTGGACCTGGCGCTGTCGTGGGTCGAGGAGGACCGGGGAACGGGGTTTGCGGACACGATTGCCTCGCGCCTGCCCGAGCCGCGCAGCCGGCGCTACGGCATGAAGCGCTATCGCAGCGTGCTGATCGAGCAGCCCGCCCATGACGCGCGGATCACCGAATTGCATCTGTGGATCGCGACGCATCTGCGCGAGAAGCTCAGCGTCGCCCGGCTGGCGCAGGAGGTTCACATGTCCGCGCGCTCTTTCGCGCGCTTCTACAAGCGCGAGACAGGCCTCACGCCGGGACGCGGTGTGCAGCAGATTCGCCTGGACACGGCCTGTCGCCTGATCGAAACGAGCACACGCCCCCTCAAGGCCATCGCCGCGCAATGCGGCTACAGATCCCGGGAGGTGATGCGCAGGGTTTTTCTGCGCAGCCTGCAGATGACGCCGTGCGAGTACCGGCGACGCCACGCGATGGCCAGTGGTAGCCGCCCCACGTAGCCGCGCAATGCCTCACCACCGGGAACGCTGGGCATCTGCGCTCAGGCCCGTCGTCGCAGCGCGCACCCAGATGGAAACGCCCGCCGCACGCACGCGTCGATCGCGTGCGGTGGCCGATCCCGCGAATGCGGCCTGCCGATGCCCGCTGACCGACGGCACGCCAGCCTGCGCCGGTGCCCCAGGTAGCAAGGCCATACAGCGCAACCTGCGCGCGTGAGCAGGCCCGCCCGGTTGCCCGGCTCGACGCAGGCATGCATCGCTATTCCTCCGTTGCCCAACACACCGGCCGCAGATCCGCCAACGGCAGCAAGGAGCGCGTCCCGTCGCCGAACCGGACCTCGCCGACATTGTTGTCCTGTGCCTTGAGCCGCAGTGACCCACGTCGTCCGCCATGCTCCACCACCAGCACCGTGCGTCCGCTGCTGGTCACCTTGGCCACCTTGCTTTCACCCGCCGGCGGCGCTGGCGAGCCATCGGGCTCGCAAGGCCGCGGGCGCGCCATCGTTTCATCGAGGTGGGCACGACTGATCGGAGCGCCCCGCGCCAGGAGTTCCTGAAACTCCTGCGGCCGATCGCGCGCAATGGCCACCAGCCGGTACAGCACCCGGACATCCCCGCCGATCCTTCCCTCCTCCACCGCCCATCGCAATTGCGCCGGAGCGTCGCCGAGCCTCGCGGCCTCGGTGATGAAGGAGCGCGGCTTGCCCAGCCGCCGCGCAATCTCGGCGCGCGAGTGCCCTTCCCTCTCCCGCTCGGCGATGAAAGCGGACAGATCGAGTGGCGACATGTCCTCGCGGTGCAGGTTCTCCGCCGCCTGCGCGAACGGATCGACCCGTTCATCCACAAACGCTGGAACGGCGGAAAGTCCCGCCCGACGCGACGCGCGCACCCTGCGCTCGCCGCGGTTGACGATGTACCGGTCCGCCTGCTCGGGGTGACATCGCAGGGATACAGGCTCCAGCACACCATGGCGGCGAATCGATTCGGCGAGCTCCTCGATGCCGTCGGCCCGGACGCTTCGACGCGGCTGGGCAGGATCAAGATCGATGCGATCCAGCGCCACCTGCACCGGCGCCCCCGGGGCGAGACAGCCAGCCTCGCCGGTCAGCAGATCGGCCGCCTTGAACTGCGACAGCGCACTCAGATCCAGGCCGTCCATCGCATTCATGCCCTCGCCTCTGGCGCTTGCGTCGTCTCGCCCGAGCCGGTGATGCGCTGCTGCAGCAGCTCGAACACCTGCATCACCTCGAAGCTTGCCTCGCGTGCCGCGCTTTTCTGCAACTGCCACACCGGCATACCCGCGGCCAGCGCCTCGGGAATTGCCGAGCGGGTCGAGATCCGTGCCGGGATCACGAACTCCCGGAAATTCACGACCAGTTCCTGCATCGCAGCCTTCTGTCGCAGCGAATGCGGATTGAACCGGTTCAGCACGATGCCCGCCAGACGCAACTGCAGGTTGAAGCGCCGCCTGACGCCAAAGATGGTCTTGAGCATGTCCGAGACACCGTCGATGCTGTACTCCTCCAGCTCGATTGGACAGGCCACGGCGGTCGCGGCGATCAGCGCCGCGCTCATGCGCAAGCCCAGCGCCGGCGGCGTGTCGATCACGACCGAGTCGAAGGCCTGCGCCAAACGCAGCACGTTGCTGCGGAATGCGGAGATCACCACCTCGGGCCTCGCGAGCTCGATGTCGGCCAGCTTCCTGCTGCCCGCAACGAGCGCGATGGCCTGGTCACGCAGTGGCACGATCGATCTCGCACCCTGACCGAACAGTTCGACCGCCTCGGTGCCCACCGCGAACCGGCGCAGCGACTTCGAACTGTTGGCCTGTGTATCAAGGTCGATCACGCACACGCACTGGCGCTGCACGTCGGCCAGCCAGCACGCATAAAGCACAGCCAGCGTGGACTTGCCGACGCCACCCTTCTGATTGCCAAAGACGACCACGTTGCCCATGCCTTGCTCCTCGCGCATCCGTTGGAGAAAACCTGGCCATCACACCAAGCGGTGTGCTGCGCGGGTTCGTCGCCGAGGGCCGCAGTGCAAGTTCTCTGCCGCCACGCACGCAGCCTCAACTGCCGCACCCGCTCGTGGTCCACCCACGTACAGAGGTGCCCCGGGAATTTGGCTCTCCGAGTGCTGGCTGCTCCACTATCAAAAGAAACAGTCGACACACGCATGGCCCTGGGTAGACAGTGCGCCCCATGCGAGCAAGGGACATTCACTGCAGCGACGTGATCGATCAAGGCAAGCGGGCAGCCTGGCGCTGCCTGCATGTTCTCGTCGGCTTGATGGCCCACACGGGCATCCTGCTCGCGCAGGTTCCGCCAGCCGCGTTGCATGCCGTCGCTGCGTCCGAACAGGCCGCCCGCGACAACGACCGCATCGCGATCCTTCGCCAGGAGCTGAAGAAGTCCGAAGAGCAGCTGGAAAGTCTCGTGCACCGCAAGGCCGAGCGCCTCGCTGCCTCCGACATGCAAGCGGCGAACGAGGCCGAAGAGCAGCGTGTCCGCACGCTGGGCGATATCGCAGGCCTCCGGCGAGAAATCGCTTCGGCGTCCCACCTCGCCGCAAGCCAGGCCACTGTGATGAGAACTGCTGGCGCTCTGCCGGCCCGCAGCCACCCCACCTTGGGCAAGGGTGCGACGCCAGCGCCAGCACCGGCGCCCTGGTGGGATGTCTATGGCAATGGCCGGCGCTTCGAAGCGCCTGTATCGCGGTCCCTTGCGCCTGGACAAGGCAGCCGTGCTGTTTCCACCCGCCCGCTGGAGTAGTTTCATGGCTGCATGCTTGGTCCACGGCGCGGCACTTCCGGTGCTTGCTGCGCAATCTCGTGAGTCCTGCGGGCCAGCACGAACCCAAGAGGAGCCTGCTTCAGGCACCCCACACCCATCCACCGCGTCGGCCTCACACGGCGTCGCCTGCGGCCGTTCGATCTGGCCCGCACTGTTGCTCATCGCGCTGCTCGCTGCCGCCCTCCCCGAGCTTGCCTTGGCAAGCAGCCCGTTCGCAACCGGCGCGAACGCCACCCAGCAGCAGCTCGTTGCCATCTTGACGCCGCTGGCGGCGGTCGCCGTGATGGTCTCCGGCGCCATGGCCTGGTTCGGACGTCTGAGCTGGTGGTGGATGGTTGCCGTGGTGATCGGGACCGTGCTGGTCTTCGGCGGCCCGCAGATCGTCTCCTGGATCCGCAGCCTCTTCGGGGTCTGAGGAGCACGCGCCATGAGTCGCAATCAGGGCATCGTCGCCGATCCGCTGTTCGTGGGCATGACACGGCCCTCGATGGTCTGGGGCATCAGCTACTCGGCCATGATGTTCAACATCGTCGTCACGACCGAGTCGTTCATCGTGACGAAGAACCTCGCCTGGCTGCTGGCTTTCATGCCGATCCACGGGGTGCTTTACCTGGTGTGCCTGTACGAGCCGCGCTTCTTCGACCTGCTGCAGTTGTGGGGCCGCACGCGTCTTCCGGCGATGCTTGGCGGCAACCTGCGCTTCTGGCGCGCCAACTCGTACAGTCCGCTGGCGCTGGACATGCCTGATTTGCGGGGGCGCCGCCGCATGCGCACGGCCCCCGTGGCGGTGAGCTGATGCGGGGGATGCCATGCAATTGCTCTCTCGCTCCGAGAAGACGCTGCATCGAGAGGTCGGCGCCGCGGCCATGATCCCGCTCGCGGCGCATGTGGACGAGCACGTGGCCCGCACGCGCGCGGGCGACTACGTCCAGACCCTGCGCCTGGGCGGCGCGAGCTTCGAGAGCGCGGACGACGAGGACATCAACGGCTGGCAGGAACGCCTCAACGTCCTGTGGCGAAACATCGCCTCGCCCAACCTGGCGCTGTGGACCCACGTGATCCGGCGCCGCGAGACCGGCTACCCGGCCGGGCGAACGGTCCCCGGCTTCGCCGGGGAAGTCGAGCAGCGCTACCGCCGGAAGATGGCCGGCGAGCGGCTGATGGTCAACGAGCTGTACCTGTCGGTCGTCTTTCGGCCGCAACCCACGCGCATCGGCAATGTCGCGCTGCGCCTGCTCGAGCGCACGGATCCCGAAGGCGCGCAATCGGAGCTGCGGGATTCCCTGGACGCCTGCGCCAAGCTGCGCCAGGAGCTGCTCGCAGCCCTGGAGCGCTACGACCCCGAGGCGCTGGGCATCTATCGTCTGGAGGGCAAGGAGGTTTATTTTTCCTCCCTCGTGGAGTTCCACGGTCTGCTGGTCAACGGGGAATGGCAGCGCTTGCCGCTGCCTCGCTCACCCCTGAACGAGGTCCTGGCCACCACCCGGCCCTTCTTCGGCAGCGAGGCCATGGAGTACCGCACGGGTACCCAAACCCGCATCGGTGCCTTCCTGGGGATCAAGGAGTACCCGACGCCCACGGCACCGGGCATGTTCGGCACCCTGCTGACAGCGCCCTTTCCCTTCGTCCTGACCCAGAGCTTCACCTTCCTGGCCAAGGGCACCGCCGCCGACATGATGAGCCGCCAGCATCACCGGATGGCGGCCGCCGGGGATCTGGCGGTCTCCCAGGCCGAGGAGCTCAAGGACGCCCTGGACGATCTGATGAGCAACCGGTTCGTGGTGGGCGACCACCACTTCAGCCTGCACGTTCTGGCCGACACCTACGACGGCGTCAGCGAAGCCGAGGGACGACCCCGCCTGAAGCAGCTCAACGACAACGTGGCACGCGCCCGCTACCTGCTGGGCGACACGGGGATGGTGGTGGCTCGGGAGGATCTGGCGCTGGAGGCTGCCTTCTGGGCGCAGCTGCCGGGAAATTTCGGCTACCGCAGCCGCAAGGCACCCATCACCAGCCGCAACTTCGCGGCCATGTCGCCGTTTCACAATTTCCCGACCGGCCGGGCAACAGGCAACTACTGGGGCGAGGCGCTGACCATGTTCATGACGCGCGCCGGCTCGCCCTACTACTTCTCGCTGCACGCGAGCGATCCGCGCAGCCCGGACGGCGGCAGCCGACGGGACGTGGGACACATCACGGGCGTGGGGCCAGTCGGTACCGGCAAGACCACGCTGCTGGGCTTTTGCATGGCGGCGATCCGCAATCGGCTGGACGCGACCCAGGTCATCTTCGACAAGGACGAGGGCCTGCACATCCTGGTGCGGGCACTGGGTGGCCAGTACCTGCCCCTCAAGAACGGCGCGCCCACCGGCTGCAATCCTCTGCAGCTGGACGACGCGATCGCCGACAACGTCGAATTCTTGCGGCACTGGCTCAGGCGCCTGGTCATGCGCACGCCAAGCGACACCCTGAGCGTGCGCCAGGAAGACGACCTCGACCAGGCGCTGCGCGGTACCCTGAAACTCGATCCACCCTACAGGCGCCTGTCCCGGCTCATTGCCTTCCTCGACATCACGGATCCGGAAGGGATGCACGCGCGCCTGCGCAAATGGTGCGCTTCGCAGCACGGGGACTACGCCTGGGTCTTCGACAACGACCGTGACGCAGTGGGGCCTCTGCTGGCCCGTCACTTCCTGGTCGGCTTCGATGTGACCGACTTCCTGGACAACGAGGTCGTCCGGGCGCCGCTGACCATGTACCTCTTTCACCTCGTCAACCGGATGGTGGACGGTCGTCCCCTGGTGTGCTGGATGGACGAGTTCGCCAAGCTCCTGAGCGACCCGGCCTTCGCGAAGTTCGCCAAGAACGGGCTGGAGACATGGCGCAAGAAGAACGCCAACATCGCCACCTTCACCCAGAGCACCAGCCATGTGCTCGATTCCAGCATCGCGCGGGCGATCGTCGAGCAGACGCCGACGAAGATCCTGTTTCCCAACCCGGAAGCGGACCACGACGAGTACACCCAGGGCTTCAACCTGACGGAGCGGGAGTTCGCGCTCATCAAGCAGGAACTCCAGCCTGGTTCGCGCCAGTTCCTCATCAAGCAGAACCACGTGAGCGTGGTCGCGCAGCTCGATCTCCACGGCTTCGATGATGCCCTGCATGTCATCTCGGGGCGCACCGGCAACGTGCGCCTCATGCGCGAGCTCATCGAGAGGCATGGGCCGCAGCCCGATCAATGGCTGGCTCCTTTTCGCAGGGCCCTGGCCAGCCGTCCTGCCCGTTCCACCTCGACCCAGGAGGCCCCCCATGCATAGGCACCTTCTCGCCCTCTTCCTTGCTGCAGCGGCTTTCCTGGCACCGATGCACGCGAAGGCCGGCATCCCAGTGATCGACGTCACGGCCATCGCCAATCTGATACAGCAGGTCATCTACTGGCAGCAGCAGATCTCCGCGATGCAAAAGCACTACGACCAGCTGAAGGCCTCGAAGGACCAGCTGACCCAGACCTACAGCGCCATGACGGGCACCCGAGGCATGGAGCAGCTGCTTCAGACCTCGGACCTCGCGCGCAACTACCTGCCTCCCAGCTACGGCGAGCTGTTGAACACGCTCAACGGCTCCTCGGCCAGCTATGCCGGGCTGGCCAGCCAGGTGCAGTCGATCATGAAGGCCAACAGCATCCTGTCCGGCACACAGATGGATGCGCTCAGCCCCGAGTTGCGCCAGATCGTCGAGCAGGGCCGGCAGTCGGCGGCTGTGCTCAACGCGACGACCCAGAGCGCCTACCAGAACACCAGCCAGCGCTTCTCGGCGCTGCAGCAGCTGATTGACCGCATCGCCACCGCCCAGGACCCCAAGGCGATCCAGGACCTGCAGGCCAGGATCCAGACTGAGCAGAACATGCTCACCAACGAGCAGTCGAAGCTGCAAAGCCTCTATCAAGTCGCTCAATCCGAGGCGCTCATACGCAAGCAGCGCGTCCGAGAGCAATCTGCATCGGACATCGGTTCTGCGAAATCGCTTCCCACCGTCGACTACTAGCGCGCAGGACATCCATATGCAAAAGACGACCTGGACACTGCTGGCAGTCATCGTCGCTGACGCGGCAGGAGGCGAAGCGCCCCGCCTTGTCCAGCATCAAACCGTAGAGCCGGTGCACGCTGCGGCCCAGCAATCACCCTTTCCTTCAGCGCCGGCCTCGAGGGTGACTGACGGCGACTGGATCCGTTGCAGGCCCGAAGGCATCCGCCGCACGCAAGACCCGAGGCCGAATCCCGCCTCGCTGGTCAACGCCCACTAGCACGTCCGATCATGGGATTCTTCGCACAATTCTTCTCCTGGCTCGATGGCCAGCTTGCCAACTATGTTGGCACACACTCGGCGCAGGTCGCGTCCGCCATTGAACCTGCCGCGGTGACGCTTGCAGCCATCTACGTGATGATCTGGGGTTACCTCAGTCTCACCGGACGAATCCAAGAACCGATCTGGGAGGGGGTCAAGCGAATCTTCACCATCGCGATCGTCCTCGGCGTGGGACTTCGGCTGTGGACGTACAACCAGGTCATCACGGACACCTTCTATCGAGCACCTGAGCAGTTGGCGGCATCGGTCGTTGGCGCGTCGACGGTCGTGAGCGTGATTGACCAAGTCTGGCTCGACGGAACGGCGGTTGCGGAGCAGCTGCTCAAAAAGGGCAGCGTGCTGGATAGCGACTTCGCGTTCTATATCGCTGGCTTTTTGGTCTATCTGCTGGTGGGGCTGACCGTTGTCGTAACGGCCTTCATGCTGGGGCTGTCCAAGGTGGCCATTGCCATCTTGCTGGCCTTGGGCCCGATCTTCATCGTCTTGCTCTTCTTTGATGCAACCCGACGATTTTTTGAATCATGGACTGCACAGCTGGCCAACTACGCACTCGTCGCAGTGCTCACCATGTTCGCTGCGGCGCTGCTGCTCGGCATTGTCAAGGCCTACGCCGCCAGTGCGGCGGCGGCAGGCGCGGGGATCACCGTCGCTGCGAGCGCACGAGTCTGCGTTGCCTCGGCCCTCGTTTTCCTGGTGATGCGCCAGGTCATGCCCATCGCCGCAGGACTGGCCAGCGGTGTCGCGCTGAGCACTTATGGCGTCGTGAGCGGAATGCTCCGCTGGGGACTCGGAGGTGCCAAGCGCACCGGCCACGAAGTCAGTCGCGGCGTGCTCGACGGCCTGCGGCGAGAGCCTGGCGGTCGCTGGGATTCGCTTCGCCGCCTGGCGGGCAATCGCGTCGGTGCCGCCGTGGTCTCCATCGGTGCCATCGGTACACCGCGCCGTGGCGGCACCGTGCTTGCCAGGGAGCGGGTCATGCCGAACCCCTCGCGCAATTTCTAACTTCAGAGAGCATGCCAATGAAGCCGTCGATCGCGCTCCCCCTGCTTGCCTTGCTCCTGGCAGCCTGCGGCACCCGCCCGCCTTTGCCGCCGGAATGCGAAGGGCCACTCACACCCATCAATGCATCGGCGGACGCCTCCAATTCAGGAGCGATCAATGCACCGGGACGCCGCCCTTGAAAACTACCTGCTCGAGGCCCGAAGCTGGGAGCTCGACCGCGCGCGCCGGGCGGAGCGATCGGCCAAGGTCGCCTGGATCGTCGCTGCAGCGGCGGCCGTCATCGCGGGGCTCGCGGCCGCTGCCGTCAGCGGGCTCACACCGCTGAAGCAACCCGTGCCGGTTCTCATTCGGGTCGACAGCAGCAGCGGAATCGTCGACATCGTCCCCACCTACGAGGGCACGACCGACATCGAGCAAGTGGTGACGCGCAACCTGCTGCAGAACTACGTGATCGCGCGTGAGCGCTACTTCTACGGCACCGCGGAAGCAGACTACGAGTTGGTCGCTTCGCAGAATTCACCCCACCTCAACCAGGAGTGGGCGACCCTGTGGGCGACCGATAACCCAGCCTCGCCCTTGAACGTCTACAAGGACGGCACGTCCATCCGCACGCAGGTGCGCTCGGTCACATTCCTCAAGCTGGAAAGCGGCAAGGACAAGCTGGCCCAGGTCCGCTTCACCCGCTCCACACGCGCCGGCGGGACTGGGGAGGAGCAGGCAAGCCACTGGGTCTGCACGATCGAGTTCGCCTATGTCCCGCCATCGAAGGACGACAAGATGCGCTCACTCAATCCGCTGGGATTTCGCGTCGTGGAGTACCGCCGCGAGCCCGAGATCGCCACATCGGGTACTGCTTCGAGCAGGCAGGACGTGCGATGAGCTCCCATGGCGCGCTCCCCACGTTTGCGCTCGCCATCGGACTGGCAGCGGGTCTGGTGTTCATCGCGCCGCTCGCCCACACCGCGACCGTGCCCCTGGCCGGCAAGGTCGATGCCCGGGTGCGGGTGGTCGCCTACAACCCCGACGACGTCATCACGTTGCGGGGCTACGTCGGCTATCAGATCCACCTGCAGTTCGCCGAAGACGAGGAGTTCGTGAACCTCGGCTCCGGCGACAACGGCGCCTTCGATGTCGGCGCCGAGCGCAACCATTTCTTCATCAAGCCCAAGGAGGCACGCGCCTCGACCAATCTCACCGTCCTCACCAACCGACGGGCCTATCACTTCGACTACATCGTCTCCGCCACCGCGCCGGTGGGTGCAGCCGCCAGACGCATGGTGTATTCGCTGCGCTTCACCTACCCGCAGGATGAGGCCCGCGCCGCGGCAGCGGACCGGGAACGCCGCAATGCAGAAGCGCGCATGAACCGTGGAGAGGTCGACCGGCTGCGCAACACCGACTACGGGTTCTGCGGCAGCGATTCGCTCAGGCCCATGAGCGCCTACGACGACGGGGTGCAGACCCGGCTGCGTTTCCAGGCGCGCGCCGAGTTCCCGGCCATGTTCATCCAGAATGACGACGGCTCCGAATCGCTGCTGAACTTCAACATCGAAGAGGACGAGGTTGTCATCCACCGCGTGGCGCGTCGCTTCGTGCTGCGCCGGGGCAAGCTGGTCGGCTGCGTCGTCAACCGGTCCTTCGCTGGCGGCGGCGCACGCACCCCGAGCCACACCAACACGCCAGGCGTGCAGCGCATCACCACGGGAGACGGGCCGTGACCTGGCCGGACCGGACTCGCCACGCCTTCCCCTCCGATCCGCCGGCGGGTGGCGACGCGCCCGAGATCGATCCGGACACCGGAGAGGTCCTGTCTGCGCAGCGAGCCGCAGGCCCGGGACGTGAGGCGGCCCGAGCCGCCACAGGGAGCACGACGATCCAGGGCGAGCGCGCCGTCCCGTCGGTCAATCGCGAGCGCTCCATCCAGTCACGCATCAGCGGCGCCCTGGCGCTGGCCACGATCATCCTGCTGGGCGCCGGATTCCTGTTCTGGTACTACAACACGCAGTACGCCAGGACGCGGGAAGCCGAAGAGGCCGCGAGAAAGGCGGCTGCGGCGCGCGCCGGCGGCGAAATGAAGGTGCCGCCGCTGGGCCGCGTCGCCCCTCCAGGGGCCCCGCCGGACCCGGCATCGGTCTCCACCAACCCCGCCCCAGCGCCACCCCCCGGGCCGCTCAACACCGCCAACGCGGGCACCCCACAGAAGACACCCGAGCAGATCGCGCTGGAACGCCAACTGGGCATCCCGGTGCTTCGCCGCGCGCAGGCGGCCCAGGCCACGGGCGCCACCACGCCCTACGCGTCCGCGGACCCGGCGACATTGCCCGCCAGCGTTCCAGGAATGGCGCAGCTGATCGGCGCGCTGCAAGCGCCCGGGGCAACCTCAGGGGCTCCCGCGGGCGGCAGCCTCGCCGCCAACCTGCGGCCCACACCCACTCCGGCGGTCGCCGCCCGCACCCTGCCCGCGCGGCGCATGCTGCTGCCCAAGGGCGCGTTCATCGACTGCACCCTGGAAACTGCCATCGATTCCACGTCCGAGGGCATGACCACCTGCATCGGCGCCAGCGACATCTATGGCGCCGACGGCAAGGTCGTGCTGCTGGAGCGCGGCACCAAGTACGTCGGCGAGCAGCGCGGAACGCCGCGTCAGGGGCAGGGCCGCGTCTTCATCGTGTGGAACGAGGCCCGCACGCCCACCGGCGTCGTGGTCCAGCTGGCCTCCCCAGGCACCGACGAGTTGGGGCGCAACGGCCTGCCAGGCTTCGTGGACACCCACTTCTGGGACCGCTTCGGCGCCGCGATCCTGATCTCGGTGATCGACGGCACGATGGAGGCCATCACCGCCTACCAGCAAAGCGGCACCAATGCCAGCAGCGGCACGGACGTGGTGCTGGGCACGCAAGGCAGCCGGGATGTCCTCACGGAGGTGCTGCGCAGCACCGTCTCGATCCCACCGACCGTCATCAAGAACCAGGGCGAGCGCATCCAGATCCTGGTCGCCCGCGATGTGGATTTCAGGAGCGTCTATGCGCTTCGAACCAGTCCCACCACCCCTTGACCGAGAGCCCGTCGCCACAGCAGGCGATCGGCGGGCGCAGCACGGGCCTGCACATGCTGGCGCACCTGCAGAACCACCTTCGTCCCTCGCCCTCTTTCTCGGCCCGCTGGGCCGCCTGCTGAACGATCCCGAAGTCACCGAAATCTGCATCAACGCGCCGGGCGCGGCCTTCGTGGAACGGCAGTCCGGCTGGACACAGGAGGAGCTCCCCTTCGCCAGCTTCGACTGGTGCATGTCCATCGCCAAGCTCGTGGCCAATTTCACGCGCCAGCGCGTCTCGGCCAACGAGCCCCTCCTGTCCGCCACCTTGCCCGGCGGCGAACGGATCCAGGTCGTGCTGCCGCCCGCAACCCTGGAGCGGACCGTCTCGATCACGATCCGGCGTCCGTCCAATGCCCTCTGGAGCCTCGCAGATCTGGAGAGCCTGCACATCTTCGAGCCGACGCGCAGCATTCCCGCTGCGCCAACACAGCAACCCGATGCGACAACCCTGTCGCCAGAAGACGGAGAGCTGGCGAACCTCCTCGCCCGCAGACAGTTCGCCTCCTTTTTGCGTCGCGCCGTCCAGCTGCGCAAGAACATCCTCCTGTCCGGCGCCACCGGCTCCGGCAAGACCACCGTCAGCAAGGCGCTGATCCTCGAGGTGCCTTCCGAGGACCGACTCATCACCATCGAGGACGTCAAGGAGCTGTCGCTGCGCAACCAGCCCAACCATGTGCGGCTCTTCTACTCGCAGGGCGCCCAGGGGCAGGCCGAGGTCACGCCCGGCCAACTGCTGGCCAGCGCCAAGCGGCAGCGCCCCGACCGGGTCTTCGTGTCCGAACTGCGCACAGGCGAGGAGGTCTACGACTACCTGGTGTCCGTGAACACCGGCCACCCCGGCTCCATCACCAGCGTGCACGCGGACAGCGCGGAGATGGCCTTCGTGGCACTGGCACAGTTGATGAAGCGCAGCCAGGCGGGCCAGGGCATGAGCACCCGCGAGGGTGTGGAGCTGGCCCGGATGAGCGTGGACATCGTGGTGCAGTGCGCGAGAGACCGGCGAGAGGGCCGGCAGCGGCGCATCGTGCAGGAGATCTGGTATGACCCGGCCACCAGGCACCGAAGACTTGCCTAGTGCCTTCAGGATCGCGGTCGCGCTGCTGGTGGCGGCGACGGTCGGCCTGTACGTCGGAGGCTATGCCTTCCTGATGGCCATGAAGCTGCCGCCGCAGAATGCAACGCTGCTGACCCTTCATCAGTACTGGGAGGCCTACGGCGAGCGGCCGGACATACGCCGTCCCCTGATCGCGGCACTGATCGGCTCCCAGGGACTGATGCTGGGCCTGGTAGGTCTCGCCATGCTGCCCCGGCGTCGGCCCCTGCACGGCGAGGCGCGATTCGCCACCCGGCGCGAGATCGAGCAAGCGGGTCTTCTCAACGAGAACGGCATCATCCTCGGGCGTCGGGGCCATCGCTATCTGGTCCTGCCGGGTCAGCAAGGGGTGGAACTCGAGGCACCGCCGCGCAGCGGCAAGGGCGTCGGCGTCGTCATCCCCAACCTGCTGAACTGGCCCGGCTCCGCCATCGTCAGCGACATCAAGGGCGAGAACTTCACGCGCACAGCGGGCTTCCGAGCAGCCCATGGGCAAGAGGTGTACCTGTTCGATCCCCTCTCCGCGCGGGAGTGCTCGGCACGCTGGAATCCGCTCGGCTATGTGTCTGACGTGCCCTACCGCTGCATCGACGACTTGCAGCGCATCGGCACCATGCTCTTTCCCGACCCGCTGGCCGGTGACCCGTTCTGGACTTCGTCGGCCCGCTCTCTGTTCCTGGGCATTGCTCTGTACCTCTTCGAGACCGAGGGCGCCACGCGCACCCTGGGCGAGGTGCTGCGCCAAGGCATGGCCAGCGACGCCGAGGGCTTCCAGAAGCACTGGAAGCGCGTCATCGATGCCTGCGAACGCGCCGGGTATCCCCTGTCGCAAGAGGCGGTGCAAAGCCTCTACGACGTGATCGACCTGGCGCCGACCACCGCCTCCAGCATCCGCAAGACCTTCACCAGTCGATTGGACCTGTGGCTCAACCCCATGATCGATACGGCCACCTCGGCCAATGACTTCGACCTGCGCGAGTTGCGCAAGCGCTCCATCTCCATCTACGTGCAGATCAACCCCGACAACATCGCCCGGCTGCAGCCGCTCCTGAACCTGTTCTTCCAGCAGGCGATCGGTCTGCAGACACGCGAATTGCCCGAGAACAACCCGCAGCTTCGCCACCAGGTGCTCCTGATGCTCGACGAATTTCCGGCGCTCGGGCGCATCCCCGTCATCGCGGAATCCACGGCCTTCCTGCCCGGCTACAACGTGCGCGCCGTCGTCATCGTCCAGTCCAATTCGCAGTTGGTCGAGAAGTACGGCATCGAGGGCGCCAAGTCGATCCGCAAGATGCTGGCTGCGCGCATCGTGTTTCCGCCCAAGGAATACGAGGACGCCGAGGCCATCTCGCGCGAGCTGGGAACCTACACCGTCCCGCAGAAGAACGTCAGCCGCCCGATGTGGGGCGGCGCGGGCGGTGCAAGCAAAGCCCCGACCGTGAGCATCAGCGAGCAACCGCGCCGCCTGCTGCTGCCCCAGGAGGTCAAGGAGCTGGGCCCGGATCGGATGATCCTGTTCTACGAAGGCCTGCGCCCGGTGCTTGCACACCGCATCCGCTACTTCCGCGACAGGTTCTTCGCCTGCCGTGAACGACCCCCACCGCCGGTGCCGAAGCTGGACGTGGACAGGTCCAGTCGCGTCATCGCGACCGCTCGGGCGGCCAGGCCCGATGACAAGGAAGACACGCCCGACACGAATCCCGGATCCATCACCAATGCCACGCCACAAGGCGGTGGCTTCGCACCGACGACGAAGGAAGCGAGCACCATGGCCGGTGATGTACTGAGCGACGACTTGAAGCTGGACGACTTCTCCTTCGACTTCGACGACGTGGAGATTCCCACCGAGAAGCTCAGCGACGAGGACGTGAAGCGCCGAGCTGATGAGTTCATGGCGCGAATCCTGGATTGATACCGTATCGATTCGGCGCGAACAGCCCCAGCGCCCAGCACGACAAACAACACGCACGAGAAAGGAGCCGCGATGTCCACAGACCGTTCCCCCGATGGCCCTCCATCGGGCACCGCCCCCCGGAACTTCGTCGGCTCCGTCCAGGGAGAGGCACCTGCTGCGGGCCGCGGCCATGCCCGAGTACCCGATGCCATCGAGCGCCGCTACCTGCGCATCGACGATCGCTACTTCTTCCCGGATCGCACGCTCGCGTTCATCGACGACGGCGACCGCATCCGCGTGCGAACCGAGAACCGCGAGGTACTGCACAGCGTCGTGGCGATCGCGCAAATGCGCGGCTGGCGGGTCATCGAGCTCAAGGGCACCGAGGCCTTCCGCCAGGGCATGTGGCGCGAAGCTGCGTTGCGCGGCATCGAGGTGCGAGGCTACGAACCGACCCCGGCTGAAACCCTCCAGATGCAGCGTGCGCCGAAGAAATGGCAGCCCTCGCACGAGACGGGCCAGGGTTTGGGGTCGGCACCACTGGACCGCGAAGCAGCGAGCACACCCGAAGGATCCATGCCTGCCGAACCCGGCCACGATTCCAGTCGTCACCCGCCCAATGCACCGCGGGACGGTCGATCGCTTCGCGACGGTCCCAGACCACCCGTCAGGGGCATGCTCGTGGCGGCGGCCGCCGCGCCATACCAGTTCGATCCGGTGCAACGCATGTCTTTCTACATGACGGTGCGCACGGAGACCGGCGATCGCACCATCTGGGGGTCGGACCTCGAGCGCGCCCTCGCCGAATCGGCCTCGCAGCCACGCATCGGCGACCAGGTGGTGCTCACGCAGCACGGGACCCGTCCGGTCAGCGTCCGCGCGGCCGTCCGCAATGCGGAAGGTGAGCTGGTCGGCGAGAAGAAGATCGTCGCGCAACGCGCCCGGTGGAGCGTCGAGACACCGGACCACCTCCACACGCTGGAGCACCGCGCCGAGCGCGTGCGCACTGGAGAACTTCTGTCCGATGCGACCCTGGGCCAGCACCCGGATCTGGTCGTGGCGGCGGCGGGCCTCAAGCTGGCCGAGCAGTACGCCCGGCGTGTGACCGGCGATCACGCCTCCCAGCAGCGCCTGGTGCAACTGATTCGCGAACGGATGGCCGATGCGCTGGCGCAGGGCCGTTCGATCCACCTGCCGGACCGCCGTCCACACCCTACGCCCATACGGACACGGCAGCGTGTTGCCCGAGGCCAGGAGGAGTTGAGCCATGAGCGCTTGTAGGCAGTGTCGGAGACCCGGGCTGAATGGCGACGGCTTGGGGGAGGAAGGCACCGCACTGTCTCCGGTGTACCGACGCACGAAGCGTCCCCCGATCCCACCCCCACGTCCCGAAGACTCCAGATGCTCGCCCGAGAGAAGCCCCGAACGTCGATGAACGCGTGGCGGGTCTCGAACGGCTCGCTCGAAGCGCTCAAATGGGTTGGCCTCCTGCTGATGACGGAAGACCACGTCAACAAGTACCTGCTGCATGAGGCAAGCCCGGCCCTCTATGCGCTGGGACGCATGGTGATGCCGCTCTTCGGCTTCGTGCTCATGATCCACCTGACGCGTCCCGGGGCGCTCGAGGCTGGCGTGCATCTGCGCGTCATGAAGCGCCTGGCGATCTTTGCCCTGCTCGCGACGCCGGCCTTCGTTCACCTGGTCGGCTGGTGGCCACTGAACATCCTGGCCACCCTCTGGCTGGCAACGCTGATCGTCTGGCTGCTCGAACGGGGCGGCAGGGCCAACCGCTGCGCGGCGCTGATCGCCTTCCTCCTCGGTGGCTCCATGGTGGAGTTCTGGTGGCCAGCACTGCTCTGCGGCCTGAGTGCCTGGGCGTTCCTGCGCAGACCCAGCGGACGACGACTGCTGCTGTTGGGCTTGGCGACGGCTTCGCTCGCCGTCATCAACGGCAACTTCGCTGCCTTGGCTGCCCTTCCCTTGATCTGGGGAGCGGGTCGGGTCGAAATTCCGATGCCGCGCAGCCGCTGGGTCTTCTACGCCTTCTATCCGGCGCACCTCTCGCTGCTTGCCCTCGTGCAGCAGTGGATGTGAACGGCCGAGATGACAAGAGCGACAGACCGCTGGCAGCCTGTTCCTTCGCAGCAGCCCTCCAGCTGACACGCTCGACATCGGATCGCCGATTCGATCTGGGGGGCGGCGTCGCCGAAAAATGCGAACATGCCAACCCGCTGGCATTGCAGCGGTCCTTGTGCCCGCGAAGCCGATCGACCCCTCCTTCCTCAGCGATACATGTTTGCCCTGACCCGCTTGACCATCGACCGTGCCAGAAAAGAGCGCTTGCCCCAAGTCGCCGGGAGCCTGACGTTCACGACCTTGCTGTCCATCGTGCCCTTGCTGGCAGTGAGTTTCGCCCTGTTCACGCGATTCCCGATCTTCAGGCGGCTCAAGGATGCACTCCAGGAGTTCTTGTTGAGCAGGCTGCTTCCCGCAGACATCGCACGCACAGTGCTGAAGTACCTGAACCAGTTCGCCGCCAACGCCAGCGGCTTGACCTGGGTCGGTTCGCTTTTTTTGCTGGGCACGGCCATTGCGATGCTGCTCACCGTGGAGAACGCGCTGAACCAGATGTGGAAGATCAGGAAGAATCGGCCGTTCCTCAGGAGGGTAGGCCTGTACCTGTTGATGTTGGCCGTTGGCCCACCCGTTCTGGGCCTGAGTCTGTGGGCAACGTCGTATCTGCTGGGCATTTCCATGGGGCTGATCGGTGCGCTGCCACCATCGCTCACATTCGTGCTCGACCTCGGGCCGCTCATGCTCGGCGTGGCTGTACTGACGAGCATGTTCTACCTCGTTCCGAACACCAAGGTACGGCTGCGCGACGCCTTCGCGGGTGGCTTGGTCGCCAGTGCGGCTTTCGAACTCGGCAAGCGCGGCTTCACGGCCTACCTCGTCAAGGTGCCAACGTACAAGGCGCTGTACGGGGCGTTCGCGGCGCTCCCCATGTTCTTGCTGTGGGTGTACTTCTCGTGGTTGGTCACACTGGTCGCGGCCATGATGACGGCCAACCTGGCGCTCACCCGACGGCGACCGGCAGGCAAGCCCGCTCGGGCCTAGCAGCCAGGCCTTGGCTGGTGGGCCGGTCGCCAGCGGGTAATCTCCGTTTCAATGAACCCACCGGGAACATGCCGCCGCACTGCCCAGGTCCTGAAGGCACCTGGCAGCCACGCGCCAGCGACGGGGCCAACGCGCACAACACCGACGCCGCCAGCGAACACGCGCCGACAGGCGATCCTGGAGTGGATCGCGCACGCCGGCATCGCCACCGTGCTCAACGATCCCGGCAAGCCCTGGCAGAACGGCACCGACGAGAGCTTCAACGGCAAGTTCCGCGACGAGTGCCTGTCCATCGAGTGGTTTCGCTCGCGCCGCGAAGCCGCTGTCCTGATCGAAGCCTGGCGCAATCTCTACAACGAGGTACGTCCCCATAGCAGCCTGCAATACTTGACCCCGGCGGAGTTCAAACAGGAACTCCGCCTAGAACTACAACCCGCCGTCTTCTAGGAAAAACTGTCTCGACTAAACCGAGCAGGTCACGGGCAAGGTCAACGGCTTCGGACGCAAAGGGAAGCATTGCTGGCGCGTCGAAAACCTCGCTCAGCTTGACTTCGGCACGCTTCGCGAGTTCTACAAGTTGGTCGGATGGTTTCAAGAAATCCTCTGAATCCTGACGTGGGCTCGAGTGTCCGCCGCCGACTACGGTCACCATTGCCCAGACTCTGGGCGCTGGAGCCTCGTCTTTAGGAACTCAAAATACTTAGGGTCGTCTTTTGAGAATATCTCCGCTCCTGCACCCATGTAAGCTCGTGACAGCTCGTCTGCCGCCCGCTCGAGAGCGCCGAGTTCGAACTGGCATTGCCCAAGTCTGAGATGCAGGAACGGATTGCCAATCGCATCGGGGTAGTGCATTGCGCTGGTCAGGTTGTCGCGACCCGCTTCGAAGTCGCCGCCTAAGAAATTGGCGTCGCCGATGGCCGCCAAGACCCAAGTACCGGCTACCCAATCCGTCTTTGGCTCGGGCAACAGATCGAACGCCCGCCAGTACAGCGTCAGTGCCGCCGCAAACTGCTTGACGTTCGCTTGCTTGTCACCTTCTGCGCAGAACCGCTTAATCTCTCCGTGCATCTCGTCGGAGAGCTCTGTGCTCGAACTCGCCGGCGCGGCTAATTTGGCCGCGGGCTTATTGCCTTTCCTGAACCAGTCGAAAACCATCCTCTCCTCCTTGTGCTGTCGCAAGGCGACCTTCTACTCAGATTTGGCACGCCCGTTGCGCGCCGCGAACGTCAGCTATCCGGCGAATTCTGCGGCGCAGCCGGCCGGCCGCTTCTGGCCGCACTCTGTCGTCGTTGGTCACACAGCATCACAACTTTCGCGGGTCGTTGCTGGGTCGCACTTGAAGCTCTTGTTCGGCCGGAATGGTTCGGAGACCGTCTTGCAAGTCTTCATAGGCGGGGCAGTCGCTTGCGCGCACGGCGCCGCGCCGGAAGTCACATGTCAATGTCGCCCCATTCCTCGGACGAGCATGCTCTTCGTATGTCAGCGGAGAGCCGCGCTGAAACCGAATCACCAGGACGCGCTCGCCCATCTCGTTCCACATCGTTTGACAGCCGGTGTATCCGGCTCTCACCTTGCGAGGGAAAACAAAGAAATAGTTTCCATGACTGGCGTTCACACCGGCAGCGCGAGGAGGCTTCTTCAACGCACAGGTTCTTTCGGCCCACGCTGAAGCCATCAGCGCCAGCGCTCCAAAGGCGACTGTAGCCAGCCGTACGAACCTTTGGGGAACGCCATTAGTCATAGGCAACGAAGTTGAAGTGTCGAAGGTCTGCTTCTCTGATCGGGCCATGTTGTCAAGCGCAGAGTATCTCGGTATTCGGTTTCGTCGAACAAAACGTCTCGGTGCAGTTCACGCCTCTTTACACAGTCGGCCCCGGCTCAAAGGCCGGCGCTGTACGCATCGGTCGGATGGAGCGGAGAGCCACGCTTTGGAACGATCGTGCCGTCTTCAACGGCCATTGGTGGTCCATCGAAATGAGCAGCGGGTCGAATCGCATGTCCGCACGAGTCAGTTGCGCGCGCGAACAAGCTGAGGATAGTCAACTCCTTCGACGGGCTGCAGCAACATCAGCTTGCCGTCGTTCATGTGCACCATGTAGGTGACGATTCCAGCGCCAACCCCTGCACCAACTCCAGCGGTAAGGGGGCCAGCAGCGGGTGAGGCGGCTTGGGAAATCCCCAGAGCGGTTGCTGTTGAATCGACCACTGCCGTTGATGTCTTGTAGTAATACAGGCGATATTTCGCCGGTCCCGGGGGCTTGGTGATGTAGATGCCACCAGGGTACGTTTCTTTTAGAAACCTGAAGCTCTTGCCAGGCCCGCGATAAAAGACGCCAGAGGAATCTTCGAGTTCCGCCTTGTACTCGCCAGCCGCCAGTACGATCTGACCTTCGTACAGCGAGATCGGGCTTACATCGAGCGTTGCGCTTTCTCTGGCCTTGGCGAGCTTGGCGGCATCCAGGGAGTCAGGGCCAGCGCAAGCGGAGAGCGCAATCGCTATAAGAACGATCGCTATGCATTTCATGTGTGGAAGCAGGTGAGTGGCGCGATTCTCGTGCATTGAGTGTCTGGTGATGGCATCAAGTACTGTATTCATCGCACCACGCGAGCGGCACGGGGCGGCAAAGGCCGATCACCGAAATCTCGCATGGTGGGCGTGGAAAAGCGTGTCAGCGACAGCTTTCGGAACTGCACCGGAACACGAGGCGAGCGGCAGCTCTTGGCCGAGGTTGTGTGAAAACACTTCGTTGAACGCTGCGCTCCAAATAAAATCTGCCAACCCGTCAGAGCGAGGTGGCGCATGAAGCGATTCATCGAAGGCGAAGACCGACGGCAGGTCGCGTTGTTGCCGGAGTGTCTTGATGACTATATCGGCGAAGACAACCCGGTGCGCGTTGTCGACGTCTTTGTCGAGGAACTGGATCTTCAGGCACTCGGCTTCAAAGGCGCAGACCCCGCTGCCACCGGTCGGCCTGCGTACCACCCGGCGGTGCTTCTGAAGCTCTACATCTACGGCTACCTGAACCGCATCCAGTCCAGCCGGCGTCTGGAGCGCGAGGCCCAGCGCAACGTCGAACTAATGTGGCTCACTGGCCGGCTTTCCCCGGACTTCAAGACCATTGCCGACTTCCGTCACGACAACGGGGCGGGCATCCGCAACGTCTGCAAGCGCTTCGTGGGCATGTGCCGGCAGCTCAAGCTGTTCACGCAGGCCATCGTGACCATCGATGGCAGCAAATTCAAGGCGGTCAACAGCCGGGACCGCAACGTCACGCCAGCCAAGATCGATGCGCGCCAGCGGCAGATCGAGCAGAGCATCCAGCGCTACCTGGACGCGCTGGAGACCGCCGACCGCACGCAGCCCACGGAGGTCGAGGCCAAGACCGAGCGGCTGCAGGACAAGATCAAGAGATTGCGCGAGCAGATGCGCCAGCTCGAAGAGACCAAGGAACAGCTGAAGCACGAACCCGATGGCCAGCGCTCCACCACCGATCCCGATTCACGCTCGATGAACTCGCAGGCCAAGGGCTCGGGCCTGGTGGGCTACAACGTGCAAGCGGCAGTTGATGCCAAGCACCATCTGATCATTGCCCACGAGGTAACGAACATCGGCAATGACCGAGCCCAGCTAAGCAAGATGGCGCAGGCCGCGCGCGAGGCGATGGGTAAAAGCAGGGTGCGCGTCTTCGCTGACCGCGGGTACTTCAACGGCACTGAGCTCAAGGCCTGTGAAGACGTTGGCATCACAACCTTCGTGCCCAAGCCGATGACCTCGGGCGCCAAGGCCCAGGGGCGCTTCGACAAGAGCGACTTCATCTATATCGCGAAAGATGACGAGTATCAGTGTCCTGCAGGACAACGACTGCGGTGGCATCAGACCACCACGGAACGGGAGATGAACCTGCGGGCTTACTGGACGTCGGTCTGCCCGCAGTGCCCCCTCAAGGCGCAATGCACCACTGGCAAAGAACGACGCGTGAAGCGTTGGGGGCACGAAGCGGTGCTGGAGCGCGTTCAGCAACGGCTTGATCGCAAGCCCGATGCCATGACGCTGCGAAGAAGTACCGTGGAGCATGTGTTCGGTACGCTGAAGCACTGGATGGGATCGACCCACTTCCTCACCAAGACATTGGCGCATGTGAGCACCGAAATGAGCCTGCACGTGCTGGCCTACAACCTCAAGCGAGTGATGAACATACTGGGGATCGCGAGAACAATGAGGGCGATGCAGTTGGCAAGGGCGTGAGCCCTTTTAGTCGCGCTCGCGGCGCAGCGCGGCCAGTGCCTGCATCACTGACTTCGCCGCCGAGTTCCGCGTCTGCAGCGCGCCAGCTTGCATCTGAGTTCGGCATACTCGCACGTCGAGTGCGTTTCCACACAACCTCGGCCGACTTTAGTCGAAGCACCGCTGGAGGCAAGGGACTCTGTATCGTGGACTTAATCTCAAGCACTTCCGGGTTCTGTTCGCATGGATTGCGAGTATGTGGTCGGAGTTACTTCCCAAGTATCCGAGTCGCGTGATCGCCACGTTAGTAAACCCATCAAGTCGCCTTCCCCGCTGTAAACGCGAACGTTCGCAGGGCTGAGAACGCCTGAAGTACGGTAGGTCTCGCCTCCAATAAAGTATTGCGATTGCGGCTCGACCACCCCAAAGTCACACTCTGTATGCTTGAGCAGCGGCTGTGCGACGTCCAGAAACTGGTAACTTGTTCCCCCACAGCAGAGCGCTCGTGCAGGATGGCGACGCTCAAGCCGCCACCGTAAATACGCCGCCAGTTTCTCCTGAGCCTGCTGTAGATCGAGATTTTCTGTCTGCAAGGGGTATTCCACCGGTCGACCCGCGCGGACTACGCCGTAAGCATCCTCGAACACTCGCGTTACTGCAATGTCTTCGACTATGCAAACCGTGGCGCAGTCCTTGCACCAACCAGGTCGTACAGGGATGGTGTACAGATCTGCGACCGGCACTTGAGCGCCAGGTGGCACGTGGTCGAAGTTGAGGTAGTAGTAGCCTTCGGTATGCGCAAACCCGAATCGCTCACGGCAACTTGTGCATTGATAGTAGCTTGGAAGCATTTTCAGTTCGGGACGGTGACTGGCGTTTGTACGTCCGATGTTGGCCGCTTGCCATCCGCTGCTCATTGCGCGCCTTCAAGGGCCGCGATGTATGGCAAGACTTGCGGATGGGCCTGAACCCACTGCTCGCCCAAAAACGTCGATACGGAGCCCGAGCCGGTGACGCTCGCGATTGACCCGAACTTCGAAGCGGCCTGCAGCAATTCGTGCGCTGCATGCATCACGTTCTCGCTTGCGGCCGACCCCGGCTCGCCAGCCTCGATGCCCCACTCCTTTTGAATCGCTGCGACGAGCTTGCCGGCGGCGGCCTCGAGAGGTGTTCGCGAACGTGTCATAGGCGTAAATCTAACCTGCCGACGAAGGTCCGGTTCTAGCCGGCTGCTATCGTTACCGTTCGAGCCTCGTCGCAAGCTGGCTGATTCCGGCAGCCCATCGGTTTGATTTGCCTGCTGACCATAGTTGAGCGAGTTCGGAAGATCTGGCGTCCGAAACCCGAGTGATGGCTTGTCGTGCACGGGGCGCCAAGGCGCGCACCTCGGGCGCGCGCGTCTTTGCGAGACATGGCGCGGCGTCTGCGCTTGTCGTGGCAGGCCCCTTTCCGTCCGCACTGGCGATAACTTCGGCGGCGGCAACGGCAACAGAACCCGCATCGGCCTCAAGATAGCCAGGACGCAATGCTGCATCGATCGCTGCGGCTATCGTGCCCGCCCCCGCAGACCTCGAGCATTCAATCAGCCAGTCTTGTGCATCGTCGTTGTCAAAGGGGCCTTCACCCCATGCTCCTGCACTGGCCGAGAAACTCATGACTAGCGCGAATGCCGCCACACTCACGTGCTTCAGGTTTTTCACTCGACTTCTCCGTGCGTTTCATTCGGCCGAGCAGCTCGTGCCATGTGGCTGCGCGCATCAGGATTCTGGTTCCGCGCCACACGCAGATGCGATGGGCCTCACACGGGATCAGACGCCGTGGCTGAAACGCGTGAACTGGCGCTGCACTTCAATAGATGATCGAACAGCAAAGCACTCTGTTCTGAAAATAGAAGCGCATCTTGGACCCGGCCACCGCCCTGGGACGCGGCGGAGGAAGGTCGGAACCCGACATCATGTAGCGGCTTCCCACCGGCAAGACCTGATTGGGCTGAATGATTCGACGACTTGCCGCAAACTGCATGAGCTCATGAGTGCCTTCATCGATCACCCCGATCTTCTGCGTGTAGGCATGGACCTCCACGGCGTACCAATCGATCTCGATCAGGCGGCTCGCGAAATTGTGGCCCGTCGAATAGCCGATGTCGTTCTCCATGACATTGCCGGGGCTTGAACCCCTTGCGGCATTGCACACGATCAGGACGAACCGCGATGGCTCATGGAGCCCGGCTGCGACCAGGATGTCGATCAGATGAGAAGTCGGCAGCAATCGATCGCCCAGCGCCACGCCTCTGCGCGTGGGCATGCCCAGGTCCAGCGCATGGTGGCCCACGATGAACACCTTGTCGTAGACCACGGAACCCAGGGCCTGGGGTTGTGGTGCCGGGCCGTTGTCGGGATGCCATCGGACACGCCCGTCGGCCGGATCGATGGCGATGCAGTGAACACCGTAGCCCTTGAAGACCAAGCGGGTTTTCAATGCAGCTGAGCTGTCGTCGCCCGAGATGTAAACGATGAGCGCAGATTTCGGCATGTTGCAACCTCCGTGATGACCGTTGACTTCCCTTGGTTCCCAGGAACGGGGCGGGCACGACCTGACGAAACCTCATCCGACGACATCAACGCCCGCGCGCGAGCAGGCGCTGAGCGGAATAATTTCCAACACACCGAGACCGCCCCTTGCTTGAATGCCCGGCTGGACAGATGCGCGGCCCGCCGCCAGCCTTGCAGAGGATGCCCAGAGCCCGCAGGCGCCCTCCTCCAACGCAAACGGTACCGGCACTGTGGCGCTTCCTCACGCGCCAATCCATTTCACCCCATTACAGACAGACAGGACCGATGCCGCCTCGGCTGGTGCTACGCCAGGAGTTCAGGCCTCGATAGCCTTCACGGAAGCTGGCAAGACCAGATCGGATTGCCACGCCGGGAGGCATTCGCCAGCGGAAAGTTGTTCCATCCGTCTGTGGAAATCTTTGCGCATAACCCAGGGACAACGTCGGCGTTGCCAGCATTCATGCGGGTCCTCGCCAGAGTGCCTGCATTCGAGGCAGACGCCCCTTGACTTTTCGTTCGACAGTCGTGCGATCGTTTCGTGACTTTGGATATCTGGATGCCGGTGGCTGACGGCCGAGCCTGCACGCGCGGTCTTCAGATCTCGGCCATTGTGCCGCGGCATCGGGCCCGAGAGAGACGTTGAGCTGATCAACCTAGAAGGAAAAAAGCAGACCTTCATGTTTGGAGCGCGCCGCTACCTGCAGCTCGTCCCGCCCAGGACGTTGCTCTCAGTTCAGGCATCAAACTAGAAAATTGGGTGATGCCAGCTTTTCAGCCATGAAAGAAGCGAGCTGCGCCTTGTAGGCCTGCTGGTCAAGTTGATCCGGGCCAGAAAAGTAGCGGTCATTGATGTTCAGAATTTCACCTGACGAACTGAAGTTTTCGAACTCTTTTGAATATCGCCTGTTTGCGAGTCTGATCAGGTAGGCCAGCTGCGTATTCTCCATCTTCGTGTTTTCATCGTAAGCTTGGCTGTGCCAGGTGAAACGAACCTCAAAAGGCATCGTTTCCACAGCAGTCAGCAATATGCGAAAAATGAGAGAACTTCTTTGCGACTTGGCAGCATTCTGATCGCCTGATTCGATTGCATTCACTAGCGTCCGAACGTGTTCAACACCGATCTCTGCTAGTTCTTCGGCGCAATGCTCTGTTGAGCGTTGGAGCTCAAGAAGACTCGTGCCTGTGATGGCTGAGTACAGGCGCTGAAGATGTGGGTGGCCTTCGAGGAGATTTTCTATATCTTCTGAATTGAGGCGTTTTCCCTCTTCTTGAAGTTCCTTGTAGCGTTTGATTGCACCAATCTCCGCTTCGTCGAGTTGAGGTTCAAGCATCAGACGATCGGCACCCCATTCATCAACTATTTGGGGCCAGATAGCGATCCTCATAAAGTCGAATAGTCCATTGAGTTTCGCCCCAGCGATACGGGGAGCTCCGGGCTCCGAATACGGTCGAAACCAAAAAATGATGCCGGCCTCAGACACCGTCACGACGTTCTCGTCCGGTGCACACTCGTGTTCCTCGATCACGCTCTTTCCAACTACGATCCGGATGGCACGAGACCTTTGTCTCGGGTGTCTCGAATTGCAGCGCTCGACAATCCACCTGAGTGCTGTCGGAATGTCCTGATGATCTGACTTGTCGTCGACGAGCATGAATTCCCCTGAACATTGAATAGACCATGCCGCCCGTTGCGACGGCGGTGGCTCTAGTGCCGGTTTCAGCAACAAGGTCGAGGACCTGCAACAGCGAAGTGACCGATGGTACTTTGATCGAAACGTCTCCCAGCCATGGATGAAAGCCTTCAAGCCATATGGCGCCCATGCCCGCGGACAGAGCACCAGCAACGTCGTTGATCGGGTGGTCGCCAACATAGACGCACTCGTCGTTGGCAATACCGAGTTCACGGGCCGCAGCTTCAAAAATGGCAGCGTCCGGTTTTCGAACACCGCCCCTTTCCGAGCTCAAAACAGATGAGATGCGATCCTGAAAGGAAAGTCGTTCAGCTGTTGCCAGGGGGGCACTTCTGGATGGTAATCAACAGGCCGGGGTCTTCTTGTCCGTGTGATCCTCTTTGGCGTCGGCGAACTCGATGGTCACCGGACATGCGGCTGGGGCGATTTCGCATCCACGCGCTCCAGCGTGCGACGTCTCTCCGCCTCCCTCCAACGATCGGCCATGCGCTGTGCGTCGGTCAGTACGTCTGGCATGCGCGCGACGAAACGATCCACCTGGGCGGCGAGATCACCTTCGCCCTGCCTTCGAAGTGCATCCGCCGTTGCACGCCAGTCCGCCGCCACCTCCTGCCGAGTACCTTGCATCACCTCTTGACCGGCATCCAAGACGCGCCGCCTCGAGTGGAGGACCTGGAGCACGCTCTCCAGCTTGGCGCGAACGAAGGTTGAAGTCTTCGGCATCTTCCGCTCGGTCCGCTCGCCGATCGGCAGTTGCCAGAACGCCCGAAGCGCACGGAGCCGATGATGGATCGCGTCCTTGTACGGCTTGCGGATCTGCCCTCGCACCTGACGCGGCGTCGCATTGGCCGCCACGCCCTGCTCGCGCATCAGCGCGGCGAACTGTTCGCGCCATTGCCGCAGCGTGTCTTTGCGGATGTAGAGGCGCTGGCCGGGCTCGAACTCGTGCTCGCACTTGACCACCAGGTGCACGTGCGGGTGCGGCTGGTCGGTGTGCAGCACCAAGGCGTAGCGATACCGCAGCGCGAAGTTCTCGCGCGCGAACAAGCGTGCCGCGGCCAGCACCTTCTGCGCCGGCGTGCCGGCCGGCATCGACAGCACGATGTTGTGCACGAGCTTCGCCCGGGTGTCCTTCTGACCCTCGGCCGGCTTGGGCTTGCAGTGGCTCCTGCAAAGGTCCAGCTGCCAGTCGGTCGTGATCTCTTTCGCAGCACCCCGGCCCTGCAGCATGAGCCCGTCGTCGGTTTCCACTGACAGTTTGCCGTGCCGGCCGATGTAGCGCAGGTGTGCCTCGACCCCGCCCACATCCCGCCCACCGCCGGAGACCTTCACGATCACCTCGGGCGTGCGACCCACCGTGCGCTGGATCTGTGCGATCTGGTCGGCGCCCAAGCGCAGGGTGCCGCTGGGTCCTCGCCGGCCATAGCTCACGATGTCCAAGGCCATGTCGCGCGATGCACCAGCCGAGCCGCGGCTGCTTCGGCCCAAGCGCACAGTCTGCTTAGGCATGGCCCGTCTCTCTGCCGGTCTCCCAGCTGATGAGGTTCCGGCGCACGACGGCCGCTGTGGCTTCGCGTGCCACCTCGACTTCCCGCCGTGCCAGCGCGATCGCATCGCCCAGGTTCGATGCCACTGGCTCCGCCAAAGTGTTCGGCATGCCGAACCTTCGAAGCTGCCGCCCGAGCGCGGCCAGCTGCGCGCAGGTCACTCGGAGCTGGTCCAGCTCTTTCGGAGGCAGCACCGCCGAGCGCCGAACATGGTTGTGGATCAACAGGGCCAGGTAGCTGCCGGTCTTCATCTCACGGGCACGGGCCCACTCTGCCGCCAACCTTCGATCGCCGCTACGAAGCCGCAGCGTGATGCGATCCGATGCAGCGCCGTCGGCCGTCGAATCACGCGCCCCCGCGCTGTTGGACTTCAGCACTTCGTTGACCATTTTGGCGAGCAGCCCCGACTCGCTCAGTTCATGGCGCGCGGCCAGCGCGGCAAACTGCGCCCTCGTTTCGGGCGGCACCCGGGTCCCAATCACGCTCGACAGAGAGGTCTTGGTCATCGCAACGCCATGGCTGTTAACAATGTCTGACGTCAGTCTATCCTGCCCTCAACACCGCACAAGGACTTGGGCATCCGCACACCGCACCGTCGACCCGCATGCCACCGTCCGATCGAGACAAGCCAGCCATCGGCGATAGTGGGCCGGTCCCGTGTCCGCGCACTGCCGCCCAGCGCGCATGCACCCCTCAAGTTCGGCATGCCGAACTTGAGGGAGCACGCAAGGCGACTACGCTTCAGCCGCTCCTCGGCACGTCGCCGCTGCGCGCGCAGCGGTGCGGGCAGCCAGCGCGAGCCTTCCAGCTTGGGCATCGCTGGTGCTGTCGACAGCAAAAAAGCTGATCTTCGCGCCGATGTGCGCGGCTTCCCGAAGCCTAGAAGAGCATCAGACGGCAAACACGTTGGCCATCATCTGTACTTCACCACCAGGGAGGTCAAGCTTTGTGGCCAGGTCCCTCCACGTGGCCACGACTGCAGAGATCTCGTCGACGATAACCTGTGCGACAGCTGCGTCGAGGCGGTAGTGCCCCGCCGTATCCACCAAGGTCTGCAGGACAGGCGCTGCAGACTTGCCGTCCCATGTCAATGAATGGTCGCTTTTCGCGGGATTGGGGTTCAGGTCAAAAGCAGGGGAAAGCCGCCAGCCCGTAGGCTGCAAGATAAACCCATGGTTGCGCAGATGGTCGTCCCTGTTCCCTACCAACAGATTGAAGACGGCGCGCCGGAAAAGCTGGTGCATGTCATCGGTCAAGCCCACACCACCGCATGATTCGAGGGCCTCGATGAGGTGCAGGTAGCTCCCTCCTTCCTGGCCATCGCGCCGCTCGAGCAGTGTCATGGCCGATGCATACATCCGGCGGGCCTGCGCGGCGCCTGCTGCAGCAGCCTGGCGATCGAATCGACTCACGCAGTAGGTGTGGTACCGGTCGCTCAGGAGGACTCGCTGGGCCTCAGGCATCACGATCCCGGCATCGCCAGCCAGGAGGTAGATCAGGTACTCCCAGCTTCCCCAGTCGTACTGGTCGTTGTGTCCCGGGAATTTGGCCAGCCAGAGCGTGCCATCCTCCATGGTGAAGGTGGCCTTGGGTCGTGCGCCGCCCAGCGATGAGCCTGGTGCGATGAGCATGGAGAGCCACTTCTCGTACTCTGGCAGTGCCTCTGGGCGCGGGCCGTCGAGCCTCCTGGCGACCTCGGCCAGTTCGCGCAAGTCGGTCGCAGGGGGCGCGGGCAGTGGGCTGTCGTCAAGAAACGGCGCGCTGGGGCCGCGTCGGAATCGAAGTGCGCCGGCTCGAGTGAAGTCGTTCACGCCGAGCATGTAGAACAGGTCGTTCGTTCGCGCCATGGGCCTCTTTTCATTTGCGGCCGCATTGGCTTCTCGTCGCTCCATGAGCACACGCCCCCACCTGTCCGGTGCGCAGTCCGAAAAGATACCGAACCCCCGACCTTCAGGGGAGTGCTGCTCGCCGGCGTACAGGGGCAGCTGCGGGTCTATCTGCACGGCCATCGGCGCATCCAGCCACGCCTTGGTGTACTCGAAGGAGGGCGCCAGGTCGACGCGTTCGGTTCCCGGGAACAGGTTCCCGATGTGCATGGCTGGGCCGAGCTCCGGCGCGTCCAGGTGGACCTCCAGCAGGGGGCGGCCCGCGCGGGCGCTCTTCGTGGCCATGGGTTTCCTTCCGGGTCAATTGTGAGGACCGTTCACGCGTCCCCGGCTGCGCAGGGAAGCAGAGTCCTGCAGCTTCCTGCCCAGCACGTCATCCTCCGCCACCGCGTCGACGTCACCCTCCAGGCCCAGCACGCGCAGCGCCTTCAGATAGGTCCCGAGCGACACCGCAGGGTCACCCGACTCCAGCCGAGCCAGTGTGTTGCGGGAGATGCCCACGCGCTCGGCAAACAGCGTCGCCGATAGGTCGCGCCGGCAACGGGCCAGTTCGATGCGATGGCCCAGACCGGCGGCGAGCTTCGTCAAGGGCATGGAAAGCGGGTATTGCGTGCGGGCCATGGCTGTTCCATATCTAGAACAAAGTGTGTTGTTTTTGCTCATTTTATAGAGCATGCCAAATGACCTACCCTACTGCGTGGGGCTATATTTTAATCAATTCTCCATTAATTTGCTCAAGATATGGCGCACACACCTCTCCCCCTACAAGCCCGCTGCAAGTAGCAAGGCGCCTGAGGGGGTCGAGGGCCGCGTCCCGACGAGTCGATGCCCTCATGCGCCAGGGGCATGGCATCTGCGCGGTGACAAATCCATGTGTGCCGAGCGCTGGGTGCGAGATTGGCAAGGCTTGGCCGCCAGCGCCGGCACGCGCCCGAGATCGTTGCGTCTGGCCGGACTGCGATGGCCTCAGTCAGAAGCGGCCGCCACAGACCCTTCAGGTCCTTCGACCTCGGGCATCTGCCGTGCCACGATGAACGCGAACGCCTCCTGCGCGAGGCGCGCTGCCGTGAAGATCGCCGTGCGGTCGCCGCGCAGCACCCGCAGCCAGGCGTCGATGTACGCCGCATGCCCTTCGACCGTGGCATCGACCAGGCCGCAGTGCCCCATGACGAACGCGCTGCCGAGCTCGGCCACCAGTTCCTCGAACGCATAGGCGGCATCTCCGAAACGCCGGCCGAACGCCCGGTTCAGCCGCTTGGGATGGCCGGTCCAGTGCACCAGCTCGTGCAGCGCCGTCGCGCATTGCGCCTGCGGACTGGTGAACTGCCGCGGCCAGGGCAACCGGATTTCGTCGAGCGCCGGCAGGTACGCTGCCTGGTCGAAGCCATGCCGGATCACCGCGTTGCACCCTCCCAGCAGCCGCATCGCCCGCTCCACGGGGCCCTGCAAGCCCGCCGGGGGAGCGATGCCCAGGTCCACGACCTCCAGCGGCAACCCGTCGATCTGCGCCGCGTTGAACAGCCAGAACGGCAGGCACAGCAGCACGCCGGCGCGGGCACCGGATGGCGCAGTGACGGCGCCCTCATCGGTCCCGCCTTCCGGGAGGACGTCATCGGCATCCTCGCGACGCTCGCGCGCCTTGCGCTCGAAGTGTGCGCACATCACTGCGCGCTCGCCCTTGCGCACCTGGGCACCGAGACTTTGCGCCTGCTTGTAGGTCAGCCACACGTTGGACGCATAGCCTTCTTCGATCGCCGCCTCCCAGAGCAGCAGCACATTCGCCCCGTGGTACGGCGCCCCGGTCTTGCCATTGCAGGGTATCCCGCGCGCCGCCGCCCGTGTCCAGCGTTCGCGCAGCACGTTGCCGCCCTTCTCCAGCATCGCGATGATCCGGTCCGTCACGACCTGCCGCACATCCATGCGGCCCGCACCCCGCGCAGCTTGGCCGGAAAAATCCGTCCCCCCACCTGCTTTGGGTGAGTCCTCGGGGGGTACGGGGGGAACGCCCGTGGCCTTTCGGGGGGCCAGACTGCCCGCATCGCGCGGGCTGGAAATCGAGTTTGCGTGCATGGCTGGGCCTTTCTGCGGTGTGTGCCGCGGTGGTTGAACATCTGCTTTCGGAGCCGCCTCGACGCATGAAAAGCGCGCGAAAAGGGCCGATGTCCAGGGACCGCCCGCAAGCCGCAGCCGAGCACGGCGAGGACCGGGTGAGGTCGGTGGCGAAGCCCGCAGCCCTGGACAGCGGTCCGTGCGCGCTATGCGTCGGCCAAGAGGCGGCTTCGAAGGCAGATGCGAAGCGGCACACCCCGCACCCCGGCGCACGCAACCGAACCCGCGCCGCACCACCGAAGGCGGCGCACCACCCATGCCGCTGCGAAGCACCCGCATCCACCTACCTGCACGTCGAGAACCGCCGAGCGCAAGGCGGGCGGCCTGGCCGGTTGCTGCCGTGCATGCACGGCCACTTGATGCACCCATCGGTCCGCGCGCTCGATCGACCCGCCCCTTCACCAACCATCGAGAGCATCGGAATCCAGGCACCGCTTTGGCCTGCGCGTCGCGAGCGGAACAACGGTCGGGGATCGACGAACGTTGGGGCGATTCGGCGACCACGCCAACTGTTCGATGCCAGAGTTGACAGCAGCCCTGGACTTCACCTTGCGTGCGCGCACGGCTGACCCGCCGCGCGAGAGCGACAGGAAGGCAAAGAGAAAGGAGAAAACGAGAACGGGGAAAAAGCAAAAACCGCCGGTCAAGCCTGAATGCGTCCCGCCATGCGCGCCTCCTTCTCGCAGACGCTCAGGCGCTTGCCGGCCCGGAAATGCAGGTCCTGCGCGATCGACAGCCCGAGCATGCCGCGCACCTCGGCCAGTCACTCAGGCTCGCGAATCCCAGCTCGGGAAACCCGAGCCCGAGATCGCACAGGCCGAAGGCGATGTCATGATCCTCGGGGTCGATCTCGCTCAGCAGCCAGGTGGCGCCAGCGTCGGGCGTGAACAGTTTGACCAGCAGCGGATCGAAGTCCGCCTGCGCCCGGGACTGCACGCCGTTAGCCAGAGCAACATGTCGAACTGCGCATCGGTGATGAAGGGAAAGCTGAAAAGCAGCCATGTCGTTCTCCTTGAACGGTTGCGGGCGGGATTGCCCGGGACCGTTGCCGGCACACCGCAGCGCAGCAGTCAGGGTTCGGAGACGACCGCAGGCCGCCAGCGCGCCACCCTGGCACGCGCAGACCTTGACGGCGAGAACGGTGTGCCACCCTCCAGACCGCAGCAAGCCAGCCTACCCCTCCCTCACCCGTTCCCCTCTCTTCCGGCCGGCACGAGGCGGGGCGGGGCCGGCGATCTTGAGGGCGCGCCCGCGACCGTCCACATGCCTGAAGGAGGATCCACCACACTCGGTGCCGGGCTTGCGCGCCCCCGCCTGCCATGCAGCGGAAGCCGCCACTTCGACGGATCAGGCAGAACTCCGGTACCTCGCATCGGCGCACCGGACACGCGCGAGGCACTATATTTCCCGAGTGTCTGTCACCGCGCCCACCCTGTTCGACGACGCTCGCTTCGTCGAGGATCTGAAATGCTGCATCGACGGTGCGCGGCGGTCGGCCGCGCGCGCCGTCAACCGCGAGCTGATGGCCCTGTACCGGGACATCGGGCAAGCCGTCCGCGAACAACGGGCACGCTGGAAATGGGGCGACGCGGCGATCGATCGGCTGGCGCGCGACCTCAAGGCGTCCTTCCCCGGGACCAGCTGCTTTTCGGCGGCGCGCCTGTGGTGCATGCGCCAGTTCGACGAGACCTGCGCCGCGCCGAAGTTTCTCTCACGGCTTGTGCGAGTAAGCGAGCGCGATGCCGGACGCACCCGACGTCCCAAGGCGCTGACGGCCTTCGACAGCGGGCGCTTCGACCGGCCCAACCCGCGGCCATCGCCTGCGGAAGCAGGCGCCGATATGCCCGCCAGCGAGAAAGAAACCGGCAGCGCGCCCGACGTCATCCGGGTGGATGGAGCCAAGGCATGAGCAAGCCCGGCCAACCGCAGCGCCGCGCGCTGACAACGACCGCAGAGGCGGCCTTCGGCGAAGTGCTCCAGCTGATCCAGGGTGCACGGCGGCGCGTGGCCAGGGCGGCCAATGCCGAAGTGATCCAGCTGTACTGGCACATTGGCCAGTACCTTCATCAGCGCATCGAAGCCGACGGCTGGGCCAAGGGAACCGTGGAGCAACTGGCCGCCTACATCGCCCTGCGCGAACCGGGCCGACGCGGCTTCTCGGCCCAGAACCTGTGGCGCATGCGGCAGTTTTTCCAGGCCTATCCGCCAGGCTCAAAACTCTCAACACTGTTGAGAGAAATTCCCTGGTCCTCGCACCTGCACATCCTCAGTCGCGCCAAGCGCGAGGAGGAGCGCGAGTTCTACCTGCGCATGACGGCGCAGCAGGGCTGGCAGGTCCGCGAGGTGGCGCGCCAGATCGACAGCGGTCTCTTCGAGCGCGCCCTGCTCCACCCACCCAAGGTCTCAACAGCGTTGAGAGAAATGCAGCCGCAGGCCGCGCAGCATTTCAAGGACGCCTACCTGCTGGACTTCCTGGCCTTGCCCGAACCGCACTCCGAGGCCGAACTGCACCGCAGCCTGCTGATGAACCTGGGCCGTTTCCTCACCGAGCTGGGACGGGACTTCTGCTACATCGGCAGCGAATATCCGGTGCAGGTGGGCAGCCAGGACTTCGCGCTGGACCTGTTGTTCTTCCACCGTGGCCTGAACTGCCTGGTGGCCATCGAGCTGAAGGTCACAGCCTTCGAGCCCGAGCACCTGGGCAAGCTGAACTTCTACCTGGAGGCGCTGGACCGGGACGTGAAGAAGTCGCATGAGAACCCGGCCATCGGTCTGCTGCTGTGCGCCAGCAAGGATAGCGAGGTGGTGGAGTACGCGCTGAGCCGCACGCTCTCGCCCGCGCTGGTAGCGCAGTACCAGATGCAGTTGCCGGACAAGCGGATGCTGGCAGCAAAACTGCATGAGTTCTACGCCCTGAACGCGCCGCAGGACGTGGCAGCAGAGCCAGCCGTGCCGCGCGTGGCCAAACGCACGAAGCGCCCATCCTGACCTGACGCCTGGACCGGAACGCTGCATCAGCGCGACCCAACAAAAGGTGCCGTCTCCGGCCAAGATCTTCGAGGTCACAAGCGGCTACCAAGATAGCTCAGTGCGCGAACGCGCAAGCGGACGGAGTCGATAAGGTGCCGCCGGCGAGCCCGCAGGTCGGCACGCACCAGCGCTATTCGCGCAGAGTGAACACCACGGACAGATACGAGACCGGCGGGGCCTGAATCGCCTCGATCCCGTGCAGCGCCGTCGCATCGAACAGCAGCGAGTCCCCTGCCCTCACCTCGACCACCTTGGCGCCGTAGCGGTAGCGGACCTCCCCGGAGAGGAAATACAGGAACTTCAGACCCGGATGCTGGAAGGTGACATAGGGATCGGCGCCTGGCAGCAGTGTGACCAGGTAGGGCTCGACGAACAGGTTGCCCGACAGCAGGTGGCCCAGTAGTTCGTAGCGGTAGTCCGCCACGGCGCCGATGCGGTCGACAAGGACACCACGGCCAGCTCGCACATGGCAGAAATCCGTGCGGCGCGCCTGGTCGCTGAAAAAGCGCGACACCGGCACGTGCAGGCCCTGCGCGAGGCGCTCCAGGGTCTCCACCGAAGGCGAGACCAGACCGCGCTCGATGCGCGAGAGCATCGAGGAGGAAATCCCCGAGGCCTGCGCCAGCGCACCGCCAGACATCTCCGCCGCCATGCGAAGCGCCCTCACCTGCGCGCCGATGCGCGCCGCGGACAGGCTGCGCACGACAAGTGCGGGCTGCCGCGGCCGGACACGCGTCACCGAGCCCGGCAGCCGCAGCGGACGGGCACTTGGGAGAGGGGATGCAATCACTCGATTGGACACGTTGAACCGCTCGCTAGGCGATGATGAGGTTTCAGTCAGATCGAGCAATCTTAGTCTGTTTACGACTATTCCGAAAGGGACTTAACGATTCATGGATGTCTGTTTCGCTCTACGACGCCAAATATGAAGAACTCCGCTCTCTGCTGCGCAGCCTGCGGTTGGAAGCGGGACTCACACAAACTCAGTTGGCAAGTTCACTCCGCGTCGGACAGTCATACGTTTCAAAAATCGAACGAGGCGAAAATTTTCTGGATGTCTTGCTCTTTGCACGATGGTGTTCTGCCTGCGGCGTGAAGGCCGGGAGTACCTTGGATAAATTTTTGGGCGCTTAGATTCGCCACATCACCACCTCAAAGCGCGCTGGGTCTCCCCGAGAGCGAAGCGCAACGCTCGCTTATCGCAGCTCAGGCGAAGCGAGCCACCTTCGTGCTTCCTTGTGCATGTTGGCCGGTGTGGCACCAAGGACACGTGTGACCATCGCCGCCAAAAAGCGGCCGGGCGCCAGTTGCTCTGGAATCTCTTCTTTGAGGACCGTCACCTTCGGGAGCTGAGCGATGTCGCGATCGATCACGGAATCGGCGGCAGGTGCCGGCGCATCCTCGTCTTCCGATTCGTGCCCAGGCTCCGGCAAAGTCGTGACTGGGGGCTCTTCCAGTCTCAGGTAGCTCTGCGCGTACGCAGCAAGCGAGGCTGCTGCGGAAAGGATCAGGACGAGCGCGGCGCGGCGGTGGTTCATGACGATTGGCAAGAAGTGAAGTGGATGAAGGGGATCAGCCACCCGGTTGGCGCCGGCGTGCAGCTTGTCGATGTCCAGCGGATAGTTGAGCACCTTCACGAGGCGAGCACCCGCGGCGTTCATCACCTCGCCGCCGCCCGTGGAAAGCCGCTGCGCGATCTTTCCCTGCGAGGCTTCATCTTCCGGGACCTATTGACGCGCCTTGTCGTACTTGCCCGCGATGTAGACCAAGATGGCCTGGGCATCTCGCAGGCGAAATTCACCATCCTCGAAGATCAGGATGTAAGCAACGCCGGCAAATGCGAATACCTCTAGATCTGCTGTCAATAAATGCGAGTCTGCTGGTGACGCTACGGCTTCACGATAGCCCGGCTCCGAGAGGCCGAGCCTCGCGCTCCGCGGCACAGGGGGATGATCCTTTCGCCGAAGCCGCCTGTGGTTCGAGGGATCAGCGTCAAGTCGCCGTGTGGAAGCAACGCACTGCTTCGCGAGATCGGTCGACCCCGTTCGATGAAGCCGCTAAAGTCTCTCACCTTCGGAAAGTGCGCGGCTCAGCTTGTCAGGCACCGGGCCTCTGCAGACGGCCCCCAAGACGCAATCCGGCGCGGAAACTTTTCCCCATTAGGGTGAGCTGGACGAGGCCGACAACCAGCTCCAGCGTCTGGACGACGTAAAACCACACGTCGAACACTCCAGACTCTGCTTTCTGATGCAGGAAGATGGCCGCTGGAATCATGATCAAGATGCCGTTGGCACCGATGAATGGCATCCGCTTCTTCTTCTCTTCGATCAGACGACCCTTGCGCCCATTGGCTAACACGAATCCCGAACCTCCCGTCATGGCCATTAAAACCACTAGGCAGGCGAGTCCGTACACCGCGATGTAGCGCTTGACGGTCGCAACGACGCTGGCGTCGAGGAAAAGCTCAGACACCACGGTGGACGTCCAGAATGTGACGATCAGCAGCATGGCCAAGGTTCCTGCTGCTGCATGAAGAGGGGCTTTGCTCATGGTTTTTTTCTAACTGAGAGGTTGAGACTCGGCTGAGTACGGAGGACGTCCTCATTGAGACAATATTATGTCAATTTGACAATCTAATGTCAATAATGCATGATTATTCAGATCATGCAAGCGAATATGGATACGTGAAAGCTCAGGAACGAACACCCGCCGGCACAGCACTAGGCACCTCGGCGCTACACCTGTTTAAGGTGGCAAGCGGCATGCTCACCGAAGGAGACCGCCTCGTGGCAAACCTGGGGCTGAGCAGTTCACGCTGGCAGGTGCTTGGCACCATCGCGGCGGCGCAGAGACCGCAGCCTGTTGCATGGCTGGCTCGAGACATGAGTGCGAACCGCCAGAATGTTCAGCGCATCGTCAACGACCTGGCCAAAGAGGGATTCGTGGAGTTCGCGCACAACCCCCATCATCGACGTGCACCGCTGGTCGTGATGACGAGCAGCGGCCAAGATGTCTATGACAAGGCCGTGAGGCTCGGAACTCCGTGGATAAACGACTTGGCCAAGGGAATTCCTCTCGCGGACCTTGAAGCCATGCAACGGGTCCTGACAGTCCTTCAAGCCAAGCTCCGCGAGGAGTTTCCGAGCTTCTCGACCTGATAGCGCACTTCGTCGGCTCCTCGTGGCCCTCTTGGGTCAACGAGGAACCAGGGGCCCCGACCTACCCCGAACGCCCCTTCTTAGTTGCGGATCACTTGATAGAGCGCAGGGTTGGACTTCACACCTTCGGGCGGCGGCTCTCTGCGCTCGCCCTGCATTGCCCTAGTGGCCATCTCGAAGGCCTCCATGCTGTCCCACTCGGCCACGTTGATGAAGGTGAAGCGCGCATTCGACAACAGCGCTCGATGCAGTCGAGTGCTGCGATAGCCGGGCTGCTTGGCCAAGAATTCCGCCGACTGCTCCCAAGCGCGCAAGGCGACTTCTTCTTGACCCGGAGACACCTCAAAGGGATTGATAAGAACAACAGGCTGTGCCCTCGCACCGCCAGCGAGCGCGAGGGTTACAGCAGCTATCAGGGGCTTGAACATGGTGACTGCTCCGTCAGTTCTCGAAAATCTCATGATACCATTTTGACAACATAGTGTCATATCGCCACGGAAGCCCTACGCCTTTGAAGGTGGTCGGATACCGCTTGATTGAATGCCGCAGCCCCCCACCCTGCGCATCCATCCCCACAGACTGCGCGTTGGCTGGACGATACGGAGCTCCCTGGGCACCCGCGCGCCGGCACGGAGGCGATAGAGCGGATCCGGAGTCTGCGCGCGTCCAGCATCCTCCAGTCCATCCGGATGGCGTCTTGAAAGCCTGCCTAGCACCAAAATTGACTAATGGCGGGGTGCCCCGTGCTCCCGATCAAAAGCGCCGGCTAGACTGATCAAGAATTTCGATGGAGCAGGCTCCTCTTGCCCCCACCGCCGGCGAACCCTATGCCTAAGAGCATGCTCGCTCCCAGCACGAAGAGGATGGACGCAGCATCCGCTCAGAGCATCGCCATCACAGTTGCCACCAATGCAGCAGCTACCCCAGGACAATCAACGCGCGGAGCGGACTCACGAAAGAAACGTCTCTCAACGAAGAGGCGGCCAGTTTTCGGCCAGTCAGCATCGGTCGCACCAAGTTGTCCTTGAAAACCAACCAATGGAGCACCACCGCAAGAAGGTGCATCACGATCAGCCCTAGCAGGAGGATGCTTCCCCACCTGCGCCAATCGTAGGATTGCGACAAAGCGGCCGCGGTGAGCAGGTGCGCCAGTGGAGCCTTGATCATCAAATCGCGCGTGGCCAACAAGCCTGAGAGGGTCTGAACCAATAGCGTGCCCAGCAGGGCAAGAGCCATCAAGCCGCTCATGGAGTGTGGCCCAGCGTGTCGGAACGATATGACTTCAAGTAGCGCAGCAGTGCGGCAGGGCCGGCCAGGAAGTCAGAGAAGCGCGCCGTCCGACTTCCTACCACTCCCCATACCAAGCGAAGAGGACGAGCGTCAGTGTGATTTTTCCAATGAGGAAATGCACATGCATCTGACCGGTGTAGCCGGTCGCGAACAGTGCTATCACCGCGAAGAACAAGATCCAGTGGAATAGTCGTGTCGGCAAGTCCCAAACACGGACCTCCCGCAGTTCAGGATCCGCGCCCAGCAGTTCCCCCTCTTGCAGGGCTCATGACACGCCATGCAAGTGGCGGTGAGTCTGTGATAGGAGCCGACTAGATGGCATCCTTGGCTCCGGAAAAGACCCCACCCTTGCTGTCAGGCAGGAACAACTCGGGAAGACGCACCGCAAACTCTGCCGTTTCCTGCGCGGAAATCGCCACGACCCGAGAGTCGCCACTTTCAATCGCGTCCTTGATCTTTGTGCTTGCCCGCTTGGATGCCAGGGACGGCTCCAGCGGTTTCGCGTGCACCAGTGCTGCGGCACCCCGGCCACAGATGATGACCCGGCTCCCGCGCCCTGCGAGTCGCCGTGCAAGCATCAGGCCGATGTCACTGGAGCCGCTCGTGATGAGGACCGCGCCATCTATCGTCATTTCTTATTCCTTGCGCGATCAGGTCTCGTGCCGGTATGCGGCGCATCTGCCTGCTATGCGACGCAAATGCCTTCCACTGCGACCTTCTGAAACAGATGGGGCGAGGCGACTGCGGAGGCGGGGTAGCTCGCGAGCTTTGCGCGAAACTCCGGATGCACGAACGCCGCCCGGAAATGCACATTCGATTCCCAGACTGCATAGTTGAGGTATGCCGGGCTATCCCCAATCGCGCGATGCAACTGGGTAGAGATGAACCCTGGCTGCCGCTTCATGAAGCCCGCGTCGTCCTGCCAAGCACGAAGAAAGGCCTCCTCGTCGGCCTTGTCCAAAAGGAAGAGATTGACCAGCACGACGGGCGAAACATCCAGTTCGACCTGGCGCTGAATGGGGAAGTCGGGGTCCATGGGGCGCATGGCTTGCATAAGTTTCTCCGAAACTGAAAAGGATGAAAGATGCGTATGATTGGATTGAACCATTATGACATCACAATGTCAATATCAAAACATGTTGACGAATGAAAACCACTAAACACACAACTGCAGGTTCTGCCCTTGGCAGCCTCGTTCTTGATCTGTTTCGACTCCACAGTCAGTTGCTCACCGCGGGCGACAGACTGGTAGGCGAGCTGGGTCTGACCAGTGCCCGCTGGCAGATTCTCGGAATCATCATCGCCGCGGGCCGACCACAGCCAGTGGCCTGGCTCGCCCGCGACATGGGAGCCAACCGTCAGAACGTTCAGCGCATCGCCAACGACTTGGAGAAAGAAGGCTTAGTCGCTTTCGAGTCGAATCCACACCACAAGCGGGCGCAGCTCGTCGTCATGACCAGTAAAGGAGAGGAAGCCTATGAGGCGGCCATGCAATTGCAGACGCCCTGGATCAATGCGCTGGCGAAAGGGCTGGCCGTCGAAGACATCAAGACGATGCATGAGGTCATATCGGCGTTGCGCTTGAGACTTGAAGGCGAAGGCTGACAGAGCTTGACCAATACCCTCGTGACGCGCCAGTGAGCGGAGGACTCTGAGGCCCCCGAAGAGGCGGGCGACTGAACCAGCCTCCGCTGCCGCTCTGTGCCTATCGCCCACGCCGCAAACGGCATGGGTGAAGGTAGGGGCACTCGTCCGCCCTACGCAAGAAGCCTAGGCATACGCGAAACGGCTGTTCGGCTTGGCAGCGATGCAGCCGGGGTCACTGCAACCACCATTCAGGCGCGCCGACGATTGCGCCTAAGCACGCCAAACGAAGAGACAGCGTGTGAATCAAAATGCAGCGCCATCACTTGGCTCGCCGCAAACTCGCGCGAGCGCTCGAGGTTGGTCGACCAATGAAGTCCCGCAGGTCAGAAGATCAGGGAATTGATTGCGCGGCTGCCTTCCACAGAGCCCAAGGCCGCTCCACCTGCTCCTCGCAGCTGACCATGGAGGCCTGAGCCTCTTCTTCGGTGAGGTACTCAGGATCGCCCAGCTGCAATGCCTGCGTCTGTAGTCGCGCATTGACCTCCGCATAGACTGCCCTGTACACGACGAGCTTCAGCGACGAAGCCACCGTCGTGGACCCGTGCCCCCGCATGAGTACAAGGGCGGCCCCGCCAAGCGAGGCGGCAAGCGCCGAGCCCAGCTTGTCATCGCGGACCAGCAGGTCCGTTGCATCGCCGGCGGTATCCCGGATTTCAAAAAGTGGTACGCCTCCTCCGAGGAATCCGCTCATGTGACAGATCGGCCGCAAGCGCGTGCGACGCGACACCGAGAAAGGCACCACGGATGGTGAATGGCTGTGCACGACAGCCATGACGTCCGGCCGCGCACGGTAGATCGCGCCATGAATGAATCGCTCCAGGTAGACCCGGCGATCGCCCGCATCGACAGGCGTACCGTCCAAGGAGAACTGCAAGATGTCCTCCGGCCCAACCTGCCCCGGAGCCATGTTGCGCGCCAGCAGAAAACGGTCTGAGCGACTGTCGTGACGCACACTGACATGGCCGAATGCGTCGAGGACGCCTTGGTGAAACAGAATACGGTTGGCGTCTGCGAGATCTTGAACCAACACCGGGGATGCTGCACGCTCTGAATACATGATGCTTTCTATAGTTGAAAAATTCGAAACGGGTACTCCCGCCTGCCTGCGCAATGTGTGCGTCCTGATCGCACCCTGAGTGCGACCGAGTCGGACCTTGGTCACTCGACCCAAGGTATTTGTCTCGCAAACGCCCTGACCCCGGTGTCGGATACCCTCAATCAAGCTTGATTTTCAGCGTGTCGGACTCACGCTTCCAAGCGGCGAGGTCTCGAGCCACCTGCGCCTCGTACTGGGCGCTGCCCAATATACGTACCGAGATGTAGCGATCGGAGAGCTCCTTCTCGATGTCCTTGTCGTGCACCACCGCCAAGATGCCCTGCTCCAGCCGCTTAGCAACAGGTGCAGGTAAACGAGCCGGACCGATGAACCCAAACCACACTTCGGCGTCGAAGCCCGAAAAACCTTTCGCTTCGGCCACGGTCGGTAAGTCGGGCTTGAACGCGAGGCGCTGCAGCGAGGCGATCGCGATGTAACGCAGCTTTCCGGCCTTCACATGCGGCTCCAGATTCGGCACCGTGTTGAACATGAGGGGAACGACACCGCCAATGCCATCCATGATCGCCGGAGCGCAGCCCTTGTACGGAACGTGCACCATCTCTACCTTCGCGATCTGAATGAAACGCACGCCGGCGAAATGCTGAGGCGAGCCGTTGCCGCAGGACGAGAAACTCAGACCGGGATGCTGGCGCGCGTAGGCGACCAGTTCTTCCACGGTTCTTGCAGGCAGGGAGGGGTGGGCGGCAATCGCAATGGGTGTCGAGGCCACTGCCGCGATGTACTTCAAGTCCTTCTGCACATTGAAGGATTGCGGCATGCCCAGGGCCGCATTCAGCACCAGCGTACTGTTATTGACCAGGATGGTGTGGCCGTCCGGCTGCGAACGCACCACGTAGCCGGTGGCGATATTGCCAGCGGCACCCGGTTTGTTGTCGATCACCACTGGCTGACCCAGTTGCTGTGACAACTTGGGTGCCATCAGGCGCACGACGACGTCACCGCCGCCGCCCGGTGGATGAGCCGAGATGATCGTCAAGGGCTTGGCTTGCGCGAACGCGGCGACACCGGTGAGCGCCGTTGCCGCCAGCATGACCACGAAGCGTGGGATGAATGCCATGGGACCTATCTCCTGATCAATGCCAAGCCTCGGCCTGGCGTGAGCTTGGTGTGGGGGCGATACAGCGTTCCTCAAAGCACACCTCGCAGTCAATATCGGCGCTTTGGACACCGTGGTGCGGGCCGTGGCACGGCGACTCGACGGAAGCCTGCCGGCAGGATCTCCAGGTACTTGTCGGGCTCGAATCACGTTGGCCACGGTTCTCGTAGACCCCGAGCTTGCGGTGCAGCGGGCTTTCATCGGCTAGGAAGATGAAACTGGGCTGGTTCCGGTCCTGGTTCTGCAACCGGACCTCCGTGTAACCCGGAGCGCAGCAGGTGTCTGCCTCCTTCAGCTCGAACAGTGTGCCGCCGATCTCGACGTCGACAACGCCTTCGATGAGATGGAAGACGCAGGCGGGCGAACGCGCAGGCAGGCGAACGCGCTGGCAGGCGCAACTCCTGGCCTGGACGCAGCATCAGGGCATGAAAGCCGAGATTGTTCTCCGGATCGTGCCCCGTCTCCGGGTTCACATACGTGACCTGCACGGGCTCATCCTGTGAACGGTCCGCCGCCAGGCTCAAGAGCGCGTAGCGCACATCTGTCCACGGATAGCGCACCAGCGGATAAGGCCGATCACTGCGTTCGAAACCGGGGCTGGGCACAACACCGCCGCGAGCGTAAGCCCGTTCCCCGTGTCCGCCTTGGACCTCCTGACTGGAGCCCTCGACAACATAGGACACTTCGGCGTAGTAGATCAGGGGCAGGTCCAGCACGTCGAGCCAGATCACGGGTACGTCGCCTTCGTGTGCGTGCTCGTGCCACATGCCGGTGGGCGTGTGAATCAGATCACCGCGCTCCATGGAGCACTTCTCACCGTTCACCGTGGTGCACGCCCCCTTCCCCTCCACAACCATGCGAACGGCATTGGGCGTGTGCCGGTGGGTCGGCGCCTTCTCGCCAGGCAGCAATAACTGCATGCCCAGATACATCGCGGGACTCACTTTCATGTTCTCCAACCTGTGACCTGGGTTGGCTAGCACCAGTACGCGACGCTCCGCCTTCTCAATCGGCGTCAACTCGCCCGCTTGCATCAGCAAAGGGCGTAGGCCTGCGTATGACCAGTGAGTCAGCTGCGTGTTGTGGCTCGGCACGCCGGGCGGCAACACAGAGCGCAAGCTCGGCCAAAATGGCATCAGGTTGCATCGCCGAAGCTCGTCCCGATACTCCTGCGGAAGGTCTTCCAAGCGCCCGAGGGCATCGAGGCGGCCATGATCTTGCATTCTTGCCTCCTGATCGCTAGCTCTAGGTATGCGTCAGCCCTGCGCCAAGGCGTTGGACTCTTTCCAGCTGTACAGCCATTCGAGCGCGTCGTAGAAGCGCTCCTGCGAACGGCCTTTCCATAGGCTGTTGCGCACCAAGCGCTCTACGCTCTCGACATGGAAAAGCCGGCCCATCTCCCGGGCTGACAGAACGATGCGCGCAGTGCGCGCTGCGCGATTCTTCTGGTACAGCACCATGGCGGCGTCCCAGTCGTTGCCACTCACTCGAAGCGCCTCGCCCAAGGTCACCGCATCCTCCATCGCCATGCAGCCGCCCTGGGCCATGTACTGCGTTGTGGGATGCGCCGCATCGCCGAGGATCGTCGCACGCCCGAACACCCAGGTTCCGATCGGATCCTTGTCCGCAGTGGCCCAGCGTCGCCAGCTCTTTGGCAAGTCGATCAGCCGGCGGGCCTTCTCCGAGATGCCCTCGAAATAACTCTCGACTTCCTCCTTGCTGCCATCGGTCACGCCCCACTGCTCATGCTGACGGCTATGGAAGGTGACAACCAGGTTGTATTGCTTGCCGGCGCGCAAGGGGTAGTGCACGAGGTGGCACCGCGGGCCCACCCAGATGCTGGCCGCGTTCCACTTGAGGTCCTGCGGGAAGTCGGCTTCATCCACGACAGCGCGATACACGACGTGTCCGGTCACCTTGACAGGGTCGTTGACGTACTGAGAGCGCACGACCGACCTAACGCCATCGGCACCGACCAAGGCTTGGCCGGTCCAGTGCCTGCCGTTCTGGTCGATGACAGTCACGGTGCGCTCGCGATCATCCTGTTGCACACGTTCCACGCGAGTGCTGGTGAAGAATTCGACACGCCCCGTCTCAGCTGCCCCTTCCATCAGTGCGCGGTGAATGTCCACCCGATGAATCACGGCGTAGGGATTGCCGAAACGCTTTAGGAAAGCATCCCCGGTTTCGATTCGAGCCACCAGGCTCTGGTCCACTGCATCATGCATGACTAGGTAGTCGGTATAAACGGCGCGGGCGCGCAGCTTTTCACCGATGCCCAACGCGTCGCAGGCAGCGAAGGCGTTGGGGCCCAGTTGGATGCCCGCACCGATCTCGCCGATTTCCGCTGCCTGTTCAAACACCTGCACACGGAAACCGCGGCGCACCAGAGCCAAGGCGGCCGCTAAGCCCCCGATGCCGCCGCCGGCAACCAGCACCGGCAAGGATTGATTGCACATCTGGAAATTCTCCGTTCACTCGAGTTGGATGTTCAAGGTAGGGACGGCACGACAAAGCGCACGGGCCCGGCATGCCACTTGGGCGGCTGCACCTGGGCTGAGGCGCCGAGCAGAAGGGAGTCGGCTGCAAGGATGATGACGCGACGTGAACGCCTGAATGCCACGCCCATGTCTTGCCTCCTTCTATGCCTTGGCGATTTCCACCTCGATGCATCCCAGCCCGGTGATCTGCGCCGTCATGTGATCGCCCGGGAAGACCTGAGACACACCTTCCGGCGTGCCTGTCATCAGCACATCGCCCGGGTACAAGGTGTAGAAGGAAGACGCAAGGGCGATCAACTGAGCCACGTCCAGCACCAGGTTGCGGGTATTCGCACGCTGGCGCACCTCGCCATTCACCTGCATCAATAGTTCCAGTTCATGAACGTTGCCGATCTCGTCAGCCGTGGTGAGCCAAGGCCCCAGGATGGTGTAACCATCCGGGGATTTGCGCAGACTGCGCTCCTCGGGGCCGCGCACCGTCATATCCAGACCAACGCAGTAGCCCGCAACGTAGTCCAAGGCGTCGTCCCTGGCGATGTGGCGTCCCATCCGGCCGATCACAGCAACCAATTCGATCTCGTGATCATTGCGACGGTTCGGACACGCGATTTCCAGGGCGACCGAGGGGCCTTCCACCGAACTGGCGGCTTTGAGGAACAGGCCCACGCGCTGAATCTCGTCGATCTGATTCTGATGGTGAATTCCCTTATCCTCCCGCACCTCCTGCAGATGCTTGGAGTAGTTCACGGGTGCGGCGATGACCTTGCCGGGGCTGGCCACCGGGCTCAGTAGCCGCACATCGACAACATCGTGACGGACCAGGCGGTTACCCTCGACTGCCAACCTTTCGACTTCGGCGCGCACGGCCGGCAGATGAGCTATCAGTGGGTCGTGCCGCGGCAGCGGGTAGGTGGAAGCCGGGAGCAGTCGCAAAGCGCTGCTCACGTCGAGGACTTCCTCGCCTTGGAGGATGCCCAGTCGGTTGTCATTGAATCGACAGAGTCGCATGGAGTGGTTCAGGAGGTGGAGCTTTCAATTTCCCACTGTGCCAATGGATGCCTCTGGCACCAATGGAAAATAGCCCATTCATCCAATCGAAAAACTTGATGAATACCTGTTGATGAGCGAACTAGACCTCCGCCATTTGCGCATCTTCCTGGCCGTGTATGCGGCCGGCAACGTCACGCGTGCGGCGGACACCGTGGGCCTGAGCCAGTCGTCAGTCAGCGTGGTGCTCGCCCAGTTGCGCGCACATTACGGCGACCCACTGTTCGTGCGTACTTCGGATGGCATGAAACCCACACCGCGCGCTGAACTGCTAGTGCCTTTGGCGCGGCAGGCTCTACAACTGCTGGAACAGAGTTTGGTGCGATCGGCGGCATTCAACCCTGCGGAGATCACTCGCACTTTCCGCATCTGCATGACCGATGTCGGCCAGATGACTCTGCTGCCCCGCCTACTACCGCGTGTGCTGGAGTTCGCGCCGAACGTTCGCATTGAGGCCGGGAACCTCAGTCGCGACACCGGCAGACAGTTGGAGTCGGGTGAAGCCGACTTGGCACTGGGCTTCACCGAGCACCTGCAGGCGGGCTTCTACCGCCAAAAGCTTTTCGACGAAGGTTTTGCGTGCATCGTCGCGCGCCGCCATCCGCGTATCACCGATCACGTCACACTGACACAACTGAAGCAAGAAAGACATGTCAAGGTGCTGCTGTCGGCCACAGCACATTCGATCGTCGACCGCATCTTGGAACGACAGCGTATCCGTCGTTCGTTTGCCGCGACCGTGCCCAGCTTCCTCGGGCTGGGAAAGATAGTTGCCAGCTCCGAGTTGATCGCTATCGTGCCGCTGCGCCTGGCCTTGATCTTTGCGGCCGAAAGCCATGTGAAGATTGTCACGCTGCCACTGAGGCTTCCTCCCTACGCTGTCCACCAGTTCTGGCATGACCGATACCACCGCGACGCAGGAAATGCTTGGCTGCGTTCTGTGACCACAGAGATCGCGATGGCGCTGCCTCTGGCGCAGGCAAACCCCTGAGCGACAAAGCGGCGGGCACGAATGTAAATACCTGCCGGATCGACAGAGGGAACTCCTGCTCAATTCATGAGCACACGAACCCGATGGGAGTCCTGCGCATAGTGCAACTCCGCGTATTCGCCTTATGGCGCAGATGCGCTGGCAACGACGATGCAGCGCTTGGCATTCGCTATGAACTGGGAAACTGGTCGGAGAACAATGCGATCAAGCTTTACCCAGAGTGGCTGGTGCCCGCATGCACGACCACGCATCTTGGCACCCACCAGATCGGGCAAGCCTGCGACCTCGGCGGCAGCTCCATCACGATGGCCCGATCAACTTGACTCCGCGCTATGGAAATTCCCTGATGCAGGGAGCTCTAGTGATCTGACTGGGCGTTCGAGGCTTTTGCGCACATACGCTAGCGATCTGCAGCGGTGGCCAGACACAGTTCATTGGCTACAGCGATAACGTGGCGCAGCAGGATGAGGTCCAGGGCCCACAAGTGCATACACTGGACTAGTAAGCCCCTCTTTTAACCGTCAGCCGCCGCGATCAAGCAGTTCGATCAGCAGTTTCGCCCAGCCGTCCGCCCATTCTGCAGCAACCTCCTCCGGCCGGAGAGCGGAGCGACTGTCATGGTCTACACGCTCCCCCAGCCGGACGGCGCCGAGTTCGCCAAGCAGTTTGTCGAATCGCTTGCCACCGAAGCAGAACGTTTCAGGATAGATGCTATCGCCCAGGCCGACCACCCCATAGACAACGCCGCCCAAGTCGGGCCGCTCCGTCTGCAAGGCCTCGTACAAGGCCTTTGCGTTGTCTGGAACCTCTCCTACGCCGTAGGTTGACGTGCAGATGACATAGGCCCCAGGCTGGATTTCGGACAACTTGATCTCATCCAGTCCAACGACGTTGGCCGAAATTCCCGCCTCCCTCAGCGTGGTTTCAACCTCATCGGCCGCCATTTCTGCCGTGCCACTCATGCTTCCTACCAGAATCTTCACTGCGTTGCTCACCGTAATACCCTCCAAGCTTCAAGCAGGTTCGCCTGTTTCGATCAACTGCGCCTTCCGCTTGCCAAGCCGTCTTGCTCCGCGACTTGTGACCGCCACTGTGTCTCCCCAATAGATCCGCTTGGACTCGTCCGGCGTCCGGATCATTGGCTTGCAGATGAACGTCGCGTTTTCTTCCAAGACCCAGTTCTTCATCAATTCGTCACGCGGAGAGTGGATGCAGATCGGAGAGTCGTCCCCCAAGCCTCTCGCATGCATGAGAAGACTGCAGTGGTAGTCGTCTCGGGACATCGCTGCAGCCGCCGCAGCGACATCGCCCACCGTATTGCCGGGTCGCAGGACGTCGTAGCAGCGCGCAACGGCTTCCTGTTGCAGCGCGAACATGTGCTTGTACTCTTCGGGTGCCTTGCCAACGAACAGCGGCTGCGTGTTCTGAGCGATATAGCCGCCCCAACGGGCCTCGGCCTCCGTAGAGATTGCATCGCCGAGCGCCAGTTTGCGACGTGACGGCATGTATTGGTTCGATGGCGGCTGTGGCCAGCCCGCTGACCAGAGGATCATGCTCGGAGTCTCCCCTCCAGACTCCAGCATGCTGTTGAGCATGTGGGCGTAGACGATGTTCTCCGGAACACCGGGGAGCGCCTCTCTGGCGAGCAACTCGATCGCGTCCTCGACGAGTTCGTCCGCCTTGGCGATGAACGCAAGTTCCTCATCGCTCTTCGAAAAGCGGACATGCTCCAAAAGAAGATTGGCATTGATGATCTCGGCATCCGGAAACGCCTCGCGCAGTCGCTGCAGCATGCCGTGGGGCGTGATACCTTCAGGGAAACGCGTGTTTCCGCTCAGCCCGGTGACGCCGATGCGCCCCTTCTCCAAGCCAAGTTCTCGCAAGCGCTCGATGCTTCGGTCGGTGTAGCCCCAGCCAAAGCCGATGTTCCGGATGTCTGAAACCCAGTCTTGCCGCGCAAGCCAGAAGTCCTTGTGCACGTCGGGACTCGTGACCGCGGTCACCTCGCCCTCCAGTGGGAACACAGCGGCCGCCTGGCAGCAGTTTCCGCCGATGCCAGTCAGGTAGCGCACATTGGCCTGGAATTGGTCCCAGAGACCCGTGTTCGGTGGCACGAAGATCGCATCAACGCCTTCGCGTCGCATCGCGTCGCGAACACGACCCCAGCGGCGTTCTCGCTCGACCAGTGAGAATCTTGGAACCTCGGCGACCAAGGTATTTTGCATGTCAGTACTCTTTAACGTTATATGAGGGAATGAAGCTCTGCAGGCATCAACTTGTGGGGAGGAGCACGCAGCGACGCAGGAGAGCGGCTGAGCACCGCGGGGTCACCACCACGGTGTCACGTACCAAGGCGTCATGCGCACGATCAGGGCCCAGATGGCAATCGCCCCGCTAAGACCCGAGATAACCAGAAGAGCCGAGCAACACCGGTCGCCGAGATCCTCCAGCCATTCACTTCGCCGCTGCGTATCCGTCTTTTCCATCTGGTTGTCTCCATCTACTTTTTTCGTTGCACGCGGCAAAGGCCAGGCCCCCGCACGTGCGTTCGCTCGTCAAGCAGGCGAAACGAACGGAACCGCGCGACGATGACCATCACCGTCGCCGGTCGTATCCGCCAAATTCGACGGCATTGCTTGCATGGCACGAGGCGCACGCAAAAGGAAACGCGCCAAGGCCGGCAGCAGGACAAGGGCGCCCACCATGTTCCACAGGAACATGAACGCCAGCAGAGCTCCCATGTCTGCCTGGAACTTGATCGGCGAAAGCAGCCATGTAGCCACACCACCGGCCAAGGTGAAGCCAGTCAAAAGGACGACCTTGCCGGTGAAATGCATCGCCATGGCATAGGCGTCAGTCAGGGATTTACCCCGCCGCATCTCGGCCAGCATGACACTCATGACATAGAGCGAGTAGTCCACCCCAATGCCCACGCCCAGTGCGACCACCGGCAATGTGGCGACCTTCAGGCCGATGTTCAGCCCCACCATCAGGGCCTCACACAGCACCGACGTCAACATCAAAGGCAGCACCGCACAGAGCACGGCTCGCCAGGAGCGGAAAGTAACCAGGCAGAGCAAAACAACGGCGCCGTACACCATGTAGAGCATCTGGCGATTGGCCACGCTGACGACGGCATTGGTGGCCGCCTCAATGCCCGAATTGCCCGCAGCCAGCACGAAGGTCGCGTCGGGTGTCTGGTTCGCATCCGCGAAGGCTTGCGCCTTGCGCGCGACGCTGTCCAGCGAGTCGGCCTTGTGATCCTTGAGATAAGCAATCACTGGCAGCAGGCTGCAGCCCTGATTGAAGTACTCTGGCGGCACCTGCATCAGTACCGAGTTGAGCATGCTTTGATTGGGAAGCAACTCGTACCACTTGCCGTTGCCCTCGTTCAGGCCGAGTAGCATGCGCCGAGAAAGGCTCGCGAGTGATGCGGTGCTGACTACCTCCGGCATCTGGCGGAACTGCCACTCGAGCGCGTCGACGCGCATCAGCGTCTCGTACTGCGCACATTGGGCATCAGCAGTCTTCACCATGACGACGAAGGCATCGCTGCTAGCACCGTAGTGGCTCCCCACGTAGCGGTTATCCGTGTTGTAGCGCGAATCCACCCGCAGCTCTGGTGCCCCTGGGTCGAGGTCACCGACCTTTAGATGAGTGGCCACCGACAGGCCACCCGCGCAGAGTACGGCGCCGCCGATGACGATGATGAGTGCGCCACGAGTCGAAGTCAGCGCGCGCGCGAAGCGGTTCACGCCCGAGCTGGCATCGTCCAGACGACGCCCAGCCTGCAGGCTGCGCTGGGCTGCGCGCCTGCCTACGCCGATGTAGCTCAACAGCACTGGCAACAGGATGAGGTTGGTAAGGATCAAGACCGCGACGCCGATGCTTGCGATCCAGGCCAGCTGACGAATCGACTCGATCTTGATGATGCCCAGTACTGCAAAGCCAACCGCATCGCACAGCAGTGCGGTCAAGCCTGCCAGGAAGAGGCGCCGAAACGTGAACCGGGCCGCGACCAGGCGATCCACTCCGCGGCCGATGTCCTGAATGATCCCGTTCATCTTCTGCGCGCCATGGCTCATGCCAATGGCCAGTACCAAAAAGGGCACTAGAACTGAGTAGGGATCGAGTTCGAAGCCGAACAACGGCAGCAGGCCCAGTTGCCAGACCACGGCCGCCGTCGAACAGATCAGGACCACCGCGGTACTTCGGATGCAGCGGGTGTACCAGTACAACAGAACCGCCGCGATGGCGAGCGCCGCGCCGAAGAACGCGATTACCTGGCTCAACCCGTCGATGAGGTCACCCACCACCTTGGCAAACCCAACGATGTGGATCTTGGTACCCGCCGTTTCGAACTTGGTACGTATCTGCTCCAGCCGCTGCGAAAGCTGGTGATAGTCCAGCGGCTGCTGCGTCTCGGTGTCGAGGGACAAGAGCGGAACCAGCACAGCGCTGGACTTGAAGTCCGAGGCGACGAGCTGGCCTATCTCGCCGGACCTCAGCACATTCGTCCGCACGGCATCCAGGCTGGTCGGCGTACCATCGTACTCATCTGGAATGACACGCCCGCCGTCAAGCCCGTCAGCCGTCACCGATACCCAGCGCGTGTTCGCTGTCCATAAGGACTTCATGCGCGGGCGATCCACTCCGGGCAACAAGAAGAGCTCGTCGTTGATTTTTTGCAGTCGGTCGAGGTACTGGGCGTCGTAGATGGTATTGGGGGCCTCGACGATGATGCGCAGCGTATTGCCAGCCCCCGTGAGTTCGCTTCGATACTTCAGGAAATTCTGGATATAGGGGTGATTCGTGGGCAGCATGTCCTCGTAGTTCGAGTTCAGCCGTAGCCGCGTCGCGGAGAACGCGAGCAACACCGTCAGCAGAACACACAATCCAACTACCCAGGCACGGCCGTTGAAGATCAGACGTTCGATGCGAGACCCGGACCTCGGATCGAATGGGGCCCCGACTGCCGAAGCGGCGACATCTTGCGGATCGGTTGTCATTTCCTCAGTTCACCTTCGTTGGCTGTGATTCCGTCTCAGAAATCGGCAAGGCAATGGCGCCGCGGAAACCAACCGTGAGCACCTGCCCTCCCGCCGATCGCGTGAATGCGTGCAGGGTCCGGGCAGGCGATACGCCCAAGGTACTGAGCCGATCGCTCTGCTCCAGATCGACCTTCATCACCTCTCCCCCCTGCCCGCCCACCAGCAACTGCCGTCCTGCACTTGATTGCAGCGAGACGATCGAGGAATCTGTTCCGGTCTTGATCTGATGCCACGACGCTGCACCATCTATCGAGTCGAGCAGCACGCCGCCCAATCCTCCGACGAAAAGTCGACCTGGAAGTGCAAGCATCGTGAAGAAGCTGGACCCGACGGGCATTGCCACTTTTCTGAAGTCGTTCCCGGCTGCATCGCTGCGCGCAAGGTAACCTTGCTCACCAGCCAAGAATGTCGATTTGCCGTCGGTCGCAATCGCATAGATCGACAGGCCCTTCGGGTTATCGACCTTTGACATCTGCGAGACCCACGTCGCGCCTCCGTTGTCGGTGCGCAGAATCAGGCCATACCCCCCCACAACCCAGCCCCGCTGCGCGTCGATGAACATCACATCGAGCAACGGCTTGTCCGGACCATCCTGCTCGAACTGGTGAGCCGTCTTGGCGACCGACGCTTGCCCGCTGGCGCTTGCTTCTGCACTCAGAAGCGCCGGGATCTGACTCCCGTCCAATTGCTTGGTCCAGGTACTGCCGCCATCGTGCGTTCTCAGCACTACACCGCTGTGTCCGACCACCCAACCCGACTTGGCATCAACGAACTGCACCGCACACAGCGTCACACTTACGGGCACCTTGGCCTGTTGCCAAGTTCGCCCTTGGTCGTCGGACAGGATCACCAGTCCGCGTTCGCCGATGGCCACCAACCGGCCGCCAACACGTGTGACACCCGTCAGAACACTCTGACTCCCCGAAGCGCTGGCAGCCGCAGGCCGGGTCCAAGGTGGCTGAACCGGCTCACAGTTCGCGCCGACGCATGAGACAACCAGCCACAACATGGCTACAGGTTTTCGATAACGCAGCATGGATAGATCGAGGAATGGATTCAATGAAAACCGCGCGCTCCCGCCCTGTGTGGCCGGTATATTGGATGGCATCGCGAACAACCGAGCCAGGGTGGCGCCAACGACTGCAGTTGCAGGCACCTCCAATGCGCGCGGCGGGAGTCAGGCCAGGGTTCCGGCGATGTCCGCCCAACGGAAGGGGGACAGATCCAGCGGTGAATGCTCATGCCCGCAGGACTTGCATATCCGGCGCTCGCTCGTGCCGTTGAAGCGCTCGGCTCCGGCCAAATAGCCCGCCTGGGGCACTTGCTTGGCGGTGTCCCACGTGTAGCGATCAATTTCGTGATCGCAGTTCCCGCAGTACCAGGCCACAGCCTCCAAGCCCGCCTCGCGCGCCTTGTAGCGTATGTGCACTCCGGGTTCGATGGCTGTAATGCGGTGCGGCATCCCTGCAGGCACGTACACGTGGTCGCCCGGCAGCAGGTCGTAATAACGAACGGAGGCATCATGGAAATGCACACGCGCCTTGCCCGTCAGCGCAGCGATCGTGCAGTCTTTCTGGCAGACCAGGAAGAAAGGCTGGTCCACGCCGTTTCGGCTGATGTGCAACTGAGGATCCACGTCCTCCTTCAACACGGGATACTCATCGAAGTTAGAGAACTTCGATTTGTCTTTGATGAGATTCAGCGCGTTCTTCCGGCGGATATCGATCTTCATACTTTGCTCACTTCTTCTAGGACTGCGCGCGCATCGTTCACGACGCCGGTGTTGAACATGTAGCGGTCCCATCCCCAGATGAACAGCGGAAATGGATCATGAAGATGGCCGCAAGACTTGCAGGTGCGGTTCTCCTCGCTCTGGTTGTACTTCTGAGCCGTCAAGAAAGAGCCCAGGATCGTCGGCAGCGGCGGATAGGGCGCCTCTGCGCCTTGCTGAGCCACGATGCCGTCGTAGTCGAGAGAAACGAGCTCCGTGCCGCACTTCTCGCACATGAAGCCCATCGTCTCGGGCTGTGGTCCTTCTTCGACCTGGCGTTGCGTGATAGTCATGACGGTGAAGAATTCGCCGTGCGATCCCCAGCCACCCACGCCATGCTTCTTTGCTCCAACGAAAACATCGCCGGTGCGCATATCGCCAGATGATCCGAAGACGACAGCGACCTCATCCACATGATTGGTATGGTGGAAATAGCCGATGCTCGGGGAACCGGGACCGCCTCGGAACGAGGATGTGCAGGGAACAATGGAGCCCGGGTCGTCATAGGGAAACATCGGATTGAGCTGGCTGCCGGCAGCACGAGCCGCAAAGAATGCGTTCGCCTTCAACGGCTCCCTTCCGGACGGCGGTGGGATAGTTAGCGGGTCAGTTGCAGTTGTCATGATCACCTCGTTGTAAAGCCGCAAGCAGCGGCGCCTAGGAATAGAGCTGGATCAACCCAAGTGCTCTTTCAGAAAATCCAGCGTCCGGCGGTCCGCGGTTACGGCTGCCGCCTCTACATAGCTGCTCGCTCCCAGACGAGCGAAAGCGTGCCCGACGCCGACATGGATGTACACCTGAGCAGACCTTGCATCTTTGAGAAACTGCACAACCTGCTGCTGCACCTCCGGCGGGTTCAGAGGATCAGAGTGCCCCAGGTGCATGAGCAGCGGGCCGGTTGGAAACGACGCCTTCGCCAGGGCCGGCACCATGTTCACGCCGTAGTAGACGACAGCCGCATCGACGTTGCCGTGCAGCCAGCACAGGAGCGACATGCGTCCACCCAGGCAATAGCCCACGACAGCGACTTTGCGATGCTCGGCGCGCAGCTTGCGGAGGATGCGCTGCAGGTCATCCATGTTTCGCTCACCATCGCGCACATAGCCATCCATCAGCGCCGTCGCCTCGACACGCGACTCGGGCAGATCAGGATTCAGGTCCGCGCCGGGACGCTGCCGCCAGAACAGGTCCGGTGCCACCGCGTGGTAGCCCTGCTCCGCAAGGCGGTCCACGGTGCGCCGGATGTTGTCGTTGACGCCGAAGATTTCCTGCAGAACGAGGACTACCGGCGCATCCGGTTCGCGTCCCTTGCGCTCGTACGCGCCAATGGTCCCATCGGGGAAGGTCATCAAGGTAGACAGATTCATATGGACTCCGAGAAACAGGTCGCTGGCGGCCGGTTAGGCGCCTGCAGGATCGAACTGAGGCCGCAATGCCGCACGCAGTGCGATGCCCGAGTCGGAAAGACGCTCTGCATCGACCAGCGCGGCGCTGGGCAGTTCGCGCTTGAGCAGCGCCATGCTCCGCCCCTCGTTCACCGTCACGGCGCCGACAAGCCGGTCTCCGCGCATCTGGAAGACAGTGAAGGCATTCGGGTCTTGGCCTACCCGAACGACGCAGCGATCAGCTAGTTCGCCGTGCCCGAGCACCTGGATGTTCCAGTCGAACATGTCGGACCAGACCCAAGGGAGGTCAACATGCGGCGGCACCTGGCCGGCCATGGCGCGGCCCACGGCGCGACCCTGCTGCAACGCGGGCTCCCACGCCTCGGTCCGGCAGAAATACTCCGGTCGCCACGGCAACCCGGCCCGTCGGCGCGCCACATCCCCAGCCGCAAAGCAGTTCGGGTCAGATGTCCGCCCTTCGACATCGCTCACGATGCCGTCTTCCACCTGCAATCCGGCTTTGAGCGCCAGCATGTCGTTCGGCACCGCACCGATGCCAACGACCACGGCGTCAGCCTCCAGGCACCGGCCATCGGTCAGCTCAACGGCGCGCACTTTCTCGTCACCACGCAAGGCTGCAACACCGCAACGAAGCAGCACGCGCACGCCTTCGGCTTCAAACTTCCTCAACACAGCCTCCGAAACCGCTTCGGGCACCGCGCGGCCGAGCAGGCGCGGCCCCATCTCGGCAACGATGACGTCGCATCCCAACCTGGACGCGGTCGCAGCCACTTCCAAGCCGATGAAGCCCCCGCCGATCACGACAACACGACGTGCCGGCACCTCGCCCGTCAAAGCGCCCGCGATGGCCACCGCATCCGCAAAGGTGCGCAGCGTGCGCACGCCATCCAGCTCAGCCCCCGCCAGGGCCAGACGCCGCGCCGAAGCGCCGGTCGCAAAGAGCAGCTTGCCGTAGCCCATTCGCTCGCCCGACGACAGGGCAATGCTGCGCGATGCGGCATCCACATGTTCAGCGCAAACCCCCAGATGCAACGCAACGGCGGCTGCCTCGAACGCCTGTCGCCCCCCAAACAACGACAGAGGGCCTTGTCGCAGGCTCGCCTGCTGGAGCACCGCCTTCGACAGAGGGGGGCGTTCGTAGGGCAAGTGCAGCTCGCTCCCAATCAACGCGACCGTAGCCCCCGAAGCCACAGATGCGAGCTCCAATGCAGCGGCCCCGCCTGCAGGGCCGCCCCCCAAAACAACAAAATCATAGGTTCGCATCATTCACCTCACTCGACTCACTCGTGCTCAAAGCCATCAGGACCGTCGGGGACGCTGCAACTACTCGCGCGGACCAAGAGCCAGCGGGAAACCAAGCGTCCAACGCACCACAACACATCAAGCGACTCCATTTCCGACTGCCCATTTCGTTCGCGTCCTCGGCAACGCCTCGTGCAAGCCCTCGACCTGTCGAGCGGCTCCTGCATTGACACAAGCCACTCAGGTACAGCAGCCACCTCGAAGGTCGCCCCCCAACTTCCGGCGATCGTCAACCGCGCTCCGGCGAGACAAAGAATTCGACCTGACCGGAAGCGCCAAAACCAGTGACTTGTCATTCATTTTTTGACAAGCACTTGTCGTTCTTGGAATGTATTCGCGAAGGCGACATGGATGGCACTGGTGATTTCCCTTATCGCTAGGTTTTCTCGTGAACTCCCAACTAGAAAATAGCCAAACAGCTCGCTCCGAAGACCGCATAGAACGCCACTTATCGCTAACCGGAACGACGCACACTCGACAAGTACTTGACATGTAAATGGGATAACACATAGCATCTACTTGCACCCACCTCCCCAACTGCCGGCGACAGGCCCGGCAATCCGTCCCACCAGCTGACAACCTCTGATGACCACAATGTCGATCACCCCCCAGTCCTTGCCGGGCTCGCGCGCCGCATTCGTCGAAGACCTGGTCACGGCCAACCACATCCTCTTTGACCAAAACGTTGTCGATGCCTTCGGCCATGTCAGCGTGCGCGATCCCGTGAATCCGCAGCAGTTCCTCCTGGCACGAAACATCGCCCCTGCGCAAGTCACCGAGGCGGATATCCTGCTGTTCGATCTCGAGGGCCACCCGGTTTCGCCCACGAGTGCGCGCCTGTACCTGGAGCGGTTCATTCACAGCGAGATCTATCGCCGCTGGCCCGAAATCAACGCAGTGGTTCACAGTCATTCGCCGACAGTGGTCTCTTTCAGCATCCTGAAGAACGTTCCGCTACGCGCGACGATGCACATGGCAGGATTCGTTGGCACGAAAGTGCCCATCTTTGACATGCGCGAGGTTCGCGGGGATGGAACGGACTTGCTCATTCGCGACGCAGAACTCGGGCGACACTTAGCCGAGCATTTCAAGCAGGACAAGCTTGTCCTGATGCGTGGTCACGGCTCCACGGTGGTCGCCGACACCTTGCATCGAGCCGTCTATCGGGCAATCTATGCCGAGACGAATGCGCGCTGCCTGAAGGAAGCGATGCTCATGGGTGAGGTTTCCGCTCTGTCCGCGGCGGAATGTTCTGGCGCGGCAGCGGTTGAAGCCGAGGTACAGCGGCCCTGGGCCTTCTGGAAGGAACAAGCGCAGCAAAGGCGCCCCCTGCCTCCTGCGCCGAGCGCATGACCGAGTTGGCACTGCGGCTGAGTTGCGCCATCCGCCGCGGCGGCGTTTCTCCAGGGTCGCGCCTTCAGCGTCGAACTGATGCGCTCAATCAGCTTGCCGCAGTCGTTTCATTCGCGCCCGTCAACCAGCGCCTTTGTCTACGCGGAGCCGCCTGACCCCGGGAATCAAACGCGTGGACTTCGAGCACGGTCTGCATGCTGGCGCGCTCTCGACGACACCCACTTCAGGTCTGCCGAAGAACACGCGTGGCCCCCACCTCAAGGAAGCAACGCACGCAAGGCCCACGGAGGCCGACCTTCGTCACCCGCGCGTCTTAGCCTCTCATTCGTGTGCGCCACGTACTCAGTGGTGGACGACCCCATTCTCCGTGGCTGCTGTGTGTGCCCACATACAATGGATCGCCGCCTTCTGGCCGAAGTATCGCCCCATCGAGGTTGCTGGTTCGTTAGCCCTTTCTCGCAATCGCCGCAGCACCGATCACTGGCATTTGCAGCTGCCGGGCCTACAAGTCACCGTCCTCTATGGCCTGCATGGCTCGTCGGCTTTCATCTGATATGCCGCAGGCACAGCCGTCTCGCCACAAAGTAGTATCAATCCATGAGAGCAAAGAGAACAAGATCTCCTCGTCGAACAGAATCCGGCGAGGCACTGACCGACCTCATCCTGACGATCTTCAAATCCAACGTCGACCTGGTCGATGCCGCACCGCTGATCGCGCGCGATCCGTCGATGACGGCCATGCGGTGGCAGATCCTGAACGCACTGAAGGCAGAGGACAAGACAGCGGCCCAGTTGGGACGCGAGATGGGCATCTCGCGACAAGGCGCGCTGCTTAGCGTACAGTCCCTTGAAGATCAGGGTTACGTCTCCTTGAACGACAACGCCGAGGACCAACGCACGAAGAATGTCGCCCTCACGTCGGCAGGCCTCGAGAAGCTCAACGAAGTAAACAGCTACCAGTCCGCATGGGTCAATCAGTTAGCGACTCACTTTGACAAGAAGCAGCTGGACATTGCCGTTGACGTGGTCGGCAAGTTGCGACTACTCACACTCACCTCCGTCAGCGTCGTGAACGAACGCGCATCCCGTAGCACACGCAACAAGGCAAGCGACTCGAGGGACCGCGACATCTAGGGCCTGTTAACACAACCGCAAGCCATCAGCGATGAGGGCGAAGCTGATGAAGGCGGTGAACATGACGTCGAGCTTCTCGAACCGGGAGAAGATGCGCCGATAGCCCTTGAGCCGACGGAACAAGCGTTCGACTTCATTGCGGCGCTTGTACATGGCGCGGTCGTATTCCCACGGCTCGACGCGGGTGCGCAGTGGCGGGACGACAGGTATAAAGCCGAGGTCAAGCGCAAGCTGTCGAGTCTCGTTGCCTTCATAGGCGCGATCCATGAGCAGATGCAGCTGCCGATTCGGCGCGCCCAAGCGCCTGAGCAACTCGCGACCTTCGGGTGCATCGTGCGCCTGGCCCGGCGACAACGAGAACGTTACGGCCGTGCGCGCGTCCGCGGCGAGAAGGTGGATCTTGGTGTTCCATCCGCTGCGGGACTTGCCGATAGCTTGCGGACCGTTTTTTTTCCAGCGCCTGTGGCATCGGGATGCACCTTGACGCTGGTGCTGTCCAACGACACGGCTTCGATCTTGATCTGCACCACTTGCGCGAGCTGTAGCTGCGCGAAGGCTCTGTCCAGGACGCCAGACTTGGCCTAGCGATTCATGCGCGTGTAGATGGTGTGCCAGTTGCCGAACCGCTTGGGCAGGCCTCGCCACTTGCACCCATGCTCGGCGACGTACAAGATGGCATTGAGTACCTGCAAGTTCGACAAGCTGACATTGCCTCGCTGAGTCGGCAAGCAGTCCTCGATCTGCTCAAACTGCGCTCGTGTGATCTCCATGCCACCAATGTCGCTCGAACACGCGATGCGCGCAATTAGTGTTAACAGGCCCTAGTCCACTTAGGTCTGACCGGCCGTATCGGCGACCTTCGCCCAGAGATTCGTGGCATCGGCGCCCGCCCCTTCGCGATGGAACTGCAGTGCCGTAGCCCAATGTCCATCGGAGCTTCGACCGCGCGAAGCTCATCCGTTCCAGCACAGACCCATCGGACACTGCGCGCATCTTCAGCGACATGCACGACATCGGCAAAACGTGACCCGGGTTGTCCGCGACTGCCTAGAGATCGACATTGGAACCCCGAGGATTCGCCTGATCGGTGCCGTGCAGCGCCTGCAGAATGCCCGAGCGTGTCGGAGTGCCGGCACGGCGACCCGGTGCCTCGGCGAGGACCAATGCCGCCAGACATCCTTTCGCTTTCAGGCGATTCGCCGGCCACGCATTTGACACCTGGACCTCTTGGAACATGGAAATCGCGGCATGCCGCCTGTCGCACGGCGACAGGACGACCCTGCTCATCGCGCAGTCGCGTATATCAACTGCAGGCCAAACCTGCCGAACTACGGCTCATGCCGTCGCTCACCGCAATCTCCCTCACGTCGTATCAACGCACGCCGTCAAGCATCAGCGCATCGCCAGTGAAATCCGAATCCGGCCATGGCTTAGCGGGGAGATCGATGGTGTAGGACGCCTGGTTCGCCATGTTGATGATCACCCAGTCACCCGTTTGCAGGTTCGTTGCGACGAACGGCCCCGTCACTACGCCGGGAAGGTCAGGAGCGACGTAGTTCATCATCACGAACGTCTTCCACAGCTTGCCGCTGGCATCCCACCCGTCAGACAGTTGCGCCGTCCATGTGTCCTCGTCCAGATAGAAGCGCCGCTTGGGCATCACATGCCGCTTGCCCGCCCCCACGCTGGCGTCCACAACCCAGACACGGTGCAGTTCCCAGCGCACGTTGTTCGGATTGGCAAAGTTGGACATCAAGACATCCTCATCCTTTGCTGGCAGGCTGAACCCGTTGTTGTTGTAAGGGATAAAGACTTCCTTCTTTCCGGCGAGTGTCCAGTCGTAGCGGTCCAGAGCACCCCGGAACACATAGAACTCGTCGTTGTTCGAGACTCCGGAAACGATCGGTGCGGGCGTGTCGTACGATGAAACGGGGAGTTTGCGGACCCGGCGCTGGCCGGTCAGGTACAGCCACAGGCTCGAGGGCGTCTTGAGGTCCAGCGAATCGCGCGAAGCGATGGCCTGGCCGGCCATCTGCGGTGGCCCCAGCGCCTTCATGTGAAGGATGTCGTACTCGTCGCGGTAGTCGCTCTTCGGGCCGTCTTTCATGTAGTACGGCGACTGCGCTCTGAGGATCGCGTCCGTGACCAAGTAGCGCTTGCCGTCCGAGGACGTCACATATGCTCGATTCGGGAACTGGGCCGAAGTGCCCCGCCACCGCAGGAGGTGGTTCCACATGGCCTCCGCCCCGCTCTTGGCGATGGGGAACGGGATGCCCCCGTAAGCGCCCTTGACGCTGCTGCCCTCCTCCGTCAGCGTGGCATTTTTCGCGTTCTTCAGCGTATTGTCGTAAACCCACTGCGGCGCCGCAGCCGTGCGGTGCGTCGGATACACGTCCATGCGGTAGTCGGGAAACTTCTTGAACAGCGCGATCTGGCCATCGGTGAGCTTGTCTTCGTACTTGGCGTAGTTCTGCACCGTGATCGAAAAGAGCGGCTTCTCCGACGCGAAGATATCGGCGCGCTTGGCGTTGCCCTTTAGGCCAGCGGGTACTTTCGTCTCGCCACCAGTCCATGCCGGAATCGTGCCTTCCTTGTTCCCGGACTTTTCGGCACCAAACGGTGTCAGCGTCGTGCCGAGCTTGGCGACCTCGTCCGCCGATGCCGCTGCCAATGCCGTATTCGCGCCGGCGCTGACTGCAACCAGCGCCGCGATCAGTGCATATCTCTTAATCATGCCGATATCTCCTTAGAAGGTGCGTGACACGGACAGCGCCACGAAATTCCGGTCCTTCAGCGATTGCTTGAAGGTGTATGTACTCGAAGCCTGCCCCTGAGTGGCGGGCGCCGCCTTCCCCAGGTAATGGGTGTAGGTGAGCGAGAAATTCCAGAGCTGCTGGTAGGTTCCGGAGATGCCAATGCTCAGGTCACCGCCATGCGTCGCGCCACCATTGAAGGTATTGATGACAGATGATCGACCGTACGGGTTGTAGCCAATCCCGATCGGAACATTCAGATCCAGCCCCGGCAGGACCTGGTAGTACGACGGGGAGAAGACCGCTCGCATTGCGAACGCGTTCTTTGTCGCGCCCGGGTCAATCTTGTTTGCGTTCTTCTGAGCTGCCAACAGTGAGTTGAATGCGATCTCACCGGTGAAGGTCCCGCCATCCCAGAAAGACGTCCTTGGCAATGTCCCGATCGCCGAGGCATTCCAGTGCAACGTATTGCCCAGCGGATACTGGGGGTTCTTGCCGTTGTCCGAGAGTTGCCCCGGGAACACCGCCACTGCGCCCGCCGCTGCGACCAGCGGCTGGTTATGACGGAACGACAGTTCCGTCGCGATGTTCAGATCCCCGACATTGACGGAGTAACTTGTGCCGAGTGTCTGAACGCGGTTCGGATACAACAGGTTGTATGTGCCGCCCAGGGGGTAGAGCATCACGTATGGCGTCTTCGCGTTGAACTGTGCCGCATAGAAGCCAATCTCGCCCTCGGTCCACCCTGGTCGCCAGCGCAGTTGAACACCACCTTGCCCGCTGTTCTTCGCCTTCTGATCCGAGGTGCGAGCGTAGGGATCATGGCCGGGCCCCGTCTGAATCTGCTCAGCCCCCTTTTGCAGCATGTCCGCATTGGAGAAGTAACTGCCAGCAGGAGGAAGACGGTCCGCTTCCCAATGAAACTGATAGTAGGCGCCTAGACTGAGGCGAGAATTCAGTTGCGCTTGCAACGAGATCTGCGGTTGCGGCAGCACAATCTCCTTGAATTGAGTATTGGGCACGCTCAGCAGTTTGTAGACATCGATCGGAGATTGCGCGCCAGCAATGCCGTTCCCGCCGAAGTACAAGGTCTCGCCGTAGAGCACTGAGTGCTGGCCCAGACGAACGGTGTAGCGCATGTCATCGACGGTGCCCTTGATGTAGCCGAAGGCATCAAGCAACTGGACATCTCGGCCGGCCTGGTTCCTCGTGTCTCTGACGAACTGGTTGTACGGAACCGAGACATGGTTCACCGTGTGCGGCGAATCGTTGTCATTCCTTCGGTTGTAGATCGAGTCGTACCATCCCGCCCCGCTCAAGCGAAACCCCACCCCCCGATACGCGACGTCCAGTTCGGAAAGAATGTCCACTCGACTCGAGATCAACCCTCTGCCAAAGTTGCGATCGCCGTCGTCGAGATTCGGGTTCCCGATCAGCACGGCGGAGGGTTTCTTCACCCGAAACGCACTGCTGTATTTGAGCGTATTGTCCCAGCGGACCGAGAGGTCCGGGTCGTCGGTGTCGAATTGAACGGCCTGCGCAGTGCCGCCGCTCATCACGACGAAGACTGCTCCGGCGATGCGGGCACGACGGCCTCTAAAGTCCTTGCGGCGGACAGGCGGATGGCCTCTCCGTGCTTCCACCATGTCGATACTCATGCTGTCTCCTTCAGATTTTTGTACTTGCTGCTAGTTGCGCCCCCGCTCACCGGCGCCGACCCCGGCTCGGGTAGATCGGTTCTCAGTGCGCAGTTCTGAGAACCATTACCCAGATCGGCTGGCTGGTCGCGGACTCCTGTCGGCCGGACATATCAGTCGCGTGCGCTCGAGCACTTGCGTAGAGCGCACGGCCGCTTAAGACGCGGCGCAGACACCCTTTACTGCCAGCTTCTGGAACACGTGCGGAGACGCGATCGCGCTGCTGGGGTAATTCGCCAGCTTTTGCTGGAACACGGGATTGGAGAAGGCCTCCCGGAAAGCCTCGAGGCTCTCCCAAACCGCGTAGTTCAAGAAGGTGCAGCTCCCGCTGATGCCACGATGCAGCTGGGCGGAAAGCAAACCGGAATGAGTGCGGAAATAGTCGGCATCGTCCTTCCATGCCGACATGAACGCATCGACTTCATCAGGATCGACATTGAAGACGTTGACCAACGTTATCGACCCGTTCGCATGGGAGAAGAGTTGATCTTTCAATGTCACCTTCTTGTCCATTTCCTTGAAATTCGCAGACATATGAATCTCCATCTAAAAGTTGCTGTTTCGTTCTCTTGCCTCATCGATCCACCCTTAGAAAAGAAGGAACCTTTTCGCCTTTAGAAGACAGGGGATCGCTGCTCTTATCGTCATCCACTTTGACAAGTTATTGTCATTTTTTCGATGGTGGTTTACCCGATGAAATCCTCCTTTTTGGATGCACCAGCACGGCCGCCCCATCCCTCGACATGCAAGGCGCTGCAGACGACCCGATCCTCACGGGACGGCAAGAGAGCGGTTGCGGGGTTTCAGCGCAACTGAAGTCCTGTTCCATCCACAGTCCATGCCGTGGGCCGCAAGGCAGCACCGGGCTCTTGCGGCGCGTCGCACAAGCCGTCTCCGAGAAGGCCACTCTTATGCGCTCAGCCGCGCCCCTCGCTCGCGGCCAGAAGGTAGAGGCTCCCTGTGTCAGACCTCGATCTCGGTATTGCGGATGAAGTCTGCAGGTACAGCGGGGCCCCAGACGTACAGCGAGTCCGCTCCCGGATGATCGGCCGCAGGCCATTGCGCTCCGGCGGGGATGTAGTCAATGTCATACGAGTACTCGGCGAAGCTGCCCCAGGGATCTTTGACATAGCGGAAATAGTTGGACCCGAGGACATGTCGCCCAACCCCCCAACCTTCGCCGTACCCGGCGTCCGACATCTGCTCCATGCCGAGACCAACTGCATCGATCGACGGAACGCACCAGCTCGTGTGATGCAGCCCGGGCCCCGACGACTTGGCCAGGGCGATCAGGTGATGGTCACTGCCATGCGGGGAATGCAGGAACGCGATCGAGGAGCCCGATCGGTCGGACAGTCGCAACCCCAGTCCACTGCAGAAGAAATCCATCGCCTGATCCACGTCGGCAGTGAACAGAAGAAGGTGCGACAGATAGAGCGGATTCACCTTCTGCACCTTGCTACGAGCAGGTGATCGGCCGACCAGCGCATGCCCCATGCCAGCGGCTGGCGTGAACTCGCGCGGAGCGGGACTAGATGGTGAACACTTTTGGGCCGGACGAACTTGCATGGGCACGCCGTCCGGCGACCTGATCCAAAAGCCGCCCGCATCCGCCTGCGGAGGCGGGACCGACTCCGAGGCCCCTACGCTCTTCACCTGGCGGCGAATCTCGGCCAGTTCCTCCTCGTAGGCCCCGAGCGTCAGCCACATCAGCTTCTTGCACGGCAAGCCCCCGTAGACGCGCCCCCACCGGTGAGGATGCCCAACGGTGTAGAGACCTAGTGCGTCGCCCTCCCGCCTCACCTGCAGTCCGAAGGCGCCATAGAAGCGTTCCGCATCCATGAGATCTGGGACGCCGATCGCGAACTCGTCGACTGAATGAATGCTGGCCATCGAGAGTCTCCTTAGGTCATCGTTGGAAGATCGACATGCCATCGACTCGTGGTCGGCGCACAGACAATGCCCATGTTGTGCTCCTGTGTGTCTTGCTACAACGCAGTTTTCGGCTCGCGAAGTCAGGCGGCGACAAGCGTGCGCGAAGCCTGCGAGCCGATGCCGTATGCCGCCATGCTGTCGGCGAACTCATCGATCAGCGGCGCAACCTCGGCGGCAGTCCGAGCCCCTCCATAGACATAGAAGTCGGGGCGGACAAGCATGGCGACGACCCCGTGCTTGCGCATCCATGGCACAAACTTGCCGTCCTCGTCACTCCACGCATCGGAAATCGTCTCGGTTGCGTCTGCAACCAGCACACTGCAGGCATCGAGTGCTTGCAGCACCTGATGCTGGCGCTCACCGATGGCTTGAAGCGCTCCTCGTTCGATGGCGATCAGGCGCCAGCCGACACCGATCGCATCGTCGAAGCGCTCACGCACCCCGTCGCGACGAACTCGCCCATGTGGCGACAGCAAGCCCGCCACGGCCCGTCCCTCGATATTGGCCCGCGAGATGAAGCCATCGCGCAAGTGCGGGAACGGTGGGGGGGGCGGAATGTTGCCGCTGAAGAAGGACGCATCGCGTTCCGCGGCCTTCGCTGGATCCGACACACAAATGACTCGGCCCAAGTAAGCGGAGATGTCGATCACGTCACTGACATGCGGGCGTCGCTCGATCTGGTAGGTGTCGAGCAGGCGCTCGTCCGCGCGCCCATCCAGCACCAGACCCAATTTCCACACCAGATTGGCAATGTCGCGAAGGCCGGCGCACATGCCCTGGCCCATGAAGGGTGGCATCAAATGGGCAGCATCCCCCGCGATCAGGGCGCGACCGCTGCGCCACTGGTTGGCCAGCAGCGATCGGAAGGTATAGACCTTGTGCCGCACGATGGTGCACTGGTCTGGCCCTACCCAGTTGGCGAGCAACTTCCAAGCAACGGCTTCGTCTTCCAACTCCTCACGGGTCTCGTGCGGCAGGCGCATGAACTCCCAACGACGGTAGTAGCGGCCATCTCGTATGCCGGCTGGGACAATGGTCGTGGGCCGCGTGGGGTTGCAGTACTGTGCCGCGGGAGGGATGTCGAGCGTCACCCCTTCGTGAGGAAGAACGTCGATGACCAGCCAGTCCGCCTCGAAACCGCGATCCTCACGCGATGCGCCGATCGTCTCGCGCACCCTACTGTTCGCGCCGTCCGCCCCCACCAGGTAGCGCGCCTTGACCGTGCGAACCTCGGAGCCGGAGGTACGCCGCACGCGCAGCATCACGGATTCCTCGTTCTGCTCGAAGCTCTCGGCCTCCCAGCCCAAGTTCACCCGGACCATGGGTTGCGCACGCACGGCTTCGTCGAACATCGTCTCGAGCGTAGGTTGGTGCACGAAATGCACTTCGGGGCCACCAGAGATCGACTCCGCCGACCAGTCGATGGCCAGCAGTTCCTTCCACTCTGCGTTGTACCAGCGGTACCACGGACCGGCATGCGAAACCGTCGGCAGTTGTTCGCGCAAGCCCAGGCTGCTGAGCAGACGGAACATCTCGTGGTCGATGCAGACTGCACGAGGCAGCGGGTAACGCTCCTCCCATCGCTCGAACACCGCAACACTGCGGCCCTGTCGCGCCAAAGCGAGGGCCAGGATTTCGCTTACCGGGCCATAGCCGACAATGGCGACGTCAACAACATCTTCAGAATGCATGGAATGAGTTCCGTGTAGAGTTTGAAAAAAACCGCATGACGGCATCCGCCGGATTGCGGTAGCAGCACGCATCCTGGAGGTACGCCGCCGTCATACACACGGCGCACACCCCGCCCGCCTTCGAGGCCGCCGGCAAGATGAACGCTGCTGGCAGATCGACACCACGCATTTACAGATCCGCGAGTACGCAATGACTCAGGCACATTTGTCGTCGTGGATGCGGCGCAGCCCTTGGGGCCAAGGACGACTCAAACGAAGTGCTGCCGCTGCGTTCCCAGCACTCCCCCGTCCAGCGTGACGATGTCGCCTCGCCCAAGAAACCGGGGCGGCTTCATACCGAGGCCGACACCTTCAGGCGTTCCCGTGATCACCACGTCGCCCGGCAGCAGCGTCATGAACTGACTCAGATACGAGACGATCTCCGCGACCGAGAAGATCATGTCGGCAGTGTTGCTGCGCTGACGAACCTGGTCATTCACCTTCAACTCAAGCGGGATGGACTGCGGGTCCGGAATCTCGTCGCTGGTCACCAGCCATGGGCCGATCGGACCGAACCCGTCGAAGCTCTTCCCCTTCCCCCACTGGCCATTGCGCTTGATCTGCCAGTCGCGCTCCGAGACGTCATTGGCCAGGCAATAACCCGCGACATGCCCCAGGGCCGAATCGCGTGTCACCCGTCGTGCCTGCGTCCCGATCACGACACCGAGCTCGATCTCCCAGTCGGTAGACTCGGATCCGTCGGGAATCGTCACGTCATCGTTCGGGCCTGCGAGCGACGTCAGTGCCTTCGTGAAGACGACCGGTTCCTTGGGTACCTCTAACCCAGACTCTGCGGCGTGCTTGCGGTAGTTCAGGCCCACTGCAACGAACTGACGCGTACCGGCAACCGGAGTACCCAGGCGCGCGCCTTTGAGCACAAGCGGCAACTGTTCGAGCTGCACGGCACGCAGTGCCCCCAACTTTTCAGGCGACATCCACTCCGGCGTGAGATCAGGAACCAACAGGGACAAGTCGCGCAGATTGCCCGCAGCATCCACTGCGCCTGGCCGCTCCAGGCCCTCGGGGCCATGTCTGAATAACTTCATTCGAATCCTCTTCGTTACGTCACAGATGATTGACAAGGTCTTGTCATAATTTGGAACTCTAACCGAATAGGACATATCGTCAATACGACAAAACGATCAAATAGACCCGGGAAAACCAGAATGGACAATTTGTCAGTTGGAAGCGGAGGTCATGTAACCTCCGGAGTGATGAGCAAGCAATCGACCGAAGACCATCGCGTTCGCGTCGGCGCACAGCGCCGGGGAAAGACGCGCCTGCGCCTGCTTCAGAGCGCTTTTGCCGTCGTCGCCAGAAAAGGCCCCGAGGCCACTGTGATCGACGACGTGATCTCCGAGGCCGGGGTAGCGCGAGGAACTTTTTACAATCACTTCGGCACGACGGGCGAACTGCTGCTCGCATTGGCCGTCCAACTCAGCGACGAAGCACTGGCGTTCATCGATCCCGCAGTACTAGAGTTGCTCGATCCCGTCGAGCGTTTCAGCACAGGCACCAGGCTGTACATGCAGACCGCTCTGCGTTATCCCACATGGGGCAGATTCATCACGAGTGTTGGCACCCGCATTGCGGCACGCGGGCAACTGATCGACCGGAACCTCACTCGGGACGTGAGCGATGCCATCGCACGCAGAAGGCTGACAGTTCCAAACGCGCAGGTCGCACGTGACATCGTTCTCGGGTCGATCTTCTACGGTATCGAGACGATGCTCACCGAATCGACGCATGACAACCATGCCGACGAGCTTGTTGCGACGTTCCTTCGGGGCATGGGCATCGATGCCCAGGAAGCCGATCAGATTGCGTACATGGCGCTGCCGGAAATCGGACCCATTGCAGGCCCCGTTTTTTCAACGCTTCCTCCACCGGTCAGGAGGGTGGCGCGCCGGACGAAGAAAACAGCGGCACCAGAGAAATCCGCGCTCAAGGCGCAGACCGCCCTCTGAACGACGAGATGGTCTCGCTTTGGAGCGCTCGCTGCGAATCGCTCAGCCTTGCTCACGGACGGACGAGACATCCATATGCATCTTTGCCACTTCGGCGCGAACAGATTAAGCGTGGTGTTCGGCGAGATGGTCAAGGACGTGATGCCGGCACTTGATGTCCTCGCTGTCCGCCGCCACAGCGCGACGTACTGCTCGCGAACACGCTTGATCTGGTCGTCGACATTCCGCATTTGATCGCGCTAGCTTCATCCTTCTACACGCTCCACACTGGTGTCGGAGGTCGCGCTGGACTGATTCGGGTTGGATTTCGCGCGACTTCGGCCGGCGACAGTCCCGTGAAACACCGAATTCGTGCACTGCGCTGACGCGTCGTATGCATCACCTACTTCCGTGACGCCAGCGGACGTCAGCGGTCTGGGCCACGCACCCAAGTGAGTTACCGACGACCTCTCAGAGGCGCGGCTGCGGCATGGTTTCACAGATCCGAAGCTAGGACGTGAAGTCGGGAAAACCACAATAAGATTTACCAGCAACTTTTGACAATGTATTGTCAAATTAGCGAATGTGTTCCACTACGCAAGCAACGAAGATCGCAATGAAAAAAGAACGACAAATCGTCAATCGATTGACGAGTGAATCGCATGGCGGTGAACCAATCCTCGCCGAAGTCAAGGGCTATGGTGAGGGCGAAAAGGCGAAACCACAGGACCCTCGCCGAGGAGTGAAGCGCGTGCGCAAAGACCTGTTACTTGTTTACTGCCATCGGGCCGCCAATCGTGCTGCGTCTTGCGACTACATCATCGGCTCCCATGCGCCGCTCGTGATGCGCACTCCCGGCTTTGAAGACGTATTTGAGCGTTACACGATGAACGCCGCGGTGGATGTGCGCGAAGGCGAATCGTCAGCCCTACTTTACGGTGCGGCACCGGACCTATTGATGGTGGTCGAGCATGTCTTCGACCAAGTCAAGCTCGCTGCCGCTGTCGAGAGTCCCGAGTACCTGGCGAAGGTGCGTCCCGATGAGGAGTACATCGGACGTGTTCTGCTTCAGCACTTGCCCGCGGCGTACGACGCGGTCGAGCAAGTCATCTTCGCCGCCGCCGCGGAGCCGGGCTCGCTGCGAGTGTTCGACTTCTTGCGGCGGCGAAGCGATCTCACGGAAGCTGCTTTCGAAGCCGCGTTAGCCGACGAGGCGGATCGGCTCGCCGCGGACCGCGACTACCGATCGGTCGTACTGAAGCGCGTTCACAACCGCATCGGCGACGTGTCATCGCTCTTCGCGCCGACGGCTCGTGATGTGGACGCCATTGTCGAGACATGGGTTACGGGCTTTGACGCGCTGGCTGCATTGCAATCGCGGCTGAGGCAGAGCGCCTATTCCTTCGTCGATTCTGGCGCCAGTTTTTCCGTGCTTGCGCGCGAGACCAAGATCATCGTCTAGCGCGCTCCACTCATTCTTTCTCAACTTTGGAGATGACCATGTCAGTGCAGTTCAAGGAAATGGACAAAACGGTGATGCTGCGTGAACAGCTGTTTTCCAACGCCGACGGTTCTGTGGTGTTGATCAACGTGTTCAGTGTCGACCCCGGTGAAGTCGATGCGCTGTTGGAGGCTTGGACGGACGATGCCAATTTCTTCCGTTCCTATCCCGGCTTGATGTCCACACAGTTGCACCGCGGTATCGCCGGCAGCTGCACCTTCTTGAACTATGCCGTATGGGAGAGCCTCGAGGCGTTCCGTGAAGCGTTCACGAATCCGGTGTTCCAAGAAAAGCTGGCGAAATACCCCAGCAGCTCGACCGCGTCTCCGCACCTGTTCCAGAAGCTGGCCGTGAAGGGTCTTTGCACCTCCTGAACGGAGGTTTTCGCACGGCCCACCTGGAGGGCTGGGAATCACATATGAAGCAGACGAAATGCTAAAGGCCTTTTACTTTCTCTGGCGACGATCGTCGATGTCTCGCCAGCAGTTCGTGGAGTACTACGAGAACTTCCACTGCGCGCTGATCGACAGCCACATTCCGCCGCAGATGGATTTCAGGCGCCACTTTCCGATCTGGCAAGGTCGTGAGGGCGAGCTACAGGAACGAGGGCCAGCGGGTCCGTTCGATGCGATGACGGCGATCACGTACTTTGATCGCGATTCGTTCGCTCGTGCACAGCACGTGTACCACTCGGCGCCGTTCAACGCGATCGTGACAGAGGATGAGACGCAGTTCCTCCAACGTGAGTACATCCGACTGGTCGTCGTCGACGAGCGAACCGGACACGACGGAACCTGGCGTGCCGCACCGCATGGCGGGGGTGCCAAGGTATTGCGTTTCGTGTGGCGTCCGGCCGGAATGACGGCGGTCGAGTTCCGGCAAAGCGACTCGCGGGACGTCAGCACGATCCGTCAGAGGTTGAAGGGTTGCCTGGAGTTACGGCGCAACTTCCTCCTAGCTGACGATGCGATCGGCTACTGCACTCCTGCGCTGACTGAGGCCAGCCGTGAAAGTCATGTCGATCGATGCGATCTGATCGAGGAATTCTGGTTCGCGAAGGTCGAAGACGCCGCAGCGGCGTTGCAGGCGTTCGACAGCGGGGGTGCCGACGATGTGTTTCCACCGTCCGGCTCGACCGTACTTGCCGTGGAATGCGAACAGTACGTTTCTTCGCCGCGGACCGAAGCCTCCCCGGCGTGAAAAGGCGCCTTCCGCGGCGATCGCAGGCAGCAAGATTGGCACCAGAAATCCCAAGACCAATTGTTCGAAGGAGACATGATGAAGAGAGATTCGATAGAGGCGCGTCGGAACCGTTCTCCGCCCCATTGATCTGCTGCAGTTCGAGCAGACCAATTCGAGCTGCGCCTTGCATCCGACTTGCGACGGATCCTCATTCGAGGCATGCGATGTAACCGCCGACCGACGGGGCAAGGTAAGGCCGCTCTGAAAAGGATGCTCTGGAGCGCGCAACGCGCATCACCAGTGTGTTGATTGCTGCCGAAAATTTACCCAGCCGGGGGGGCGGACGTGCAAGCCGAGCGAGCCACGGATGAGGGGGATCCAGCCATTCGAGGACTATGCGCGTTCGCGTGCGCGCGCCGTCGCTTGGCCCGAGTTCTCCGGCACGTGGTTGCTGCGCGAAATCCACCAGCTGGGCTAGCCGTCGGCGCTAACCTTGGTTGGTTGGCAGGTTGACCGTGCTCCGCGGCCGCTAGGATGCAAGCGCCGACGCGCGCTGGAGTGGTTTGGATTGGATTGGATTGGATTGGATTGGAGGGTGTAGTCTCTAGTCTGCCGTGATGTTGTTGGCTTTCACCACCGCGCCCCACATCTTGTACTGAGCTCGGGTCATCTCAGCGAGTTGTCCCGGAGAACCGCCGCCTGGTTCGTCGCCGCGATCAGCAATGCTCTTGACGACGGTTGGGTCCCTAAGGGCCGCATTCATTGCGCTGCTGGCCTTCTTCACGACATCCGGGCTCAGGCCAGGTGGCCCATAAAGGCCGATGAAGGAGATGATGGTGAAGTCCTTGACGCCGCTTTCTGTGGCCGTGGGTACGTTCGGTAGCATCGGGGACCGCTTTTCACCCGTGACCAGCAGTGGGCGCAACTGACCCGACTTGACAAATGGGGCGACGACGGAGGTCGCATCGAACATGGCGTCAAGACGGCCAGCCATCAGGTCGACCATGGCGGGGCTGCTGCCCTTGTAGGGCACATGGTTCATCGCCGGGCTGCCCAAGCGTTCGCGCAGCAACTCCATCGTGACATGTATCAGCGAGCCCGGCCCACCGGTGCCGTAGTCAATGCCTTTGCCCGCTTTGGCCCTGGCTTGCACTTCCTCTGCGAACTGCGCATAGGTCTTGATGGGGGAGGTGGCGGGCACCACGAGCACCAACGGTGACTGCAGCATGACGCCGATGGGCGTCATCTTCTGCGGATCGACGATGCCCAGCTTGGTGTAGACATGCGGCATGATCGTCATCGAACCGTTGCCAACCAGCAGCTTGTGGCCGTCCGGTGGCGCTTTCATCAGTTCGACCGAGGCGATATTGCCGTTGACACCGGCCTTGTTGTCGATGACCACAGGCTGGCCAAGCGCGCCTTGCATGCCGTTCGTCAGTATGCGTCCGGCAAAATCGGTTTGCCCGCCGGGTGGGTAGCCGACAAGCAAAGTAACCGATTTGGTTGGCCAAGTCGCTTGCGCATTTGCTACGGACCCCACAAGTGAGCTCAGGCCAAGGGCTGCAGTGCCCAAGAAAAGGGTCAAGCGGCGTGCCGTGGGATTCGCGGGATGGGTTGTTCGCATCATCAAGTCTTTCGATTGGCTCCATGTGGAAAACTGCCCTTTGGACCGCGAGCCAACGATCCTCAGGCTCACTTCTCATTACTTTCAGCGCCCCGTGGATGACGGCCGTGTACGGAATTCACCCGGCGTCATGCCCTTGATTCGCCGGAAGTGCCGGTTGAAGTTTGAGATGTTGTTGAAGCCCACCTCGTAGCAGATGCTGCTCACCTGCTGGCGTGTCGACACCAGCAAGCGGCAGGCCGTCGAAACCCGCAAGCCGATCACGAAGTCGGTGAAGGTCTGGCCGGTGGCGCGACGGAAGCTGCGCGAGAAGGCGTGCTCGCGCATCCCGACGATCGCGCTGAGTTCGGCAAGCGAGAGCTCCTGCTCGTAGTTGTCGCGGATGTGGTCGAGCGCCTTGTGAATGAGCAGCGCTCGCCTCCCTTCATCGTCCTGTCCATCGGTAGGGACGGCGCCGGCGAGCAGACGATAGTTGGTCCATTGCGCAAGCTCGCTTAGCAGCGCGGTGAATTCGGAGAACTGCGCGAGACCGTGCAGCGTTTCGATACGGTGCAGTCGTGCGAGCGTGCCCGTGCCCAGCCCGACGAACTGTACGCCCACGCGCGCGCGGGTCAGCAGTGGCCCCACATCGCCGAGTTCTGGAAAGAGCAGCATGCCGCGGCGCAGCGGCTCGTCGCTGAAGCGCAGCACTCTGCCGCTCGAGTGGCTGCCGGCCGGTGCTCGGTGCTCGAACGCAAGGCTGCGTGGCAGTCGTGGGCCGAGCAGCACGACGGTCCCGGGCGCGAAGTTGTGGGTTTCCTCATTTGGGCCGCTGCTGATGCGCAGGCGCGCAGGCATGGCGCCGATCAGATGCAGTTCGTGTTCGAGCAAGGAACGTTGATCGTGCCGGCGATCCGAGAGCGTGTCGGCCGCCTCGCAGTGAACCGTGGCGCAGGTCTCTAGCGTTTCGAGGCTAGGCGATGCGAAAGACTCGGGTGGTGCGGCTTTCGCACGCGGGCGGAAGGTGGAGGCCAGCGGCATCATGTTCAGCAAAATCAGATATCCAAGGGCGGCGACAGATTCAACGGCGTCAGCCTTGGCGAGCCGGGGGCGACATGACCGTCTGCTGCTGGAACGCGGCGAGTAGTCGATACTCTTCGCCGAGCTTGCGTGGCAGCGAGAGGTACACCGGCAGCAGTTGCCGGTAGAGCGCAGCATTCTTGGCATTGGGCGTGTGTCGGTGTGTGGCGCCGACCATGCCCGCGACCACGTCGAGCGAATCGACATGGCCTAACGCATAGAGCCCGAGCACGGCGGCGCCGAGGCAGGAGCTCTCGAAGCTCTCGGGCACCACCACCTCACGATCGAACACATCGGCCATCATCTGGCGCCACATGCCCGAGCGCGCGAAGCCACCGGTGGCTTTGATGTACGCGCTGCGGCCCGCGATCGACTCTACCGCCGGCAGGATGCTGTAGAGGTTGAAGATGACCCCTTCGAGCACCGCGCGGATCATGTGCTCCTTGCGGTGGTGGATGCCCAGCCCGAAAAAGGATCCACGCAAATCGGCGTTCCAGTAGGGCGCGCGTTCGCCGGTGAGGAATGGGTGAAACACCAGCCCTTCGGAGCCCGCCGAGACGCGTTCGGCGATGCGCGTGAGAACCTCGTAGGTGTCGATGCCCAGTCGCTTGGCGGTCTCGGCCTCGGCCGAGGCGAACTCGTCGCGCACCCAGCGCAGGATGATGCCGCCGTTGTTCACCGGCCCGCCCACCACCCAGCGCCGATCGGCGAGCGCGTAGCAGAAGGTGCGACCCTCAGGGTCTGTCATCGGGTGATCGACCACGGTGCGCATCGCGCCGCTGGTGCCGATCGTCACGGCTACCTCGCCGGGTGCCACCGCGTTCACTCCAAGGTTAGAGAGAACGCCGTCGTTGGCGCCGATGACGAAGGGGGTGTCGCGAGCCAGACCCAACTGCGCCGCGATGTCGACCGTAAGGCCCTCGATGTGCCAGGTGGTCGGCACTGGGCGCGAGAGCTGATCGGCACGCACGCCGGCGAGTGCGAGCGCGCCTTCGTCCCAGTCGAGTCGCTCGATGCTGAAGAGGCCCGTGGCCGACGCGATCGAATGGTCGACTTGCCACTGGCCGAAGAGGCGGAAGAAAACGTATTCCTTGATGCCGACGAAACGCTCGGCGCGCGCGAAGAGTTCGGCGCGCTCGTGTCGCAGCCACACCAGCTTGGCCAGCGGCGACATTGGATGGATCGGTGTCCCGGTGCGGCGGTAGATCACATCGCCGTCCCATTCGTCGCGGATGCGCTCAGCCCAGACCGAAGCGCGGTGGTCGGCCCAGGTGATGCTGTGCGTGAGCGGCTTGCCCGCGGCGTCGACCAGAATCAGGCTGTGCATTGCCGCGCTGAACGACACGGCGAGCACGTCGGCAGGACTCGCCTTGCTTTCCTTCACGCAGCCGGCAATGGTGGTGAGCACCGCTTGGAAGATCAGTTCTGGATCCTGCTCGGCGGCGCCGGCTTCGGGCTGCAGCAGGGGGTACTCAACCGTGTCGTGCGCTAGCACGCGCCCGGCCGGTGTGAAGGCCACCGCCTTGGTGCTGGTGGTTCCGATATCAACGCCGACAACGATGCGACTCATGGCGTGTGTCTCCGTGCTTAGACGATCACGCTCAGCAGCATGATGAACACGATGGCCACAACCGATATCAGCGTTTCCATCACTGTCCAAGTTTTGAAGGTCTCGGCGACCGTCATGTTGAAGTATTGCTTTACTAGCCAGAAGCCCGCATCGTTGACGTGGGAGAGGATCAGCGAGCCCGCGCCGGTGGCCAGCACCAGCAGTTCGCGGTTCACACCCGGCACCATGGTCGCGAGCGGCGCGACGATGCCCGCGCCGGTGATGGTGGCGACGGTGGCCGAGCCGGTGGCGATGCGGATCAGCCCCGCCACCAGCCATGCGAGCAGGATCGGCGAGACCTGCGCGTGCAGCGCCATCTGCCCGATCGCGTTGCCCACGCCGCTGGCCACCAGCATCTGCTTGAAGCCGCCGCCCGCGCCGATGATCAGCACGATGGCCGCGGTGGGCGCAAGGCTGTCGTCGACGAACTTCATGATCTGCTTCGAGGTGAAGCCGCGCGCGGTGCCAAAGGTGTAGAGCGACAGCAGCAGCGCCGCCAGCAGCGCGGTGATCGGGTGGCCGATGAAGTCCAGCCACTGGCGCACGATGTTCTTCTCGTCCAGCGCCACGTCGGCGAAGGTCTTCAGCAGCATCAGCCCCACCGGCAGCAGCACGGTGATGAGCGTGATGCCGAAGCCGGGCAGTTCGCGCGCCTCGGGCTCGTGCGCCAGCTGCTCCATCAGCTCGGGCGAGGCTTCGCCCGGCACGTACTTCGAGATGAACTTGCCGAAAATCGGGCCCGCGATCATCGCGGTGGGCAGGCCGACGATCAGGCCGTAGAAGATGGTCTTGCCGATGTCGGCGTTGAAGACGCCGATGGCCAGCAGCGGCCCCGGATGCGGCGGCACTAGGCCGTGCACCACCGACAGGCCCGCCAGCAGCGGGATGCCGATGCGGATGAGCGACACGCCGGTGCGCCGCGCCACGATGAACACCAGCGGGATCAGCAGCACGAAGCCGATCTCGAAGAACAGCGGGATGCCGACCAGGAAGGCCGCGAACATCATCGCCCAGTGCACGCGCTCGCGGCCGAAGGCGTCGATCAGCGTGCGCGCGATGCGGTCGGCGCCGCCGGACTCCGCCATCATCTTGCCCAGCATGGTGCCCAGGCCGAGCACGATGCCCACGAAGCCCAGCACGCCGCCGAAGCCGTCCTGGAAGGACTTCATCACCTTGTCCACCGGCATGCCGGAGGTCAGGCCCAGGAAGCCCGCGGCCAACGTCAGCGCGATGAAGGGGTGCACGCGCCAGCGCGTGATCAGAAGGATCAGCCCGAGGATCGCCACCAGGGCGTCGACGAGCAGGAAGATCTCTTGGCTCATTCCGAACATGGGTTGTCTCCTGAATCCAGGCGCTGCGACGGCGGCTGGCGATGAATGGGATAGCGCTATCCCGTGCAATTTAAAAAAACCAGCTCTTTGGCGCGCTCGGGTTTTTCCCCGGATCGGCAAGGGCTGGACAGCGCTATCCTAAAACGATGAAATCCAATCCGAACTTGGTACTAACCCTTGGACGTTGACCATGGCTGATACTTCCGAGCGCCCACGCTCCCGTTCTTCCAACCACGTGACGCTTGACGACGTGGCCCGCGTCTCAGGCGTGAGCCCGATCACGGTGTCGCGCGCGCTGCGCGGCGCGCGCAATGTGTCGCCCGACCTGCAGGCCCGCGTGCAGACTGCGGTCGACCAACTCGGCTACGTGCCCAACGTGGCGGCACGCGCGCTGGCTTCGGCGCGCAGCTCGCACGTGGCGGTGCTGATCCCGTCGTTGACCAACCAGCTGTTCGTGGAATTGCTCGAGGCGGTGCAGGACGCGCTGGCACCGCACGGTTTCCAGTCGCTCATTGGCGTGACCCACTACGACCCCGCGCAGGAAGAGGCGCTGCTGCGCAGCTACCTTTCGCAACGGCCGGCCGGTGTGCTGCTCACCGGCTTCGACCGCAGCGCCGCGGCCTTGCAGATGCTCGAACGCAGCGATGCGCCCTGCGTGTACCTGATGGAAACCTCGAACGCGCCCGGCATCCACAGCGTGGGGTTCTCGCAGCAGGACGCGGGCCGCGCGATCGTGCAGCACCTGCTGCAGCGCGGTCGCCGGACCATCGCCTATGCCGCCGGCCAGCTCGATCCGCGTGTGATGCTTCGGCTGGAGGGCTATCGCGAGGCGCTCCGCGCGGCCGGCTGCCACGATCCGGCGCTCGAACTGCTTGTGCCGGGGCCGACCTCGATCGCGCTGGGCGGACGGCAATTCGAGGAATTACTCGCGCGCCACCCTAACGTGGACGCTATCTTCTATTGCAACGATGACCTTGCCCAAGGCGGGCTGCTCGCTGCTCTGCGTACTGGCGTGCCCGTGCCGCAGCGCGTGGCGATCGCCGGGTTCAACGACCTCGGTGGTAGTGATCAGATGCTGCCGCCACTGACCACTGTGCATACTCCGCGCCGGGAGATCGGCGAGCGCGCGGCCGCTATGTTGCTGTCGCTGATGCGTGCGGAAGCCGTGACTGAGCGGACGGTCGATCTGGGCTTTGAGTTGATGGTGCGGCAGAGCAGTTGAGGCGGAAGCGGGCGCTATCGGCATTCGCTGCATAGCTGCCGCTCGTGGGTGAGTTTTGGATTGCGTGCCGCGTTGTGCGCTGGTCATCGCTCCATAGCTCTCCTGGAATGCGGTGATGGCGCGCCAACGCGCGTGCAGCGCACTTTGTGCGCCAGTGGCCATCGCCGGCGGCCTGTTCGATGATCTGCTCAAAGGTCTGGACACGCCTGCCATGGATGCCGTGATCGGCGTTCTGGATGCGCGGGCGCACCAGCCGCAACTGGCGCACCACGTGCTCTTTGACGACCGGGTGTTGATTTCCATGGAATCCTGACCCGGTGGGGGTGCGTCGATAGCCATAGCGCGGATACTGAGCCGAGAGTTCCTTCATCGCCGCAAGCACCGGCGCATCCTTGGTGGGCAAGCGCAGCTCGTAGCTGGGCGTGGCGCGTGACATGCCGATGAGCCCGCAGGCGCGGCGCAGACTCAAGCCACGTGCGCGCACGAAGGCCAGTTGCTCGCGCCGAGCCAACGGGCTCACCATTTTTTTGCGTTGATCTCCTTGAGGATCTCGAGGTCCAGATCTCGCTCGGCAAGGAGCTTCTTCAGCCGGCTGTTCTCAAGCTCCAGGGCCTTCAGACGCTTGACGTCGGCCGCCTCCATCTGGCCGAAGTGTTTGCGCCAGGCATAGATGATGGCGTCGCTGACCTTGTGCTTCTTGGCAGCCTCGGCCACCGTCGTACGATCTGCTTCACGCAGGATCGTGACCATTTGCTCTTCTGAAAATCGACTCTTCTTCATGGGCTCCTCTTCGGGCGGGAGCCATCTTCCTAGAAATCAATGTCTCGGAGAAACCGGGCAGGTCAGGGCCATCTCGCGGACACCATTGCTCACGAGATACCAGCGCACAACTCGGCTGAAAGATAGAGTTAAAGCCACCAAATTCCTCCTCAATCCACCATTAGTTTCCTCATTGCTGGCCGTACTGCTCCCTGAGCGGGCCGCGCGAATCAACAACAAGCCCGAAGCGGCCTGAGGAGAAGAACATGAGTGCCTGGCGCTGGGGAGTGCGCGCGTTGGGAGTGAGAGATCGTCTTGAGGCGAGCCCGCGTCAGCGCACTGCGGGGGCGAACCTGCGCGAATGGCGAGCCGGAGCTGGAAGGGTTCCTGGGGCGCAGGGGCTGTGTCATCTCCGCCGCATCGCAGAGGCGTGTCAACCATCCTTCTCGCATGTCTCTTCAGCGCATCTGAAGGCACTTGCGCGAAGCGCTGGATGGAGTGAAGCGTCAATTCGGGCGTCGGCTGCTCGCAACGCACGGGTCCTCATGTCAATTGTTCTCAAATTAAATATGAGATCAAAAAAACCTCTCCCCCCTCTTGATCAGCGTTTTTCTTCTTCTAGCCTGCAGTGCAGCGATTTCAGGAGAGCCTTTGTATGTGGGTGCGCCTCTATCAAATAAAAAATAATAGACGGGGAGCAAGGCCTTGGACTCCAGGAGAATTTGGTAATGGGGCCTATATCTTTGACCTTCTGGGAGAGGATTAAAAAAATCATCTCCAATGATGACTACATCATGAATTTTGCTCTTTTAGCAGAACTTCTTGAGCTTCAGTTTGAAGAGCCAGTTAATGCAGTTTCCCCAGAAAAACCAGAATACCGGTCGCGAAGAGATGCAGCAGAAAAGACACTGCGAATAAAAACCATGGGATACGGAATCGTACAAAACGCGGAAAACCCCAAAGCGCGAGACGTGGCTCTGGCAATCGATCTAGATCTTAATCAAATCTGCATAACAGCGACAGAGGTGGAGCGAGTTTTTGGGAAGGGGCGAATTCCAATAACACCCCATGAGATGGGAGTCGCAAAAACTAACGACAGCCCAATAGAAACCAATTACAGCGCAGCCTATCCTCAAGAAGCATGAAGGCGGGAATTCCTCCATTGGTCTTTTCTTACGCTTACAGTGGATGCGTCAAAAGTATCAGCATGCATAAAATGCTGCCAAGCCAGTTGCGCCTTTCTCTGAGTAACAAATAACATTCTCAATAAAAGCAAAATGCCAGCCCTCACCATCTCGCTCGCAGATCACAATCGATCCTCAAATTGAGGCTTATGAGCTATTTTTCAAAACTTCTTGCGCAAATCATTCTATCGGCAATTGGCATTGCGACCGCAGTCGCTAAGCCAATTTATCCAGAGGCCGTCAATCTCCTTCCATTGGAAGGGGGTGCTCAAGGCCAAGATTCACTTCGACAAACACTAATAACGGGCCCTGTTTCAAATAAATTTTGGTTGAATATTAGAGCCATCATTTCCAGTGAAGACAATTTAATGAAATTTGGGGAGGTTGTAAAAATATTAAACCTGAAAATCAAAGATCCTGTCGACACTGTTTCTGTTGACTCTCCGGTTGGCGCTTATCGTGCCGATGCAGAAGATCCCACATTTCGCGCAAAAACGGTCAGCTATGCCATCTTTCGTCATTCACACAGCAACACGGGCAGAGACGTGGTTTTACAAGTCGAACTCAATCTCGACGAAATTTGCGTAACCGCTGGCGAAGTCGAACGAATTTACGGCAAAGGAGACATCGCCATAACTCCGCATGACTTCTTAGCGGCCAAGGCGAACAATTCAGAAATCGAAACTCGCTACAGCCTGGGTTATCCAAAATTGCCTCCAAACGAATGGCCTGGCTCTCTTGTTTTTTCATTTACTCCAAGCGGATGCGTGGAGCGGATTCAAATACGAAAATCAATTTCAAATTGAAATTGAGGATTAACAAGAAAAGACATGACAAACAATGCCCCCATTCTTGCGACAAACCCCAAGCTAGCCAGTTTAATGACAGCGCTTGGAGGACCCAATTCGCCTGTATCTCTAGATCTTTTGAAAATAATCAACGCGTCTCCGCTATTTGTTCAGCAATTGAATGAATACTTGAGTGGTGCGGCAATTGTCGTGAAAGATGTCATACCATCAGATGCAGATCTTCAAGGGCAAACCAATGGCGCGACAGATCCGTGAGCGTCCAGTCATCCCATCTTGACCGGCCCCACGCGGGTCACTTGGACTGCAACTGCGCTCCGACGTAGGCAACGCACTCCACGAGGTTGAGAGCGGCCAGCAGCAAGAACTTCTCGGCATCAGTTCGCACGCGCAGCAGGTCATGCTCGCCGAGGTAGCCGTACACGAACGCCAGCAGGTAGCGCTCGGGGTGGTCGACGCAGAACTTCGTGATCATCTGCGCGACGAGGTCTGGCGGCACTCCCTCGGTGAACTGCATCGTCGCCGTCAGCCGCTGCAAGCAGGTTTCCTGGACGTCTTCAGAGATCGTCGGCACGGCGTGCCCGCAGTGCTTCATGGCCTGGAAGGCAACCAGCAGAACGTGGATCGGCACCTCAAGCTGCAGCATGTCGACCCCGTAGCGAGGCAACACGAGAATGGAGGCCAGCAGGTTCGGCTGCTGGACGTAGATTTCGTCAGCCAGCTCAACCTTTTGTTGCGCGCTCATGCGGTCGACGTCGATGTTCGCCCGGACCATCACGGCCTGCGTGAGCAAGGTCATGGTCGCGCGTCGGACGCTGGCTGCCATCGGTGCGGCAGCAAGTCCTCGATCTGGCTGGCGCGCTGCGTCGGCAGGCGCTGCAACACGTCGCGCAGGTAGGCCCAGGGGTCATGGCCGTTCAGGCGCGCCGACTGCACCAGGCTCATCACGATGGCGGCGCGTTGGCCAGCGAGTTCACTGCCCACGAACATCCATGCCTTGCGGCCCATCGCCCACGGCTTGATTTGGCGCTCGAGGTGGTTGTTGTCGATGGCGACCGCGCCGTCGTCCAAGTGACGCGTCAGCGCGGCCCAGTGCCCCAGCGTGTAGTCGATGGCCTTGGCCGTCGGGCCGCCGTCGGCCACCAGCCGGCGCTCCAGTTGTAGCCAGTGCTTGAGCTCTTCCCACAGCGGCCTGGCGAGCTGCTGGCGTTGCGCCCGGCGCTCGTCATCGCTGAGCTCTTTGAGCTGTGCCTCGACCCCGTAGATGCGCGCGAAGCGACGCACCGCCTCCAGGCCCACCACGCTGGTGCCGTCGTGCGTCAACTCTTCGAAGTTGCGGCGCGCGTGCGCGGCGCAGGCTGCGCCCAGGCGGTCCGGATACAGCCGGGGATCGACCACGGTCTCGTAGGCGCCGTAGCGGTCGGTCAGCAACGTGCCCGACCATCGTCTGCCGTGTCTCCCTCGGCCTCCCAGGAATGCCAGCGGGTACTGCGCCCCGCGTCCCGGGCAGAACTCGTAGATCACACCAGGCACCTTGTCGTGCCAGCTTCTGGCGTAGGCCCAGACGTAGGCTCGGCGCGTCTTGCCCGCGCCGGGGTCCAGCAGGGCCACTGGGGTCTCGTCGGCGTGCAGCACCGCGCAGCTGAGGATGAAGCGCCTGTGCGCCTCGTGCAGCGGCTCCAGCGCTGCACCTGCCTGGCCGGTGATGGACGCCAGCGTCGAGCGCGGTGTGTGCACGCCGCTGCGGGCGTTGATGGTCGCTTGCCGGTAGTACGGCATGTGGTCCACGAAGCGGCTGATCAGCGTGTGCGCAACGAAGCCGCTGGCAGCGATACCGCCCTCGATGACTTCTGCCACGCTGGGCGCCTGGCGCAGCACCTGGCAGCAGCGGCAGGCCCACTTGCCATAGATGTGGCGGTGCACGAAGAACTCGGCCGGCACGATGTCCAGGCGCTCGCTGACCTCCTGGCCGATGCGCGTCATCGGGCGCCCGCAGCCGGGCTCCAGGCAGTCGGTGCGCTCGGGCTCGTGGTGGTGTTCGACACGGCGCAAGTGATCGGGAAACGGGTTGCGGCGCGGCCGGCGCGGGGGCGCCTTGGTCGTTGTGTCCGAGGCAGCCGCGCCGGCTGCGGCCGCGGCGGCTTCACGCCGAAGCCGCTCGAGCTGCTCGCGCAGGCCCGCCTCGTCCTCGGCCAGCGTCTCCTCGAACAGGCGGCGCTGCTCGGCATTCATGGCCTCGGACTTGGCGCCAAACTTCCAGCGCTTGAGCCTGGCCAGCTCGAAGGTGATCTTCTCGATCTTGGCCTCGCGCAGTGCGATCTCGCGGTCCTTGCGCTGCAGCAGCGCGTCGCGCTCGGCGAGCGCCTGGTCGCGTTGCGCAAGGACACGGCCATGCTCGGCCAGCTGCTGCTCCTGGTCTTGCAGCCGCTGGAGCAACTGACCAACCAGCGCAGCTGTCTCAGCGGACAGTCCCGAAGGATTCGCTGCAGGAAGATCACGCGCACCAAGCATGCGTTGAATGATGCCAGTGCACGGCAACGCCAACCTCGGCACATCCACTGTCAACGCATGGGCAGATGGCGTGGGCGCCGGCTCCTCAGGCTCGCGTGATGACGCTCAGCTCGGGAAGGCGCTGCCAGGGCAGGCCCAGGACCAAGGCGTCGAACTGCGCAGGTGTGAGCGACAGCAAGGGCGGCGTGTGGGTCGTGCCCGGCCAGACGAAGCGCCCCGCGTTGAGCCGGCGCGCCGCGCACCACACGCCGAAGCCGTCGTGCACCAGCAGCTTGACACGCGTGCCGCGGGCGTTCGCGAACAGGTAGCCATGGTGCGCCTGCGCTGCGCCGAAGACTTGCACAACGCGCGCCAACAGGCGCTCGGCGCCGGCGCGCATGTCGATAGGGTCTGCGGCCAGCCACATCGCGTCGATGCGGATCATCGAAGCAGCTCGCGCATCCAGGCCGCGCACTCGCTGGCGGCGCTCGCCGGCCAGGTCACGGTGACCACTATCGGCCCACGTCGCAGCTCGATGCGAACGTCCGGGACATGAGCCGGCCGCACTGGTGGCGGCAAGCTGACCGGGACGAACACTGTCTTGGCTTCTTGCGCCTTCGGGGTCTCAGCGGTGGTCGCGCTGACGACGGTGGTTGCCGAGTTCATCTCTGCGTCGCGAACCCATCGGCGCAGCAGATTCGCGTTGACGCCATGGGCCATTGCCACAGCCGCCATCGACATGCCCGGCTGCATGCAGCTGGCCACAGCGTTCGCCTTGAATTCGTCGCTGTGAATGCGACGTCGCCGACGTGTGCCGGCTTGTTGATCAGGGATAGTGCTCACGTGTCCACCAAGAGAGTTGTTGATGGGGACTAGGCTCCTATGCTCCGAGCAGGCTTTCAAGATGGTCGGACTGGACGCTCACCAGGCTCCGGCAAAGTCGTGACTGGGGGCTCTTCCAGTCTCAGGTAGCTCTGCGCGTACGCAGCAAGCGAGGCTGCTGCGGAAAGGATCAGGACGAGCGCGGCGCGGCGGTGGTTCATGACGATTGGCAAGAAGTGACGCTGGCGACCTGTCGCCCGTAGAGTTCGAGCGACGCCATTTCCAACGGCTCAAAAGTGTCTAGGGAAGCCGGGGCGATTCAATGGCGCCCAACGTGCGATCCGCGGAGCAATGCACCGTTGCCGTTGCGCGTTTGCATGGCGAAAGCCAGTTCCGGCGGGCCGCACGGGAGTTCGCGCGCCGCCACGCCAGCTTTAGCTCCGAGGATGCGCTATACCAATTGCAGGAAGTCCTGGCCGCCAAGGTCCGTCCGGCGAATCCATAGAGGACGAGTTTCCACAAAACACCTTGTCCTCATCCCTTGTGTGTGACCAAAGTCACACAAACGCCCAGAGTAAGTACCAAGGAACAGATTACCTCTTCAGTTCAGGTATCCGTCAGGTTGGTCAGAGGGTAATTAAAGGTAAGTTCTAATGCAAATGTTAGAACTATTTAATTAAAGGGGGATTCCCGGGTGCATCTGCAATTCCGTCGAATGCGCCAGCCAGATGCGGGCGATAGAGAAGCGAGCCGATCGCTTTCATGCCATTCAGGCTCCTTAAAAAATCTTTCTAGCCTCGCGGCATGCGTTTCCCCTCAACCAGCAGCCAATTGTTGAGCGACGTAGAGGGGGCTGAATGTGTACACCATGAATTCATCGATTCAAAAACTGAAATTCCTCGCAACCTTGCTTGCGCTTTCCGGTTTTTTAGCATCGCCTTTGCAGGCACAGACAGCCAAACAGCCCGTGGCCTTGCGCCTGGATGCTCCCGTCACGCCAGAAAACTCAGTTCCAGTCAAGTTTGCTGAGGGCGTCGTTCTCAGGGTACCCAGATTTTTGATGGAAAGATGGCCGCGGCCTAAATCACCGACCGACGTCATTGAAGCCAAGATGCTGTCATTTCCGATCTGGTATCCGGACATGACGCTGGCATCGTGCTTTGGAACGCAATGCGGCCCTAGATTGCCGACAGATCTCAATGATCCTAATTATGAGAGCGACAAGCGATTCAAGATCATGATTTTTCCGATGCAATATTCATCGGATGAAAGAGAGCATCGAGATTCGAGGCCATCGGATATTTTGGAAAACAAGAAAAATGGTGGCGATGACCCTACCGCTACGCCTTCGGGCTTCAAAAACCTAAATCAGCTTGATTATAGGGCTGCGAATCTAAAACGCCACCCGGATTGGAAAAACTACAAACCGGCCGTGCCAAGTGAAGGTGGTTTGTATGTAAATTCCACAGAAAAAGAAGGCGATTTCTTGATGAGTTGTGACTCCCATACCTGCGACGCGGACACCTATGACAAGACACACCACTTCCAGATGCGCCTACTTCTCTTGAGAACAACGCCAGGGGTTATTTCGCAAACCAATAATTTCGTACACGCACTCAATCAAATGATCCGCCAGTGGCGCGATCAGTGAATATTATTTAATTCATTATTTGTGAGGGCGCGATATGGCAAGCGAAAATTTGAATGACTCTTTGCAACTGAAATTGACAGGCGACCAATATGATCATCTCGTCGAGCTGCTAAAAGAAAAAAATCTTTGGGATGAAATTAAAGGCCAAGTTATCGATACATTGGATCAGTCGACCCCGCCAGTTGGAGAATTCAAGGAAATTTATGATTACATTTCCTCGGTTATAGAGGGTTCCTCCTCGGTCAATCGGGATACCAAGTTCTGGTTCAGTGCAGCTGGCTTCATTAATGGCAACATTCGCAGCGTTGCTTCAGTCAACTATATCCGTGACTCCACGCAATACGGATTGGAATTCCGAGGCAAACTCGCAGGCTATACGCAAGCGCAGATCGACGCGGGAATTCAGCAAACGTCCAATTACATCGGGCAAAACGTCATCAGTCAGATTCTCAAAGACCATGGGATCCCAGTCTTTCCGAAAATGCTGTCGTTCGACATCGGCGCTGCGATCCTGACGCCCATGCCAGACCCCAATTTCGGCCAAGATGCCGGCGGCTGGGGTGGCACCTTCTATTTCTGGAACGAGCAACTCAACTACGGCAATTCGTTGAACCGGCCGCGGGTCGACGTGGGCGATGCGGTGGTGAATGGACTGGCATCCGAAGATATCCCCGTCGTCAACGGCGTGCAGATGCCCGCCCAGCTGCCGTCGCTGCAGGAATTCATGTACGCCAATACGCAGGCGGCCTCCGACGCGGCGATTACGAACTTGAAGAATGCGGTTACTGGTGCTCAAGTGCTTGTGCCCGGCTACTCCTTGTTCGATTATCTTTTCAATTCCGGTTCCGCATTTGAGACGGGTATGAAGGCGGCCAAGGACACTTGGCAAGCAATTTCGGCCGGGTACAACGCGGAGACCCCCAAGGCGGTCAAGAATGCGTTGATGCTCAACACGGCCTTGGAAGTGGCAGGCAGATTGCTGACCGGCCATCTCCAAACCGGTCCACAAGCTAGCGCGGGCAGTTCATCATCGGATGCTACAAGCACCCTGTCCGGAGATCTGTTGAAAGTGGCCTACGCCAATGGCGATGAGATCGACGAAACCCTGGCGATGGATGGCGGCACTCCGAGTGAACATTGGGCCGATGCCAACGGTGCCAGTGGCGATATCTCCGTAGCGTTCGACGCAAATGGAGCCGCAACGGAATCGGACACCTGGGAGAACCGCTTTGGCATCGGCAGCACGGGAACGGACACCTACAACTCGGACGGCTCCAGCACCGGCACGATCAACTATGCGGGTGGTGGGTATGCCACTTACATGGAGGATTCCCAAGGCAATGTCACCACCGACTACTACACCAGCAGCGGCAATCTGTACGCTGCCGGTTGGGTCCACGCTGACGGCTCCTCGGGGACCGAAACGATTTTTTCTAACGGCCAAACCGATACGCCTCACGGCAGTGGCAGCAATTTCAGCGTGCCGCAGTCGGACTACATCACACTGATCAATCCGGATGGAAGTTACTGGACTCGCTCCAACGACGTTCAAGATACTCTGCATACCACCGTCGTGGATGCTCAGGGAGTGGCTTCCGCTCAAACGGATACGACTGGCGACGGCGTTGATTACGACCGAGCTTCTAATACGTCGTCCGTCGTCACCTTGAACGGCGGGAGCATCACGAACTTTCGCGATGGGCAAGGCCATCTCACCCACGACAGCTGGACCGCGACCGATGGCACGAGCGGCACCGACACCTATTACGCCTCGGGTGCGATATCGGGCAAGACGACCCATACGGACGGCAGCAGCGATACCTATGCGCTTTATCAGACCCCCGGGGGCGCCGCCTCGACATTCAATGCGTCTTCCCTGGTCAATATTTCGGTGTTAGGTGAGCTCGATCTGACACGCGACCACTTCAATGCCGACGGCACACTGGCCAGCGACACCTGGACCTCGAGCGACGGCGCATCGGGGCAGGACAGTTTCGACACCGATGGCTCGGGAACTGGCTCCGTGACACACGCCGATGGCAGCGCCAGCACGGTTACGTTGGACGCCAGCGGAGGCATCACGATCGACAACCGCAGCGGCGACGGCAGTCTGACAAGTCAGGACTGGTGGCAGGCCGATGGCACACGAGGCATCAAGACCTACAACGCCGATGGCGTGCTGAGCACGAGCTACGATTATCAGCTCAACGGCAAGGTGCTCGTAACCCAATGGGCAGCCGACGGCACGGCTGAGGAGCAACAGACGGAGTTTGCGGGTTCGCTGTTCAGCCTCGACGGATCGGGCTTCGGCAAGATCGTCAACTCCGACGGCAGCTATAGCGTCAACTACAACGATGCCAACGGCGATGCGCTGATCTTCAAGTACGGCACGGCGGGGCAACTGCAGGGCACGGATCATGTGAGCGCGAGCCGAGAGACTACGAGCGAATTCAACGGCACCTTCGCCGATGGGTCGGCATGGAGCAGTCCGTACAACCCGATGACGCCTGTCGTCACTCAAGCCGACGGCACCCAGTACACCTACTACACCGATACCAACGGACGCGTGACAGGTGACGACTGGGTCAAGCTTGACGGTTCGCAAGGCTCGGACACTTTCTACGCGGATGGCTCCAGCCGCAGCGAGACTTTCAATGTCGATGGCACCAGCATCACGATCGCGGACGACGGAAAAGAGAACATTACCAACGTCTTCTTCGGTGCAGATGGCGCTGAAACCGGCGATGCTTGGCAGGAGGCCAACGGCTCGCACGGCAGCGACACTTACGGTGCCGATGGCTCTTCATCAGGGAGCACTTACAACGTGGACGGCAGCGCCATCGCCTACACAGATGATGGGCAAGGCAATGATGAGCAGACCACCTATGCCACGAGCGGTGTCATCACGGCTGACCTTCGCGACTATGCGGACGGCTCACGGGTCTACACCGCTGTCAACACTGACGGCAGTGGCACCCGCACTTACGACGCCGAGGGCGACGGGCAAGAAATCGTGGCAGTGGAGTTATTCAACACAGCAGGCCTCACCACCCTCACGACCACCACCACCACCTTTGACGATGGCAGCTCGCAGGTGGTGTCGGATGACGGCAAGGGCAACATAGAGCGGCGCGCATTCGATCCCACCGGCTCCTTGCTCAGTGATACTTGGACGCACCCGGACGGCAGCCGCGGAGTCGCAAACTTCGGCACGGGCGGCACAAGCGCCAGCACCAGCGTTGCGGCCGATGGCCACGTCACGACCGTGGTGACCCAAAGCGGCGCTCAGGCCAGCATCACGAGTGTCTATGACGCCAGCGGGACGCTGATCAGCGAGACCTGGACGCATGCCGACGACACACACGGCAGCACCACGTACAGCGACACGGGCAAGAGTACGACAACCTACCAGGCTGACGGCACTCACATGGTCGAAGACCTCGTCTACGGGGCGACATACACAAACTCCTATTACTCAGCTGCGGACATATTGACGAGCAAAGAGTCTTGGCCTGCGCAAGGCGATGCCATCACGCGAACGACCTACAACACCGATGGCAGTTACTCGGTGGCGGTGGGGTTCAGCGATGACGCCGCCCACCCGGATGTCACCACCTCGGACTACAGCGCCAGCGGCACTCTGCTGCGCACAACCCTTGCACATCCCGATGGAAGCAGTGAGGGGGCAAGCTACAACGGCGACGGAAGCTATTCGTCGTTCACCCGGAACGCGCAGGGCGACGTCAGCCAAACCACCTATTCGGCGGCGGGCATACGCACCAGCGGCAGCACCCAGAACGCTGGCGGTCTGGCGTCATCTCAAACCACCATCGACAGTGCTGGAAATGCAACAACAGTTCACTTTGATGGTGCCGGCCATGCGCTGTGGCAATCGTGGCTCAACGCCGATGGTTCCAGCGGCCGCAGCAACCTCGGGACCTCGGCCAATACGGCCTATGACGACTTCCTCAAGAGCGGGCAATACAGCGTTGCCAATGCAGCCCCGCTGAATCAGCAAGCGGGCCACAGCGTGAAGGGGGACATGTACAACCCCTATGGGTCTACCGTGACGTCCACCCAGTTGAACTTCGAGGTCCTGGACGCTGCAGGCAATCCCGTATTGATGATGACTGGCAACCGCTCGCCTGATACGGATGAAGGCTCCGTACAGAATTTCGATGCGGTCAGCGCATTTCTGGCGGGAGGAACTGTGGCCGATTTTGGCGCGGGGCTCTCTCGGGCGTCGTTGTCCAGCGGCGGTAAGGTCCTGCTCGATGCGGATGGAACACTGCACTACGTGCAAACAGCGCAAGAAGGTGGCCAGGGCGCACTCGACGACTCCGTCGAAAACTTCCAGCCTGTCCTTGGCGTCACGCGCGATGCGGCCAACCAAGCATTCGAGGCCATCGTCGCGAACCAGACGGTCACACCGAGGCCGTCTTCCCCTCCGGTCTATGCAGCATCCACGGCGGACAGCAGTCCGATCGTCTCCATCAAATACCTGTCCCCCGATGAAGCGGCCGCACTGGGAAGCCAACAAGTCCCCGCAGGTTCCAGCGTTCAGATTCGAGCGGCTTCTGTTCCTGCGGGACAGCCGCTGCCCGCTTACCTCGTAGGGCACGCGGTACTCGACGCCTCGTCACAGACCTACGAATACTTCGAGGTGATTACCACCGTGACCGCGCTCTCGGCTGTCCAGCCAGTCCCCGAGTCCAGCGAGGTCTACACCACGGGGACGATCGACGAATCCTTCCAGACAGCGGATGGCGTACAGACAGAGCACTACCAATACACGCTCGGTTCGTACGGTGACAATCAGTCGCCCTATCTCGTGAGCGAATCCTTTGTCGGCAACGATGGCAGCACCGCCTCGTTCGATGTACAGGGCGATGGAGAAGATACGGACAATCTGCGAGCGCATTTCGCAGATGGAACGGATGCGTACACCGGGCATGTCGATGGGCAGACCCTGCAAAACCAGGCCGATGGCGCGAGCGCGTGGATTGGCGACATGCGGCAGGCAATCACTGATGCGACGGGCATGGTGCAGTTGGGCCAGACCAACGGCGCAACCATCGACGAAAATCTCCCGGGCATCGAGATCGGGACTACGGGCGTCAATAACAGCTATGGATCACCCCGCTCCGTGGTCGTCAACGTGGATACGGTCGATCGCCACATGGCTCTCTCGTTCGACGCGAACGGCCAACTCACCAGCGACAAATGGTCTGACAAGGACGGCACCATCGGCAAGATCACTTACGCGAGCGATGGATCGAGCCAGGGAATCATCGAGTACGCCGACGGCAACTACTCTCAGACCTCCAACGACGCGCAGAACAACTACCGAGTCAAGAACTACGAAGTCGACGGCACTCTCACAAGCGAAGCCTGGGGCACGATGGGTGGGAGTTCGGGCACCGACTTCTACGATGCTCAGGGTGCCAGTCACGGTGAAGTCGACAATGTGGACGGCAGCTACAGCCGTTATGTGGACGATGGCTTGGGCAACACCACAACGCAGACATATTCAGCAACCGATGTCCTGCTGAGTGACTCGTGGGTCCACGCCGACGGCACACATGGCGGTACCGTCTATGCCACCGCGACACCGGGCAGCGCGACCACCCATGACAGCGACGGCAGCTATCGCATTGCGACCATCGATGCAGACGGCGGCGTCACGGTCAAGAGTTACTCCAGCACGGGCGCTCTCACTCATGAAAAATGGTTCGCCGCCGATGGGACGCATGGCGACAACAGCTACGCGTCGGACGGCAGTGGCACGGGCGTGACCTACGGTGTCGACAGCAGCCTGGGACGAAGCACCTACTATGCCGATGGCTCGTCCAACACGACCACGGTCCAAGCAGACCAGAGCTACACCTTCAACACCACTGAAACCAACGGCGATACCAATACGCAGAGCTACAGCGCCTATGGTCAACTGACGGCATCGCACTGGACGAAGATCGACGGCAGCCATGGTGACGATTCATTCGACTCGGACGGCACAGTCATCAGTAGCACGAGTTATGCGGCCGACGGCAGTCATACCAGTACTGCAACGGATTCTGACGGCAAGACCACCACGCTGGTCTACTCCTCCTCAGATGTCTTGACAGGCCGCAGCTGGACTTCCTCCGATGGCAGCCGAGGCACGGAAACGTTCAATGCGGATGGGTCATCCAGCGATACGTGGGCCGACGCGAACGGCTCGTCCGGAACCGATCAGTACGACGTCAACGGATCGCTGATCAGTGACACATGGCGCAGCCCCGATGGCACCTACGGGGCCGACACCAGCGCACTGGATGGGTCATCGACCTCCACGATATTCAATACCGATGGATCGATCCTCACGACGGCATACAGTGCTGACGGCAGCTATGCCATCACAACGACAGATCCCGTCGGCAACGTCAAGGCGGAGGAATTTTCAGCGGCGGGGATCCTCGTGGATGACAGCTGGACCCACACCGACGGCAGCCATGGAAGCGATACATTCAACGCCGATGGAACGCCGGCAAGTCAGACTGTCTATCTTGGAAGCGATGCGGCCTCGATCGACTGGGGTGATTGGAACGGTGTCGTGACTGCGACTGATGGCCTCGGAGTTGTCGATACGATCCGCCTGGGAAATGGAGACAACCAGATCACCCTGGGACAGGGCAACGATGTGGTGACTGTAGGCAGCGGGCAAAACACACTGGTGCTGGGCGACGGAAACAATTCCGTGACGATGGGCGCGGGCCACAATCAACTGATGCTGGGGAACGGCTCGAACGCAATTCAGTTGGACGGTGGCAGCGACACCCTCGCGCTTGCCAGCGGGCAGTACCACATCTCGGGCACGGTCGGCCAGCTGGACATCGAACTTCTGGCGGGAGTCCATGACAAGCTGTGGTTCCAGGAACAAGGCAACAATCTTGAGATCAGCGTGCTCGGCAGTAGCGAGTCCATCACCATAGACAACTGGAGCGCAGGCAATCAGCTATCCAGTTTGAAAGCAAGCGATGGACTGACCATCAGCGCCGGCGATATCTCAAGTCTGGTGCAAGCCATGGCGTCGTTCGCTCCACCGGCGGCGGGCCAGCTTGTCTACACAGCACAGGAGCAGCAGGCACTGGCACCGACACTTGCTGCGAGTTGGCACTGAGCGCTAAGCCCGGCACATCGGGGCCTGCGTGATTTGCCTGACATGACTACGGCCCCCGCCTGCTTCGGCATCCGAGGCATCCTTTTCATTGCAAGACAAGAGCATCCGAGCACCTGCAACGGATGATGATTTCAGGGATGGCATGGACACGGGACTCCTCTCGCTCGTGATGATGGCGAGCTACCATGGCGTGGCCGTGGACGAAGCTCAACTTCGGCACGAATTCGGCCACGAGCCGTTCACCTCACAAACCATTGTTCTGGCCGCCAAGAAATTGGGCTTGGCGGCGAAGCTGGTCCGCCAACCGGCTGATCGACTGAATCGTGCACCGCTGCCCGCAGTCGCTCTGGACCGCGAAGGTCGATTCCTGATCGTCGGCAAATACGATGCGGGGACTCCATCGGTTGGGCAAACGCCCAGTGCCGCCGTGCGCATACTGATTCAGCGCGCGGGCGAGGCACCGCAAGTGCTGGCTCTCGACACCTTTCTTGCCCAGTGGTCGGGCGAGTTGATCTTCTTCACATCGAAGGCCACCTACGCCGGCGACATCGCCAAATTCGATTTCAGCTGGTTCATTCCGGCTGTCATCAAGTACCGCAGGCTCCTGGGCGAGGTCGTGCTGATCTCGTTGGTGCTGCAACTCATCGGCCTGGCCACGCCGATGTTCTTCCAGGTCGTCATGGACAAGGTGCTGGTCAACCACGCCATGAAGACCCTCAATGTCATCGCCATAGGCTTGCTGTGCGCGACCCTCTTCGAAGCCTTGCTCACCGGCATCCGCACCTACGTCTTCGCGCACACCAGCAGCAAGATCGACGTGGAGCTCGGCGCTCGGCTGTTCCGGCACCTGCTGTCCCTGCCCATCGGGTACTTCCAGGCCAGGCGTGTGGGCGACTCGGTCGCGCGCATTCGCGAGCTGGAGAACATCCGCTCCTTCCTGACGGGTAACGCGATCACGCTGGTCATGGACCTGCTCTTCTCGTTCGTCTTCCTTGCCGTGATGCTCTGGTACAGCGTCTGGCTCACACTGGTCGTGCTGGCATCCATTCCCCTGTACGCCATCCTCTCGGCCGTCTTCACGCCCATCCTGCGGGCGCGCCTCAACGAGAAGTTCAACCGCAGCGCCGAGAACCAGTCCTTCCTTGTCGAAACCATCAGCGGCATCGACACCGTCAAGGCCATGGCCGTCGAGCCGCGCTGGACCCAGAAGTGGGACAAGCAGCTCGCCTCCTACGTTTCGGCCGGCCTTTCCGCCACCAACGTGGCCATGGTCGCCGGCGGCGGCGTCACGCTCGTGAGCAAACTGGTCACCGCCGCCATCATGTGGATTGGCGCCACGCTGGTGGTGGACAACAAGATGACCGTGGGCCAGTTGGTCGCCTTCAACATGCTGGCGGGCCAGGTGGCCTCGCCGATCATCCGGCTCGCCCAGCTCTGGAACGATTTCCAGCAGGTGGGCATCTCGATGCAGCGCCTGGGCGACATCCTCAATGCGCGCACCGAAGTGGTTGGTCAGAAGACTCGCATCCCGAGAATCTCCGGCGAAGTTGAATTCGACCAGGTGTCCTTTCGCTACCGCCCCGACGCGCCCGATGTATTGCGCGCGGTGAATCTCAAGGTGCAGCCCGGCGAGGTGATCGGCATCGTCGGCCGCTCGGGTTCTGGCAAGAGCACGCTGACCAAGCTGGTACAGCGCCTCTATGTCCCCGATCGAGGCCGGGTGCTGGTCGACGGACAGGATCTCGCGCTGATCGACACCGCCTCGCTGCGGCAGCAGATCGGCGTGGTGCTGCAGGAGAACATGCTGTTCAACCGGAGCATCCGCGACAACATTGCGCTGTCGAATCCAGCTTTACCCATCGAGGCCATCATGGCAGCCGCCAGGCTCGCTGGTGCCCACGAGTTCATCAGCGAGCTGCCCGAAGGCTACGACACGATGGTGGGCGAGCATGGCACGGGCCTGTCCGGCGGGCAGCGCCAACGGGTCGCCATCGCACGCGCGTTGATCTCCAATCCGCGCGTCCTGATCTTCGACGAGGCGACCAGCGCGCTGGACTACGAGTCCGAGAAGATCATCCAGGACAACATGCGCCTGATCTGCAAGGGACGTACCGTGCTGATCATCGCCCACCGGCTCTCGGCGGTGCGCGAGGCGAACCGGATCATCGTGATGGAACGCGGGCAGATCGCCGAGCAAGGCTCGCATGCCGAGTTGCTGGGCATTGGTGATGGTATCTACCGTCACCTCTACAACCTGCAGTCGGGCAACGTCGAGGCCGCCTTCAATGAGCGTGCATTGATGACGTCGCTGGCAGCAGTGCAACAGGCGGGGGCGGCAGCCAAATGAGCCTCCGACAACGAGTGCAGGCCTACGGTGGCCTGCTGGCCCACTATCGCGCCGTGTTCGCCACCCATTGGGCCCGTCGCCATGACCACGGCCTGGGGATGTTCAACGAGGACGAGGCGGCATTCCTGCCGGCGGCACTGTCTCTGCAGGAGCGCCCCGTCTCGTCCACCGCGCGCTGGACGGCACGGGTGTTGATGGCCATGGTTGTCGCGGTGCTCGCATGGTCGATCCTGGGAAAGATCGACATCGTCGTGAACGCAACAGGCAAGGTGATTCCCAGCGGGCGCACCAAGAGCATCGCCTCGGTCGATGTCGCGAGCGTGCATGCACTGCACGTGGTCGAAGGCCAGTTCGTCAAGACGGGCGAGCCACTGCTGGAACTGGATACCAGCGCATCCGATGCGGAGCGCGACAAGGCGTCGGGTGATGCCGTGGTGGCGGCCTTGCAAGCCGCGCGGTCCAGGGCCTTGATCAAGGGCGTCGACACGCTGAGTGTGCCGCGGCTGCCAGTCCTCGACGGCGTACCGCCGGACCAATGGCATGCCGAGCAGAGCCATCTCGAAGGGCAGTACAAGGACTTCCGCAGCAAGCTGGATCGCATCGACGGCGACATTCACCGATTCGGGGAAGCGTTGACGCTGGCCACCCAGCAGGCGCGGGACTACAAGGAGCTGTCGCAGAGCCACGACGTCTCCATGCACGCCTATCTCGACAAAGAGCGTGCGCGCGTCGAGTTGCAGGGGCAGCTCTCGGATGCCCGCAATCAGCGCGCGGCCCTGATCGCCCTGACCAGGAAAGATGCTCTTGACGCGTTAACCGAAGGTGGTCGCGTAGAGAACGGTGCGCGACAGGATGCCACTCGTGCCGATTCGCACAGTCGCTTGCTCAAGCTCACCGCGCCGGTCGACGGGACCGTGCAGCAACTCACCGTTCACACGGTCGGCGGCGTCGTGCCTGCGGCGCAGCCGTTGATGCTGATCGTGCCGCAGCAGGATTCGATGGAGGTCGAAGCATTTCTCGAGAACAAGGACATCGGCTTCGTGCACGAAGGCCAGGAGGCGCAAGTCAAGGTCGACGCGTTCGACTACACCAAGTACGGCACCCTCTCGGGAAAGGTGACCCATGTCTCGCACGACGCGATCGAAGACGAGAAGCAGCAGGATGAGAAGAAGAGATTGCTCTACTCGGTCAAGGTGCAGTTGGATGCATCGACGCTGCAGGTGGATGGAAAGGCTGTACCGCTGAGCCCAGGGATGTCAGTGAATGTCGAAGTAAAGACCGGTACGCGCCGAGTCATCGAGTATGTGCTCAGCCCACTGCTGCAGGAGACCCATGAAAGCCTGCGTGAACGCTGAGGCAGGCCCTGACAGCAGCGGCAAGCGACGCAGTCTCCGACGAATTCTCACGGCCTGCGTCGTGGCGATCTGTTCGGGAGGGGCGCTCAACGCCAGCGCGCTCGATGTAGACGGCATCCTGCACTCCGATGTCTTGCGCGACCCCTTGCACGCCGCCCCGCCGGTGCTGCGAAGTGGTGTGACGCTGCCCGGCGACGCCGAGCCGCTCGCCTGTGACGTGTCCCCGGAGATTCCGGCACAGCTGTCCCTCGAGGTGGCGATTGATCTGGCGATGTGCAGCAATCCCCAGGTGCGTGCGGCCTGGGCTGCTATCAAGGTGCAATCGGGGGCCGTTGGCGAAGCGAAGGCCGCCTATCTGCCGACGTTGACGGGCTCGGTCAGCCGATTGAGCGACAAGACCTGGTTCCCGGGCAGCGCAAACGCCGGGACACGCACGACAGGCAATACGGTCTACGCCGCGCTCACATGGCGACTGCTGGATTTTGGGGGACGCGAGGCGAATCTGAGCGCGGCGAAGAGCTTGTTGGACGCAGCGTCGGCCACCCATGACGCGACGCTGCAGAAGACCCTGACGGCCGTGATCCAGGCTTATTTCGAAGTGCAGACTGCGCAGGCTGCATCGGCGGCCAAGCAGGAAGCAGTATCCATAGCCAGCGGCACCTTGCAGACGGCCCGTCGTCGGGAGGCTCGAGGCGCTGGATCGAATGGGGACACCCTGCAGGCCGAGACCACCCTGGCACGCGCGGCCCTCGACATGAGCCGCGCCGAAGGCGACCTGAACAAGGCGAAGGCCGTCATGGTCTATGCAATTGGCGCGCCGCCCGGTACGAAGGTGAGCTTGGTTTCTCTTGGGCCGCCGAAGACTGAGGAGTTGGCGTCGTCTCTCGCGGACTGGCTGGCGCAGGCAGAGCAAAGCCACCCTGCCATCGAGGCGGCGCGAGCCCAGGTTGATGCAGCACGGGCCCGTGCCGATGTCGCTCGCTCAGAAGGGCGGCCATCGCTCGACCTTTCTGCTTCGTCCTACCAGAACGGGCGACCCGGCCAAGGTTTGAGCACGACGCAGACACGGGAGCGTTTGATGGGGGTGACGCTGAACCTGCCGATCTTCGAAGGCTTCGCACGCACCTACAAGATCCGGGGGGCGGATGCGCTGGTTGAGCAGCGTGCCGCCGAACTGCTGGATGTGGAGCATCGCGTGGCCATGGAAGTGGTGCAGGCGTACTCGGATGCTTCGGCTGCGCTCAAGAACCTGGAAGCCTCGGATACCTTGCTGCGGACCGCGCAGTCTTCGCTGGCAAGCTCGCAGCGCAAGTACGAGAAGGGGGCGGCCGATGTGCTGGAGATCCTCAGTACGCAGAAGGCTTTGGCTGAGGCCCAGCAGGAGCGCATTCGTTGCGTTTCGGAATGGCGCTCGGCGAGCCTGCGGGTGATTGCTGCGGCGGGGCAGCTCGGCGTGGCGAAAGTAAGAGACGCGAGCCAGAACTAGACGTCAAAATAACTCGGTAGGCGATCGCCCACCAGTGTCACCTCGAAAGGCTATGCAGCAATACCGCGATGCCGCCGATTCGGCCGAAGCGGACCGTAGCTGGGTATTCCGGAGCATCGTGACCGCCCATTCCGGCCTATCGTGACCGAGCATTCCGCACGAACGTGACCGGTGATTCCGGGCTCAACGTGACCGATTTCTGGCTGGTCCGGAATCACCGGTCACGGCAGCGGAACGCTGGCGTACGTCAGCGTGTTGGTGTTGCGCATTTCATCCACCCCATGCGGGTAGCCTGCCCGGCTTTTGCCGGAGACAGGCTTGCCCGCACCAAGGATCAACATGCGCAAGATCAGAGACGTCCTTCGTCTCAAACTCGAAGCCCGCCTCTCCCATGAACGGATCGCGGCTTCACTCGGCATCTCCAAGGGCGTCGTGGCCAAGTACGTCGGCCTTGCCAGCGTCGCGGGCCTGGACTGGCCCACCATTCAAACGCTCAGCGACACGGCACTGGAGCGTCGTGTCGTGCAAGGCCGGCTGGAGCGTCCCTCGCACTACGTGCTGCCTGACTACGGCCGCGTGCACCAGGAGCTGCGGCGCAAGGGCATGACCCTCATGCTGCTGTGGGAGGAATACGTCGCGGCCCACCCCGGGCAGCCGACCTACCGCTACAGCCAGTTCTGCGAGCGGTATCGGCGCTATGCACTGCGCCTGAAGCGCTCGATGCGCCAGATCCACCGCGCCGGCGAGAAGCTCTTCGTCGACTACGCCGGCCCCACGGTCGAGCTCGTCGACGAGAGCCGCGCACACATCTTCGTGGCCGCGCTCGGCGCCTCCAGCTACACCTTCGCCTGCGCCACGCCGGGCGAGACCATGACCGACTGGCTCCAGGGCTGCGCGCGTGCCCTGAGCTTCATTGGTGGCGTGCCGCAGCTCATCGTGCCGGACAACCCCCGCGCAAGATAGCCGCGACCTCGTGGAGAGCGTGCGCAATCTCCGCCTGCCCATCCTTGAAAACCTTCTTGCTCACACAACGCGCATCAAGGTGGTTCGCTTGGCGCGGGCCCTTTCGGAAGAGCTTGATCTTCCCTGGGCTCCCCTAGGGAAGGTCTTATATGGGCGCCTCCCGGATCGCAAGGACGTTGATGCGTGATGGGGCTGGAGGCTGGGCTGCAGTCTTATATCCGGCCTGTTCTGCAGGCTGGCAAGCCTGCTGGCCCTGATGGCATTCGCTGACGAGACTCCCATCTGAACATCGAGCTCAAGGCTCAACTTCCCTACCGGAGTGCTCCCGTCCCGGTCCGACCTGTCTGGCCCATCACACTGTGGCGTCGCTCGCTCTCCTAAACTGTGTCAGTCAATCGGTTACGCGGCTTGCCATGATGCGGCTCGCCATTCCTGTCCACGAGCGAGTACGGCCCAGATCGTTCGAGCGATCTTGTTGGCCACTGCAGCGACCACAACGCTGTAGGGCCTTCGCTTGAGCAGCGCAGCAAGCCACGGCCATGTGGTTGCTCGATCCGACCGGACGATCGCTCGGGCTCCGTGCATCAACAGAGTTCGCAAGTAGATGTCGCCTCGCTTGCTTATTCCAAGCTGCCGCACATGCCCGCCCGTGCCGGTTTGCCGCGGCACCAGACCGATCCAGGCAGCGAACTCCCGACCATCTTTGAACGCCGTTGGCGAGCCCATGCTGGAGACGACCGCCGTGGCCGTCATGAGCCCGACGCCGGGAATCTCGGCCACTGCCTTGCAGGCACTACTCTGGCGAAGCTGCTGCGCGAGGCGACGCTCGATTGCTCCGATGTCGGCCTGCAGTTGCCCGATGCGCCGCACTTGTTCATGCAGGCTGTCGATCAGTATCGAAGGCAATCGTTGTTGCGCCTGCTCTAACGCTGTCGGCAACTCCTTCATCAACGCCTGATGACCTTCGGGCAACACGATTCCGAACTCATAGAGAAGCCCGCGCAGCTCATTGGTCTGCATGATGCGTATCTTCATCAACTGCGCTCGCACACGGTGCAGCGCCAGAACCACTTGCTGCGCCTCGCTCTTGAGAGCGACGAAGCGAGCGCCAGGCTGGCGAGCGGCCGTCCAGATCGCCTGCGCATCAGCGGCATCGGTCTTGTTCCGTTGCACGAACGGTCGCACCATCTTCGGCGGCAACAGTCGGGCCTCGTGTCCGAGCTTTACCAACTCGCGACCCCATTCGTGCGCGCCGCCACACGCCTCCATTGCAATTAGTGCGGGTTGCCTGGCGGCGAACCACTCGAGCATCTGCGAGCGCTTCAGCTTCAACCGCTCGATGCTGCCGGTGTCGGCATCGACCCAGTGCAGCTGGAACACCTTCTTGGCGATATCGATTGCAATGACGTTAAGCTCCATGATGGATCCTCCGATCAGTGGTTGAACGCAACCTCCACTCTGGCACAACGATGCCGCTGCGGAGGACCCACCTCCTCGCGGCGCTCGCTGGTCAGCCAAAGAGGGAGGCGCCCATGCCATCTGATCAAGAGCACGTTTCTTGCATGAGGGGCTGAACCCTGCAAAGGAGCAAGAGCGATGAGCCAGATCAGTTTTGCGGATGCCGAGCAAGCGGGCAAGAGGAAGAAGACGAGGCGCGAAGTCTTCCTTGGCGAGATGGAACTGGTGGTGCCGTGGAAGGCGCTGCTCAAGGTCATCGAACCCCACTACCCAGTGGCAGGCCGAGGCCGTCGACCCTACCCGTTGCAAGCCATGCTGCGCGTGCACCTGATGCAGAACTGGTTCGCCCTGAGCGACCCGGCGATGGAAGAAGCCTTGTACGAGATCGCCTCGCTGCGCACGTTCGCCGGACTTGGTCTGGAGGCGATCCCCGATGAGACGACCATCCTGAACTTCCGCCACCTGCTGGAAGCCAGCGATCTGGCCGAAGACATCTTCAAGCAGGTCAACGCCCACCTGACCAGGAAGGGGCTGCTGCTGAAGAGAGGTTCCATCGTCGACGCCACGATCATCTCGGCGCCCAGTTCCACCAAGAACGAGAGCGGCGAGCGAGACCCTGAGATGCACCAGACGAAGAAGGGAAACCAATGGCACTTTGGGATGAAGGCGCACATCGGTGTGGATGCGGACTCGGGGCTGGTTCACACGGTGACGACCACTGCGGCCAACGAGGCCGACGTGGAACAGGTGGGCGACCTGCTTCACGGCAAAGAGGACGCGGTATGGGCGGACTCGGGCTACCGGGGAGCGCAGAGCCGTGTGAAGCGGGGTGTGCAATGGCACATCGCGGGCCGACCCAGCGACATGGCGAAGATGCCAGAGGGCCGCGCCAAGGCCAGGGCACGCAAGTTGGAGTATCAGAAGGCGAGCATCCGGGCGAAGGTGGAGCACCCGTTCCGGGTGATCAAGCGGCAGTTCGGGCTCGTGAAGGTGAGGTTCAAGGGACTGGCCAAGAACACGGCGCATGTGATCACGCTGTTTGCGCTGTCGAACCTGTGGATGGCCCGCAGAAAGCTGATTGCGATGATGGAGCAGGTGCGTCCGCAAACAGTCGAGGCTGTGTGAAAACGCATTGAATCCGTGAATACCGTCGCCTAGATTGAGACAACGCCACGAACTGGGTTGCCACATGAAGCGATTCATCGAGCCAGGGGATCGAAGCCAGACCACGCTGCTGCCAGAGTGCCTTGACGACTACATCTCAGAAGAGAACCCCATCCGCGTAGTCGATGTCTTTGTCGATGAACTCAAGCTCTATCAGCTCGGCTTTGAAGGCGCGGAACCTGCGGCCACCGGGCGGCCGTCGTATCACCCCTCAGTGCTGTTGAAGATCTACATCTACGGCTATCTGAACCAAGTGCAATCCAGTCGACGCCTGGAGCGTGAGGCACAGCGCAATGTGGAGTTGATGTGGCTGACCGGGCGCCTGGCCCCTGATTTCAAGACTATCGCGGACTTCCGCAGAGATCATGGTGACGCTATTCGTCTGGTGTGCCGAGAGTTCGTTCTTTTGTGCCGCCGGCTCAAGCTATTTGCCGACGGCGTCATCGCCGTGGACGGAAGCAAGTTCAAGGGCGTCAACAACCGCGACAAGAACTTCAACGAGCACAAGCTCCAGGTGCGGATGCAGCAGCTCGAGCAGAGCATCGGCCGATACCTTGCCGAACTTGATCGAGCTGACCGAGATCCAGCGATGGTTCTCCCCGAGCGTGTTGCGCGCCTCCAGGAAAAGGTAGCCAAGATCAAAGGACAGATGCGTGAAATCTCTGCCATCGAGCGGCAGCTTCAGTCCACGCAAGAGCGACAGATCTCGCTGACCGATCCGGATGCCCGCTCGATGGCGACCACCCGACTTGGCTCAGCAGTCGTAGGCTACAACGTCCAGGCCGCGGTCGATGCAAAACACCACATGATCGTCGCCCATGAGGTGACCAACGCAGTAACCGATCGAGGCCAACTGGCCGCCATCTCCAAGGCGGCTCAAGAGGCCATCGAACACCCCAAACCAATCGTGCTGGCGGATCGAGGCTACTTCGAAGGCTACGGGATTCTGGAGTGCGAACGTGCGGGCATTGCGACACTTGTCCCGAAGCCCTTGACGTCGAACAGCAAGTTCGAGGGCAGATTCGACAAGCGAGACTTCGTCTATGACAAGCGACGGGATGTGTACCGGTGTCCGGCGGGCGAGATCGCAATCTACCGCTTCACCGCCATTGAGGACGGCAAGGCGTTGCGCAAGTACTGGACATCAAACTGTGGCGGCTGTCACTTGAAGCCGCAGTGCACCCCGGCGCCAGCCAGGCGCATCAGTCGATGGGAGTACGAGGAGGTCCTGGAAAAGGTCCAGGCACGTCTAGATGCTGCGCCCGAGGCCTCAAAGTTCAGGCAACGAACGATCGAACACGTGTTCGGCACCCTGAAAGCGTGGATGGGGGCCACGCACTTCCTGACGAAGACCTTGCCGAACGTGAAAACCGAGATGAATCTGCAGGTTCTGGCCTACAACCTCAAGCGAGCAATCAAGATCCTCGGCGCAAGTACCCTGATTGCAGAGATGAAGTCGTAGGAGCCGACTCGCGTCTTGTCGAGACGGCCGAGAATTCCGGTAGGAACTGAGTCCGCCGGTCCAACGGATCTTGCGCGCCCCTTCAATGCAGCTGTTTCCACACAGCCTCAGTCTGAGGGCGCTGGATGAGGGGCAGGTCTTGTCGCTTCGAGGCATCCGGCGATGCGGTTCATCACCATGCACACCATCGGCCCTCAGCGCACGCCAATTTGTGACCTGCTCAGATGGCATGGGCGCCTCCCTCTTTGGCTGACCAGCGAGCGCCGCGAGGAGGTGGGTCCTCCGCAGCGGCATCGTTGTGCCAGAGTGGAGGTTGCGTTCAACCACTGATCGGAGGATCCATCATGGAGCTTAACGTCATTGCAATCGATATCGCCAAGAAGGTGTTCCAGCTGCACTGGGTCGATGCCGACACCGGCAGCATCGAGCGGTTGAAGCTGAAGCGCTCGCAGATGCTCGAGTGGTTCGCCGCCAGGCAACCCGCACTAATTGCAATGGAGGCGTGTGGCGGCGCGCACGAATGGGGTCGCGAGTTGGTAAAGCTCGGACACGAGGCCCGACTGTTGCCGCCGAAGATGGTGCGACCGTTCGTGCAACGGAACAAGACCGATGCCGCTGATGCGCAGGCGATCTGGACGGCCGCTCGCCAGCCTGGCGCTCGCTTCGTCGCTCTCAAGAGCGAGGCGCAGCAAGTGGTTCTGGCGCTGCACCGTGTGCGAGCGCAGTTGATGAAGATACGCATCATGCAGACCAATGAGCTGCGCGGGCTTCTCTATGAGTTCGGAATCGTGTTGCCCGAAGGTCATCAGGCGTTGATGAAGGAGTTGCCGACAGCGTTAGAGCAGGCGCAACAACGATTGCCTTCGATACTGATCGACAGCCTGCATGAACAAGTGCGGCGCATCGGGCAACTGCAGGCCGACATCGGAGCAATCGAGCGTCGCCTCGCGCAGCAGCTTCGCCAGAGTAGTGCCTGCAAGGCAGTGGCCGAGATTCCCGGCGTCGGGCTCATGACGGCCACGGCGGTCGTCTCCAGCATGGGCTCGCCAACGGCGTTCAAAGATGGTCGGGAGTTCGCTGCCTGGATCGGTCTGGTGCCGCGGCAAACCGGCACGGGCGGGCATGTGCGGCAGCTTGGAATAAGCAAGCGAGGCGACATCTACTTGCGAACTCTGTTGATGCACGGAGCCCGAGCGATCGTCCGGTCGGATCGAGCAACCACATGGCCGTGGCTTGCTGCGCTGCTCAAGCGAAGGCCCTACAGCGTTGTGGTCGCTGCAGTGGCCAACAAGATCGCTCGAACGATCTGGGCCGTACTCGCTCGTGGACAGGAATGGCGAGCCGCATCATGGCAAGCCGCGTAACCGATTGACTGACACAGTTTAGGAGAGCGAGCGACGCCACAGTGTGATGGGCCAGACAGGTCGGACCGGGACGGGAGCACTCCGGTAGGGAAGTTGAGCCTTGAGCTCGATGTTCAGATGGGAGTCTCGTCAGCGAATGCCATCAGGGCCAGCAGGCTTGCCAGCCTGCAGAACAGGCCGGATATAAGACTGCAGCCCAGCCTCCAGCCCCATCACGCATCAACGTCCTTGCGATCCGGGAGGCGCCCATATAAGACCTTCCCTAGCGAAAACATACAGTGACATCAGGGGCGGCGCACCACGGTGGGTGGCTGTCTCCAAAGGCGGCGAAAGACTGGATCTCAAAGCATGAAACAGGAATACATTGATACCGTTCGCCTGTTGATCGACATCGCCCCGACGATATTCAGTTCGTCGCGGTTTGCCATGAAAGGCGGCACGACGCTCAACCTGTTTGTACAGGATATGCCCCGCCTGTCGGTCGATATCGATGTGGTCTTTACCGATCACCCTGCCGTGCGAGGACGCCTTGCGTGCCATCGAGGCCGACCTCAAGGAGGCTGCCGCAACGCTTAAGGCAAGAGGCTATGACGTCGTTGTGCCGCGCAAGCCGAGCGGCGAGGATGTGAAGCTCTTCATCCGCAGCGATAACGCTGAGGTCACCGGCCCTCAATCGTTTATGGGATGACGTTCGCTACCAAGCGGCCTACCATGCGCCATCTTCTGGATCACCTGACGGGTGACTCCGCGCAGATGGTTCCGCGTCGCCCAGTGCCTTTCGCCGAGGAGGGTTTCTTTCATGCCAACAGCGCCAAAGCGTGAAGAGATTGACCATCGCACGACCAAGCTCATCGTCGGAGTCGTGGCGCTCAGCCTTGCGGGTCTGACCAGTGCATTCGCAAAAGACGCCATCGACTCAATCAGCGCGTCGTACTACCAGGGCGGATGGTCTCAGGCCGTATTCATCGGCTTTCTGTTCGCCATCGCGGCATTTCTGCTGTCGTACAACGGACTCAGTCTGTCGGAGATGGTGCTCAGCAAGGTGGCGGCGATTGCGGCCTTGGGCGTCGCTCTCTTTCCATGCGAATGCAAGCCACACGCTGCGCTCGTGCCTTATGTGCACGGCTTGTCTGCAGCGGTGATGTTCCTGACCCTCACGTATTTCTGCCATGCGTTCTATCGACGCGCGCGGGCGAAGGGCTACCCGCAGGCCAATGTCCGTGCCGCCATCTATGCCGCGTGTGGCATCACGATTGCACTCTCCATCGCAGTACTTGCTCTGGATCATTTTCTGGCCGGCGCGTTTTCCCGCTCAGTACCGAGACTGGTGTTCTATGGAGAAGCCGTCGGCTTGATCGCATTCGGGATATCTTGGCTGACGGCCAGCCGCACCCTCCCATTGATCACGCGAAGGGACGAGCGCTTCTCTCCGATGAAAGCAGCAAATCCGAGCTAGTCGCCTTTGGCGTTCTATGCCACTCCTGCACGATCACTTGCGAACTCAAGGAGACTTTATGGAAACCATCGTCCTCGAAGCGGTTCAATGGTCTCGGTTGCCCAACATTGAAGAGGCCGATCCCCTGGGTGATGCCGACTACGCGGTGTTGCGCGAGATGGGGGAGGTACTGAAGCGTCATGGCAAGACAGCACGGTTCGGCGTTTGCCTTCTGCATCGACACTTCCACCTTGCCGCAGGCGAGGAGTTGATGGAAGAGACCGATGCCCACGCCCGCATATCGGTTTTGCGCGTGCAGCCCGCGCAACCGGGTCGAGAGGACTCGATCGAGACCATGTGGCGCTTTGGGGATGCGGCTACAGCGATCACCAAATGCGTTGTGCGATGTCTCAAGACGGGAACAAGTCACCCTCGGGGACACATTAGAGAAGGGGCCTGATCTGCCGGACGTCACGGGCCCGAACTGGCCATGCCGAAATGCGGCTGCGGGGCGCGGCCCCGTCTCTCCCGCTCCGAATGGGGGCGCGCGGGTGGCCGCAGGCCTGGGGCGCAAATGGAAAAATTGCCGGGTATCGCCCGGCGGTCTCGCGCAGTAAAGCCCGATCAGGCGACTTTCGGTGCCTTGTCTTCGTGGGTCTGTGCCATGGGCGTGAAGCGCATGGCGCCAACAGTTCCTGCCCCACAGACTGCCTTCGCAAGGCGCTGTGGCCTTGGGCTGCACTGACGAGATGTTTGGGAAGGGACACGATGCCGCAGACCACCTGTCCATACTGCGCAAGATACATCCAGGTCGAGGACGTGAGGACCGACGCCCCCAGCGCGTGCCCGTACTGTCGAAGGGGCCTCAGGCTCTACAAGTGCTTCTCCTGCATGAAGGTCTCGGCTCTGCCGGTGCCTGCGCCAATTCGCAATGCATGCCCACGCTGCAACACGATCGTGCGAAGCAATGCTCCGCTTGTTCTGCCGAGGCGAAAACGCATCGTGATCGAAATCTTCGAGAGCCCTGGCACCGGCAATGTCGTCAATGCAAAGAACATCTGGAATGCACTGCGCCACAGATACACGGTGCATGTCCAGGTCTCCGGAAACCACGACGTTGTGGCAAAGATCTTCAGCGAAGGCTATGTGGCCGCAGAAGTGGGCGGGGACTACGATCTTCTGATCGTCCCTGGCATCGAGATACGGCTTCGCCACTTCAACTCGCAACTGCGCAAGGTGCCTGCGCTGGTCATGAACTTGCCTCCGCCCTTTTGCAAGCATCTCTTCGTCGGCCCGTTTCTTCGCAGGAATCAGGTGGAGACCAGTTTGCTGCTCGACCATGCGCTACCTTTCCAGCCACACACAGAGAACTGGAAACAGATCGAAAAGGCGCAGGACTACAAGGGATTGAAGGCAAGATACTTTCCGACGGTGGACAAGTCCGCCGTCTTCTTTCTTGTCACCTACATAGGACTGGCCCCCAAGAAGACGGATGCCTTCAAGAATTGTGAAGAGTGCATCATCATTCTGAACTTTGGCACCCACGCATTGGAGGTCACGGAAGGCAAGAACGTGGTCAGCCACAAGTGCGACCGATTGCCAATGGTCGAGTTCGAGAAATGCCTGCTTCAATGCACCACGATCTTCCCCATCATCACGGATGGCGGCAACACCGTTGGCACCATTCAGAGCCTGGAACTGCCGTACTACGACGTCTCCATGAAGCGTGTCATGGAGTGCCCAACGGTTGCATTCCTGAATGACGGTTTTCTCTGCAATATGGATTTGTTCAGGAAACTCGGCAGTCGAGAGAAGAACAAGAGCGAGTTCCAGATTGTCGAGCTTCGTACTCAGGCCTACTACGATACAAATAGACCCGTGCGGCAGCTGGGCCGTGGCGCTGCAGTCCTGTTTCTTGTGGGCCAGGCATTCAAGTGATCACGCCGCTGCAGGTGCAGCAAGGCCAACATCGTGCCGCTTCGTGCTCGCTGAGCGACGCCGACAATCTCACAGGCTCGGCCTTGGACGCCCCCCCGTGTACTGCCGCTCTGGCAGCCGGCTGTCTTTCATGTCGTTTCTCCGTACCTTTGAAATTTTCAACTTCTTGCCGGACGTGAAATCGAGACAGGGTCCGCTCTTTGCCAGGTGATCGAGCACATGCACAAGGCGGGCGAACTGCGGATTTGTCATCAGCTTTCGTCGCTGAGCCTCCGTCCACCGACGGCGCCAATGGACAGACGCCAGCTCAATGAAGTCCATGCCCCACCTTTGTTGTCCACGCGCAGCCTGGTGGGCCAGTCGCCGCAGCTTGCGCGTCATCATCGTGGCGATCTCATCGACCAATCCGTCGTTGTCGCCGTCGGGGTCGTCGAGCGACCACAGGGCACCGTGCTTGTACCAACGGCTGAGATTCTCCAGGCACGAGGCAGGTGTGCAGTAAAAGCTGCCTATGCCGATGTAAGGCTCCAGCGTCACCACGCGGTGCGAGAGGCGACCTGGCAGGAACAGGGTCTCGCCGGGACCGACGGTCCACCATCTGGCGCTCTTGAGCGAGCTGAAGGTGTCGAGGTCGAAGTGCGCGCTCTTGTTGATCACGTCGCGCGAGCAGTCCTGCAGGCCGGCCCTTTGCCCCTCGAAGGTCTCCCATGCGAACCACAGCTTCTTGCCGACGAAACAGTGGTTGCTGCCGTCTGGATCGTCCGAATGTGAATCGGTGACGTTTCCGCGCGAACTGATCACCAGCGTCATCATTTCCTGCCTGCGCATGGTTTCGGAACCCAGCGGCAGCAGGTTGAATGCAGACAATCGATCGGTGTCGATCAGACGCTCCAGCCTCGTGCCGCGCACGTGCAGATCGGTGATGCTCACGATGTGACGACTACTCTGCCAGCGACGCAGCAGTTCGGAGATAGCAAGCCGACGCCGTGCGTGACGAGGCCCCACTTGGGCGCTGGCCGATTCGCCTTGCTTGAACGTACCCGCGAACGCACGCAGCAATGCAGTCTGCAAACCGAGCTCGCCCGCGCGTGCGACCGGCACCTCGATGTCGTTCCCCACGAAGGGGTGTCCTTGTGCGATGGCCGCGAACAGATCTTCACGCCTCGCGCTTCTTGCACCGATGCGTTTGCGCGCCAAGGTTCCCAGCACGGTGGCCTTGGCTCGCAATGCGGGGTCGAAGTCCGCGGCCGCAGCAAGTACCTCGATGTCCGGATCTGCCATGCTATTTCTCCTTCGATGCTTCGTCTCGCGTTGCCCAGTTGGAACTACGTACCCGTGCCCTCCGCGAGCAACGTCGCCGCAGCGCGCGACGCTTGCATTTGTGCCTTTGCCTCTTTTTGTTGGACGACTGGATGCCCGCCTCCCGTGCTCCCACATCCATCGATCACCCCGAGCCGCCGACAGGATTCGCCGGCCTTCAGCCTGTCGCTGGAGACGCTGAAGCACCGCGCCGCCCGGCTCATCGAGTCCCGCCGGATCCATCGCCACCCGACGTCGCCCGCCTCGCTCAAGTCCAGTTCTGCTGGACCCAGCTGCGCACCGACGCCCACTCGGGCGAGCTCTCGATGTATTTCTGCGTCGCGCTCACCAGCTCGCCCACGTTCTTGTAGTCGTCCAGGCCGAACGGTTGGGCCAGCGGCACGTTGCCGCGCATGTAGTTATTGCCGAGCAGCTGGCCGGCCTGGGTCGCCGCCAACTCCGCGGTGGCATCCATGGTGAGGTTGAGCAGCGCAGTAGCCGGCACCACGCCGTCGCTGAACGGCCACAGCCAATGCGTGACGCCCCAGTCCAGCGGATTGGAAACGGAACTGGGCGGCACACCCACCGGATTGACGCCGGTGCCCAGCGACAGCATCACGATGTCCGACGGAGCGGTGGCGTAGCCCTGGTAGATCGCTTCCACGATCGCCGTCATCGAGGGGTTGTTGGCGAAGGTGCCGCCGTCGGCGAAGTAGCCGAAGTCCCCCATCTGGTACGGAGGGAAGTACGTTGGCGCGGCCGAGGTGGCCAGCGCGGCGTCCACCATGCTGATGCCGCGATAGGCGTTGCTCTGGCCGTTGGAGATGGTGCACGGCGCCCAGCTGTTCTGGTTCGCATCCCACAGCCGCGCGGAGTTGACAGCCACGAAGCGGCTCGCCGAGGACAGCGCACCGCCGCTGCCCACCAGTTGCTGGGCGACTGATTGCAAGCCGGTGTTGACGTACTGGCACTTGAAGATGCCCGGACCGCTGCCCAGCAGGTCTTCTGTCGACTGCGCCGGTGCCCGGTCCTGCTGCTTGGCTTGCGCGTCCAGCAGCCAGCCGTTGGGCTTGAAGATGGTGGAGCCATCGTTCTGGTAGACGCTGACGATCTTGTCGATGCTCACTTTGTTCACCAGGCCCAGCGAGATCAGGCCACCGGTGGAAGTGCCGGCGAAACCGTTCGCGCCTGCGACGATGCCGAAACTCCTGTCCAGATCCTGGATCAGCATCGCCGTGATGACGCCGCGGATACCGCCGCCGTCGCAGCAGAGAATCTTGAAAGACATGGCTACGCTCCTTGCTTGAGTGGATGGACGGCAAGTGCGCCCCCGTCACCCGCCTGACAGTGAGTTCGGATGTCAACACGTGGGGTGGCAGACCAAAGGCCACGCGCGCAGACGATCGTCTTGCCCATTCACGCCCTGACGGAGACCCGAACGCCTGAGCACTGTGGCGCCTCTTGATGCGCCGGTCCATTTCGTCCCATTACAGACCCGGACCGGTCCCGTCCGCCCGACGCGCCCCGCGCAGCAAAAACAGAGCGGCCCGCCTACTCGCGCAGCGTGAACACCACCGACAGGTAGGAGACCGGCTGGGCCTGAATCGCCTCGATCCCGTGCAGCGCCGTCGCATCGAACAGCAGCGAGTCCCCTGCCCTCACCTCGACCACCTTGGCGCCGTAGCGGTAGCGGACCTCCCCGGAGAGGAAATACAGGAACTTCAGACCCGGATGCTGGAAGGTGACATAGGGATCGGCGCCTGGCAGCAGTGTGACCAGGTAGGGCTCGACGAACAGGTTGCCCGACAGCAGGTGGCCCAGCAACTCGTAGCGGTAGTCCGCCACGGCGCCGATGCGGTCGACAAGAACGCCACGGCCAGCCCGCACATGGCAGAAATCCGTGCGACGCGCCTGGTCGCTGAAGAAGCGCGAGACAGGCACATGCAGGCCCTGCGCGAGGCGCTCCAGGGTCTCCACCGAAGGCGAGACCAGACCGCGCTCGATGCGCGAGAGCATCGATGAAGAAATCCCCGAGACCAAGGCCAACTGACCGGCAGACACCCCTGCCGCCATGCGAAGCGCCCTGACCTGCGCACCGATGCGCGCCGCGGACAGGCTGCGCACGACGGGCGCGGGCTGCCGCGGCCGGACGCGCGTGATCGACGCCGGCAGCTTCGGCGAGTGCCCAGTCGGAAACGGAGACGGAAGCCGGACATTTCGCATGAACACAGCGCCCTCGCAGAAGCAGTAAGTACGTCTGCCGATTGTGACTCAAACACGGCTGACTTAAAAGCAGCTTTCTCGAAGACTTCCCCTGTGACTAGTTCTAGGAATTCTTCGAAGCAACCCGAAGCCTCGGCAAGGGAAGTGCTTGCGTTGAATTTGATCCGCCAGCGCGGATTGAGGGGATGGTCGCAGGAGGCCTTGGCGTTCGAGGCGGGACTGCATCGGACCTTCGTCGCTCACGTTGAACGTCAAGCTCGCAACATTTCACTCGACAATCTTGAGCGTCTCGCATTGGCATTGAAGCTCAGGCCGTATCAGCTTCTCGAAGAATAAATGCCGTCTCTTTTGCGAGGCGATCATCGAAATTCGCTTCATGTGAAGCGCGCACCAAGGCCCACTACGCCCACGGAGAATCTGCAAGCACCGCTCACTCCAGGCACGAACAGGTGAAAAGAGCGCACAAGCGCCCCCTGTGGCCGCACTCGGCCATCGAGACCACGCGGTTCGCTCCCACCACGGTAGCCCCCACAAGTCAAAGACAGCTAAGCAGCGATCGCGGTCTGTCGTGCGTCTGCAATTGACGTCCGCTTCTTGCCAGTGAACTGCCCTTCAACGCGGCTGCTCCGACTACCAGCGGGAAGAAAAGCTAGCCACAAAAGCCGGGGCGATTCAGCTCGCCCTGTGCTGTTAGCCTTACATGGTCGGCAGGGCCCCTGCCACGCCAACTCCGGCCATCGTGCCCAATTTTTGAAGTGAACTCACCATGACTAGCCCGCTGTACAACGCCTCCGTTCCCGTCATGCAGCAGATGCTGCGCGCCCTGTCCGACGTGCTCAAGAAGGCCGAAGACCAGGCGACGCAAAGAAATATCGATCCAAATGCGCTGCTGCAGGCGCGGCTGTTCCCTGACATGTTTCCGCTGGTACGTCAGGTACAGATCGCCGCAGACTTCTCCAAGGGCATTGCCTCCCGCCTGGCTGGTGCCGAGGTGCCGTCCTGGCCCGACACCGAGGTCAGCTTCGCCGACCTGCAAGCGTTGATCGCCAAAGCTTTGGCCCATATCGGCTCCTTCAAGCCTGAGCAATTTGATTCCAGCGAAAGCCGCGAGATCGTATTGCGCCCCGGCACCCCCAAGGAAAAGAAGCTGACCGCAAGCGCATATCTTTTGCACTATGGACTGCCGCAGTTTTTCTTCCACGCGACCACCACCTATGCCATCTTGCGTCACAACGGTATGGAGATCGGCAAGCGCGACTACATGGGTGCCTACTGACCCAAGACAGACAGGCGTTCGGCCACTCTGGCCACTGCCGCTCGAAGTGCAAACGTGCACGGCAACCCCAATGTGTTGACGCGCGACATCGGCACCTCATCACTGGCGCAGGGTTGCGTGGGGCAATTCACCACGGTGCAGGTCGAGCGCTACGATGTCGTGCTGCCACCGATTCGCGCCTTTGAGCCACCAATGACGGTCCTCCGAGGGGCCTTCATCACCCGATGAAGGCGCCTTGAAGGCGCCGCCCTAGAGCCTGGGCCTGCCGGCACTCGAACGCGGTGTTCAACGGCCAGCGTACGGCAGCGACGAGTGATGCACGACGATGCGCAGTTTGCCGGCACCGTCCTTCACGAAAGTCCAGGTCTTGTCGACCGTGGTGACCTTGCCGTCCGGGTCAGTGAACAGCACGTTACCCAGCGTGCTGGCCACGTCGCCGTGGATGAGTACGGCAGTGTTGGCAATCTCGCATTTAGTCCAGCCCTTCAGGGCGAAGCCGGTGTCGTTGGGAAAGGCGGGGTTGCCGCCCACGAAGTACGCCAGCGCGCCGTCGCGAGCGGTGCGGAAGGTCTGCGGCGATGTCGTGAGCGTCGGCTTGAACAGCACTGCGCCCAGTTGGTAGGCGTAAGCGCTGTCGATGACCTTCTCGGCCATGGGGCCCGTGATTGCCACATATCTCGGTGCAGATCGCTTCGCCGAGGTAAAGCCACTTCACTGGGTCGACAGCAAAGATGCGCCTGTTCGCCGTGTCTTCGCCTACGCACAACTCAAAGGCGGAGTTATTGCCCCGCGATGGGGGTATTCGTTCGATTTTGTGCCGCACCTCGTGGCGGGAAAAATGCAGTGGCATCGCACCGAGAAATCGGCAATCTTTGATGCGTTCATCGACGGACAATCCGCAGAACTCAACCTCTCGTACATGTGGGGTGAACAGGGCCTGCTTGAAGGCATGACACCCCGGCTTTCAAACGCCGTGCGACAAGCGCAGGACTTCTGGCAGTTGGGTAGGCAAGCGACTTCGGTATACGACCAGGTTGTCGCGCTGAGTAACCGCCCCGGGGCAGGCATGTACACACAGTTGCCGGTGGCAGCCGCGTTTTGCCATGCACTTTCAGGGCGCGAGGAAGATGCGCGTCGTGCGATGGCAGCTTATGTTGTCGGCTCGCCTAGCGTCCACGTCACCGCTCGGATCTCGATCGCGGGCCGGTGGCGAAGCGGCTGTTCGCCGATGCGGCCGTGGTCGCAATGCAGGCCGACTGGACGAACCCGAATCCCGTGATCGCTAGGCATCTGGCGATGCTTGGGGAAGTACGGTCACTGACGTTCCCCGAGTGGAATTCTGGCGACCTGAAAACCGCGCTCGGTGAGCAATGCGGGCACACCTTTATTTCCGACCATGTGCAGGGCGCCCACAGCGGCAAGAACATGCTTGCCTTCGGAGTGAAGGCGCTCGATGTTCTTGACCATTCCGGCATTTCGGCCGACGGTCATACGTTCGTGCCTGGCATGATCTTCAGGCGTATGAAGGCAGTCGCACCAATCTGCATAGTGCTCCAGTTTGTCCAAGTCGCCACGGGACCACGCGGTCGTTGTGGCAACCACAAGCGTGCGCCATCTATCTGATTCGATCTTGTCCAGCATCTCGTCGATCGTTTCGGACAACGTCTTACTGCTATCACGCCCTCCCGCATTCAGTTGGTCGGCAGCAGTTTCAAGGCCGACTAGCGGCATCTTGTTTTGCCGCGCATAGCCAGCGAGATAGACATCGACGCCGAACTCCGCATACAGGCCGTCGGTTTGCCTCTGCGTCAGACCCAACAGCAGGATCTGGCGGAACAAACTCATCGAATTCGTCTGCGCCTTCACATTCGCGGGAAGGCACGATTTCACCACCAGTCGTGCAATGCGTTCGCGCTGCGCTTTGCTGAATAGGTCCGCGCCAGCGTTGTCGGTTGAGAAGGGGACCAGGGCCTTGCGTAAACTTGGATCGGTTTCGAGGTCGATCTCAAGCGCAATGACATCGCTTTGCTGTAAGGCGGCTCGTACCTTGGGGCCCGGGCGCATCCATTCGGGCTTGGCGATGTGCGCGGTGCCATAGAGCCACGAAGTCCGGCCGTCCCTTTCAATGCGCCAGAGGAAGCCGTGATCCTCGGTCTGCGGCGGAGCCGATGCCCATCCGCCTTTGGGAACCAGAGACGCGGCGGATGGCGGGCAATCGCCCTTCGTCTGGCCATCCTGTTCCTCTTGCTTGCAGCCGCTTACAACGGCAAGCCCCAGGCTGCATGCAAGCATGACCATCCATTGCGGCCAATGGCGCAACAGTCCTGTGCCCACGTTACGAGAGCAAGAATGCCGGCTGCCCAAATGTTTACTCACGGATGGTGCGTCTCCCAACTGAAACCGACGGGCATGCGGCTCGTCTCATCGTGGATCGCTGCGCGTCTGGCGACCTCCTCGACGTGCGCATGATCGATCTGTGGATTGAAGGACGCAATGTTCTCGGACGGCGACCCGGAGAAAAAAGCAATCGTCGTGCATTAGTACACCAATTCGTTCCTGATACCGCCGATGGCGGGCCGCGAAGAGCCTGGTGCTGGTGATGCCGGATAGCCATGGTGACGCCGTGGCCGGCGACTCCAGCCGCGCGCGTTCCTCGATGGACCTCCGGTCCGTAGCCTCGCAAACGCGCAGCAATGACCCCATGCCCTGGCTCCCCTGGTGCCTGTAGCTGCGTGCGTGTGATCAGGCGAGAATTCCACCCGGTCACCTACACGGTGCCCTCGCACGGAGATCATCGTCGACCAAGATCTTCGAAATCCTCAACCAGGAATTCGCGACCGTCTGGGCACGGGGGTTGTTTCCGGGTCGATTCGCTGGCAGCCGCCCAAAGGCACGAACCTGGGCACACGCGTACACGTTGCTACCAGCCTTGGTATGCCTTGACGTTTTCGCGCGTCACGAGCACGGGCGTCAGCAGCACAAGGCTTTCGGCCGGCGCCTTGCCTTTCACCATGGCCAGCCCGAACTCGACGGCACGGCGGCCCATCATGGCCGGCGCCTGCGCGGCTGTTGCCGAGATCAGCGACCGGGCGTCGGCCAGGCGGCGTGCGACCTCCGGCGAGCCGTCGACGGCAGTGATGACCACGTCGTTTCTCCCTGTGGTTCGCGCGGCGACCTCGGCGCCGATGGCGGTCGGGTCGTTGATAGTGAACACGCCGGCCAGGCGGGGGAAGCTGGCGAGCAGCCTCGTCATCTGCTCGAGTCCGCCCTCCTTGCTAGCACCGCCGTCGAGCGCCTCCGACATCAGGCGCAGGGATGGAAAGCCGACAAGTGCCTCGCGGCATCCGCGCACGCGATCGACCACCGCGGAGTTCGGCGGGCCGTGGATGATGGCGATCTCTCCTACGCCCTTGAGTTCTCGCCCGAGATGTTCGCAGGCCATCCTCCCGGCGAGGATGTTGTTCGTCATGATGGTCAGGTCGGCCCCGCGCGCGGCGGCATCGAGTGCGACGACCTTGATGCCGGCCTCGTGGGCCGTGGCGATCTGCACGGCGATCCTGACCGGGTCGATCGGGGTGACGATGATCAGGCTCGCGCGCTGGCGGATCAGCGCATCGAACTGCTCGGCTTGGCGCGTGTGATCGAAGCCGCTCGACACCACGGTGAGCCGGGACGTCCGGGGCGCCCCGGTGCTCATGCCCGATTCCACGGCGCGCGCAATCTGCATGAAGAACGGATTGCGCAGGTCGCTGACGATCAGTCCCACATGCAGTCCCGGTGCGCTCTTTTTTTCATCGGCGCGGACCCCGCCGGCACCGGCGAAAAGAGCGGCGAGAAGCACCCCCGTGAGCAGTTTGCGAATCGTGACCATGCCGTGATGACTCCATTGCCTCGAAGCACGTCAGGCGACGCCGCGCGCGTCGCCCGGACCATGCACATGCAAGCCCGCAGGAGCGTAGCACGCGACCTGCGCGCGCAAGGCGCCTATCGGCGGGCGCCCCAACCCTGGTAGCTCTTGACGTTCTCGCGCGTGATGAGCTTGGGCTCGAGCAGCACGGCAGGGTTGGCAGGCTTCTGTCCGCCAATCAAGCCGGCCCCCACCTCCACGGCCTTCTGCGCCATGGCCCAGGGGTCCTGGCTCGCGGAGGCCTGGACCAGGGTGTCCGACTGGAGCGCCTGCTCGATGTCGGGCGCACCGTCCACCGAGGTGATCACGATGCCCTTGCGGCCCAGTTGCTTGGCCGCCAGGTCGGCGCCGACCGCCTGAGGGTCGTTGATGGCGAAGACGGCATCGACCTTGGGAAAGCGTGTCAGGTGCGCGAGCATGACGTTCAGGCCGCCTTCGCGGGAGGCCTTTCCGTCCTGGTCACTCGAAAGCACCTTGATGTCCTTGGCCTTGCCCAGGACGTTCTTGCAACCCGTGACCCGATCGGTCACCGCGGTGACGGGCGGGCCGTTCTGGATGATCACGTTGCCCTTGCCGCCCAGCGATTTCACGATGTATTCGCATGCGAGCTCGCCAGCGCGCACGTTGTCCGTGCTCACCACCGCATCCGCGCCATCGGCGCCCGCGTCCACGGCGACGACCGCGATGCCGGCTTTCTTCGCGCGCTCGATCGCAGGGGCGATGGCCTTCGGATCGACCGCATTGATGAGGATCAGGTCGACGCCCGCGGACACGAAGTTCTCGATCTGCGAGACCTGCTTGTTCAGGTCGTAGTCGGCGGAGGCCGCGGTGAAGCGGACCTTCGGGTTGATCTGCCGGGCCTTGGCTTCCGCGCCCTTCGAGATCGCGACGAAGAAGGGGTTGCCCAGCGAGCCGAGGGTGATGCCCACGCCGTTGAGCTCCCTGGCGTTGGCCACGCTGCTCAGCATGAAAGCTGCGGCAAACACCGCAGAGATCTTCGAGAGTCGATTCATTTCTTCATGTCTCCTGCCTGGCGTTGAAAGGGCTTCGCGGCGCGGCGCCAGGCCAACCTTGCCGCGCGATGTGCTGGGGCACGGTTGGAATTCAGGTGCGGATGCTGCTCGTCTGGCGGTAGCGGTCCAGCGCGACGGCGCCGATGATGACCATGCCCTTGACGATGTACTGCCAGATGTCGGACACACCCATGAGGATCAGGCCGTTCGTGAGCACCGCAATGATCAGGCAGCCGATCAGGGTTCCGACGATCGAGCCGGTGCCGCCCACGAAACTCGTGCCCCCGAGAATGACCGCCGCAATGGCATCGAGCTCGTAGGACTGGCCCAATTGGAGACCGTTGGCCGCATACAGCCGGGCCGACGACATGACGCCGCCCAGTCCCGACAGCAGGCCGGAGATGCCGTAGACCACGATGAGCACCGTGCCGACGTGGATGCCCGACAGGCGTGCGGCCTCCGGGTTGCCGCCCACCGCGTAGATGTTCAGGCCCAGCACCGTGCGGCGCAGCACGAACCAGGCGAGCGCCACCACGACCAGCGCGATGACCACGAGCCAAGAGATGCCGAACAGGGTCCCGTTGCCGATGAACGCGTAGGGCAGGTTGATGTTCATCACCGTCTGGTCGCCGGCCATCAGGCGCGCCAGTCCGCGCACGGCGGTCAGCGACCCGAGCGTGACGATGAACGGCGGCAGTTTCCACTTGGCGATCAGTACGCCATTGACGAGCCCGAACAGCAGGCCGCACAGCAGCGCCGCCGGAATGCTGAGCATCGCGAACTCCTGCGACAGCGAGAGGATCATCGCCACCACCGCCGACGCCGCCAGCACGGACCCCACGCCCAGGTCGATGCCGCCCGTGAGGATCACGAAGGTCATCCCCGTTGCGAGCACGATGTTGATCGCTGCCTGCTGCGCCACGATCGACGCGTTCTGCGAAGTGAAGAAGGATTCGGAGCCGAGCCCGAACAATACGCACAGGAGCAGCAGCACCGGCAGCATCCCGAGCCGGCGCAGGTGGCCTCCGTGCCAACGCCGCTTCGGCGCTCCGGCGGATACGGTGGCAGAGGCGGCGGAACCTTGGAAAGCAAGTTCGGAGGGTTTCATGATCTCGAGTGGCCAGGCGGCAGTTGTGTCTGTGGGTGAAGTGGCTATGCGACAACTGTCCCGGCTTCGGCGGTGGCGAGCGCGATGACCGCCTCCTGCGTGGCCGGCGTCGCGGTTCCGTGGCCGACCTCGCCGGCGATGCGCCCGTCGCGCATCACCAGAATCCGGTCGGCGATGCCGGTGATTTCCGGCAGGTCGCTGGAGATGACGATGACGGCCGCGCCGTGCTCGGCGAGGGCATCGATCGTTCGGTAGATCTCGGCCTTGGCGCCGATGTCCACGCCCCGCGTGGGTTCGTCCAGGATCAGCACGCGCGGCGACAGTTCGAGAAGCCGTGCCAGCAAGACCTTCTGCTGGTTGCCGCCCGAGAGACGACCGACGTTGACGTGCAGTCCTGCGGTGCGAATGCCCAGGGAGAGAACGGCGCGCCCGGCTCGAAACCGGCCCCGCGCCCGGTTCAGTATTCCGGGACCAAACGCATCGTGGCGGGCCGCGATGACGTTGATGTTTTCGAGAATGCTGGCATCGAGGAAAAGCCCCTGCCCTTTCCGGTCCTCGGTGAGGTAGACCAGGCCGGCGCGAATGGCCTTGTCCGGAGAGCCAGCACTGAGGCGAACGCCGCCGATCAGCACCTCGCCGCGCTCGGGGGATTCGGCGCCGAAGATCATGCGTGCCAGTTCGGTCCGCCCCGAACCCACGAGTCCGGCAATGCCGAGCACTTCGCCCTCATGCACCTGCAGCGAACAACCATGCACGCGGTGCCCGTCGGCCATGTCGCGGACCTCCAGGGCCATCGCCCCGCGGTCTGAGCGAACGTCCGCGCGCTTGTAGAGGGACGATGCATCGCGGCCCACCATCATGCGCACGAGTTGCTCGTGGGAGATGGCCTGGCGCTCCAGCGTCCCGATGTAGCGACCGTCCCGGAGCACGGACACGCGATCCGCCAGCTCGTAGATCTCCGCCATGCGATGCGAGATGTAGAGAATGGCCAATCCTTCGGCGCGAAGCTTTCGGATGAGGGCGAAGAGGCGAACGGTTTCCCTCTCGGAAAGCGGCGTCGTGGGCTCGTCCATGATCAGTACCCGCGCGTCGAACTGGAGCGCGCGGGCAATCTCGACGAGTTGCCGCTGCGCAATCGAAAGCCCGTCCACGACGGTGGTGGCCTTGAAGTCGGCGCCAAGCCGTTCGAGCAGGCCCGTGCAGGCTTGCTCCATGGCCTTGCGATCGATCTGACCGCGTCGCAGCAAAGGGCGGCCCAGGAAGACGTTCTCGGCCACGCTAAGGTTCGGCGAAAGGCTCAGCTCCTGGTAGATGACCGCGATGCCGAGCGCACGCGCCTTCTCCGGGGAGTCCACCGACACCGAGACGCCGTCGATTTCGAAGCGGCCACCGGGGTCGGCGGTGTAGGCGCCTGTCAGCGTCTTGATGAGCGTCGACTTTCCGGCGCCGTTCTCGCCCATCAGGGCAAGGATCTGGCCTGCATGCAATTCGATGCTCACGTCGAGGAGCGCGGGAATGCCCGCAAAACTCTTCGAGATGTTTCTGAGCCTGAGCAACGGATGTTCGGCAGACAGTGCCATGGGTTTGTCTCTCTTTGCGGCGCTGTCCGCTTGTATGGGAGACGATTGAATCGCCCGGCGGTTAACACGCAGTGAATGACGAGGCGAGAGAGCGAAACAATTGAAATGCGGGCGCGTGTCCGCGCGCCGGCCGGCCCTCGAGCTCAGGGCGCTTGCAGTGCAGCGGAAGCGGCCTCAGCGAGCTCGCTGGCGAGAAAGGGCTTCCTGAGGATGCGGAGCGTCGACGATGCGCCGTACCGGAGCGCGAGCAGATCCGACGGCAGGCCGGACATCAGCAGAACCCGAAGCGTCGGGTCGAAGCGCTGGGTCGCATGCATCAGGCTCAAGCCATCGTCGTCGACGCCAAGACCGACATCCGAGAGCAGGAGATCGAAGGCCGCACGCTCCATGGCGCGCAGCGCCTCGGCGCTCGACCCGACCGCGATCACCTGTGCACCCTGCTGTTCGAGGAGATCCTGCGTCGACTCGCGAACGTCGATGTCGTCCTCGACGAGCAGCACCCTGACGCCGCGCAGCGCGACCGGCTGCTGCGGCGGCGCCGGCGGACTCCCCGTCTCGGGCAAGGACGCATCGACAACCGGCAGCGTGATGACGAACGACGTCCCGCCGTTCACGATGCTGCTCGCGCGAATGTCGCCCCCCGACTGCTTGACGAAGCCGTAGACGATGCTCAGGCCCAGCCCGCTGCCATCGCTTTTCCGGGTGGAGAAGAAGGGCTCGAAGATGCGGTCGAGCACACTCCTCGGCATGCCGAAACCGGTGTCCGACACCGTGATCTCGATGAATTCGCGGCGCTCATTGCCTTCGCTGCCATGCTGGGTTGCAAGCCTTGTCTGGATTCGCAGTAGTCCGCCCTTTGGCATGGCTGCAGACGCATTCAAGGCCAGGTTGAGGACGGCGTTCTCGAGCTGTCCACCATCGATGAGCACTTGCGACCCGCCTGCCTCCAGCATCAGCTCGACACGAATCCCTCGGCCCAGTGAGTAGTCGATGAGATCTTCCAGCCCTTCGAGTAGCCGATCAACCTCGATGCGCTCGCGGTGCAACGGCTGCCTGCGTGCGAAGGCCAGCAGGCGGGTGGTGAGCACGCCGCCCCGTTCGGACGCTTTGAGCGCCCGCTGGGCGATCCGTCTCGCGGGCCCGGAGAGATCCGGCAGGGATTGCAGCAGTTGCAGGTTGCTGACGATGGCGGCCAAGAGGTTGTTGAAATCGTGGGCGACGCCGCCGGTGAGCTGACCGAGCACGTCCATCTTCTGGGTCTGGCGAACCTGCAGTTCGAGCGCGCGGCGCTCGCTGAGATCGTTGTAGAGGGTCACGAACCCTCCTTGGGGCATCGGCTGGCTGCGCACGGCGAGGACGCGCCCATCCTCGAATTGCAGGTCCACACTGACGGCCCGGCGCTGCCGTGGCGCATTCATTGCCTCGAAGGGGCCGAGCTCGGTCGATGCGTCCGCTAACGGTGGCATCGCGCGCTGAAGATCGCCGATCGTGGCTCCGGCATGCACCGCATCGGGAGGCAGGCCCAACAGCTTCGCGTACGGCGGATTCCAGGCGATGAGTCTCCCCTCGGCATCGAAGACGCTCAGTCCGTCGTCGATGCTGTCGAAGACGGTCTGCAGCAGAGTCTTTTTCTCGTCGATGTCCTGGGCCATCGCGCGCATCTCGAGGGTGTTTGCCCGGAAGATCTCGAAGGCATCGACCAAGGCGTCGATCTCGACGTTACGCGCCCGCTGCACGGGCTCGATGTCGGTACCGCCTTCGGCCAGCGAAGTCATGGCCGACGTCACTTTCGCCAGCCCCTTCAGTGCCTCTCGGAGTGTCCAGAACCCGACCAGCAGCGCAAGCCCTGCCACCATGAACGTTGCCGCCACGGCCGTCAGTCCGGAGCGCACGGCGACGGTGACCAGGTTCTTGCGCGACGAGACGTCGGCGCTGACCTCCGCGACATGCCGGTTGACCGCGCTGGTGAGTTCGTCGGAGAGGAAGCGGGTCGAGGCCAGCAGGTAGACCTTGCGATCCTCGCGCCCGAGCTGCTTCTGTCGAAGCAGGAAGATGTTCTGGGAGAGTTCGGGCAAGGCCTGCAGCATCGAGAGTCCGTCGTCGCCGCGCGCGTTCCGCGCGAACTCGCCGAAGCGCCGCGCGTAGTCGTTCCTGGCGCCCTCCAGTTCTTCCACGCTGGGGGCCGAGAGCGCAACCTGCAGGGTCAGCACCAGCAGGTCGAGGTCGCGCCGCAACGCAGCCGTCCTGCCGCCCTTGGCAGGCACGCGGCGCTGGAGCTGGCCCAGCGCAAAGAGCTGCGCACGCGCGTCTTCGCGAAGAAAAAGATCCTGCCGCTTGAGATCGATCAACTCGCCGAGCACCGCATGCAGCGTGCTCAGGAGTTGGGGCAACCCCGAGGCCGATTGCCGTGCCAGGGGAAGTTCGCCCGCGAGGCGCGCCACCTCGTCCTGGCGGAGCATCAGTTCCGCGCTCTCCTGCGTCAGCTTGGAGGCAATCGCCACTTCCGCGATGTAGGGCGCGGCCGCGGCGAGGTGGGCGACCCGCTCCGCCAGCGCCAATGACTTGGCAACGCTGGGCAGGATCTCTTCGTCGAACCCCTGGACCGCCGCGCGGGTGTTGACCAGCGCCAGCATCCCGACCGCGGCGAGGACGACCGTCGTTGCCGCGAGCACCGCGAAGGTAAGCATCCACCGCGCGCGGATGCTGGCTGGCCAGGTCATGCCACGCTTCATGCCTGGTGCTTTCCGCCTAGCAGCGCACCACCTCGACAGCCAGCCGGTATCCGGTGCCACGCTCCGTGCGGATGATCTCCGGCTGGGCGGGATTCGCTTCGATCTTCCTGCGCAGCCGCAGGATCAGCACATCGATGGTGCGGTCGATGGAATCCGCCTCGCTCCGGTGGGTCCTGGCCATCAACTGCTCGCGCGAGAAGACGCGATTCGGCGCCGAGAGGAGCACTTCGAGCAGCGCGAATTCGCCGTACGTGAGTTCGCATTCGGTGCCGTCGGTGCGCGTGAGCTTTCTCGCGCTGAGGTTGAAGATCCAGTGCGCAAACCGGTATCGCTCGTGGCTCACGGGGTCGAGGCGCACGGAGCGCGCAGTGGCGGTCTCGGAACTGCGGCGCAGCAGGGCCCGGATCCGGGCAATCAGCTCTCGGTTGTCGAACGGCTTCATGACAAAGTCGTCGGCGGCCGTCTCGAGGCCCAGGACGCGGTCGGTGTCGTTGCCCTTGCCGGTCAGCATGATGATGGGAATGCGCGAGCGCTGCCGCAACGCCCGCGCCAACTCCATGCCGTCCTCCTGCTTGAGGCGCAGGTCGATCAGCACGAGCGAGAACGCGCCGTGCGCCAACGCGGACAACATGGCGCTTCCGTCGGAAACGGCCCGTGCGGTGAATCCTGCAATCTCGAGGACTTCAACCAGTACTTCGCAAAGCGCCTCGTCGTCATCGACGATGAGTATTTCGTGCTTGGCAACGACACCTATTGAAAGTTCTTCTCGGCGGCGATCTCTTTCCAAGGTCTCCAACCTCCAGTGCTCTCAAGTACAGCAAGTGCGCGTGAACGTCGGGTTAATGCGCGGGATGTCTCGTTAACAATTGAAATTATGCAGCCGGGACCGGGATTTCAATTGTTGCGGCGCTGGTGATTCCGGTTAATCCCCGCGCAACCCGTTGTCGCCAGCATCCTCCTTCGCTTTCTCCCGAAAGCGAACCCCGAGAAGAAACGAAGGAGACAACACCATATGAAGAAGTTCATCCTGGCACTCACGGGTGCCGCGCTTTGCTGCGTCATGGCAAGCGCCCAGTCCGCGACCACCACCACCCGCTATGTTCTGTCGAGCGCCGCCGACAACAAACGCGTGCAGGCATGGGCGCTCGACAACCGCAAGCTGCGGGACCCGGCTGAATGGTCGATCCGGAAGTTCTCGCTGCATGGCGGCAAGCAGGAAGGCGTCGACGTCGTCGAGTTGCGCAGCGGCCCGCTGAAGATCGCCGTCGTGCCCACGCGCGGCATGAGCGTGCGCAGCGTCGAGATGGGAGACGTGGCGCTCGGATGGAAGTCGCCCGTGGTGGAGACGGTGAACCCAGCGTACATGAACCTCGAGAGCCGGGGCGGGTTGGGGTGGCTCGACGGGTTCAACGAATGGATGGTGCGCGCCGGCATCGAATGGGCCGGACACCCGGGCATGGACAACGGCCGCATGCTCACCCTGCACGGCCGCATCGGCAACATCCCGGCCTCGGAAGTGGAAGTGGTCGTCGAGCGCGGCGAGAAAACCACCCTGCGCATTCGCGGGCGGGTGGACGAGAAATCCATGTTCGGTGCCGCGCTCGAGCTGTGGACGGAGATCTCGACGGTGGTGGGTTCGAACCGGTTCACCATCTCCGACCAGATCCGCAACACCGGCTCCCTGCCGCAGGAGTACCAGATCATCTATCACGGCAACTATGGCGCGCCATTGCTCGAGGAGGGATCTCGCTTTGTCGCGCCCATCAGGGAGTTGCGTCCGCTGGACGGCGAAGCCGGCAAGGCGATGGACGAATACGCGACCTACCGGGCGCCGGTGGCAGGCTTCAAAGAGCAGGTGTACGGCGTGCAGATGTGGGCCGACGAGAGCCAGCGCACGCTGGTGATGCTGCGCAACCGGGCGGGCGACAAGGCGATGACGATGGCCTATTCAGTGAACGAGCTGCCCTATCTGAATCTGTGGAAGAACACCGGGGCTGCCGCGGACGCCTACGTGACGGGGCTGGAGCCCGCCACCGGCTACGCGGCCAACCGAAGCGTGGAGCGGACCGCCGGGCGCGTACCGACGCTGGCTCCTGGCGAAACGCGCCGCATTAGCCTCGACTTCACATTGCTGAACAGTAAGGTGGATATCGCCAAGGCAGCCGCCGCCATCGAAGCCATCCAGTCTGGACGCCGGACGACGATGAACCCGGAAACGATCAAGCCCGTCAACTGAAATGAACGCATCGCACTTCGCCTGCCCGTCGGATGGCATTCGGGCAGGCACGCAACGGTTCTCGCTGGAGTTGCAGGCCTTCGAGCGCCTGGAGGGCCAGGAGACAGCGGCGCCTCTTGGCTTCATCGATCTCAACGCCTCGGTTTGCAGCCTGGCACACGGCGTTGCGTGGCAAGCAGGGCGATGCCACTATCACCATGGCTACGAACTCCACTTGCTCATTGCACCGCATCGCGGTGCCTATGTGGGAGGAGAGTTTCATCGGCTCGCGGCCGGAAGCATCGTGCTCATCGGCCCTCGCCTGCCGCACAACCTGGCGTTCGTGGGAATACCGAGGGACAGCGAGCGGACCCGCAGCCTCACGCTTCGTTTTGCCGATGAGCCGTTGCGCAAGAGCATGGAGTTCCTGCCTGAGTTGCGCGAGGCGCAGATGCTGCTGGATCTGGCGCACCAGGGCGTGGAGTTTCATGGTCTCGATGGCGCCGTGGCGGAGCGTTTTCAGCGCATCAGGAACCTTCGGGGGCTCGAGCGATTCGCCGAGTTCGCTGCGCTCCTGAATGAACTCTCTCGCTGGAAAACATACCGCACGCTCGCGGCGTCGAATCGAAGGCGCATCGCTTCCGAAGCGGTTGGGCGCGCGGAGCAGATCTACCGCGTGCTCGACTTCATCAATGACAACTACATGCAGGAGCTGACGCTTTCGGAGGTGGGCGCGGTGGCGAAGATGTCGGCGAATGCCTTCTCCCGATATTTCAGGCAAGCCACCGGAAACACCTTCACCGAGGCCGTGATTTCCCTGCGCATCGCGAAGGCCTGCCAGCTCCTGCTGCACACGCGCAAGCAAATCGGCAGCATCTGCTACGAGGTCGGCTTCAACAACATCTCGAATTTCAATCGCCACTTTCGTGCACTGAGAGGGGCATCCCCGGGGCAGTACAGGGCGAGCGGGGAGAGCGAGGGCGTATGCGCACTGAACAGTCCGCGCCAACCGCGATGAATCGCATGAAATACCTTACGTGGCTCTTTCGGCATCTGTCGACCCTGGTGCTTTGCTCCTCTTTCGGACTGGGCGCAAGTGCCGATGAGCTTCGACATGTCGAAGTCATCGTCACGGACAAGGACAATCCGTTCTTCGCAAAAGTCGGACGCAGCGCCGACGAGTACGCCAAGCTCGTGACGCATGGACGAGCCAAGGTCAATCTCGATTTCAGCGGGTTCGACCCCCAGCGACAGGCCACTCAGATACGCGATGCGGCAGCCCGCAAGCCGGATGCCATTCTTCTCACGCCCATCGCATCGCCCCTGGTGACGGACGCAGTGAAGGCTGCAAAGCAGAGCGGTGTTCGATTGCTCTCGGTGGATGCACCGGTCGATGGTGCCGATCTCACCATCACGACCGACAACGTCGAGGCGGGAAGACAGGTCTGCCAATTTCTGGCCGGGCGGCTGTCCGGAAAAGGCAATCTCGCCATCATCGACGGCCCGCAGGTCACTGCCATCTTCGACCGCGTCCGGGGCTGCAAGAGCGCTCTCGCTCTATTCCCTCAAGTCGTGCTCCTGCCGGACGCGCTGGATGGCAAGGCCGGCAAGGAGGGCGGGTTCGATCGCATGACGGAACTGCTTGCGAAGTACCCAAAGCTGGACGCGGTGTTCGCCATCAACGACCCGACCGCCATTGGTGCCGAGCAAGCTGCCCGCCACGCCAAGCGCACCAGCGTCGTCATCGGAGCGGTAGATGGTGCGCCGGCTATGGAGGAGCGGCTGCGCGATGCGGGTTCGTTGATCGAAGCATCTGCAGCGCAGTTTCCCGATCGTATGGCCGCGCAGGCGATTGTGGAGGTTATATCCCTTCGGGCCGGCAAGGTGCCGCGCACTTCGCTCATGCTTATTGCGCCAAAGCTCATCACGAAGTCGAACATCGGGGTCTATCACGGTTGGCGTGATTGAGAGATGGCAAGCCATGTGTCTTGCGCAGTTTCGGCAGTTGTACCGAATGACTGAAAATATGGTGCCTCTCCTGTCGTTCCCAGCTATGGGGCATGCCGTAGTAGTTGAAGGTCTGATTCAACGTCGCGATGGACTTGAACCTCGTGACGCACTCAGCCAAACGTCTGCTTTGGGCAATCGTGACTGTCGCGTAAGGGCCGATTGTGTTGAAAAACTCGTCTCGAATCCTGTGCGCATCGGCAATCACCGAGGATTCGCAGCTCAGTTGCGGGGGCGATAGAACCTGGGAGGCCTCGCGGCCCATCTCACGCGATCCTCATTCCCGCATCTGCTTCAATTGGCATCAACCACTTGGCCATTCGCCGAAGATTCTGGGCAGTTGCCGCCAGCAGGAACTCGTCCTGCGCACCACTGAGTCCGCGAAGTCGGAGCCGATCCAGTTTCATGATGCGTTTGAGGTGTGCGAACAGCATCTCGACCTTCTTCCTGTCCCTGCGCGACTGGCTGTACTCCGGTGTCTTTGCGATGGACCGTGCCGTCTCGCGGGCACCTTCATGGATGCTTCGGGCGATCTTGCGGAACGGCGTGTTCGGGCAACACCGATCTTTGACCCCACAGTCGACGCAGTCGGTCTGGCTGGCTCGGTAGATCACGGTGTCGGCCTTCGTGACGTGGCTGCGCGGGATCGTGAACCGGCGTCGCTCATTGCGCTCCGGCACCCACTGGAACTCGCCGATCGACAGGCTGCCATCCTTGCGAACCGTCTTGTCCCACACCGGAACGTGAGGTTCGATCTGCTTGTCTTCGACCATCCAGCCAAGCAGAGGTGCGGTGCCGTACGCGGTGTCGCCCACAAGCCTTCGCGGCTTGATGGCGAAGCGCTCTTCGACCCGATCGATCATGGTTCGGGTGGATTCGACCTCCGGTGTGCGATGCGCAGGCGTTGCCTCCACGTCCACGATGATGCCCGCCGACAGATCGATCAGGTAGTTGGTCGAGTACGCGTAGAACGCCGGGCCACCGGGTGCTGCGGTCCATTGCGCAGCAGGGTCGGTAGGAGATATGTTGCGGGATGCAGTCTGCGTGTCGCACGTCCCTTCGGGTTCGGGCACACCGTCTGCAACCGGATTGGCCACGTCGAGCGCTTCAAGGTACTCGCGCACCGCGCAGCTGCACTGGGTGCCTTGGCGCCATTGCTCGACCTCAGGAGTAGGAACATTGCGCGCGCGATTGGCGTCGGCCGTGATGATGCTGGCGTCGATGGCGAAGCCTTCGCCTTGAACCAGGCCTTCGGTCATGCAACGGTGCAGTACCGTCTCGAAGACGAATCGGAATGCATCGCTCTGGCGGAAGCGGCCATGGCGGTTCTTGGAGAACGTCGAATGATCGGGGACTCTGCCTTCCAGGCCCAGGCGGCAGAACCATCGGTAGGCCAGGTTGAGATGAACTTCGTCACACAGCCGACGCTCAGACCGGATGCCGAGGCAGTAGCCGATGACGAGCATTCGGATCATGAGCTCGGGATCGATCGAGGGACGGCCGGTGTGGCTGTAGAACGGCGCAAGATGCTGACGAAATTCGCCGAGATCGAGGAAGTAAACGCGCGTGGTATTTCATACTTTGACTTGCTCCATCACAAACTCCACAAATGCCCGAACCTTCGGCGAAAGTTGCTTGTTGGACGGCCAGACCAGCGAGAGAGCACCGAGAGGGGCCATGAATCCCGTGAGAACCGGCTTGAGCGTCCCCGCATCTATTTGCGGTTTGGCGACGTAAGTGGGTAGGTGGGCCAGCCCAAAGTCATTCATCGCAGCCCACAATCCTGCGTCCGTGTTGTTGAAGACCAGACCTGTCGGTACCAGCACGTCTGCAAAAGGCGATTCGAAAGACCACTGAGCCAACCGCCCGCTTGTCGGATACTTGAAGCGGATGCACGCATGTTGCACCAGATCGGCAGGTGTCGATGGCGTACCGCGGTGCGCCAGATACTTGGCGCTGGCGCACACCACAAAGTGCTGATCACCAAGCCGTCGCGCAACCAGCCGCGTGTCTGCGAGTTCTCCACTGCGAACGACGACGTCCAGGCTTTGGGCAACAACGTCCACGACTTGATCATCGAAGTCGATGTCCAATTCGAGCTCGGGGAAGCGTTTGACGAACTTGGGCAGCAAGGGCAGCAGAAGGTGATGTCCAAAAATGTGAGGAACGCTGATGCGCAAACGACCTTTCGGCTGCGCGCGACTTTGCAATAGGACCGCCTCCGCATCATCCAAGTCATCGAGTACGCGTTTGCAACGCTCGAAGAACACCGCCCCTTGCTCCGTCAGACCAATGCTCCGCGTCGTGCGGTGGAGCAATCGCACTCCCAACCGACCTTCGAGGCGCGCGACGCTCTTGGACACAGCGGAGGGAGAGATCCCGAGAATCCTGCCGGCAGAGACATAGCTGCGCTGCTCCGCTGCGTGAACGAAGGCGGCAATGCTTGACAGGCTTTCCATGTCGGGTCGACGCTTCTATTAGGGACTTTTTGGCAATTCTAAGTTGCCCTCCATCGATCTCGACGGCGATTGAGGACAGAAATAACCTTGATGCACTCAACAACGCATCCGCCTGCCGAGGCCAAATCGAGCCTCAGGGACGCTTGCCGTGCCAGGAACAGCCATGGAAACTTTCACCGTCGATGCGAGCAACCGCGTCTCGCCCGGCCGCGGGCAACCCAGTACCTCCAACATCTCCTTGCCGACGTCAGTCAGGCCAACCATGGAGTGGAGCGGTCGACGCCTTCACTATGGCGGTGCATGGCAAGACGCGATTAGTGAAAAGTTCATTGAAGTTGCGAGTCCAGCGACGCGTCAGATGCTGGGACACGTTCCGATCGCTTGCCAGGCCGATGTCTCGGCCGCAGTGAGCGCTGCACAGGCCGCCACCGCAGATTGGGCCGCACTCGATCCCATGGACCGCGGCCAGCACCTGCGCGCCATCGCTCAAATGCTGCGAGGTCGCCTCGATGAACTCGCCATGCTGGAGGCTGTGATCACCGGCCGCCCCATTCGCGAGATGCGCGCTCAGATGACACGTATACCCGAATGGCTCGACTACTTCGGCGGGATTGCAGCCGGGCTCGAAGCCGAATCCAATCGGCTGCGCGGGGGCTTCCTTTCGTACACATCTTATGAACCCCTGGGCGTGTGCGCACTGCTGACGCCGTGGAATCATCCGATCCTCATTCTCGTCAAGAAGTTGGCCGCGGCACTTGCCGCTGGCAACACCGTGGTCGTCAAGCCATCCGAGTTGGCACCAGCGACGCCACTGATCTTTGCGCAATGGTGCAGCGACGCGGGGCTACCTCCGGGCGTTGTGAACGTCGTCACCGGAGATGGCACCACTGGCGAATTGTTGTGCGCTGCACCACAGGTCCAGCATATCGACCTCACGGGCGGCACCGTGACCGGCAAGCGCGTTGCTGCAATGGCCGCTCAACGCTTGGTGCCTTGTACGCTAGAACTGGGCGGCAAGACGCCCGTCCTGGTCTTCGATGACAGCCGCATCGAGGAATGCGCTGCAGGTGCCGTCTTTGCCGCCTTCATCGCAGCGGGACAGACCTGTGTGTCGGCCAGCCGCTTCCTCGTTGCCGAAGCGATCTACGATGATTTCCTAGAGGCATTTGCTCGCCGCGCGAAAGCGCTGCGTCTGGGCGACCCTGCTGAGATGCACACCGACGTGGGGCCGGTGATTTCCGCAGCTTCTCAAGCGCGATGTCTTGCCCACTGCGAGAGGGCCAAGGACGAAGGTGCTCGGCTCATAGCGGGAGGCGCTTCTCCCAGTTTGCCCGCAGCGCTTGCGCTTGGGCACTATGTCGAACCCAGCATATTCGCTGACGTCACTCCGGCAATGTCGCTTTTCCGTGAGGAGGTCTTCGGCCCCGTCGTTGCGGTGTCGTCGTTCCGCGATGAGGCGCAGGCGCTTGAACTGGCCAACGACACGTCCTATGCCCTCGGCGCATCCATATGGACGCGCGACGTAGCGCGTGCCCACCGCGTTGCGGCCCGGGTCCGAGCTGGAATGATCTGGGTCAATGATCACCACAAAAATGACCCCCGCTCTATTTGGGGCGGCTTTGGTGACAGCGGATATGGCACCGAAAACGGCTGGGATGCCCTGAAGGCCTATCAAAGAAAACGAAACATTGTGGTCAGTACAGCCCCTGGCTTTGATGACTGGTTCGCCGACGGCAAACGATACGGTTGAGGGCGAGTCATGAAAACAATCCGTATCCGCCTTCTGTGGCATCCGCAGGCGCAATTCGCCGGCTATCTCCTCGCTCAGCACCACAACCTGGCACAAGACGACGGGCTCGCTATCGAATGTGTTCCGCTCGATCCCGCCAAGGGCCCCATTGACGCATTGCTGGACGGCGATGTCGCCTTTGCGGTCGCCAGCCCGTCGCACATGCTGGAGAGCCGACGCGCCGAGGAGCTCGTTTTTCTGCTGGCGATCCAGCAGACCAGTTCATTGGTCTATCCCGTCCGTCGGAGCGCCGGTGTGGCAGATCCCAAAGATCTCCGAGGATGCCGTATCGGGGTCTGGCCGGGCCACGAGGATCTGGAGTTGGTCTGGATGTTGCATCGCGCCAATTTGCCAGTCGACTCCTACCAACGAGTCGTTGTGCAGGATACGGTGGCCGCTCTTTGCGAGCGCACCATCGATGGCGCGCAGATGACCACGTACCACGAGCTCCACAATCTGGAAGGCGAAGCCGGCTCCCTCGCAGACTTCGTTCTGTTCAAGGCATCCGACTATGGAGCATCCCTCCTGAAGGACGGTCTGGTCGCACGTAGAGACTGGGTCGAAGACCATCCGCTGGAAACACAAGCGGTCGTCAACGCAGTCTTGCGTGGGTGGACGCATGCCTTTGAAGACGAAGGTGATGCACTTGAAATCTGCGCTCGCCTGCGGCCGGACATGAGCCGTGCAATGCACGAGGTGCAGCTCTCGGAAATTCGTGCATTGGCAATATGTGCTGCGACGCATACCGAAGGACTCGGCTTTCCGGATCCGGCACACATGAGCCAGGCGCTTCTCGCAATGCACGAAGTGGAAGGCCATCCGTGTTCGAGTACGTTGGGCCTGCTCGACGACAGGTTCTGGCGCGCCGCGCCAGCGGCCTACCGGAGGAGCCAGTGGTGAATCGCGCAAAAGTGGTGGTGGTCGGCGCGGGCGTAGTAGGTGCAGCCATCGCCGAGGCAGTCAGTCGGACCGGGCGAAGCGTACGAATCATCGAACAGGGTGTGCCAGGAGGCGCGGTCTCGGGGGCGAGCCTTGCCTGCATCAGCACGCACATGCAAGACAAAGAGGAGTTGCCGTTTCTCATATGGAATCGCGATCAGTGGGCTGCACTTCACGCACGGCGGTCTGGCTTCGAGTACGCCCGGTGTGGGCAACTGCGTTTCTTGAGAAGCGAGGACGAGATCGAATCGGCTCGCTACTGGATAGACACCGAAACGGCATGTGGCCTGGAGCCTGAATTGCTAGAACCCGAGGCGATCCGGCACATCGAGCCGATGTTGACAGGGCCCATCGCCGCGGCGACCTGGTCGCTCGATTCGGCTGTGGTCAATCCCTTTCTTGCCGTTCGGATGCTCCTCGAGGACGCTCAGGCACAAGGGGCCCAGATCCAATGTCACGCGCGAGCCACCGCAGTTCGCGTTGAACATGGATGCGTGGTGGGGGTAGACACGACGCGAGGGCCCGTCGACGGCGACGTCGTCATCATCGCCGGTGGGCCCTGGACGGCGCAATTGGCTGCGTCGGTGGATGTCCATCTGCCGATCCGTCCGCGCAAGGCACAGTGCCTTGCGACCGTCTCACAGCCACTTTCGATACGAACGGTCGTTGGCGCGTGCAAGTCCGAGGGAGGCGTGGGTGTGGGCTACACGCAAATCCAGCAGAGCATGAGCGGGCAGATCCTTTTCAACACCGTCCTTGCCAATGGGGTGGAAGACAGTGAAGACCCCGACCATGTGCCCGAGGTGGACCGCAGCTTCATCCGCGACTCCATTGAAACATTCCTCTTCCTGTTCCCGGGCTTCGCCGATGTCGAACTCTTACGCTCCTGGGTTCGCCATGAAGCTGTGACTCCGGACAACCGCTTCCTCGTCGGTCCGATCGGTCCGACCGGACTCTTCGTCGCCGCGGGCGATGGCGGAACCGGATTCACGCGTGCGATAGGTATCGGACGCGTCATTGCGGATCAGCTCGATGGGCGTGAATCACCGTTTCGTACGGATATCTACGACCCCAGTCGTTTTGCACGAGGTCTGCAAGCATGAGCACTGAAGTCACGATCCATGTCAATGACAGTGCCGTGAGGACCGAGGCAGGTCGGCCGATCAGCGCCGTCCTGCATTTCCGGGACGGTGCCGTTTTTCGCAGAACGCCCAAGCACCAGGCGCCCCGGGGCCTGTTCTGCGGCATGGGTGTTTGCTTTGAGTGCCTCGTCACGGTCGACGGGCGTGCGGCAACACGTGCGTGCCTGACGCCGGCTCGGGAAGGTATGCGCATCGAAACGGAGCAGTCATGAGCACCGGGGTCATTGCAACGGACATTGCGGTCATCGGCGCGGGCCCGGCCGGACTTGCGGCAGCGCTCGCCGCTGCGCAGGCAGGCGCCAGGGTGGATGTGATCGACGCAGCAGCGTTGCCAGGTGGTCAATACTGGATGCAGGATCCAACTGGCTCGATGCCTGCCACGCGCCAAGCCCACGAGGGCTTGAAAGCCATTGATGCGTGCAAAGCCCTGGGGGTGAATTTCCATGTGGGCACCGAGGTATGGGCCGTGTTTCCGGATCTTCGAATCGGTGCCCATGCTGCCGATACCGTGTTCGAAGTGGCCCCGCGTGCAATTGTCGTCGCCAGTGGTGCTCATGACAGGGTCATGCCGTTCCCGGGCTGGACGTTGCCCGGCGTCATGACACCCGGAGCAGGTCAGAGGATGATCAAGCTTGGAGGACGAAGCGCGGGAAGGAGTGTGGCCCTCGCAGGCAGTGGGCCCTTCCTGCTAGCTGTCGCGGAAACACTGAAAAGGCACGGAGAGCCGCCCAAGATCTTCGTGGAAGCGCGCCGACCGGATCGCGCGATGATTGCACATCTCGCACGTCGTCCCGCTCGGTGGGCCGAGGCAGCCAAGCTGCTCCTGGCGGCGCGCACCATCCCGGACCGACGCCTTGGGTGGATCGTCACAGAGGCCATGGGAGCCAATCGCCTGGAAGCGATCAGGATCGCACCGATCTCCGGCAGCGGGATCGTCGAGCATGGTCAATCCGAACTCATTCCGGATGTTGATGCGCTTCTGATCGGCTGGGGGTTCAGGCCGATCATCGAAGTCACAAGTCTGCTGCAATGCAGGCACGACTATGACCGCGATCTCGGAGGCTGGTTCTGTGTGACCGATCTGCCCACGGGCAGGACATCTGTCGCCAATGTCTATGCGGCGGGGGAAGTGACGGGCATCGCAGGAGCTGTTCCCGCTCGGCTCTCTGGAGAAATTGCAGGGGCGTCAGCAGCTGCAGATCTCGGCTTCTTGGGGGCGGACGCTACACGCGCACGCTTCCAGGCGCTTTCTCGGCTTCGCTCCGCGCGTCAGTTCGCACTCGGGTTGGGGCAACTCTTCTCGCCGCCGAGCACGTTGGCAGACCTCGCATACGACGACACCATCGTTTGCAGATGCGAGGAAGTCTGCAAGCGGGAGATCCGAACGGCACTGGCATCGAGTGCATGCACTGTATCCGGGGTCAAGCGATGGACCCGTGCCGGGATGGGCCGCTGCCAGGGCCGCATTTGCGGCTGGGCCGTCGCAGAGATCGCTCAGCGTGACGCGGCCTCGACACCGGAAGAGAGCGGATTCAACAGTCCACGAATTCCTTTGCGGCCTGTGCCACTTTCCGCCATCAGTTCCTTTGGCGATCAATCTCTCTGACATGACCCCTTCCAAATTTGATAGCGTCAAGCTGCAGCTCAAGTGGCTGCATCAAGCACAGTTCGCCGGCTACTACGTTGCGCAGCAGCAGGGTTTCTACAACGATGAGCGATTGAATGTCGAAATTCTTGTTGGCGGTCCAGGCGTAGACCCCGAAGCGCTGGTGGCACGTGGCGTGGCCCACTTTGCGCAGGGCGGTGGTGTGGAGAGCCTCCTCGCATGCAGAGAGCAAGGCATGTCGATTGTTGCGATCGGTGCGCTCTTTCCAAAAGTAGATGTCGCCTTCATTGCCAAGCAAGAAGAGGCGATCAGAACACTTCAAGATTTCTCCGGCAGGACCGTCAGCACCTGGTATACCGGCGTGCACTTGATTCTGCGTGCACTGCTAATTCAATCGGGCGTTGATCTTGGTCGCGTCAACGAAGTTGAGCAGGCTGCCACCATGAGACCTTTCATTGAAGGTGACGTCTCGATCGCAGCGGCGACTTTCTACAACCAGCTGCCGGCTCTCCGAAATTCCGGTATGTCTGACCTGGTTATCTTTGACCCAGCAGAGCATGGCGTTGTCATTCCGCGAGATACCTTTGTGACATCGGAAAGCATGATCCGGCACCACCCGGACATCGTCCTGCGCTTTCTTCGCGCGAGCCTACGCGGCTGGAAGCATGCGATCTTGCATCAAGAAAACGCAGTGGAATGCGTGATGACGCGCGGCACAAAACTAGACAAGCGGCACCAGGCCGTCATGATGAGAGAGATTGCCAGTTTGGCGCTTTGGGGAGGCCGCAGCTTGGAAAGTGTGGGGTACGTTCACCCAGATGCGGCGAGATTCACGAGCACCTTTCTCCACGAAAACCAGCAAACTGAAATCAGAGTTCCAGCAGATCAAGCATGTTCCATGAGATTCTGGGAAGACGTCCAAATGCTCCCGTGATTAACTTGTTCGGAATGCCGATGCCACCGAGGGCAACAGAGGCGGCATCGGTATGCCGAAGTCCAGAGTGCTGTTCGCGCCGAAGTAGAGCTGAGCCACCGGGGATGATGGATGGGATCCAGACATTGACCGCAGGGGAGCGGTCTAGCGAAAATTGATGTCGGCCCGACGATAGAAGTATTGCCGGCTGCCGTCGATCGACGGACCGCAGACCGGAGTTGCATCGAATTCTTTCAGGGCGGCTCGCGGCAGGCGTCCCGCGTGTCTGGCAAGTTCAGCTAGTGACACAAATGTCCTCCTGAATCGATCGATCTCTGTGCGAGCAACAACGTGGTGATTTCCGTCGCAGGTTGCGGTGGCTCGCAACAATCGCATCTTCACGAGTGCATACCCAACCTGCTGTTTTATGCCGAGTGTCTTCGCTGCTTCGTTGATGGATACCGCCGCTCCGCTTGCCGATCGGCGGGTGTCGAGCCAGTCTCTGACGGCAAGCGGTGTCCGCGCCGAAGTAGAACTGAGCCAGTGGTGTTTCCGCATCGCGGCTGGCGGAAAGCGCTTGCATTGCATCCTGGGTCCCTTTGACGCCAGCCACAAAGGCGGAGCCGGAGCGAAGGGTGAAGTCGTCCAGAGCTTCGTCGGGCGATCCAAGCGATGCGAGGCCAACCAGGCCCGTCATCGCCCTGATCGCCGCATCCGAGGCTGCTTGCGTGTTGGCATACATGAACTCTTGCAGCGACGGCGACTGCGCGGGCATCTGCACACCGTTGACGACGGGGATATCTTCTGACCTGCTCGGTTTAGTCGAGACAGTTTTTCCTAGAAGACGGCGGGTTGCAGTTCTAGGCGGAGTTCCTGTTTGAACTCTGCCGGGGTCAAGTATTGCAGGCTGCTATGGGGACGTACCTCGTTGTAGTGATTGCGCCAGGCTTCGATCAGGACAGCGGCTTCGCGGCGCGAACGGAACCACTCGATGGACAGACACTCGTCGCGGAACTTGCCGTTGAAGCTCTCGTCGGTGCCGTTCTGCCAAGGCTTGCCGGGATCGTTGAGCACGGTGGCAATGCCTGAGCCTGAGATCCACTCCAGGATGGCTTGGCTGACAAACTCCGGCCCGTTGTCCGAACGCATGAACAGCGGCGCACCATGCAAGCTCACCAAGCGCGAGAGCACCTCGATCACCCGCTTGGAGCGGATGGCCCCGGCCACATCGATGGCCAGGCACTCGCGGGTGTATTCGTCCACGACAGTCAGGCACTTGATCTGCTGGCCGCTGGCCGTGGTGTCGAAGACGAAGTCGTAGGCCCAGACCATGTTGGCCTTGAACGGCGTGTGAACGCGCGGGCGCACCGAGGCGATGCGCTTGCGCGGCCGTTTCCGGGGCACCAGCAGGCCCGCCTGGCGCCACAGCCTGTGCGTGCGAGACCAACTCAGCTCGAAGCCCTTGCGGCGCAGAAACACGCGGATGCGGCGATAGCCGTAGCGCGGATACTGAGCCGAGAGTTCCTTCATCGCCGCAAGCACCGGCGCATCCTTGGCGGGCAAGCGCAGCTCGTAGCTGGGCGTGGCGCGTGACATGCCGATGAGCCCGCAGGCGCGGCGCAGACTCAAGCCACGTGCGCGCACGAAGGCCAGTTGCTCGCGCCGAGCCAACGGGCTCACCATTTTTTTGCGTTGATCTCCTTGAGGATCTCGAGGTCCAGATCTCGCTCGGCAAGGAGCTTCTTCAGCCGGCTGTTCTCAAGCTCCAGGGCCTTCAGACGCTTGACGTCGGCCGCCTCCATCTGGCCGAAGTGTTTGCGCCAGGCATAGATGATGGCGTCGCTGACCTTGTGCTTCTTGGCAGCCTCGGCCACCGTCGTACGATCTGCTTCGCGCAGGATCGTGACCATTTGCTCTTCTGAAAATCGACTCTTCTTCATGGGCTCCTCTTCGGGCGGGAGCCATCTTCCTAGAAATCAATGTCTCGGAGAAACCGGGCAGGTCAATATCCGCCCACTGCCGTACCAATCGCGGCGGCGGCTTTGAGAATTCCGGACCATGGAATCGATTTTGGTTCTTGGCTCGCTGGCTTGACGGGTTCTTTTTCTGCTTCGGCGCTCATAGACCTCCTCTGAAAATTCGCATGCAATATCGCCGTCGCATGGTAATTGCCTTGCATGGGCGAGAGCACCGCCACAGCGTCCAAGAAGTGCGAGCGATAGTGCAGCCCCCTGCAGGTGTTCTGTCGAAGCGAAGCGATGTCCGACGATGGCGTTGCGTTTGACGTAGCCGACGCCGCGTTCGTCCTTCCCCTTGGTCTGGGCGCGGTACGGTGCACAAGCCCGCGGGGTCACCTTCCAGTACCGGCAGAAGGCGTGGAAGCGGTCGTTGAAGCGGACCTCGCGGGTCTGCAAGTCGTGCTCGCTGACGAGGGCCCGCGCGTTGGCTGCAGCGACAACGGGGAATGACGGCCGTGGAGGTTCTCAAGCGGCTGCGAGAACTTGCATCAGCAGGAACGTTCACCGAGAAGCACCTGAGAACTGTCCAGCGTGCTCTCTCAGCATGGGGCCGACGCCATCCGTCAGTGGATCGATCAAATGAAAGCATTCAAGAGAAGACGGCCGTGGACAGCCGCACGAGCCCCGGTTATGGTGGAAACTGCTCTCCGGACAACTACCACAAACTGCACGACGACTACAAGCAGAAATGTGGGCAGGCAGACGCGTTGGGTGCCTGCAAGTCGGGCATGAGCCCGTCCCAGCTTTCAGCAAGGCGGCAGGCTTTCGGGCAGTGCGCCCGAGCGCGCGAGGAGATGATGAACCAGTGCTTCTCAGGCGGCGACTACAACCACAGGGAGCAGGCCGGCAATGTCTGGAATGCGTACAAGAACTGTGCACCATGACCCACAAAGACCTTGATGAGCAGTACCTGCGCGGCAGGATACTGGGGGACTTTCCCGAAGAAAGACTTCCTCTCGACTGCTTTGCCGAAAGCGCCTCGGTCGGTTTCGACGGCAAAGGCATCGCGCGCATCAACGACCACCTGGCCGGTAAGCTCTGGACAGAGGTCGACTGGCCAGCTTTGCTCAAGCTGCATATCGATGCTTGGCAGAGTATTTCCCAACTCAAGAGCGAAGCGTACCGATGCGTGTTCCCTTCGTTGCTGTTGTACATCGCGGGGAGTAATGAGGATTTACTTTCTGAGCATTTCATTGAGATGCACCTGAACCTTGGCAATGTGTTCAAGGAGGAAGAGTCCAGGCTCCTGGAGTCCCTGTACGACAGACAAGCAGAATGCGTTGCGCTTGTTCTTGTCGGGCGCATCGAGAAAAAAGGGCAGTGGCGTCTGTGCCAGGATGCACTGGACTCCTATTGGGGACTGTTCATGCCCGCCAGCGACTGAACCGGCGCATCGCCAGCACTGCACTTGAACAGATGCATTCGTGAAACCCGCGACGAGATTCAACAGCTGCACACTGCATACGGGTTATTCGGCTCCGCACGCCCGTGCCAATCAGTTGCATGACAAGGTAGGCGAATACCGAGTTAGTTAAGGAAGCCGTCACTGCCACCGAGTCGTCGCGCCGTTGAGTTGCGCTGATCTCTGACCCCGGGGCACGGCGAGACGGCAATCAACGCTTGGCCGCGGTGCCGTCTTTTCGAACACAACGCAGCAAATCGTGCGGTTCATTCCTGCCTTGCTGGGTGGCAATCGGTTTCATCCTTCCGTCCCGCACAACGGCGTTTCGCTTCGAGCTTGCGCATGTCGTCGAGCCGTACCCCCTGGCAGATGTCAGAGTGCGTGCATCGGGAGCGAGGCCGTGTGCGATGCCATCGCGAATCTGCTCAAGGCCGTGCGTGTCGAACATTCCACCTGCGCTCTTGAGTCAAAGCCCCCCAGCTTCACGACTTCAATGTCCTTGAAATTGTCTCGCTCATTCGTGACCGCAACGAAAGCAACCTTCGCATCCTGCGCGGCGACCAGATCGCTGAGCGAATCGCCGAAGAAGACGATGTCTCGGCCGCGATGCCGGGCAGATATTTCCTCCAAGGCCTTCGCCTTGGGGGTACGGGCTCCGTAGACGGCAATGAAGCGATGAAGCAGACCGCTGCGCTGAAGCTGCTCGTGGATCTCTGCCTCCGGCGCCGTCGAGCTGATGTAGACAGGACAGGAACACTGCGACACAAACTCCTTCACGCCATCCACCAAGGGCGCGCCAGCAAGCGATGCCTCCAGGCTCACCGCATAACGCGAAAGGTATTGCGCCAGAAGCGCTGGGGTGGCGGCCGTGCCGATGACGAGTTCAAGTATCGCGGCCAACTTCTCCCGCCGGGCGACGCCGCCGTGACTGAGGATGTAGGCGTCGATTTCGGCCGATCTCTCTGGATACTCGGCGAACATGGCAAGCATGGCCCTGCGCTTTGCCATGTGGGACTTGATGATGACGCCATCGAAATCCAGGACGATGACCGGTGCCGCACCCATATTCGAATTCTGCATTCTCAACTCCCGATTGAAGATCTGACCGCTGAAGTTCTTCTGCCATTGGAGTACCTGCCCTGTCGGAGCCCGCAGCGCGCGCACTCGCGCTCTTTCGATGAACGACTGCGTTTACCTCCAAGGAGGCGCCCATGCGGAAACGTCCGGACCGCGAAGGCTCCGGATGCTTCGTGTGTTCAAGCACGTGCGAGTCGTGCCTGCATCCTCGTGTCCACGCCTTGCACGGGGCCGAGTTCTCATTGCATTGATACGGATGGTCAACAACACCTGGGTGATCGTCACTCCTTTCCCCGCATCGACGCATTCGATCGGCGGTATTTCATGAAGAGCAGGAATGGGATGACCCCGAGGTTCAGGATCAGCAACAGGCGGAAATCGAACAGGTAGGCGAAAAACGCGGCCTCGGTGGCGCCATGGTTCGCGAGGTTGACTCCCGTGCGGTGGGTCAGAAGCGACTGCATCAATGAGACGCCGGCGCTGCTGCCGAAGTTGCGAGACAGCGCAAAGAAGGCGGCGCCGTCCGAGCGCATGCCGGCTGCCAGGGTCGCAAACGTGATGGCGTTCAATGGCGCAAAGATCAAGCCAAGCCCCGCGCCGAGGACGAGCCCGGACGTGACGATCGACGTTGCCTGTACGGGCATGCGCAAGAGCACGAGTTGCAGGATGGCTCCTCCCGTCACCAGAAAACCACCGGCCATCATCAGGCGCGGGTCTACCCTGGCGATGATCTTTCCGGCGAACAACATGGCCGCGAGCGTTCCCACGCCCGTCGGCGCCATCAGCACGCCGGCGTCCGCGACGGAATAGCCCGCCACATTGACCAGCAGCTGGGGCAGGAGCGCCCGCGTGGAAAAGAGCAGTGCGCCGACAACGGCCGTGAAGAACAGCCCCGTCACGTAGTTGCGATCCATCAGCAAGGCCTTGTTGAAGAAACCGCCCGGGCCGCCGCGCAGCGTATGCCTGATGAAGACCGCGAACGCGAGCATCATCACGACCAGCGCACAGACGAGCGCCGTCGAGTCGAGCCAACCGACATGCTGGCCGGTGTCCAGGATGAGCTGGAGCAGACCGACGGTGATCGACATGCTCAGGAAGCCTGTGAGATCGAACGACCTCGCGGGCTCTGGCGCCGTCCTCAGTGCGCGCGTCGCGATGCCCGCGAAGGCCACGAGGCCGACGGGAATGTTGATGTAGAAGATCCAGGGCCAGCCGTGATACTCGGTCAGCAGGCCGCCGATCACCGGCCCGAGGATGGGGCCGAGCATCACGCCGGCCCCCCACTGCGCGAGCGCCTGCGCCTGCTTGCCGGGCGGATTGATGTCGAGGATGAGCGCTTGCGAGACCGGTACCAGCACTGCACCGAAGCAGCCCTGCACGACGCGCGCGCACACGATCTCGGTCAGGCTGCCGGACCAGCCGCACCACACCGAGCTGACGGTGAACCCTGCGATGGCGATCAGGTACAGCCGCGTGCGGCCGATGTGCGAGGAGACCCAGCCGATCATCGGCGTCGCGATCGCCGCCGCCACGATGTACGACGTGACCACGAGCATGGCCGCATCCTGGCTCACCTCGAACCCCCGTTGCATCTGGGGCAGGGCGACGTTCACGATGGTGCTGTCCAGGCCGGTCAGGATGGTCGCGAGCATGATCGATGCGGTCGCAACGACCTTGCTCGCGCCGGTCATCGGCAGCGACCGCAGCGTCTCGGTTTGCTTCATTCAGGAGCTTGCGCCTTCACTCCGGCGCGGCGAGCAATGGCCAGGATGTCGGCGAGCACCTCCTCGTCCCTCCTGTTCGCCGTGGCCACCACCTCGTCTGCCGCCGCGCTGTAGAGCGGCGCACGTTCTGCGTAGAGACGGTCGAACGACGCTTGCGGGTCGCCCGGATCGACGAATGCCGGCAGCCGCCCCGAGAACCATCGCTGCCGGATCACCTCTCGCGGTGTATCGATCAGGACCACGGGCCCCAGGCGTCGCAGCAGGGCCAGGTTGACCGCGCTGAGCGGGGTCGCACCGGTCGTCGCCAGCACGGCCAAGCGCTTCGCTCCGGGCGCTTCGTTCGCCGCCATCCGGACATACTCGACCAATGCGCGCTCTTCGAGCCTTGCAAAGTAGGCACTGCCGAAATCGCGAAAGATCTGATGCGCCGGGCACATCGTTGCGCCGTCGCTCGCATGCACCTGCTCCAGCAAGCGATCGAGGTCCGCGAAACGCCCGCCCGCCGACTTGGCGAGCATCGCGCCGTAGGTGCTCTTGCCGCTCGACTTGAAGCCGATCAGGACGACTGCATCGCTCATAGGTACTGCTCGCCATGGGCGACCACATGACTGCAGTCAACGATCAGCTCCTTCACCGAGGCAGCCGGCGACAGCGCCAGCAAGAACCTCACGCATGCATGCAGGTCCGACGGCGGAATCTTCGCCGCATCCGGCAACCAGGTCTGGCGCGCGCTCTGGTCCGTGTGCACGTAGCTCGGGCAAAGGGTCGAAACCTTCACGCCCTCCTTGGCGAGTTCGAGACACAAGGCCTCGCCGTACGCGCGCAGCGCGGCCTTGCTCGCGGCGTAGCCACCGTTTCCTGCCTTCGGGTGGACCGCCGAACGCGATGCGACGTTGATCACGTGCCCGCAGTGGGCGGCCTTCATCACGGGTGCCGCTGCCCGCACGAGGTTGATCGCGCCGAGCAGATTGGTATCGAGCACCCGCCGCAGGTCCGCATCCGCGATGGACGAAGTTCCCCGGTGGACGATGCCCGCCCCGTTGAACAGGACGTCCACGCGTCCCGTTTCGTCCACGACCCGCCGCACCGCATGGGCCACCGCCTGCTCGTTGGCGACATCCAGCGGACAACGGATCGCCGTGGCGCCTTCGGCTTCCAGCTCGGCCGCGAGCGAGTCGACTTCGCCGGTCCCGCGCGCGACCAGCACGACCGCATAGCCATCGCTTGCAAGACCGCGGGCCACGGCGCGGCCGATGCCACGGCTTGCGCCCGTCACGATCGCCACGGGCCTGTCCTGGGCCCGGCGCATGTCCATGGAGGCCATCCTCAGGCGGCTCCGTTGATGACCGGAAAGGACTGGTGCGCGTGAAGCATGCCCCGCATGCGAACGATCTCGCGATAGAGCTCGGGATGCGGCTCGAACACCTCGCGCCCATGCAGCCAGTAGTTGTTGTTCAGGAACATCATGGCGCCCACGGGAATCGTCACGCATTCGACCTTCGGGTCCGATTCGATGGATTCGACGAAGCTACGCAGGTACGCCGCATCCTCGATCGACCTCGGAAAAATGAACTGGTCGGCGAATCTCGCGCACAGATGCCCATGCCAGTCAAAGAAGATCGGCCGGTTCAAGGGCTCGCTGCGAACGTTGTTGCCCCATTGCTGCTGCCTTGGATCGTTGGCGGGCGGCAGCTCGATCAGGAAGGGCTTGCGGCCCTGGGGGGCCTCGGCAAACTGGCGCACGTCGCGCCAGTCATCGAGGTGCAGCAACCGATTGCGCCCTCCCCTGACATGCCGCTCGTGCGTCTTGCCGAAGACCAGCCAGTCGGTGGTGGGGTTCTTGGAGGCGGCACCGTCCGTGTGCATGCCGAAGGTGCGGTAGGGCTGGAAGAGATTGCTGCTTTGCGGCGTCACGTCCTGGCTCCTGACCGGCAGGCGGGCATAGAACTTTCCCGAGAGCACATCGTTGTCGGGGGTTCCGATCGCATGCGCGAGCGCGGTGATGAACCGGATCAGTTCCTCGTCGTTCGTGGTCGCCGCAGAGATGTCGAGCATGAAGCCGCCGCTGTGGCGGTCCTCGATCAGCCGGTACAGGGTCTGGATGAGCTCGTCGCCCCAGACGCGCTGGACGACTTCCGTCAGGTTGAAGCGGCTGTAGGGCACGTACTCGAGCGAGCGCGTGGTGATATGGGCGGTTTCATCGAGGAAGTCCCTGATGTCCTCCGGCTCCAGGACGATGCGCGGCAGCCGCCCGGATTCCGGGTGCGCTTGCACCAGATGCCTGGCGGCTGCGGTCGTGTCGGAGGTGGCGGCGTATGCCGCCCTGCTGTGCTGGCTCATGTGCGATGCTCCAAGGGGAATTGAAGGGCGGACAAAGAGGGATCGCGGCCGAGGCGATCGAAGTTCTGGGCGCGGTGGCGCAGCAGATGGTCCATGAGCACGATCGCCACCATGGCTTCGGCGATCGGCGTCGCGCGTATGCCGACGCAGGGATCATGACGCCCGTGCGTGGAGATCACCGCGGCACGGCCCTGCGTGTCGATCGTCCTGGCATCGAGGTGCAGGCTGGCCGTGGGCTTCAAGGCGATGCTGACGCAGACGTCCTGCCCCGACGAAATACCGCCCAGGATGCCCCCTGCGTGGTTGCTCAGGAAGCCTTCGGGCGTGATCTCGTCCCGGTTGGCCGTTCCGCGTTGCTCGACGACGCCGAATCCCGCCCCGACCTCCACGCCCTTCACCGCGCTGATGCTCATCAGGGCATGGGCCAGATCGGCATCGAGCCGGTCGAAGATGGGCTCGCCCAGTCCGGCAGGCACGTTGCTGGCGACCACGTTCACGCGCGCCCCGATCGAGTCTCCTGCCTTCGACAGGCTCGCCATGAAACTCTCGATCTCGCCGACTTTGTCCGGATCCGGACAGAAGTAGGGGTTGGTGTTGACGAAATCCAGATCCACTGCGCAAGCCCGGATCGGCCCCAGTTGGGCCAGATAGCCACGCACCTGGATGCCGTGCCGGTCGAAGAGGTACTTCTTCGCCACGCCGCCGGCGGCCACGCGGATGACGGTCTCGCGCGCTGACGAGCGGCCGCCTCCGCGGTGCTCGCGCATGCCGTACTTGTGGAAGTAGGTGTAGTCCGCGTGCCCCGGGCGAAACAAGTCCTTGATCGAGTCGTAGTCCTTCGAGCGCTGGTTGGTGTTCTCGATCCGCAGGCCGATCGGCGTGCCGGTGGTCACCCCGTCGAGTACCCCGGACATGATCTTCACCGCATCCGGTTCCTGGCGCTGGCTGACGAAGCGCGAACGCCCGGTCCTGCGCCGCTCGATGTCGGGCATCAGGTCCTGTTCACTGATGCGCAGACCGGGCGGACAACCGTCGATGATGCAGCCGATGCTGTCGCCGTGGCTCTCCCCGTAGGTCGTGATCGCGAAGTTCTTGCCGATGGTGTTTCCTGACACGCTGTGCTCCTGAACGATTAAAGAATGATGCTGACCATGCCGTGCGGCGTGAGCGTCTCGTGATCGAGGATCGCCGTGCGCCGGCGGATCCTCAGTTGCCCTTCGACCGTGGCGAGTTCGTGCTCGTAGCGCCCGATGAAGGTCTGGACATCGCCATGCCTGAAGCGATGAACGCAGAAATTGGAGTCCACCCGGCAGACGCCCTCGTGCTCGCGCTCGACCCTGATGTTGCTGAGCATCCGCCGTGTGCGCGAGACGGGGTTTTCCGCCCAGGCGCGCTCTCCGAGCAGCAGGCCGACGCGGTAGGCAAGGCGCTTGCGATCGTCATGGATCAACGTGAGGTCGCGTGTGGGCATCGGCTGGGGGTGGTCGGTCGTCGGGACCAGGTAGACCGCGTCGCTCGTGAACAGATCGAGCCATTCCTTGAGCCGCCACTCGTCGAGCAGACGCGCTTCGTCGTACAGGAAGCGGGTCAGCCGGTGCTCGAAGACAAGGCGCGAGAGTTCGGTTTCCGTGTGCAGCATGTCGTGCTCCCGCTCAGCCGTTGGCCTGCGCCAGCGCAGGGTCCGTGCGCCGCACCCATTCGCGCCAGAAGATCCGGTTCTGGAACTCGTCGGTGTGCAGGGGCTGCTCGCGCTTCATCCCGCGCGACAGGTCGTTCCACTGCGCGCCGGGGGCCGCATACGCGCGCTGGCAGGACTCCAGGATCTCCACGTCGTCGGGCGTGCCGAACCCGCCAGGTCCGACAAAGGTCAGCAGCGAATCGAGTCGCAGCTTGCGGGCCGCATCGTCCTCCCCCTTTGGCGCCAGTGCCCACAGGTGGATGGCGACACGATCGACGGCGACCGGCTCGAAGGTGCGCAGCGTCACCGCCATGTTGTCGTTGACGATCAGGTTCGGAAAGATGAAAAGGCCGCGGTTCGTCTCGCACATGTCCCGCGCCTTCTGGTCTCCGAACTTCCGGTAGAGCGAAGCCCTCAGGGCATCCAGGCGCTCCCGGTGGCTCTCGGGAAACGCAGGCGCCCACCAGGCGATGGGCCGCCCGCCCGAGGGCGGCGTGCTCTTGGCAACCGCATGGCCTCCTCCCAGGTGCAGGACGGCCCCGGTTCGCTTGAACGCCGCTTCCTCGGTGCCCTCGCCGCTCAGGAAATCCAGATAGCGACGATGCGCAAACGGCAGGTGGTAAAGATCGGTGCTGTTGTCCGCGAGGACTTTCCAGTTGATCTGCATGCTGTGGATGTACGACCCGTGGACCACTTCCCAGCCAGTGTCCAGCTGGTCGCAGATCAGGTCCAGGTAATAGCGCGCGTCCCCGAGGTAGTCGTCGAGGGGTTCGCCTTCGGCCGCGAAGTTGAGAAAGTAGAAGCCTCGATAGTTTTCGACCCGGCTGACCGGCGCCAGGCCCAGTTCGGTCTGCGAAAAGCCGGTGCCGTAAGCCTCGATGCCGGGCACGCCGATCAAGGCGCCGGTGTTCGCGTATGTCCAGCCGTGATAGGGGCACTGGAAGCGCACCTGGTTTCCACTCGCGGCCGCGCAGACCTGGGTCCCGCGGTGGCGGCAAGCGTTCAGGTGGGCACGAATCTGTCCCTCGCCGTCCCGCACGAACAGCACGGAGCGTCCGGTCACGTTGCGTTTGATGAAGTCGTTCGGACGCGGCAGCTCGGATTCGTGCCCGAGGTACTGCCAGCACCGGGAGAAGATGAGCTCCTTCTCGAGCTCGAACAGCCGACGGTCGGTAAAGACTTCGGCGTTGACTCTGAAAGTCGCGGCGTCGGCATCGTCGACAACGTAACGATTTGGCATCCCTTGTCCTCTAAATGAGCCGATGAAAAAATGAGCCGGGCCTGAGCACGTGCCAGCCGCCAGGCGCGCCTGCGGCGCAGCAAGGTCTGCACGCAACGGAAGGAGGTGCTTGCAGGCACGGCATCGGCACTCCGCCGCAAGCCGGCGGTAGAACACGGCGCCCTCCGGCAGAGGGGCCGCAGGGACCGTCCCGTCGGCCGCGCCGCGCAGCAGCGCAGGTCAGCGACGGTCCTGTCACTGCGCGCCTTTGCGCGATCGCTTCGCTCTGCGGCGCCCCGACGAATTCGGGAACGCTGCTGACCGGCACGCCCGAAGCCATGAACGCATGGCTGGAGCGCCAGTCGCCCGCATGGCGGGCGCGGCGGCAGGCCCCCCCGATGCTCACGCGGATCCGCGTCGCCTCGTCCGAAGCCACCACCGGCATCGGTGCGTTGACCGATTCGAGGCCGACTGCGGCACGGGTCCTGCGCGGGGCTTGCATGGTGGCCGGGCTCATTGGTCGAACTTGATGCCTGCCTCGGTGATGATCGCTCCCCACTTGACGCGCTCGCTCGCGATGAAGCTCTTGAACTCGGCAGGCGATCCCCCGCCGATCTCGAGTCCTTGCTGCGCGAACTGATCCTGCACCGAGGAATCCTTCAGGGCGGCATTGACATCGGCGTTGATCCGGTCAACGACCTCGGCTGGCGTGCCGGCCGGGGCGAAGAGGCCGTTCCACGCAAGGGATTCGAAACCGGGGTAGCCGGACTCCGCCACCGTAGGGAGGTCTTTCAACCACGGCGAGCGATGCGCACCGGTGACAGCGATCAGCTTGATGCGCTTGCCCTGGATCAGCGACAGAAGAGCGGACTCGACCGTGAACAGCGCCTGTGTCTCTCCCGTCGCAAGGGACAGGCCTGCAGCCGGCGAGCCGGGATATGGCACGTGAACGCCGCGCAGATTCGCTTTCTTGCGCAGCAGCTCCATGGTGAGGTGGGAGGAACTGCCCAGCCCCACGGAGGCGTAGGTGAACTTGTCGCCTTGCTGCCTTGCCCAGTCCACGAACTCCGCCAGCGTATTGGCCGGGTTCTCGGCCTGCACGGCAAGCACATTCGGCTGAGACGTGGTGAGCACCACGGGAATCAGGTCCCTGGCCGGCTCGTACGGCATTCGCTTGTAGAGGAAAGTACCAAAGGCAATGGGCCCGTTGAATCCAATGCCCAACGTCAACCCGTCCGGCGACGCCTTGGCAACCACATCCATGGCAATCAGGCCGCCCGCGCCCGCCTTGTTCTCGACGACGACGGGCTGCTTCCAGCGCAAACGCAACTTGTCGCTCAGCACCCGGGCGATCACATCCAGCGAACTGCCGGCCGGCGCCGGAACAATCAACCGGACGGGCTTCGCCGGCCAAGCTCCTGCCGCTGCCGTTGCACCGGTCACGAGCGCAAGCAGCAGTGCTACGAACGTCTTCATCGTGGGCTCCCTTTTGCAGTGCTGCACAAATTCTTGCGGAGTCCATGAAATACTTCAAAGATTGAATCGATATGGTCTTCATACTTGAGAGGTATGCCATGGAGCTGCGCCACCTTCGTTACTTTGCGGCGGTCGCCGAGGCCGGGAACTTGAGCCGTGCGGCCGTCAAGCTGAACATCGCCCAGCCGCCGCTGTCGACGCAGATCCGTCTTTTCGAGGAAGAACTGGGGGTGGCGTTGTTCATCCGTCACCCGAAGGGCGTACGCCTGACGACCGCCGGGCAGGCACTGCTGCCCGAGGCGCGCTATCTCCTGGAGCGCGCCTCCCGCCTCGCGGACGTCGCGCGCGAGGCAAGCCACAGTGGCAGCGCGTCCAGCATCGGTGTGGGCTTCATTCCCTCGGCCAGCAGCATCGTGTTGCCATCCCTCATGCGGCTGCTAAGGAAGCAACACCCGCGACTCCATATCGAGTTGCATGAGTTGATCAGTTCCGACCAGACCGATGCGCTCATCGCCGGGCGAATCGATGCGGGCATCGTCCGCCTCACGACGCGCCATCCTCGGCTTTGCCAGGTCAAGTCGATCAAGGACCCCTTGTGCCTTGCGTTTCCCAGCAGCAGCGCGCCTCGTGCATCGGGACCGATCGATCTGAGGAGATTCTCCGAGCACGATTACGTGGCCTTTGCCCAGCACAAGGGCGTCGCGTATTCCGATCACGCGAACCACACATGCATCCATGCAGGCTTCAGCCCGCGGGTGCGCTACGAGGCCAGCACCGTTCACGGCGTGCTGGACCTGGTGAGTGCGAGGCTCGGCATCGCGCTCGTTCCGGCGTCAAGCTCCTTGCTTGGCGTCAAGGGCATCGCCTTTCGAGCCCTCAGACAGAAGATGGCGGACGAATTCCTGACCCTGCTGCGGCGAAAGGTCGACCCCAATCCTGTGCTCTCGGTGGTTGAGGCGTCCGTGGAAGCCACATTCGCATCCATCAGCCAGCGCATCTCGCATCTCGTGAGTGCCTGATATGAGCCAGGAAGACCTCTCGCGCCGTGCCGAGTTGGCGAAGGGCACCGTCTTTTTTTGCCTCTGCGGCTCAATGAGAATGAAGGCGTGTGGCGCAGCGCCCCTCGCATGTGCCGCGCGGCCCCTGCGATGCTTCGGACTTGGCGATGGTCATCTTCCAACGACAGTGCTTCGATGAGGGCTGCCCCAATGTCACCTAGCCGGGCAATGCATTCACCATGTTGTACGCGTGCAGCTTCGCGTGTTCGTCGGATCCCGGGCATGACCGCCGATGTCGAAGAAAACCCGACGCAGTCCATCCACTCGCAAGGGAAGTCGAAGAGCCTGCGCTGCTCGGCGCTCATCGCCTCGGTCTTCGCGCCGAGCCCCAAGCCTTCAGCCGTGCAATCTGGAGGGTGATCTTCTCGATCTTGGCGTCCTTGAACTTGATCTCACCGTCCTGGAGGCGCAGGCGTTGAAGCATCTGCTGCGCCGGTGCGGCGACGGCCTCCGGGGCCAGACCTCGCAGGTCTTCGTCCTTGAGGCCGTGCAACTCTTGCATGGGCGAATCTGCGGGTGGTCACCGTGCGAGCAGGAGCGTTGGACGCACTGAAGTATCCGAGTCGAGTCGGCAATCGACTGCACTATCGGGATGGGGAGATCGAACCCGCAGACAGGGCTAGCGAGGACTCGGCGCGATTCGTGGCTCCACGGTGCGACGTATCGCCATCGCGATCACCGCCGCCCCCAGCAGCGGCGCCCAAACGATGAAGATCTCGTTGAGCAGCACCTGCGCACCGCGCGGCGAAAGGAACCGCTTGATGGCCACCGGCGACACCTCAATCGGACGCCACGGGCTGAAATAGCGCGTGCTGTCGAAGGGCCAGAAGAGCGCGATCCCGATGCCGCCGTTGGTCAACATGTCCAGCAGCGGATGCGACAAGGTGCACAGCGCCACCCATGCCCAGCCGAGCGTCCGGCGCATGCGCCAACGCGGTGCAAGCCAGCAACCCAGAAGGCCGAATACCAGAGCGAACATCAGGGTATGCGTAAAGCCGCGGTGCCCCGTCATGCCACCGTAGGCAATGCCGAGTTTGAAAGCCAGACCGTCGAAGTCCGGCACGATGGCCGCGAGCATGCCAACCAGCAATGCCGATGGGGGCACGCGCCGCGTTCCGAGTGCAATGGTCGCGCAAACTGGAACTGCGACATGGGTAAAGATGGTCGGCATTGATGTACGAACGGCGTGGGCAAGAAGTGGTGGGAGCAGTGGATGAGATGGCTTCGGTGGCGGTCCGCTCAGCCCCAAGGCGTATAGATTGTGCGTCCCGGAGGGCGCAACCGAGTACCAGTCTGACGCAGCAACTGCGTCATCATCAACGCATCGGCCACGAGTTGCGAGGCCATGCTGTCCTGCAGTCGATGTGGTGAAGATGCCCGATGGCCAGTTCACCAGCATGGACAACACCCGCATCACTGCAGCCAGGGAGGCTGGCGTCAATGTGGAGGCCGTGGTGCGGAACTTCGACGAACCGCCGACGCGGCAGATGCAGGAGGCCCGGGGCTGGGAAAATTACGGTACCTGGGGCGATGCCATTTCGGAAAGAATCCAATCCCAAAGCGGTGGGTTCGGGTCGACCTTATCCCTATGGATCCCCCGAAGTACCCAGCATCAAAGGAGGATCGAAATGAAGAAATTCCTGTTCGATTTGCCAATTCTCCCGGAGGGATTTGCGTTCCCGGCGAGCTATCGGCGTTTGGTGGAGAACGGTTCATGGCCAGACATCGAGCCGTGGCGCTGCTTGGCGGACGACATGCCGAGAATCGCTCTCGTACTACGGCTCGATGCTCGAGAAGTTCAAGGAGGCGCCGCTTGTGCCATTCGCAATAATTTGCGATCAGACAGGTCTCTACAACGACGACTACGTCACGCTCGCACTGTTCGACGGCAGTGATCAGAGTGCCAGCCCTCGCGTGCGGATTTACGACTATGGCACGCCCAAGAAGAGTCCATGGGACCGCCTGAGCTACGACAACTTCGAGGCATGGCTCGAGGCTGCCAAGGAAGAGTCCGCAGACTACAAGAGTGAAGGAACTAGACGTTTTCCTCGTGCAAGGTTGGATCGGAACCCGCTTCCTCGATACCTCAACCACTGGTTGCTCTCCCTCGGAGAAGGTCCGAATAACTCGCAGTCTGGGGCGCCGTTGTAACCCTGAAGCGTCGCCACCGGGCCTATGAGCCTGCGTGTGAAAAAGCGACAGCGGTCGGCATCGAGGCGGTTCCCCGAGCGGTTTTTTCTCCCTGGCCTCTACCAGCGCCGAACCACTGTCGAGAGGCAGTTTGCGCGACCGAGGTGAAGTCGGAATGAAGTCCGTGCAGGAGTTCTGTGAAACGATACTTGCCGTCTCGTTTCATGCAACTGCTGTCCCTGATGCAGCCCGTCAGAGCTGGCGCTTGAGCGACCCTGCCTGCCGCCGCCGAGATCTCACCGCGGCTGGATCGCCCGTCTGATCCGGTCCGCGTATGTCGTCAGTGTCGGCACCATCGCCACGACCTCCTCCAGCGTGCGCCTGCTCTTCGGCGCAGAGATCGTGAGCGCCGCCACGACCTGGCCCTCCGTGTTCTGTATGGGTACTGCCGCACCGACGACGCCTGCGATGTACTCGGACTCGTTGGCTGCATAGCCCTGGTTCTTCACTTTCCGAAGGCGCTCGAGAAGAACTTTCGGCTCGGTGACGGTCTTGGGTGTCAGTGGCTCCCAGGGGCCGGAGGCCATGAACTTGACAAGTTCGTCCGGCGGCAGTGCGGCCAGGAAGATCTGTCCACTGGATGTGCAGTGAAGCGGCGCCTTCTGCCCGGCTTGGAACTGCAGCGTGAGCGGAGACTGCCCCATGACGCTCGCGATGTACTCGACCTCGCCGGAGGACATCAACGCCAAGCCGCAGGTCTCCCCGGTCTTTTGTGCGACGGCCGTCAGCAGCGCCTGGATCGGCGCATAGACGATGGTGGAGCTCAGGATCGACGTCGCCAGTCCAACCAGCTTGGGCGCGACGGCGTACTTGCCCTTGACGGGCATCTTCTGGAGAAACTGCAGTTCCTCCAGCGTGGCGATCATCCGGTGTGCCGTGGGCCTGGGCAGGTCGAGGAGGTAGACGATGTCGGCGGCGGAGATCATGCCCATCTTTGCCGCCAGGTTGAGGACCGCAAACAGCCGCTCGACAGGTGTTCCGACAACGGCCGTCGAAGCCTTCTTCGCTTTCTTGGTCGTCGTGCTCATGGCAGCATTATTCCGGCCTCTACCGACGTCCCGGAACTGCATAGCGATTTTTCAGAATGGCCACGAGCTGCGACGTCAGCGAGGAAAGCACCATGTAGATCACGGCGACCGCCAGGTACATCTCGACGAGGCGTCCATCACGCTGGGCGATCTTCGAGGCGGCTCCCAGCAGATCGGTGACCGACAGCACGTAGACCAGCGACGTATCCTGAAACAGGATGATCGTCTGCGTGAGCAGTATCGGGCTGACGACGCGCAGCACCTGCGGCAGGATGATCAGCCGATAGGTCTGCCAGGTCGACATCCCCAGCGCCTTGCACGCACCGTACTGCCCCTTTGCCATCGACTTGAACCCCGCGCGGATGATCTCGGCGTAGTAGGCGGCCTCGAACAGCGTGAACGTCACGAAGGCCGTCCACACAGGTCCGATCTGTACCGGCCTCGAGGCCCCGGTCATCCACATCAGCACGAGCGGCATCAGGAAGAAAAACCAGAAGAGCACCATGATCAGGGGCACCGAGCGGATCAGCGTGATGTACGCACTTGCGAGCTGGGATGCGACCGGAACTTCGAGGTGCCTCACAAGCGCGAGGCCAATGCCGAGCACCAGACCACCGGCAAAGCCGACCGCGGTGAGCTGCAGGGAGAACACCAGTCCATTGAGCAGGAACGGCCAGGCCTGCGCGATCACGGAGAAGTCGAAGTGGTTCATGGCTTCGCCGCCTCCTTTCGCATCGGAAAGAGGCGGCGTCTCGTGATCGTGGGCTCGGTGCCGGGCGTGCGAAGGCGCTTTTCCAGGCCATGCATGACCGCATAGACGGAGAGCGCGAGCAGCAGATAGAGGATGGTTGCCGCGCCGAAGGCCTGGAACGTCTTGAAGGTGAACTCATTGATCTGCCGAGCCTGGGCGGTGAGCTCAAGAAGCCCGATGGCCAACGCCACCGACGTGTTCTTGAAAATGCCCATCACCTCGCTGGTCAGCGTCGGCATGATGATGCGCAGCGCCTGTGGAAGCAGGATGGTGCGATACAGCTCCAGTTCGGTCATGCCCAGCGCCCTGGCGGCCGAGCGCTGGCCATAAGGCAACGCTTCGATGCCCGCCTTGACCTGCTCTGCCACGCGAGCACCGGTCAGTTTCAGGTGGTGGTGCGTCAGTCGATCCGGTCGCTGGGCGCCTTGATCCGCTCCTTCAGCTTCTCCGTCATCGGAAAGGCCAGGCTCACGTTGCGCGGCGGGATCGGCGACTCGAACCACTTCTTATAGAGCTTGTCGTACTCGCCGCTCTTCATGAGGTTGCCGATCACGCCGTCGACGAGGGCCTTGAACGCCGGATCGTCCTTGCGCAGCATCAAGCCGTAGTAGATATTGTCGAAGCCGCCGGGCATGAGGGCAAACGACGCCGAGTTGCGCGAGTTCGCCTTCTCCCCCGCCAGCAGGATGTCGTCCTCGAGCCAGGCGACGGCACGGTTGCTGTCCAGCGTAAGCATCGACTCGCCATGGTCCTTGGCCGCGATCGTCATCAGCGCCATCTTCTGCTCTTCGTTGAACTTGCGCGCGAAGCCGACGGCGTTGGAGCCTTGCGTGACCACGATGGTCTTGCCCTTGAGGTCCGCCGGACTCTTCACGCCGGAGTCCACGCGCACCAGCCAGAGCGGCTGGCTGACGAAGGTGGCCACGGAAAAGGCGACCTGCTTTTGCCGCGCGGCGTTGTTCGCGGTGCCGCCGCACTCGACGTCGACGGTGCCGTTGACGACCAGCGGGATGCGATTCGACGAGTTGACCGCCACCTGCTTGACTTCGAGCTTGGGCATGTTCAGCTGCTGCTTCACCTTGTCCACAACGGCTGCGCACAGGTCCATCGAGATGCCGACGGGCTTCTGCTGGCTGTCCAGGAACGAGAACGGCACGGACGACTCGCGGTAGCCAAGGGTGATCACCCCGGTTTCCTTGATCTTCTGCAGCGTATCTCCGCCGGTCTGGGCGAAGCTGGGCATGTTCGCGGCCAGCAGGCATGCGGCTGCAACGGTGAGAAACGACGACTTCGGGTTCATGAAGATTCTCCTGCGGTCGATAAGAAAAACGGATGGCAATCAGTCGACCTGGCTCGCCGCGCTCGGGTGGGCGCTGCGGTTCAGGCGCTGCTGGATCAGAGATACGACCTGGTCGACGTCTTCGGAGGTGTTGAAGAGGCCGAAGGAGATGCGGATGCCGCCGCGCTCGGGCGATACGCGAACCTGGTTCTGCGTGAAGTAGTCCAGCCACTCGGCGACTGGCAGATCCAGCACGTAGATGTGTGCACGGCTGGCACGGGTACGTGGACCAACGAGGCGCACATCGAGTTTTTCGATCTGTGCGATCAATCGATCGCCCAGCTCGAGCACATGCGCTTCGATGCGCTCGACACCGGTCTTTCGGATGAGGTCGATCGAGCTGGACAAGGCGTGCAGATCGGGCAGGTTGTAGTTGCCGAACTCGAAGCGCCCCGCATCCTTGCGCGGCGCCAGATCGTCGGGCCGCGCGATGTAGTCCTCGGGGGGATTCGCCAGGCTGCTCATCGCCAGGTAGGCCGGTTGCAGCTCATCCAAACCGGCCTTCACGTAGAGGATGCCCAGGCCCTGAGGCACGAGCAAACCCTTGTGGCAGCCGGCAGCCAGCACGGACACGCCCAGCTTCTTGACGTCGACCGGAAGCACGCCGACAGACTGCATCACGTCAACGACCAGATAGATGCCCTTTTGCGCGCACAGCCGGCCGATGCCGGCGATGTCGTGCCGCTGGCCCGCGTGGAAGGTCACGTGCGACAGCGAGATGACCTTGGTCCTGGCATCGATGAAGGGCTCGAAGGTCTCCGCCGTCGCGATCTCGTCGTCTGCCACCTTCACGAAGCGCACCTGCACGCCCTTGCGCTTCAGGTTGAGCCAGGCATAGGCATTGTTCGGATGGTCGCCCTCGAGCATCAGGACGGTGTCCCCGTTCGCAAGCGGAACGGCATTGGCGGCGATGTTGAGGCCTTCGGAGGTGTTCTTGGTGAAGGCGATCTCGCTGGGCGATGCATTCAGCAGCGCCGCGACGTCTTCCCGGGCACACTCGACGCGGCGCATCCACACCGGCTTCGGGCCAGCCATTTCATTGCCTTCCGCGAGAAATTCGGAAAGCGCCTGGCGCACACAGGTCGCCATGGGTGTCTGGTGCGCGGAGTCCAGGTAGAGCATCCGCCTGGTGACCGGGAATTCCTGGCGGATGGAATTGATCTCGAGAGTGGTAGACATGGTTTCCTCTGTTCGACGAACATGCCCCGAAACGGGGCGGCTGGTGCACGGAACGCATGACCACCGTGTGACGTGAATCGATGCGGCGGTGTCATCCTAGGAGCGCCTGTGAGCCGCCATGTCTCGATATTCGGCCATATCGAAGGCCGAATTTCCAAGGGAAAGTACAGGCAGATCGCTCCAGGAGTCGCGTCCGAATTTCGAGACAAAATTTCATCGCAACGACATCGCCCAGGCTCTTTCATACGCCGTTCGCAGGGTTTTGGCGTGCTGAGCGAAGGTGCTCGACCTCAAGACGGCGCCCTCGCAGGCATTAACTCCTCGCACCATGCCGGGGCGACGCCCGAACAGGGATCGTCCACTTGAATTTTTTGCGTTGCACTTTTCGGACGCTTATCCGACCCGGGCGCCGCACGGGCGAGCACGATGAAAGACGCACCTTGTGAGAGCTTGCTCGCCGGGCTGCTGCGTATCGAAATCTGAACACACCCGGGCGGCGCAGAGACATACCATCCGCCGCGCTCTGCAACTGCAGGGCTCCGTGGACAGGCTGACTGCAGCGCATGCGCTTCGAGGCTCACTGCTCACCATCCGCCACGAGGAAAACGTACGTCGCCGCGCAGTCCCGGCGATTGAACCTTGAGGAACCTTGACCCCATGAAAACCAAAGCCGCCGTCGCCTGGAAATCCGGAGCCCCGCTCACCATCGAAAACGTGGACCTCGAGGGCCCGAAATTCGGCGAAGTGCTGGTCGAGATCAAGGCCACCGGCATCTGCCACACCGACTACTACACCCTCTCGGGCGCCGACCCCGAAGGCATCTTCCCCGCGATCCTCGGCCATGAAGGCGCGGGCATCGTGGTCGACGTCGGCCCCGGCGTCACCACGCTCAAGAAGGGTGACCACGTCATTCCGCTGTACACGCCCGAATGCCGCCAGTGCAAGTTCTGCCTGAGCCGCAAGACGAATCTGTGCCAGCTGATCCGCGGCACGCAGGGCAAGGGCCTGATGCCCGACGCCACCTCGCGCTTCAGCCTCGACGGCAAGCCGATCTTTCACTACATGGGCACGTCGACCTTCAGCAACTACACGGTCGCCCCTGAAATCTCGCTCGCCAAGATCCGCGAAGACGCCCCCTTCGACAAGGTCTGCTACATCGGCTGCAGCGTCACCACCGGCATCGGCGCGGTGATCTTCACGGCCAAGGTGGAAGCCGGCGCCAACGTGGTGGTGTTCGGCCTCGGCGGCATCGGCCTGAACGTGATCCAGGGCGCCAGGATGGTGGGCGCCGACAAGATCATCGGCGTGGACCTGAACCCCGAGCGCGAAGCCATGGCCCGCAAGTTCGGCATGACGCACTTCATCAACCCCAAGGACACCGAGAACGTCGTCGACGCCATCGTGCAGCTGACCGACGGCGGCGCCGACTACAGCTTCGAGTGCATCGGCAACACCAAGGTGATGCGCCAGGCGCTCGAATGCACGCACAAGGGCTGGGGCCGTAGCATCATCATCGGCGTGGCCGAAGCGGGCGCCGAGATCAGCACGCGGCCGTTCCAGCTGGTCACGGGCCGCAAGTGGGAAGGCTCGGCCTTCGGCGGCGCACGCGGGCGCACCGACGTGCCGAAGATCGTCGACTGGTACATGGAAGGCAAGATCAACATCGACGACCTGATCACGCACACCATGCCGCTGGAGGACATCAACAAGGGCTTCGACCTGATGAAGCGCGGCGAATCCATTCGCGGCGTGGTGCTGTACTGAGCGATGAGTTTCACGCTCGTCTCGGAGCACGTCTGCCATGGCGGCGTTCAGCGCTTCTATGAGCATGCGTCACGCACGATCGGCTCTTCGCTGACGAGGCACCCATCTGAACATCGAGCTTGGTGCTCTCATTCCCTATTGGAGTGTCTTCGTCCCGGTCCGACCTGTCTGACTGTGGATTTCCGCGCTCGATCGACCCACACTTCCATCGAGCGCTGCCCCATTGAAATGTCTTTCAGTCATTGTTCATCAGGCAGGTTGCGTGCCGAATGCGGATCAAGGCTTCACGAAAAAACCGGGGCGCTGCGAGATGGAAATCAACAGTCATGGCGGCGAACGTGCGACTGAAGCCGCGCGAGATGGCGACTGGCCGACGAAGTGCTGGGACGGAATCGAAAGAACCGCTGCAGGCTGCTGCGCCATTACTCAATCTCGCTGCCGTCCATCTTCTTCAGGTACACCAAACTGGCCATCGGCTGAAGGGCGAAAGCGGCATCAAACCACTGGCCACCGGACCATCCTACCGCCATTGTCACAGCCGCTGTGCTGCTTCGCGTAGCACTTCGATCGACTGCCCCGCGCAATCGCTACTCTTTGGTCGGGCGCAGCATGGCGCGCATATCGGGTGTCGCCAAAAGCTTCTTGTAGGCGGCTGGAGTCATTGCGTTGATCATCAATCGTCCGCTGACGTCGGCCTTGACATATTCCACGGCAAGCAGGGCAACCACGGGATTCGTCGTCAGAGTCGCTTGATCCGCAGTGCGATCGCCGAACTCGGCCACCACGGTGTCGTGGTCGTCGGCCACCACGACGGCAAGACGGCGTCCCGAAAGGCGAAGCCTCGCGCTGGCGCCACATTCGGCCATGTCGTAAGTCTGGGGGCCATTTAAGGTCCGGATGCCATAAATGGCCACGTGGGTGTCGATGCCGCGTGCTGACGCCGCTTCAAGCACAGGGCCCAGCTCGTCGATCTCCTCGTCCCAGATGCCGGCGAAGATGCTACTCCTTGCCGCCGAGACGGCGCGCGCGAATGCGCTCACGATCGGGCCCCTGCCGCTGAGCGACCACACCAGCCCCGGCTCCTGCTGCATAGGCAAGCGATCAAGCGCGGTCATGGCCGAGTTGAGATCCGCGGCGAAGCGTGACCGCAGATCCTCCAGCAATGCATCGTGCGGAACGGCGGCGTAAAGCACAGGCTCGGATCTGTTGACCAGCACCGCACCCCGGGCTTCCAGACGCGTCAGGGTTTCGTAGATCTTGGAGGGCGGCATGGCCGCCCTTCGTCCGACCTCGGCGCCTGTGATCGGCGCTTGGCCGACCAACGCCGTGTAGGCCTGCGCTTCGTACTGTGTGAAGCCCAGGCGGGTCAGGGAGGCGATCAGTTCGACATCTGCGGTCACTGGGATCTTTCGCGTTTGACGAGGGACTGACTCGCAAATCAGCCGACTAACTACCAGAGTAGTATATGATTGATCTGCCTACTACCAGGGTAGTAGGCAGATCAATCGCATATGAAAGAATCCAAGACATGCGCCAACTCATCAGCACCGGCTCCGCCTGGGAGCCCAAGGTCGGCTATTCCCGTGCCGTGGTCATCAACAACACCATCTACATCTCCGGCACCGCAGGTAAGGGTCCAGATGTCTACGCACAGACCCGGGACGCACTCTCCATCATCGAGAAGGTGCTGACCGAGAACGACTTCGCCTTGTCCGATGTCGTCCAGAGCCGCCTGGTGCTGGCGGACTTTGAGCATTGGGAAGATGCGACCCGCGCACACGGCGAGGTCTATGGCGAGATCCGCCCGGCCTTTTCGCTTGTGCATGCGCTGCCGTTTGTGGAGGACTCAATCCTGGTCGAGCTTGAAGCGATTGCTGTCAGAACGAGGGGATGAAGGAAACAGATCGGGCCGTGCAACTTTCAAGTACCACCATCGCGGTACTTGCGGCTGCCGCGGGTGGAGCCATCGCCAACAACTACGCACTTCAGCCAGCGCTGGCTGATATCGCTGCTGATTTCCGGGTGCCGGTATCTCTTATCACGACGGTCGCATCTGCCACGATGCTCGGCTATATCGTCGGTCTGGCCCTGCTAGTCCCCCTGGTGGACAGGATCAGCCCGCGAGTACTCATCCCCGGGCAAATGGCCGCACTCGCGCTCGCTCTGGTCCTTGCAGCGGCGGCACCCAGCCCCGTTGTGCTGCTCGGCTGCTTCATTCTGGTGGGCGCGACGACAACGGTCGCTGCCCAGTGCAACGCCGTGGTGGGCAAGTATTGCGCACCCGACAGGCGGGCCCACGCCATGGGCGCCGTATCAGCAGGGATCTCCGCGGGCATTCTGCTGAGCCGCTTCGTCGGCGGGCTTTTGACTCAGTGGTGGGGATGGCGAGGGGCGCTCCACTGGTTTGCATCATTTGCGATCCTCGCAGCGCTTTTCGCCTGGCCGCTCTTGCCGAAACGCGAGACAAAAACGACCGCCGGCTACTTCGCGACGCTGCGCTTGATTCCGCAGTTATGGCGCGAATCCGCCGCGCTACGCCAAAGCGTCTGTGCGGGCATGTTGTGGTTTTTTGCCTTCAATCTTATTTGGGTCGGCTTGGCGATCCGCCTGGCTGGAGCGCCCTACAACTTGAGTTCGGCAAGCATCGGCCTCTTTGGCCTTGCCGGCCTGCTCGGCCTGGCCGTCACACGGATCGCAGGCGGCCTTGCTGATCGTTTCGGAACTCGCGCTGTAATGCTTGTCGCCTTGTCCACCGCATCACTGTCGGCATGCGCTCTTGTCATGTCGCTCGGGCGCCCGGTTTGGACTGCCACTGCATTAGCCCTTTTCGACGCCGGCTGCTTTGCTGCGCAAGTCGCCAACCAAGCAAGAATCGTTGCGATCAATCCGGCATGCTCAGGTTCGCTGAGCGCGGTGTACCTGACTCTGTACTACACCGCCGGCGCCCTGGGCGCTGCAGTCGCGGGCACCATCGTCGCCAACATCGGCTGGTTCGCCATTGCCCTGACGGCAGCCCTCGCTGCGGCTGCCTCCGCGATCATCAGTTTTACCGAGCCGCAAGCCGCAAAGGAATCTTGTGTGTGATTTCCTTCATGAGAAATCTTTCGCAGGTTGCGGGCTCTGCATGATAGCGAAAGCCCGATGTGGAGATTCGTGGCTCTGTCGCAAAACCGGGGCACTGCGAGACGGAATCAATCCTCTCGGTCCTGTCGAATACCGAGAGAGCCTCGGGCTTACGGCATCAATCAGTCCAAGATTCTTGCGAGCGCGGGGAACTGGTGTGGATGGCCCGCCATGACCCCTGGGGCACTCTGCAGGAGGAATACAACCCTCACGACATCGACCAGCCGATCCGATTGCCGGGCCAGCACCACGACGCGGAAACGGGCCTGCACTACAACCGCCACCGCTACTACGACCCGGGCATGGGAATCTATGTCAGCCAGGACCCGATCGGGTTACAGGGCGGACTCAATCTGCACCAGTACGCAGCCAACCCCTTGGAATGGATCGATCCCCTCGGATTGAATCCCGCAGGTTGCGCCATCGGGGCTGGCGCAGGTGTCTGGTTCAGCGGCGTGGGTGTCGCGCCTGAATGCGCCATCGGCGCGGGCGTCGGAACGGTGCTTGTTCTCGGGGCAATCGCGCTGGGCAACACGGTCGCCAAAACAGATCCCTGGGGCGTACCGACCGACCCCAAGGCAGATGCCTTGAGCCAGGCGCATAAGAACGCCATCTGTTGATTTCCGCGCCTGCATAGCCCACATTTCCATCGGCGCTTGACCTGTCTATATCCCAGAGCACGTGCGCATCGGTCTCACGTATCAGCATGCAGAGGCGGGTCGGCGCTCAATGGATAATCGGGTCAAACGAAACGGAAATCCACAGGCTGCAATCTGGTGGAAGCGCGCGAGGGTGCAGAGCGCGACGAGAGACGGGTTCGCAGCAGCCCCTGCTTCAGGGGCCTTTTGCGGCGGCGCGCCTCCCTCCCCGTGCAGTTGCACGGCCGTCTCCACCACGCCCATGCGGAGTCCCTCGAATCCAGCAATGAACTTTCCGATTTCCTCCTAAATTCAACGCAATCCACCTTGGGTTGAAATTAAGAGCATTAAATATCGGTGAGGCAACTGATCCGTTGCGGCACACGGGACTCACCCGAGAAGTCCTGGTAGCGGATGTAGGGCGGTTGCCGATCACCGTGTCGGAGACCGGCTCAGGTTCGATCACGAAAAAGTCGCTGTGGCGGATCTGGGCCGTCCCCCAGCTTCCCGGACGCGTTGGGCGGCGACGCGCGCGCTGTGCGCGTGATTTCCACACCGTCGACGATCGGCCGCACATCCGGGTCTGGAGTGAGTTCGCGCAGGCGGGACGGCTGCGACAAGAAAGGCGGCGTCGCCTGCGCAGGGCTCCATCACCAGGTCTTCAGCGCCGCGAAGGCCCAGTTAGAGACGAACCGGGTGATGTCGTCGGGCGTGAAAAAAGCGCTGCGCTCCTTGCGAAGTGTGAGCGTATCGTTCGGGTGAATGAAGTGCAAGACAGTCACTACCCCATTCTATGCAGCCGGGCGCGGCTTACGACGCCGAACAGAGCCACCCACCGTCGAACCTGGCCGATCCGAACCCTCAACTGTTCAGTGTGTCGCTTGCGCCTTCACTCGCGCAGCGTGAACACCACCGACAGATACGAGACCGGTTGGACCTGGATCGCCTCGATCCCGTGCAGCGCAGTCGCATCGAACAACAGCGAGTCCCCTGCCCTCACCTCGACCACCTTGGCGCCGTAGCGGTAGCGGACCTCCCCGGAGAGGAAATACAGGAACTTCAGACCCGGATGCTGGAAGGTGACATAGGGATCGGCGCCTGGCAGCAGTGTGACCAGGTAGGGCTCGACGAACAGGTTGCCCGACAGCAGGTGGCCCAGTAGTTCGTAGCGGTAGTCCGCCACGGCGCCGATGCGGTCGACAAGGACACCACGGCCAGCTCGCACATGGCAGAAATCCGTGCGGCGCGCCTGGTCGCTGAAAAAGCGCGACACCGGCACGTGCAGGCCCTGCGCGAGGCGCTCCAGGGTCTCCACCGAAGGCGAAACCAGCCCGCGCTCGATGCGCGAGAGCATCGAGGAAGAGATCCCCGAGGCCTGCGCCAGCGCGCCGCCGGACACCCCTGCCGCCATGCGAAGCGCCCTCACCTGCGCGCCGATGCGGGCCGCGGACAGGCTGCGCACGACAGGTGCGGGCTGCCGCGGCCGGACACGCGTGACCGACTCCGGCAGTCGGAGCGGTCGTGCCATCGGCAGAGGCGATGCGACTTGACGATGCGTCATTTGGATTTCGTGGACAGCGACGATGCGTAGTTCAACTGAGAGAGGTTCCCCAGAAGAATGGCAATGAGTTAAAGATAACGTGGTTTTAATTGTCTCTAGATCCGAGCCTTCTGTCTATGCAGAAGCACGTCACTCGGAGAGGAAGGCCGCTAGGGGCAACGACATTCGAGGCTGAGCCTGCCCTTGCGTTTGGCGCAGTCGTGAGAGCGCTCCGCACAGCGGATGGCGTTGGACAGGAAGCTTTGGCCCATCAGGCCGGTATCGAACGATCCCATATGGGAAAAATCGAACGTGGCGAGCACATGCCAACGCTCGCCATGATCTTGCGCATCGCGCACGCTCTCGGCCGCACCGCAGGCGAACTGCTGCTCGAAACCGAAGCCGCATTGGCCGAATCCCACCGCAGTCGCAAATAGCGGACTCTTAATCCGTAGGTCGAGTGTTCGAGTCACTCAGGGCCCACCACCAACACTAGGAACTGCGCGGCTTCCGCGCTATTTCTTAAGGAGCACTGTTCCGCAATCGCCGAACGTGTTCCGCAAGACAGAAAACCTCCCATCGAAAGACTGGGAGGTTTTTTTTTGTGCGCCGACTCGCAACCCAGCAGATCCGCATCGCAGGTATCGCTCGACTGTCGTGACGAGATCATTGGAGCTCTTCAACCAACCAAACGGATCCACGATGGCGAAACTGAACAAACAACAGGCGGACACCCAAGCGCGGCAGGAGGCTTTTACCCGGTGGCGTGCACGGCCGCTGGAAAGGCGCAAGCTCCACATGGCCGATGAGTTTGAGCAGGAACTGTGGAGCGAGGGAATTCGCCTTTCGTCGAATCGAAACGAGAATTTGCAACTCATCACCCAGGAGATTCGCTCGGCGGCTGACCTATGACGGGCACCACCAAGAATCCAGCATTCATGCCGTGGACCACACGATCCGAAGAGCTTTTCACCTCAGTTCGCGAACATCAAGGATGTGGCGATCCGCAAGCTGACCCAGTTGGACGCAGCGCCGACGTTGATTTTCATGAAGATGCCACCCGGCAACGACCTGAAGTTTTACGACGGAGCCTGGCACGTCAGGATCAACCAGCAATGGCGCCTGATCTTCAAATGGGGGGACGCCGGACCTTACGACGTGTTGATCTGCGATCCACACTGAACGCACGCAGGGCAGCGTCAAATGCCCTGCAAACTTGTTCAACCCCGCTTATGCGGATCCGCCCAAACTGGCGGGCTTATAAAAGAAAGGCGAGAGCGCCATGTTTAAAAATGGAATGCGCCCGGTTCACCCGGGTGAAGTCCTCCGCGAGGACTACTTGAAGCCCCTTGGTATGACTGCTAACGCGCTGGCGAAGGCGCTGCATGTGCCTGCTTCCCGCGTCAATGACATCGTGCTCGAGCGCCGCGGCATCTCGCCGAACACCGCGCTGCGTCTGACCCGTTACTTCGGCGGCGAAGAGGCCGACGCAGTGGGCTGGATCAACATGCAAGCGACTTATGACTTCAAGGTGGCACAGAAGACTGTTGGCAAGGTCATCGCAAAGGAAGTGAGCCCTCGTGAAGATCTTGCTGCAACCATGGCCAACGACGAGCGTTTTGCACCGGGCGCCTGACGCAGCCATTGTCTGAACACAGAGATCCTGAGATAGCCGAGTTCAAGGCCGCGCTTCTGTCCAGCATCGGCGAAGCCAAGCGCGACGAGCATGCCGCCGTACACACGCCCGCACAGATCGAGGCGCGCAAGCGTGGGCGCCCCGCTGGCAGCACCAGGGCCGATGCCAAGGTGTCGACCACCATCCGGCTGGATGCGGCCGTGCTAGAGGCGCTGAAGGCGGCCGGACCTGGTTGGCAAACGCGCGCGAAGGATGCGCTGCGCGAGGTGTTCGTGGCGAAGGCTACTCCTGGCGCGCGGCCGCGTCGCTCGCGCACGACGGCAACTCAAGACTGACACCGACCCATCCCGGCGTCAGCCTAGGCGCGTGCCGGCCCAACGGAAGAATGGAGCTGTGGAGCCCGCCCCATGCAAGTTCCAGATCGGGATAGGGTCCGGTCAACAAAGACCCACGGTGGCAACGACAAGGCTGCCGATGAGGCCACCGCCCAAGGAAACGCCGAACGTGCTGAAGAGGAAGCCCCCGAGGAAGGCACCGATGACGCCGACGATGAGATCCCCGATGAGACCGAAACCGCCGCCCTTGACAAGAACACCAGCCAACCAGCCGGCAACAAGTCCAATAATGAGGAACCACAGAAAACCCATTTACCTACTCCTTTTGATTGGTAAAGATGACCACGAACAGAATGGTGCGGCGAGAGACAGGAGCGCCGCTGCCTCCGCAAGATTTGATCAAGATTCATGCGTGGAAAGGACCGAGATCGTGAACTAGTGCCAGGCCCTTCATGCATTGGCAAATGCATGCCTCCTGGACCGGCTCGGAATTTGCAATTCGGCAGAAAACGCAAAGATTGCGAGTTGTTGGTAGACGCTCGATCCATGGATAGATCGGTTTTGGCGAAGAAAGAGGCCGCCTTGAAGCTCAACTACACGTTCTCAGTTCCACCTGCAGCACCCTGCGGCGAGACGCGACCTCGCAGGGCTACGCGTCACTCTCACGAGGAGTTCTTCATCGACCTTCCCGATCATTGGGAAGAGGCCTCAAATTCGAATCCGAGCACTTTCAATTTCCGTTCCGATGAAGAAGATGCAACGCTCATTCTTGAGCTCGGCTTCTTCACGACAGTGGAAGAAAGGGGTCACGCTGCTGCGGAAACCAACGTGAACAGCCAGATCGAGGCCTACAAGCAGCAGTGCCCCGGTGGCATCGAAGTCCTTCGACGGTTGATCAGGCCGCATTCGAGCGGCAACGGAACCGAAATGACTTACGCCGTTGAAGTCAACGCGGAACATCTTTTCCTGTATTTCGGCTATCTCACGAGCCGGAAGCTCGTCGGCCTGCTGCTGATCTGCGGCCCTGAGCGAGACGCCTCTGCGCGTCTGTTCGGCGAGGTCGTCGGCGGCTTCCGGGCCAAATCCCCATAGGCCTCGCAGTTTCGCGGGCCTCAAGGGCCATCTGGCACGGTGACACATTCGCCAATCGGGCGCATCGAGGAAGCCTGTAACGCCAAGCGGTTGCCCTCGCCGCTCGTTTGCCGCTCGTCCAACGAATCCGAGTGCCACCTCGCTCCGCAAGCGATTTGCTTCTGACGGCCCCGGCCGGCAACGCTCGGCGCAGTTCGACGTCCGAGCCTTGTCCTCTGGCGGCCAGTGCACGAACCGATCCTGCATCAGGCGTGTGATGCCCTGCTTCGATGCATGCGGTTCAGCTGCTGGCTCTCTGCATGGCGATCGACTGCTTCGGACAAATATCACGCCCGCCCGGCATCAATCTTGAGCATTTGTCGCAGTTTTCAAATGACTCAAATCACAGTCCGAAAATCAGTGCGCAATGCAGGTCGTCGTACGAGAGATCACCAACAGCGCTGGCAGAGCTTCTTCCAAAGTGGATGGTCTATTCGTTGCGCCGGCGGCAATTACCGTTGCATTGTTCGGCGTGCCGGCGGTGCGGCTCGACTAGACCCAAATCGTCGGCACATCCAACAGGATGCTGAGGGGAAGCGTAAATGAATGATCCCATTGTTTGCGATAAATGCGGTGCTCCCCTGAGATTCTTTCAGGAAGGTCGACTGCAAGGACTGGGCTGCGCGCACAACGCCCAATCGATCGTCACTACCTACGCCTCACCGATCAAACTTGACCCGACCATCTACCAGGTCAGGCTAAAGTTTGGAAATCATGAAGATTTCGATCAGATCAAAGCTGTAGCAAAAGTATCGAGAAAGAATCTTTTGGATGCCAGAAAGCTTTTGAAAACCAATCACCCAACTGTGTTCAAGGGTGATGCCGCACATGTCATCGAGGCCCGTGCCGTTCTGTCCGCGGCCGACCTGGAGATTGAGATTTCTCCCGACTTTCCTTGGTAGCCTGTGTGGCAACTCTTGCGACACAGTAGGACAAGGGGTTGGCGACGACCGGAGGCGCAGCCGCTGACACTCAGGGCCCCGTCGATTACCCTGAAAGCTGAGTGTTTGAATTCCATTTTCATGGCTAGCGGAAAGTACGCAATTCGGCGAACAATCAGTGTGCAAGGCTCTCGAATGGCACATGTGCCCTCTTCACTGGGAGATCCGAATCTTTTGTGGGCGAAAACGGGCAGTGGATGTGAACTCGACTATCGCGGGTCGACGAAGCAGCAACGGCGTGTGATCGACATCGAAATTCAAACCGCCGTTGACGTCGTACCTCATGCCCCCTATTTCCGCGCACCTGCTGGGTGCCACGATGATTCCCATGGCCATCGCGCTGGTGGCACCGCCGGCACAGGCCGCTGTCGACACGATGAGCAAGATCCGCGAAACGCGCACGATCGTGCTTGGCGTACGTGAGGCCGTGCCGCCCTTTTCTTTCGTCAATGCACAGAAACAACCCGCGGGCTATTCGGTGGACCTTTGCATGAACGCGGTCGAAGAGATCAAGCGCGAGCTCAAGCTTCCCGACATCAAGGTTCAGTACAAGCTCGTGGCCGGCCCGGAGCGCATTCCGAAACTGCTCGCAGGAGAAATCGATCTTGAGTGCGGTTCGACGACCAACACGATGGCGCGCCAAGAGAAGGTTGACTTCAGCTACACCTTTTTCGTCGCCGGGATGCGCGTGCTGACGAACAACAGCCTTCATGTGGAGACGGTGAAGGACCTGAAGAACCTGCCAGTCGCGCTGACCAAGGGTTCGACCTCGGAGAAGCTCTTCAAGCAACTCGCCGATGGTGAACTGCGCGACGCGAAGTTCACCACCTACGAAAACAACGGCGACGCCTATAAGGCGCTGAAAGAAGGAAAGGTGCGTGCATTTGCGCAGGATGACTCGCTGTTGCAAGGCCTCGTGTCGAACGACAAGACGATCGATACGCTCAGCCTGAGCAGGCTTGCGCTGTCGGTCGAGCCGTACGCCGTGATGGTGCGCAAGGGCGACACTGCGTTGCTCGCGGCTGTGGACAGGAGCCTCGCGCAGTTGTACGCGAGCGGCGAGATCAATGGGCTTTATGACAAATGGTTCAACACCCACACGCTCACCATCAAGATGGGACGCCTGACACGCGACAGCTTCGTTCGGCCGAACAAACAGCCCGGCGTCGCGATGGTGCTCGGCCATTCGATCTGAGACGAACCACGCACAAGTGGAAGACCTCGGCGCACACGATGGCGCTCGGTGATCGCAAAGGCCGATGCCGCTCGCTCTGGCATTGAGTGCACAGCCGAGCTGGTTTCAGCAAAAAGCCATAGCCAAGGCATGCTTGTTTGGCCTATGGCAACGTACACGGCGGCGCTCCCACCACTTGCAATCGTCTGCCGTGCTACCAGCGCGCGCGCACGCCAGCAGACCCTTGCAACGACGACCGTGCCCGCGTGTCGCCGCCCATCGCATAGAGGCGACCGATCTCGCCATAGACACTGGCGGCTCGCGAAAGCGGCAAGGTAAATCCACCGGCCAGCTCCACGCTGCGGTAGCCGGTGGCACTGGCGATGCGCGTGACGGCCGCCGCGTTGATGAACTGCGCGACGTCGGTGCCCGCGCTGGCGCTGTAGAGGTTCAGGCGTGCATAGGGCTGCAGCAGGCCGGCGGCCGTTGCAACTTCACCGCGCACGCGTACGCCAAGGCGGCCTAGCCAACCGCCACCGGTTTGCTGCGACACATTGGCACCGGAGAGAACTGCGTCGTCGAGCTTCAGCTTCTGATAGACGACCTGGGCCTGCGGCTCGATGCGCCAGCCCGGAGCGAGCCCGAAGGCCTGTCCGACCTCCAGCGACGCCAGCAGGCCGCGGCCCTTGCCCCAGCTGGCCTGGTTGCCCGTCGCTTCAACGCCGTAGCGGTGGCTGCCGCCCTGCAGGACGGCGTCGGCATAGCGATCGTTCTCATCGTCCTTCCACGTGGCGTAGGCCGCCAGGTAGCGCGAGCGCAGGTCGTTGCTGCCCACAGTGCCCTGCACGCCACGCGCAAAGCCTTGCACGCCGACGCGGCCTTCGAGCTGGCCGACGTACACACCGGCGCGCCATGCCGAGCCCGTTGGCGCATACAGGTCCACACCGGTCTGGAAGCCGCGCAGGCGCCCGTCGCTTGAGGGCGCGACCGTGCCCTGCTGGCGCAGGTCGATGTCGGCGTACACCAGCCGGCCCCATGCGGCACGCTGGCCCTGCGGCGCACTTTCATTCGACGCGACACCATCGCCATCGCCCATGCGCCGGTGCAGGTTGCCCAGCATCGCCAGATCGGCCCGCCGAAGTTGCGACGGCAGCGCGGCGAACAGGGGAACCTCGGCGCGGTAGGTTGGCAAGGTCGCGGTGGTCGGGCCTGTCGGACTCGCGGTCGCCGGCGCGGTCGAGCGCAGATACCAGTTCTCGCCGGCCCCTGAGGCGTCCGCGCTGTAGAGGCGGTACTCGTAGGCGCCGGCGTCCACATGGCCGCCAGCCAGGGAGAAGCCATTCTTCGTGGTCTGCGCCGTGGTCGTCGCTCCATTGATGGCGCTCACGAGCATGATGCCGTCGCCCGTCGTCAATGCGCCAAGGCCGCCTGCATTGCTCACTTGCAGCGTGGTGGTGCCACTCACGGTGCCTGCGTTGATGACGATGCGATCAGTCAGTGAGCCGGAGTCCCCGAGGGCAGTGCGCATGCCCACGATGCCGCCCTGCCCCACCCAGTTGCCGTTGACGGTGAGCGTCTGCGGCACGAAGCCGGAGCCCGCCGAACCAGGCGGCTGGAAGTCGATTCGCCCCGCGAGCGTCACGCTGCTCAGCGACGAGCTGCCCGTCATCGTCCAGCGGCTCGTGGCATCGACGGTGAGGTCCACCGGATCGATGCTGCCCGCGAGGCTGGAACCGTTCAACAGGCGCATGTCGACGATGCTGGTGGTGTCCGTCACGACGTTGCCGCTCAGCGTGCTGCGATCGGCGGTGAAGGTGAGGCTGCTGCCGTTTAGTGCCTGCAGCAGGTTGCCGGAGCTGCTGGCGGTGGCGCTCGTGTTCTTCAATGTGAGCACCGCGCCAGTGGCTGCATCGACGCGCACGAGGTCGCCCGATGCGCTTGTGATTGCAAAGCCGTCGAAGCTTGCCGTCTGGCCCGAGCCCGAGAGAAAGCCCAGCGCACTGCCAGCGGCGGTGATGGAGCCGGTGCCGGTGGCGCTGATCGAAGGGCTGCTGGCGAGCATCGCGGCGCCGTAGCTGCTGGCGTCGGTGGTGGTGATCGCGAGCGAGCCCGTCGCGTTGATCGCGCCGCCGCCGGTGACCAGCAGGCCCGCGGCGTACGACTCCTGCGTGCCGCTTGGCGTGTTCGCCTGAGTGACGCCGGTGGCCTGGATCGCCACGGGGCCCGCCAGGTTCACCTGCGAGCCGGAATCGCGCACCGAGATGCCGATGCTGTTGATGCCGCTCGAATGGATCGTGGTGCTCGACGATGCGGCGGCCGTTGCCACGCCGCCCGTGACCGCACGGATGCCCGACCCGTTGAGGCCCGAGTTGTTCAGGCTTGCCGTGCCCGTGTAGGTGATGGTTCCGGCGCTGGTGATCTTGAGCGCCGAGGCCTGCTGGCCGCTCACGCTCAGGTTCAGGCTGCCGTTCAGTTGCGCAGTGCCGCCAAGATCGGTCGCGATCGCATCGGACCTCGAATCGCCTGCCGCGCTGATGACCATCGCACCGTTCGACACGAGGCTCGCCCCCGTAGTCATGCGAATGCCGGGAGAGTACGAAGCCCCGGCTCCCATGGTGATGCTGGTGTCGCCGTTCAGGATGACGCGAGTGTTCGCCAGCTCCGCGTAAATGCCGTAGTTGCTGGCCCCGTTGGACAGCGTGATCGACAACGGCCCGTTCACGGTGACGGTGCCCCCGCTCGCCGCGCGCAGGCCGCGGATGCCCGTGCTTGCGCCGGGGCGGTCCAGCGTCAGGCCACCGAGCAGGTTGATCTGCGAGCCGGTGCCCGTCGCGTACACGCCGTTGATGCCGCTCTGGGACATCGTCATGGTGATGAGGCCCGCGGCATTGACGATGCCGCCGCCCGATGCGCCCAGTGCTGATTGCCCCCCGGGCACGCCGCTGCTGCCGTAGCTGCCGGCCGCGCTGCACACGGAGCCCGCCGTGGCCTGCAGTCTCACGCCCGAAGTGCTGGTGCAGGCCGCCATCGCGTCGCCCGCCGACCACAGTAGCAATGCGCCGGAAAGGCATGTGCGGGAAAGGACCCCAGGAGCGAAGGAATATGGGTGCTTCAAAGATATCTCCTGATGTTCGAGATGCACCGCACCAAGAACCGATTCATGGCGCGGCGGGCCCTCACCACTTCATACGCAATCCGAGCGAGCCCTGCAAGGACGTCTTCACATCCGTTGCGCCGCCCGAGGCCCACGCCTTGCCGATTTCGCCGTAGATGCTGGTGGTCTGGTTCAGCGCCAGGGTGAGGCCGCCGGCGAGTTCACTGACGGTAGAGCCGGTGCGGCTCGTGATGTCGGTCGTGGCGGCAGGTCCGATGAAGCGGGCGACGTCGGCGCCGCCGCTCGCCTTGTAGATGTTGAAGCGGCCGTACGGCTGCAGCGTGCCGAGGCTCGTGGAGATCTCGCCCTTCACGCGCACGCCGACGCGCGCGATCCAGCCGTCGTCGCTGTCCTGCCGCACGGTCGCACCGGAGATCGCGATGTCGTCCAGGCTGAGGTGCTGGCGAATCAGCTGCAGTTGCGGCTCGATCTTCCAGCCGCTGTCGCCCATTGCGAATGCCTGGCCCACCTCGATGGATGCCGTCAGGCTGTCGCCCTTGCCCGAGCTGCGCTGAGTGGACAGCGGCTCGACGGTGTAACGGTGCCGCCCGGCCTGCAGCACGGCGTCGGCATAGAAGCCCGAGTCGGCAGTCCAGGTGCCGTAGGCGCCCAGGTACTGGCTGCGCAGGTCGTTGGAGCCAACGGCCAGGTTGGCGATGCCACTGGCGAAGCCGCTGACCCTGACGCTGCCGTCGAGTTGGCCGACGTACACGCCGGCACGCCAGTTCGATGTGGCGAACAGATCGGTGCCAGCCTGGAAGCCCTTGACGTTGCCCTTGCTGTGCGGGTCGACGGTGCCTTGCTGGCGGATGTCGATATCGGTGGCGATCACGCGGCCCCAGGCGCGGCGCTCGGTGTCGGTCGATGCTGCAGCGCCTGCCTTGACATCATCGTCGCCGATGCGTTGGTGCAGGTTGCCGATCATGGCCAGGTCCGCCTGGCGTACCTGGCTGGGCAGCGCGGAGAGCAACGGGACTTCGGCTCGGTAGGCCGGCACTTGCACGGCGCTCGTGCCGGTACCGCCCGTTGTGCCGCCTGTCGATCCGCCCGTGCCCGTCGTTGCCGTGGTGGTCGATCGCAGGTACCAGTTCTCGCCAGCGCCGCTGGCGTCGGCGGCATACAGGCGGTACTCGTAGGCGCCCGCATCCACGTGGCCGCCCGCGAGCGAGAACGCATCCTTGGTGGTCTGCGCGGTGGTGGTGGCGCCGCTGAGCGCCGAGACCACTTCGATGCCGTTGCCCGTGGTCAGCGCGCCCAGGCCACCGAGTTGGGTGATCTGCACGCTGGTCTTGCCGCTGGCCGAGGCGCTTGCACCGTTGAGCACCAGCCGGTCGCTCACGCTGGCGCTGTCGCCCAGGAAGGTGCCCAGCCGCAGCACGCCGTTGTTGCCCACATAGGCGCCGTTGACGGTGAGGGTGGTGCCCGGTGTGGTGCCTACCAAGGTGACAGTGCCGCTGTTGGCGAGCGAGGCAACCGTCTGGCTGAAGCCTGCAAGGTCGAGCGTGGCACCGCTTTGCACGGTGTGCGCCGAGGCTGCGCTGAAGGTGCCGGCGACGCCGGCCTTCAGGGTGCCTTCGGCCACATCGGTCGCGCCGGTATAGCTGTTGGAGCCCGAGAGTGTGAGGGTGCCGCTGCCGATCTTGGTGATGAAGCCGCCACCGGTGATGTTGCCGCTGAGCGTGGCGCTGAAGCTGCCGGTGTCGATCACCGGGTCGTTGTTGCCGGTCAGCACCACGGCGTTGGCGAGGTTCAGGCTGTCGGCCGCGAAGCCGAGCGTGGTGCCGTCGTCCATCGCCAGCGTGCCGGTGCCCAGCGCCAGGTTGTTGCCGACGTTCAGCCGGCCTTGCTTGAGCGCGGTGCCGCCGCCGTAGCTGTTGGCTGCGGTGAGCGTCGTGGTGCCGGCGCCTTCCTTGACGAGCGAGCCGGTGCCGCTGACGGTGCCCGACAGCGTGAGCGCGTCCGAGCGGTTGATGACCAGCGTCGCGTTGTTCAGGACATTGCCCACGATGCTGCCCGTGGTGCCGCCGTTGCCGAGTTGCAGCGTGCCGGCACTGATGACGGTGCCGCCGGCGTAGGTGTTGTCGGCGGTGAGGATCGTCGTGCCCGTGCCGGCCTGCACAAGCGCGCCGGAGCCGCTGATGGTGCCCGACAGCGTCAGCGCGTTCGAGCGCTGGACGGTCAACGTCGCGTTGTCGACGATGTCGCCTTTCACCGAGCCGGTGGTGCCGCCGCTGCCAAGCTGCAGCACACCGGCGCTGATCGTGGTGGTGCCGGTGAAGGCCTGGTCCTGCGTCAGCGTGAGCGTGCCCGCGCCGGTCTTCTCGATGCCGCCCGTGCCGCTCACGAGGCCGGCGTAGGTTGCGTTGTCGGGCTGGGCGAAACGCACCAGCCCGTTGTCGGTGATTGCTGCCGGCGCGAATTGCGCACTGCTCTGCAACACACCGCCCGAGCCGACGGTCATGCTGCCCGTGTAGGTGCTGGCATCGGCGCCCAGGATCAGGGTGCCGCCATTGACGGTCGCGCTGGTAATGCCCGATGACGGCAGCGCCACGTTGAAGGTCCAGACCCCGGCATTGCTCTGCAGCGTCTGGAACCCGGCCAGGGAGAGCGGCGCAAACGTCGAGGCGCCGCCGTCTTCGCTTTCGAGCGTCAGAAGGTTGGCGCCGCCTCCGCCGCTGATGTTGCCGGTGATCGAGGAGCCCGTGTAGGCATGCAATGCATCGTTTCCGCCTGCGAAGTTGAGCGATCCGATGACGCTGCCCTTGTTGGTGAAATCGACGGCAGAGGTGCCGTTGGCACCGAACACCGTGGCGGTGCCGGGGTTGCTGCTGCCCGCCACATAGCCCGCTTCCATCGTGCCGGTGTTCACGATGGTGTTGTTGCCGGAGTTCGCCTGGAACCAGATTGCGGCGTGGGTCGATCGCACGGTTCCGTGATTGATGATCGTGTTGCCGCTGCCGACGGGGTTGATGGCCTCCGAATTGCCGGCGCTTCCATCCGCGAAGACGTTGGCGCCTTGCTCGATGGTGATGGTGCTGTTGCTGTTGAACTCGACGGTGTTGGCGCCGATGCCGCCTGGGTACGAACTGTTTCCGTTGGTGGAGCTGTTCTGGACCGTGGCGCCGCTGCGAACCGTGATGGTGGCATTGTTGCCAAGGCTGATCGCGGAGCTGTTGCCCGTGCTGACCAATGCACCCGACTGGACATCCACCGAGGTGTTGGCAGCCGTGGCCGGTCCCGTCCCGACGGTCGTGCCCTGCGTTCCTCCTGCCGCACTGCAGGCGATGGCAGCACCCCCAGCCACGCAATCCGCGGAAGCCGGCGTTGACACCGTGGCCAGAGCCAGTGTCACCGCTGCGCCTGCCGCGCCGGCAACGGCGTGTGCTTTCGAATGACCGCGCCCCAGTTCGGATGCAACGGTCCAGAGAGCGAGTGCGTCGTTCCAAACGACGCGGAATACCTTATTCATATCGTGAGTCCTGATGGTCGAGAGCGAATGGCGCACTGGCATGAACTGCGTGCGCGGCACGGGTGTGGCCGGTGCTGCCTGCCCGACCCGGGGGCGGACTCTAGTGCAACTGATTGCAAATTCTCTAAACGAAAGTTCACGAATGCCCGGCGCAATTCGATTTCGGCCATGAACGCCAACTCGTTCACATTTGTTTGCTTTTATTGGCCCTGAAAATGAAATTCACTCGCTCATTTCCCATGGCAATCGCCTCGCGCCCCCGCAGAGACAATCGCTCAGGATTCAAAGCAACACATGGTTTTCAGCGACGACCGCCGAGGCTTCGCGTTCTCCTGCGAGGACGCGAAGATGTCCATTTGCGCTAGCACGTGGAATACACGCCTAGCTCAAATTGCACGCGTCATCGGCCCCGTCTTGATAATGACCGGGTCACTTCCGGATCCGGAATACATCTCTCAGACTTTGGGCAAGCGCCCCCGAGACATATTCATCATTGCGAACGCCGCCGCACAAAGGGAGGCGAGGATGCTCAAGCTGCACTTCCCTGAAGTGCGCATCGCACTGCATCCCAACACCAATGCCAAAGTCGTGCTTGTGGCGCCGGACACGGTCTGGGTTTCCAGTGCGGACTTTGGCAAGACGACACAGATCGAGTCTGCCGTCGGCCTGCATTCAAGCATCGTGTTCAAGAAGACCCGGGAATCCCTTTTCAACAGGGTATGGGCAGAGGCCCTCGAAATCGTTTGAGGTGATTCTCACGTGTGCTGCGCGCCAGATGTCGCCGCATCCACGACATGCTGCGCCCCCACTTCCCCGGCGTGAACCACAAGAAGGTCTACCAGTTCTACAGCGCCGCAAACTTGGCGATGCGCATGCGCAAGAAGATCAAGCGGCCCGCCAACGAGCGCGTACCGGTACAACTTGCCAGCACGGTCAACGAGGTGTGGAGCATGGACTTCCTCAGCAACAGCCTTGAATCGCCCCCGGGGGCGATTCATTCATTCAGTAAAACTAGCGTACCGGTCCCTTCATACTCGCGGCCGGCATCAGGGTATAGGTCAGAGTGCCATAGCCCAGTTGGTCATAGCCGCCGCTGTCCGGGCCATAGTTTCCACCGCCTCCTTCAGGCCGCATCCTCTCTGCGAGCTTCCGCGTGTAAGGGGCATTCAACCCCTTCAGCACCGCATAGTGGTTGTAGAAGAGCTCCCAGACCGGGCGCCGATCGCCGCGGCCTGCTGGCGAGATCACTTCCTGCGTGACGTCACTGTTGCGGTACGGGGTGTACGGTACGTCCTCACCGAGGTTGTATTTGGCGATGTATTCAATGCCATGCAGCACCCGGTTGTTTTCGTAGCCGAACAGATCCTCGTGCTGGTTCCACGCCATCTGGCACAGCGCACCGAGCAGTGCGACGTTGAGCATGTTGTGGCCCTGGTCGCGACCACTTTCCTGCGTTTGCCCCAGTCCGTCCGGGTAGAGCCTCCACACCAGTTGGTCGATGGCACCGTTGCCCTTGCCGTGCTTGAAATAGTCCACCGCCTCGCTGTAGATGTCCCGCCGGTCCGTGAGGATGCCGATCGCCAGCATGGCGTCCAGGTTGGCGAGATCCCAGTTGGCCCAGTAGTGGTCAATCTTTGCACCGTTGTGCCGGACCAGGAAATCGTGGTTCATCGGATAGAAGACTTCCAACATCATCTTCTGAAAGCGTTGGAAATTTCCCGCCGACCACTTGGGATAACTCCGCATGATTTCGGCCGCGTTGGCGAACTGGTAGCCGTAGATGCCCGACGCCAGAAACTTGTCGGAGCTGCCGCCGATGGCGGTGAGCGATTCGGACCATGCGTCGAGAATGCCGATGGCTTTGTCCGCATAGGCATCGTCGCCGCCGACCTTCCAGCGCAAGGCCAACGCATAGGCCGCGGCCGCATCCTGGTACAGGGCGCCGTAGTTCTCGCCGTGCGTTCCGTCCTTGCCACGGTAGACCGTCGCTTGCGGATGGGGTGTCCAGCTCAGCGACGCATGGTTGTTGCGCAGGAGCTGATTCCAACCATCAACCCAGGGCTGCGCGCCTTGGGCGACCTGGCTCCGCATCCTGTCGAAATCGGCCTGTGTATGTAGAGCGCCTGGATGAACGAAGGCGCTGGCGTGCGCGATGGGGATCATCAGGATAGCAAGCGTCATCGACGAGATGAATCGGCCACCGATCTGGCGAGGCGTGGTGATGTGCATCGAATCACAACGCTCCCATCGAGCCATAGTTGACATTGCACTCCAATGAAAATTCTCTTTCATGTGGAGGACTAATGACAGCTACTTTCGTCTGAGCACAACCTGACAGATCGGCGCTTTGAACACGGAATTTCCGCGCTGCGAGAAATCCTCCGGATTCGTGTCATCGTCAAAATTTGAAAGACTGTTGGGGCGTGCGTGTGCCGCAGCGCACGCAACTCCAAACATCGAATGAGCCATCGATCTTCTCTTCCCGTTGCCCGGCTCGCGGGACTGATTGACGGCGCTGATGACGGGCTGTGTCGCTCAACCACCATCGCCTCCCGTGCACCATGCCGTTGTTCGGCCAGTGCATGTCGCTCCTGCGGCGCCGCCCGTCGTGAGCGTGATGTCGATCCGCCGCTGTATCAGCCGCAACCGATCGCCATGGCGTGGGCGCCGCCGCCCGCTCCGTTCGCGGGCGCGATCTGGACTGGCGGCTACTGGGTGTGGCCGGGGTACGGCTGAGTGCAGCCGTACTGCGAGCATCGCGATGGCGCGGTGATCTTCATCACAGGCCATTGGTCGGCGCCGGGGATTGCCTTCGCTCCACCGCCGCTGGGCCTGAGCCTGGCGCTCCTCGCGGCCGACTGCATGTCGTGCGGCAGTCACGGGACGAGCCGGTCCTTGGTGGACCGTCAGGCTTGAAACTTGTGGATAGAAGCAAGGTTTATTGGCGGCTTCCGACCATTCGGCTCATGGCGTCGCGGGAGCCAATATCAGGCTATCGGCCGGACTTCGCGACCAGGAACGCGACAGCTCTGGCGAGCCCCGCATCGGTACCAGGATCGCCGAGCTCAAACTTGAGGTTGTCGGGTGCCGGCATCTGGATATCCGGCTGGATGCCGCTGCGGTCCCACGAGAGCCCGGCTGGCGAGTACATCATCGCCGTGGAAAGTCGTACCGCTGCGCCTTCTTCAAGGGGAAGGATGGTTTCGATAGTGCCCGCCCCGAACGTCGCCTGGCCGATCACCACGGCCTTGCGTTGCTCCCTGAGGGTTTGAACGACTGCCTCGGCGCCGGCGGCCGTGTGGTCATCTACCAGGATGACCAGACGCGCCGACCTGAGTGCGCTGACCACCGGTTCATCGACCGGATCCCGCGGCTTGCCCGCATAGTCTTGCGGTACCGCTCGAAAATCCCTGTTTGCGTCTTGTCGCCGACCTTTGCTGCTCAGAACCTTCGTCCCTGACGGCACGAAGAGCGCGGCGACGCCGACGACGGAATTCAGTAGACCACCATAGCAGCTGCGGAGGTCGAGGACCAGATTGTTCAATGCAATGCGGTCGGCTGGCCGAAGTTTCGAAATCGCGGCAATCACCTCGTTGGGTGTTGTGTCCCTGAACCGGCCGACTCGCAGATAGGCCGTCCCGGGCGATACCGGCCGGGCCCGGACAGAAGCGAGGGGAGCGATCGGCTCTCGCGTCATGACGAATCCGAGGGGCGCCTTGGAGCCATGGCGGACCACCAGCAAGGTCAAGCTCGTGCCCGCTTCTCCGCGCAGAGCTGCGACGGCCTGCGCAAGCGTCAAGGATCTGGTGAGCACACCGTCGATCGAGTAGACCAGATCACCTGGTTTCAAACCGGCGCGGTGAGCCGGGGATCCGGCGATCGGTGAAACGATTTCGACGTAGCCCTCGTCGCCTTCGTGGGCCTTCATTTCCAGGGCGACGCCGGCCATTCTGCTGACGTTCTCTGGACTCTTCTGCGCCATCTCCTTCGACGAGATGTACGCCGAACTTCCACCGAAACTCTCGATGGCCGCACGGATGCAGTTCTCGATCGGACGCTCCTTGACTGACGTGTCGATAGACTGGAGCCTGTTCTTGCAGCTTGCTTCGAGAGCGCGCACGTCGAACGGGCTCACATAGTTGTCTTGAGCCAGCTTCACGAAAGTTTTCCACGCGGAAGAAGCAATGACCTCCTCATAGCGCGGATCCGCGCGTGCCTGAGAGACGAATAGCAAGCCAACAACCATGAGCGTGGCTCGAACCTGTCGCAGAGTCCGGCAGTCGTGCGTTGTATTTTTCATAGGTCGGAAACAGGACTGGTTGTTTTCGAAGACTTTTGAAAACTCTATGTGCACAGGAGCGAAGGCAGCGTCCACTTCTGGCGGCGGAATCCGTCTCAAGCCTGGATTTCCCCGCTCCTGGTCCAATCTAGAACAGCTGTTTGACGGTTTTCCCAAATTGCTTGGAGCGCTTCATGGCCTTGCGCGGAAACGAACAGGCGCTCGGATTCGGAGATGCGGAGCGCCAAAAGCGGATAGACAGTGCGCTCACCGATCCGGACTCTGGTCATTCTGGAATCGGCCCATTGATACGGCGGAACAAAAAGCACGTGAGGCAAGGGCACGTCGGGCATCTCAAGGGCAAACATCTGCTCAAAGACAATGCCAGGCGAGGGTCGCCATTTGTTCTTCAGCACGTAGAAGGCAATGGTTGCCAGGACATTGGCAGCTTGCGAATCGTGGCCGCATTGGTCCAGCAGGATCTCCGTGCGCAGTTCCGGTCCGGTCGCAGTGCCAAGGTTTACATCCATCAACCCCACGGTCGACAGAAGCGACCCATCTGAATCTACGCTCTTGAAGATGAGGATGGAATGGCTCTTGGCATCATCCTCGTAGGAGGTTACGGACCACTCTCCCGGAGTCGAAGTCCGCAGGTGGGCAACCCAGTCCTTGTAGCGAGCAGGTGCCTCATGGTCGGTGGTCAATCGAACTCCTGTGCGAATTGGTGGGTTGGGATGATTGCCCGCTTGTGGCCGCCGGGCGTCCCTGAACACCGCCCCCTCGCTCTCTCAACGAGCGAGCTGATGGCTGCAGCGTGAAGACAGAAGACTACAGCCCCAAGCAGGAAGCCCACCAAGAAGAAGATGCAACAGCTGTGCAGCGGCATGCCATACACAGTTTCCCTGCGTTTTCACACAGCCTCAGTCTGAACCGGAAGTTCGTTTCGAGGGCCCGAGAGGCCCGTGATGACCGCCCTTTGCCTCTCGCACCGCTTGCTCACGACGTCGACCCTTCGAGTACGCAGTGATCGCCAGACGTTCATTGGAATCCATACAACGGATGGCGTTTGAGATGGGAGGTTCAACCCGGCGTGCCGCGGCAGGTTCTCTCGATTGAAAGGTTGCACGTCATGTGGGTGTCGTCCTTGACGTGTACTTGAGGCGCGATGGATTCCAAAATGCGAAGGCATTGCCATTTCTCGCGATCTCGAGCGAAGGAGCGCCTCCAAAGTCCTCCATGGCTTCCGATACCTCCCGCTCGTCATTCAGATCGTCAAACTCGACTGCGAATGCTCTGGCTACCACATCCTCGTAGTGCTTCATGGTGTTCTCCATGGCGACCTGCTCTTCTACCGGGCCAGCTATGCGGTGCGTGTGTATGTCCTGGTCGATGGCATATGTCTTGATTCGCCACGTTTCGTCGTGCGAGAACCACCATTGAATCGTGTCAAAGCGATCGCCTTCTGCGTCACGTTCGACGTTCTCGGCGTAGGAGCTTTGCACTGCAAGTTGGAATACGAGGAGCTTGTTCATGTTGACTCTCAACTATCAGACACAGGTTGGGATGTTCGGCCAATCTGTTGCATCGACCGGTTGAATCCGCGCTACCCAACCCGGCTGTACATTCTTCTGCGAACCTGACGTTCGTCAGCTACGCACGAAGCTGCTCCAGTCCGATACCCACCAAGGAGTTTACTTGGATCGCCAGTGCGGTCTGCACCCCGACGACGACTTGAAACGCCTTCAGAGGTACCGAGCCAAACTCAAGACGCGAGCGATATACCCCTGCTGCGATGGGCTCAACAAGTTCCCCCAAGAACAGCGGGATGGGGACGACTTCATCGGCAAACCGCCCGCACGACGGGCAACGTTTTGCACGCTCAGCTGCAGAGTATTCCAGTGCTATTTGCGGACGCAGCCAGAAGTAGTCTGGGTCGGCCGGTAGTGCAACAAAGTCCTGTCTCGTCGCACCGCCCTCTTGGAGCACCTTGCGCAGGCGCGCTGAGACCAGGAGATAGCCGTCATAAGTAGCAGTGATGTCTCTGCGGCGCTTCTTCACGCGGTACCCGGGATTGATGTAGTCGGAATCGACCTTTCCGCCGCATCCCGGACAAGTGGCCGGATGCGGTTGGCCCACGGTTCCGAAATGCCATTCACTACTCTGAGGAGAGGGCTTGTACGTCTCGCTCCCCAACATGTACGAGTCATCGTCGTGCCCGTACAGCGCGTATGCCCAAGCGGTCCGACTCCTTTTCATCTACCCCTCTTGCATGTCAACTCATGGCGATTGAATGGCCACCATGAAGGTCGGCTACTGGCGCGTTGATGCCAACCGGTCTATGAACCCCCTGGCAACGGCGTACGCGCCTGCATCGTCCATTCCGAAGTGCTCAGCCAGGTAGCGTGCTGATGAACGTTGGCTGGTCTCGATGACCACTTCGGGTGGCGGTTCATCGAATTAAAACAGGTCCACAGCAGCGGCGGAATCTACTCATGACCACAAAGCAGGAATTTCCCGACGAGGCACTGAGTGCAATGGCGATCCTGTGGCGCAGGAAGGCACTCGAGGGAGACCTTCACGCTCGCGGGATAGCCCACGAACTCGAGACGGAGTTGCGCAGGCGTGCCGGTGCGCGGTTCACCAACTACGACGCCCTCGATTTGCGGCCGCTCGAGATGAGGGCCGCGCGGGTCCGTTGGTGGCGGTTCTGGCAGGGACGCTGACGGCCATTCATGCGGTCAACGCCACGCCCGTCGCTCCACCGAAATCCAACAGAGGCGTACTCATGGCGTCGGCTGCCTGCACTTTGAAGGGTGCGATGGCAACACAACACGCACCGGCAATCAGATCGGCGAGCTCGCGAGCACCGAACTCAGTGGAACGAAGGCCGCGCTGCAATCGACGGCCGTCGAGCTCCCGGACGAGCCGCTGACCGTGACGTCTTTCGCTGCCGACTCGGTGATGGCCGATGCAAAGCTCACTGCGCCCGGCCCGAAGCTGAAGTGCGCGGCCGCGGGCTGGGTGCTCGGGCCGCCGTTGTGCCCGGCCTCGAAGGCCGGCTGGGCGCCGTCGAACACCACGTTGTCCAGTGAGATGGTCAGTGGGTTCTTCTGTCCGTTGAGCTCGTAGCCGACGAAGGTGAGCAGGCCGCTGCTGTACTTGTTGCTGCCCAGGTTGCGCAAGCCGCTGATCGAGATGTTGGTGAAGGACGGGTAGAGGCTGCCGGTCGAGCTGCTGTAGAACGGGTCGAACACCAGCGGCCGGCGCACGTTGCGCATGCAGACCTGGCTGTAGCTCACGCTGTCGACCAGGCCGCCGCGCGAGGCGTCCGACTTGATGCGCAGGCCACCGCCGTTGGCGCTGTCGAAGCCGTCGACGGACAGGTCATTGACGGCGAGTTGGCTCAGGCCCGCATCGGTTTCACTGCCGATCGACATGCCGTGCCCGTAGTAGAAATGGTTGTGCGCAAACGTCAACTGGCTCGACGCCGGGCCGCTGTGCGACTTCACTGCCACGTGGTCATCGCCGACACTGATGTACGAGTGGGCCAGCAGCACCTGGCTCGACTGCCCAGGATCGAAGCCATCGGTGTTCTTCACCGTGTCGGGCGTGAAGCAGGTGGCCGGCGTTGCAGCGTCCGGCGTCGTCCCCGTGGGGCAGGCATAGCCGGCCCTTGTGTAGACCAGGCTCGGCGACAAAATCTTGATGCCCCATGCAGTGACGCCCTTCACGCCGCTGGTCACGATGTGGAAGTTCGGCGAGTTCTGCACCGTGATGCGGTAGAGCGTGAAGGCGCTGCCTTTCTTCACCTGGATCATGCGCGGGTTCTGCTGGTTCAGGCCGGAGGTCTTGTTCTGGTAGGCCACGTCCCACCAGGTGCGCAGGCCCGCGTTCGGGCCGCTGGTGAGCAGGCTGCCGCCTCGGCCATCGATCGTGCCGTCGCCCACGATGGCGCTGCCGGTCGTGCCGTTCACGCTGATGAGCGGATCGCAGGCGTTCGCGTCCGACGAAGTCGCCGTGCCGCAGGTGCCGGGGCCGTTGTCGTAGTCCGCCGGATTGCGTGAGCCGAAGAGCGTCACACCGCCGGCGATCCACAACGTCACGCCGGACTTCAACTGCAGCGGACCGCTGAGAAAACCTGCTTCGCCTGAGCTGCCTTGCACCAGTTTCACGGCCTGACCGGCGGGGCAGGCGTCGATAGCGCCCTGGATCCGCTGGGCATCGGGCTGTGAGGCCGAGGCACTGCTGTCGGCGGCGTCGAGCGAACCATTCACCGGGCTCAACCGGGCTGCGAGCGTGGCGCACACTGCGGTTGCGCTTGGCAAGCCGGGCTCGCTGACGGTGCCCCACTGGGTGCTGACACTCGCGGCAGCTGAAGACGAAGACGAAGACGAAGACGAGGACGAGGACGAGGACGAGGACGCAATGGTCGATGCCGATGCGGCAGACGCCGATGTTGTCGCGGAGCCCGCATCCCCCGACGCTGCGGAGCCAGAGGAAGCCAGGGCGGAGGAGACCAGGGCCGTCGACGACGAGCCGCCGCCACCACCTCCCCCGCAAGCGGCGACGCATGAAATCAGCGCAACGCCGGTCAGCCAGCGTGCGTTCGCGATGAAGTCAGGGCCTTGCTCGAGTGGGTGGAAGGAAACTGTGGGATCGCTCATGGAGGGGAATTGGACTTGGCGGAGGCCGCCAATTCTTCGCATTCAAGGCATCCATGACTAGACGCAAAAATGAGGTTCTGTCCTTCATGGATGCTCGGATGCAGGCGCGGCCTTGCGCTTTCCCATTTCCCTTCAGCGCGCACCTACTTCTCGTCGCGCAGCCAGTACCAATTGCAGAGCATGCGCTGCCCGATGCGCCTGAACGGCGCGAACGCACGCGACTCGACCATGCCCAGCACATTGGGCAAGGGCAAGGGCGAGCGCAGCTCGAAAACCTCCCTGCCCGAGTCCTTGCCCGCCACGCGTTCGGCCACCGGCAGCAACCGCCGCCTATCGGACTCTCGCTGCCACGGTTTAACGATCATCATGGACAGGCGACCTTCGCGCTGCTGAAGATCGGCATCGGCAAAGGGTGAGCTGCCGCCGGTCTACGACACGATCGCCATGGTGGTGGCGCTGCGTCTCGCGGGCTTGGTACGCACCGAATGCCTCGGTGGGGTGCCTCTTCGCACACTGATCATGAGGCGGTGAAGGCAGTTGTTTGACCGTCTTGCCAAACCTTCACGATGGTTTTAATTGATTGATTTGAACAACTAGTTGTGGCAACTTCATAATCAAAAGGCAATGCAATTGCCATTGTGCAGAAGATGAAATCCACAGTTCTGATCGTCGTTAGGCCTCTTTCTGAGCTGCAATCGATCTTAGTGGATTATTCAAATATTTTCATGATTTTGGATTTAAATGCTGCAACCAGGGTGGTCGGCAAGGACTGAAGCACGTCCGACACACGACAAGACAGCGCGCCATCTCCCGATGAAAGACCCCGGTGCTCGATCTCAATGATGTGGCGATGTTCGTGGAGGTTGCGTACTGTGGCAGCTTCGCTGAAGCGGCCCGGCGCCTGCGCGTACCCTCCACCACCATCAGCCGGCGCATTCAGCAACTCGAAACGCACCTCGGTGCCCGGTTGATGCAGCGCTCCACCCGAAAGTTGACGTTGACGGATGCGGGCCGGACCCTTCGCGAGCGGTGTGGTCCAGCGGTCCAGGAACTGATAGTCGCCGGTCGACGACAGAGCATGGACAGTCAAGAACCGAGGGGCTTGGTGCGAGTGGCGGCGCCAGCTAATTTTTTCGAGTTCTTCCAGATGGAATGGGTTCACGCATTCCTTGACGAGCATCCGCTGGTGAGGCTCGAGTTCGCGCTCAGCGATCTTCCGGTCGACTTGATCGCCGAGCGTATCGACATCGCTTTCCGGGGTGGTCCTTTGTCCGACTCAAGCTACGTTGTACGGAAGATCTTTACCAGCCAAGGGGAGTTGCTTGCCAGCCCGACCTATCTCACGGCGCATGGGACACCCACGAGCTTGCAGGAGCTGACGAAGCACGCGTGCGTCATTTCGCCACCGGGCAGCGGCGACTGCACCACTTGGCGCCTGCAGGGCCCCGATGATGCAAGGATCGACATTAAAGTGAGCGGGCGTTTCATCAGCAATTCCCTGGAAGTGCAGCGTCTCGCGGCTTGTGCTGGACTTGGGATTGCTGCACTGCCATCGGTCTTGGCCAAGGCCGACGTGGAGTCGGGCAAGCTCGTCCCCGTTCTGCCGCAGTACAAGCGCACCGGTCGCCGTCTGAGCGTTCTCTATACGAGCCGCCAACAACTCCCGCGGGCTATTTCGGCGTTCGCCGACATGGCAGTGGACAAACTCAGCTTGCTGGAGTGGAGCCCCGGAACTGGAATTCGGGCAGCTCGGCCAAGCCGGATTCTCCAACTGCCAGCTCAGGCTTAAGAAGAGTTCATGCGAACCAAGGCTGAGTTGTCCTTCGTCTGTGCGCAGAGCAAGACGCGTTTGAAAAGAGCGAGGACGCGTAGGCAGTCGGATTGAGTAAGCCGGCCAGACCTCGCCAACGTCCCTCATGCACGAGTGCTTGTTTCTATGACTACAGCCCAGGGTGGCGACGCGATCGCGATCGTCGACAACGATTCGCACGTGAGGGAACTGCTCGCCGACCATCTTTCGCAGGAAGGCTTTGAAGTGTTCCAGGCCGATGACGGCGCATCGCTTTCCGCAATCCTGCATCGCCGCGCCATTGCCCTCATCGTGCTTGGCCTGCAGTTGCCAGGCGAAGACGGCCTTTCGATCTGTCGGCAACTGCGCTCTGAAGGCGTGCGAACACCGATCATCATTCTCAGCGCCAAGGCGCAGGATGCCGACCGAATCGCGGGTTTGACGATGGGGGCCGACGACTATGTCTGCAAACCATTCAATCCACGGGAACTGCGCGCCCGCATCCAGGCCATCCTGCGCAGAAGCTTTCCAAGGGAGGAGCCGGGTGGGCCTTCCGTCGAAAACGAGGTGGTCCGATTCGGGCCATTCGAGTTCAACATGGGCACGCGCATGCTTCGGAAAGACGGCCGGCTTCTGAGCATCACGACCGCTCAGTTCGCGATACTCAAAGTACTGGCTCGCCATGCAGGACGGCCGATTTCGCGGGAAAAACTTGCGCAGGTGGCGCGTGGTCGCGAGCATGGCGCTTTCGAACGAGGTCTGGATGTACAGGTCGTGCGCATTCGAAAACTCCTGGAGGACGGATCGTTCTCGTACATCCAAACGGTTTGGGGTGTGGGGTACATGTTCGAGCCCAGTGGCAGGGGCAGTGCAATCCGACATCGCCAATGAACGACTCGCGCAGTCCCCACGCTTGCGCTGCAGGCACTGCCCGTCACAGCGCTACGCCCTTTGCCCATACAGCGGGCAGCGGTTGATTCAGCGCGCTTGGCGCCAGACCGACTGACTCGCGTCAGCCGGCTTCCCAATCGTCCCGACGGCGATCAACGTCGCTGCCGGCATCCATGAGTGGCTTGCGATCGCGCTCCCCGCGTGGCCTTCGGCCTTGCCAGGAGGTCTGCCGAATCACCTCCTCACGCATCACCATGCGGCCATCTGCCGCGGTCGGTTCCAGCACCCGTACGACGTTGCGCCGAGCAACATCGCGGCGTTGTCGTCTCATGCAAGTACTTTGGGCCGTTCTGGCAGATCGGCTTCGTTCAACATGCGCCATACGGTCAGCAACTGGTCGTCAGCGCCGCGCAGGAACGGTTGCGCCGACCTCGACATTGCAGCGCTGGTGTCGATCCTGAGAGCATCTGATATCGCTGCCGGCAGGCGGGTGTGGGCGCTGCCGCAGTACACGCGGGCCGGCAAAAGCTGAATATGCGGGAGCGGATGCCGGCATCCAACGGAAAAGCTTCCTTGGCGCTCGGCATCACTGGCAATTGCGCAGAAAAATGGCGGCTTGCATCCCATTTTTCATGGCTAGTCGCAAGTGTGCGATTCTGAAAATAATCGCCACCTAAAGTTTCCAAATGAAGCGCGTGCCTGCATCGTTGGGAGATCCGATTCTTGTGGCCAGGAAGAGCAGCCGATGCGGACACGACGCTTGAATGTTGAGAGCTGCGAAACAGCAGCAGTGTGTGATCGACATCGCAGCCCGAGGGATCTCGGCTTCACGCTGATCGAAGTCATGATCACCGCAGACCTGGGTCACCAGGCAGGGTCAGTCGTTCCCGACGACCGGTCGCAGGATTCGCCTGTCGGGCTTCACGAGATCATGCTGACGATGCCGGCCATGCCGTCGTTCACTGCATGGCTCACCAACAACACGGTCCGCTTCGGACTGGTCGTGACGTTGGCGGTGACCAGCATCGTGGTGGTGGGCGAGATGCACAAGCGCGTCGCCACCTCGTCCAACGACATGGAACGGGCCGCCAATCTCAGGTTGTTCGGGAACTTCCAGGACGCGTCGAAGAAGTCACTCGCATACCCCGCGACATGGAGCGCCGACGACGATCGGCACCGCCGCTACCGGGGCGGCGATTTCACCATCCCGTTGCGCAACATGCTGCTGCCATGAAGATTTCCATGCCCTTGCGGGCCACGCGCCAGCGCGGTGTCATCCTGCTGTTTTGCCTCATCGTTCTCGTGATCCTCATGGCAGGTAGCGTGGCGGTGGTGCGCTCCATGCACACGTCGCTGGCCACTGCCGGCAACCTGGCCTTCCGGCGCGACCTCGTGAACCAGGGCGAGCGCGCCGTGTCCCTCGTGTTGGCCAAGTTCGTCGGTAGCGGAACGCTGGCGGATGCGACGGACGACCTGCCTGGGGAGAACTTCAAGGCGACCAAGCTCGATACCAACACGCAGGGCGTGCCGAACGCACTGCTGAACGACAAGACCTTTGCCACCGTCGGCAAGGCTTCCAACGACATCACCGACACCGCCGCGCAGGTGAGCATCCGCTACGTGATCGATCGCCTCTGCAGCAACACCGGCCCGGCCACCAGCACCGGCTGCGTGCAGTCTTCCGCGGCACCGGCCGGAGGCACGGTCACGCCCACACCGCCGCCGGCGGCGCCCACCGCAACGATCTACCGCCTGAGCCTGCGGGTCAGCGGTCCCCGCGACACGCAGGTATTCATGCAGTCGACGTTCACCAAGCCAGATTGAGAAGGCGCCGCATCTCCATGACAAGCATTTTTCGTCATTCATCGACAGTGGCCTCCAGAGCCGGTGTGATCGCAGTCGCATTGCTGGGCTTGTCGAGCATGGCTGTGCTGGCGGCCACCGCGAAGCTGTCCGATCAGCCTGTCTTCGCAACGGCCGACGTTCCGGGCAACCTGCTGCTGGCACTGTCGGTGGAATTCCCCACAGCGATCAGCGTGGCGAACCTCAACGACTATGCGGATGCCACCGAGTACCTGGGCTACTTCGATCCCCGCAAGTGCTACACCTACCAGTACACCAAACCGACCGAAAAAAAGGCCGATGCGTCCGACAGCTACTTCCAGCCGGCGGGTGCGGCCACGGGCACCAACAAGCACAGCTGTTCGGGCCAGTGGAGCGGTAACTTCATGAATTGGGCCACCATGCAGACCATCGACCCGTTTCGATGGGCACTCTCAGGGGGTTATCGCAGCGTCGATACGACGAGCGAGACCATTCTGGAGAAGGCATGGGGCTCCAATCAGGGCAACCTGACCAACTTTCCCCTGCGGGGGACCGACCAGCCCACAGGGCACAACCTGCCCAGCGCCCTGATCTCCGCTGTCACGCCATTCAGCAAATGGAGCAATTTCAACTCGAGCATCTGGTCGCGCGGCAACACCATGGTGTTCACCGGAACGGGCGACCTCACGGGGACTGGAGACCTCACCGAGACGGGAGACGACCTGAGCAATCTCGACTCCGCGAACAGATCGAAGAAGGCGGATTCTCTCTACCGGGTTTACGTCAGGGTCAAGGTCTGCGACAGCGCGGCCGCAGCCGGCGGCGTCGAGGCCAACTGCGTCAAGTACGGCAGCAACTACAAACCGGAAGGTCTGCTGCAGCAGAACGCCAGCAAGATCCGCTACGGCACGTTCTCGTTCCTGAATGCTGGGGGTGATACGCAGCAAGGTGGCGTGATGCGCGCTCCGATGGGCTTCATCGGGCCGACGTACCCGCAGCCGCTGTCCACCGCGGTGGTCACCAACACCCGCGGCGAGTGGGACGCCACGACCGGCATCATGACCAGCAACCCCGACACGGTCTCGGCTACCGCCAGCGGCGTCTCGCAGAGCGGGGTGATGAACTACCTCAACAAGTTCGGCCAGGCCGCCAAGACCTACATGACGTACGACAACGTCAGCGAGCTCTATTACGCGGCGCTGCGGTACTTCGAAAACCTCGGCAATGTGGCGGAATGGACCAATTCGGTCGCGGCCGACGCGACAGACAGAGACACCAAGCTCGACGGATTCCCGGCAGTGGTCGACTGGAAGGGGAAGGACCCCATCGTTTACTCCTGCCAGAAGAATTTCATTCTGGGCATCGGTGACGAAAACACCCACTACGACTACAACGTAGGCGGAAGTTCAGTCAGCAGGCCGCGGGCCATTCCTGCTGCAGTGGCGGGGGATACGCTGAACAAGGCCGATGCGTGGACGAAGAATGTGCAAGCGCTCGAGGGCTTGAGGTCGACTCCTTGGTGGAACAGCACTGCGACCTACTACATCGCGGGCTTGGCTTATGGCGCGCACATCAACGACATCCGCCCGGACCTTGCCGGTGTGCAGAACATCTCCACTTATTGGATGGATGTCATGGAATACCAGCGGGCCAAGGACCTGAACCCCTACTACTTGGCGGCCAAGTACGGTGGCTTCAGCGTGCCCGCGAGCTACGACACGGCCAACACCACGTCGCCGCTGACGCAGAACTGGTGGAACACGGCTGGCGACAGCATCGACATGAACGGCAACACCCGCCTGCGGCCCGACAACTACTTCCTGGCCGGCAATGCAGGGCAGATGGTGAGCGGCCTGAAGTCGGCATTCACCGACATTGCCAACGCCATCAAGGCATACACGACGTCCTTCTCCCTCTCGACCGCACAGGTGTCTTCCACCGGCAACGCCTCCTTTGCGTCGCAATACGACTCCAAGGGCTGGACGGGCGTGCTGACGGCCAGCACCATCAGCTTCGCAAGCGACGGCACGCCATCCACCGCAGCGGCCTGGACGACCAGCACCACGCTCGAAACCCAGCTTGCCAACGGCGGATGGGATGGGTCTCGGCGCGTCGTCACGTGGGACGGCAGCAAGGGCGTCGCATTCCGCGCCGCCAGCGTGACCTCGGCGCAGCTGGCCGCGCTTGCGCCTGCCTATGCAACGGGAAACACCAGCACCGACTACCTCAACTACCTTCGGGGCGACCGCAAGAACGAAACCACGTCGACCGCCGCCGGAAGCACCAAGGCCCTGCGCGCCCGAACCCTGTTGCTGGGCGACATCGTCAACGCGAAGGTGACACCCGTGGGGCCGCCTGTGCAGAGTTATTCCGAGAACAGCAACCCGGGCTATGCCGCTTTCAAGGCCAAGTGGACCGGCCACCGCTCCACCATGGTCTATGCCGGCGCCAACGACGGCATGCTGCATGCCTTCAACGGTGCCCTCTCGGGCACTGCTGCAGGAACAGAGCAGTTCGCCTACGTGCCGAGCGCCCTGTTCCAGGGGCCAAACGGCACGCCGCAGGTCGACGGGCTGGCGCAGCTCGGCAACCCCAGCTACGCGCATCACTACTACGTGGACGCAACGCCGCTGGCCTTCGACATCGACTTCAACAATGCGGGCGGCGCGTTCACCACCACGAGCACTGGCAGCAATGCAGACTGGCACACGCTGTTGATCGGAGGCCTTGGCAAGGGCGGAAAGAGCTTCTACGCGATCGACGTGACCGACCCGGACAGCATGGCCAGCGAGGCCGCGGTGGCAGGCAAGGTGAAATGGGAATTCACCGACACCACCATGGGTTACAGCTACGGTGCACCCACGGTCGTGAAGACCAGGAAATACGGCTGGGTCGTGCTGCTGACCTCGGGCTACAACAACAGCGACGGCAAGGGTTACCTGTACATCGTCAATCCAAAGACCGGTGCGTTGCTCGAGAAGATTGCAACGCCCACGTCCTCCAACGGACTCGCGCAGGCCTCTGCCTACGTCGCTGACTTTGCCGACAACTCGGCCGATGTCGTCTATGCGGCAGACCTCGACGGGCAACTCTGGCGCTTCGATCTCACGGCCGCCAAGGGCAGCACAAGCTCCTATCCGGCACCGACCCTGATGGCCACGCTGGCCGATGCATCTGGCATCGCGCAGCCTGTCACCACGGCGCCCCTGATCGAGATCCACCCGGTGACGCGCAAGCGCTTCGTGCTGCTCGGAACAGGCAAGTTGCTGGACTCGTCGGATGTGAATTCGAAGGCCGCGCAGTCGTTCTACGCCATCCTCGACGGAACGGCCGGCGCCTTCAGTGCCGTTCGCACCCCGATCACCCGCGCGAATCTCACGCAGGTGACTGACGTGACGACGGGCACTACCTTGTCGAACACCTCGCTCGGCTGGTACCTCGACCTGGGCACCGACGCCAATATCAGCTGGCGCATGGCTTCCAATCCCGTGGCCTACAACGGCATCGTGGCATTCTCCAGTCTGCTGACCACGGGCGACGCCTGCAGCCCGTCGGGGCAGAGCCGGGTCTACGCCATCAACTATGGCACCGGAAAATCGGTGCTGCTGTCATCGCCGGCCGGCTATGTGGCCATGCCCAGCACCGTGACCGATCTGCGCTTTGTCAGCGTGGGCCGCAACACCCAGCTCATTGCTGGAACGACCAAGGGGGACATCACCAAGATTCCCACGGACCCGAAGAGCGGCATCTCGTTGCGTTTGTTGAACTGGCGCGAAGTGCCGACGATGAACTGATGCTGAAAACTCGACTGGATCCGCGAATTCCCATCGACATGTCTGACGCAGGGACCCTCGGATTGCACGCGCACGCGAGGACAGAAACTTCCGTATTGCGACTTGGCGTCTACAAGTTGCCGGTTGCCGAAGTCGCCGTGATTCGAACCATCATCCAACTGTATGCGAACGACGGCGCCTTTCCGTGGACGCTGGTCAATGCACCGCCGTATGACGCGTTGCTTGTCGATGGGACTGCGGCGGAGACTGAGCGCTGCGAGGTGGCCCGCATGGCCGGCGCCGTGCTCGCGCTCACGCGCATGAATTCCGACGAGCGACCCGATACGCTGGCGCGACCGATACGTGCCGACAGACTGCAGCGGTGGCTGAACAGCACCGAGCGCGCTTTGCGCCAGGCGCAGCCAACGGAGGTGGCCGCGGGCGACCAAGCCGCCCCGAAAATCGAGGTCTTCGATTCGGCTCGCTTCATGCTTCGGCGCTGGCCTTCGTCCTTGCTGTTGCGCAACGACCTCGACAAGGTGCGCCTGGCGAGCCTGCTGTCGCGACGGGCAATGAAGGCCATCGAACTCGCAGATATCAGTGGACTCCCGCTTTCTCAATGCGTGACATTCCTGCAGTTGCTGCGAGCAGCTGGCACGCTGGAACTGCATGTGACTCCGGCTGCGACGGCACAGGTGGAGCCGCCAGGATCCGGGGAATTCTTCGCTGCACCCAACCGGCGCAGCTACGTGCGCAGCCTCGTCAACGGCATCCGGCGCCGGCTGGGCCTCAGAATGCCATGAAGAAGAACCAGATTCTCTTCACGGGAACCGTGGGCGCAGGCAAAACGACGGCGATCGGATGCGTGATCGAGGTGTTTCCTGTCGCGAACGATGCGTCGAGCTCCGACGCGTCAGTCGGGAAAGCATGTGCCACCGTGGTGGCTGGATTTCGACCCGTTCACGCCGGACACCGGAGATCGCCTTCGCCTCTTTGAAACGCTGCTGGCACAGCCCGAAGCCGACCGGCTGAGATGGCAGTGGTGAATTCTCAATTGAGCGCATTCAAGATGGTCGAAGCACCGGTGCATCGCGAAACACGGGAATTGCTCGATGAACTTTGGGCAAGCCACCCTTGTCAGCACTCATTGGAGCCGCTCCTCATACGCCTTTTCCCCGTGCGTGTGCTGCGCGTTGCGATGTTTCCATTCTTCATCGCGCTGACGGCACAGGCCGCCGGCGACACCATGAGCAGGATTCGCGAAACGCGCACGATCGTACTCGGCGTTGCCCGGATCACTGCTCTACTACCGACGCGATAACGATCCGTTGAGGGGGTTTTTCGATACCCTTTGGCTGGCAAGCGGTTTTCGTTTTCGCACTGTCATGAGTACCGCGGCGAGCTGCCGCACTGCTGCTTCCATCTGCTCGTTGCTGAAGCCTCCCAATCCCAAGATCAGCCCGGGTTGCCCATTTCCTGGTGAATACATCGGAGACACAGCGCGCACTGCAACTCCAGATTCCAGAGCGCGTAACGCAGCGAGTTCATCATTGATGTCTTTGGCCAGCCAGAGCATGAGATGCATGCCTTGGTCACTTGGCTGCAACCAGCCGAGCTCCTTTGGAATCCATCGGGCGAGCATCGCTATCAACTGCTCCCTCCGGTCCGCGTAGACACCGCGGATTCGCCGAATATGCCGCTCCAAATGGCCTTCGGCGATGAAAGCGGCGAGAACATGCTGATCCGCGCTTGGCGAATGTCGATCGATCAAGTTTCGCCCCCCACAGAACGCCGGCACGAGAGCATCCGGAACGATGGCATAACCCAGGCGCAGTGACGGAAAAAGGATTTTGCTGAAGGTACCGAGATAGACCACACGATCTGGTGCCAGGCCTTGGAGCGACGGAAACGGATGGCCGGAGTAGCGAAGCTCACTGTCGTAGTCGTCCTCCACGATCCACGCATCGTTCGATCGTGCCCACGCCAGCAGTGCGCTCCTCCGTCCCATGCTCATCGGCACACCGAGTGGATACTGGTGCGAGGGAGTCACGAATGCGGCACGCGCGTGCTTGGCCATCGCGATGCCCGCATCGACATCGATACCCGCATGGTCGACGGGAACGCTGATCATGCGATCTTTGCGCCCCATGCTCTCCAGAATCCCCGTGATACCGCGATACGCTGGGTCTTCGACCCAGGCTGTGTCCGATGGGTCGAGCAAGACCTGACAGGCGATGTACAGGCCCTGCTGCGTGCCCGTGGTGACGACGACTTGATCGGCACTGCAACGCACCGACCGTGACCGGCGTACATAGTCGGCGATGGCTTCGCGAAGGACGGGTACGCCATGCGGATCGTCATATCCGGAGGGGGCTCCCGGACCGCGCGCGCGGATGCGATTGCCGAGTCGCCTCCAGACGTCATCAGGAGCTGCTGGTCCAGTGGGAACAGATACGGCAAACGGTATGGGCGGCAGGGGCGCGAACTGTCGCGAGACATTCGCAATGGTCGTTGCGGCCTGACTGAGACGAGGAGGCGCCGCTGTCTCCACCCGCTTGCCCGCGCGTGCGCGGGCCGGGCGCAAGTCAGTGAGGGTAGTGGCAACCCGCGTACCGGCACGGGAGTGCGCCTCGAGAAATCCTTCGGCGATCAACTGTTCGAACGCTTCGGATGCTGTGCCACGTGCAAGGCCGAGCGATTTGGCCAGGTGGCGTGTTGACGGCAAAGGCTCTCCGGGCTTCAGCGCACCGGAGCGTATCGCATCGCGCAGGGCCTGGGTCAGTTGGCGCCCCAGTTGGCCCGCTGAGCGGTCCAGCGCGCCGATCGATGGCAGTTCCATGGTTTGCGGTCGTCTGGGCATCGCTATTCTGGCCTATTAAGAATTGTCAATACTGGCTCTATACCATAAGCCAGTGGGCCACAACAATCTCGGCCATGAAGCGGCTACTCCAGTCGCATGACCGCTCGCGAGGACAGCAGGAACCACCATGAACCACGAGACCGCAGCACCAGTAGGCGCGCCGACAACAGCCTTCAAGAGCTGGCTATGTGTGCTGTGCGGATTTGTCTACAACGAGCAAGACGGTCTGCCGCAGGAGGGCATTGCGCCCGGTACCCGCTGGGAAGACGTACCCGAAGGCTGGGTCTGCCCGGAATGCGGTGCCGGCAAAAGCGATTTCGAGATGACCGAGATTTGAACTCGGCATTCGCCCTGCAGGCAATGCCTGTTTCCCAAACAAGGAGTTTGATATGTATGTATCCCCCCATTTTGATGAGTCGCGAACGGAAGTGCTGCACGACCTGATTGCCAAGCACCCTTTCGGCATCCTGTTCACTCATGGCAAGAGCGGATTGGACGCGAACCATATTCCGTTCGAGCTGAACGCCAAAGAAGGCGCCAAGGGAGTGCTGCACTGCCATGTCGCGCGCAAGAACCCGGTATGGCAAGACATCGTCAATGGCGACGAAGTGTTGGTCGTGTTTCAGGCCGCGGACGCCTACATCTCGCCGCAGTGGTTTCCCAGCAAGCATGAGTTTCACAAGCAAGTCCCCACGTGGAACTACATCGTGGTCCATGCTTATGGGCGAGTCACCATTCGAGATGACGAACGATATGTCCGCGGCATGGTGGCTCGGCTCACTCGAACTCACGAGGCATCGCAGCCAGTGCCGTGGAAGATGACCGATGGCCCCAAAGACTACATCGACATGATGCTGGCCGCCATTGTTGGAGTTGAGATCGAAGTGACACGCTTGGTGGGCAAGACCAAGGTGAGTCAGAACAGGGAAGTGCGCGATCTTGTAGGCGCCGGAAATGCCTTGAACGCGAAAGGCGAGCGGGTGATCGGGGACGCCATGTTGGCGTGCGCCGAAGCCAAGGCCGCTCAATAGACGCGGGCGCAAGGAGGACGCGATGACCACCTGCCAAGAGCCCATCGTGATCGTTGGCGCGGGCCACAGCGGCGCCAGGGCCGCTGCTGCTCTTCGCAAGCATGGTTGGACCGGAGGCATCAGCCTCGTGGGCGAGGAGCAGTGTCTTCCTTATGACCGTCCTCCGTTGTCCAAGGCGGTGCTCCTGGGCAAGAAGACGGGTGAGCAATGCGCCCTCTACGCCGGATCGTGGTACGCGGAGAATGGCATCGATCTGCTGCTCGCCCAAAGTGTTGATCGCATCGATCGACATTCTGTTCAGGTGATGTTGCAAGGTGGACGAAGCCTTGCGTATCACCGGCTTCTGCTGGCCACGGGGTCGAGCATCAATTCGCTCACAGTGTCGGGGGCGGATTTGAACGGGGTATTGCCCTTGCGAACGCCCCAGCATGCTCACGCAATTGCGGATTCGTTGCAAAGTGGCAGCCGCTTGGTTGTCATTGGTGGCGGCGTGATTGGACTGGAAGTTGCGGCTGCGGCTCTACAGCGCGGTTGCACGGTCACGGTGCTCGAACGTGCGCCGCAAGCCATGGGAAGGAGCGTGCCGGCGATCGTCTCGGAGGCGGTGGTGGCTGAGCATCGACACCGCGGCGTGGATGTGCGATTTGGTGTTGAGGTCGCGTCACTCGATGGGACGATCGGGGTGCAATCCGTGCGCCTGTCGACTGGCGAAGCCCTGCCATGTGACATCGTGGTTTATGGCCTTGGTGTTCGACCCAATGCGGACCTGGCTGCAGCCGCAGGCCTGTCGACCGACAACGGCATACGAACAGACCCGTATCTGCGCACCGACGACGACCGAATCTTTGCGTGCGGCGATGTGTGCTGCTACGACAGCCGACTCTACAAGCGGGCGATAAGGCTGGAGAACTGGCGCAATGCCGAGGATCAAGCCGACACCGCAGCCCGAAATATGCTCGGTCAGCAAGTTCCGTTTGACGCGGTCCCTTGGTTCTGGAGCAATCAGTACGACTTTGCGCTTCAAGTCGCCGGCCTTCCCTCGCTGGGCACCGAAACCAAGGTTGAGACGATTGGCCGGTCACGATTGTTTCTCTCCACCGACGCCGAGGGAGTTCTGCGCGGCGCGAGCGCCATCGGTTCGATTCGAGACATTGCGGGCCCCATCAAAGAATTCAAGACTGCGCTTGCAGCGACCGCGAGCTGACCCATGCGCCCCTCGGTCCAATCCCCCCTCCTGGACGCTGATCCGCTTTGCCGCCTGCACACGGCAGAGCTCACCCCGCTTTATCGCTCGGGGGAACTCTCCCCTGTCGAGGTTGCGCGCGCGGCACTTGCCAGGGCCGAAGCGATCAACAGTCCCTACAACGCGTTCACCTACATCGATCACGAGGGCGCGACCGAGCAGGCCCGCGCGGCCGAGCAGCGTTGGCGCTCGGGGTCCCCGCTGTCGCCGATCGATGGCGTTCCGACAACGATCAAGGACATCGTCTGGGTCAAGGGCTGGGTGATTCGCTTCGGTAGCCTCACGTCCAAGGCGCAGCCGCAGCACGAGGACGCACCAGCTGTCGAGCGACTACGCCGCGCTGGGGCTGTCTTCCTTGGTTTGACCACCACGCCCGAGTTCGGCTGGAAGGCGGTCACGGACAGCCCCTTGAGTGGCATCACGCGCAATCCATGGATGCCCCGCGTGACAGCAGGAGGCTCGTCCGGTGGCGCGGCCGTAGCAGCGGCCACTGGCGCCGGTGTCCTTCACCTCGCCACAGACGGCGGTGGATCGGCGCGCATTCCTGCCTCCTTCACCGCGACGGTGGGATTCAAGCCAAGCTTCGCGCGCGTTCCCGTCTTTCCGGTGAACGCGTATGGAACCCTGACCCACATTGGCGCCATCGCAAGGAACATAGCCGACGTTGATGCCATGGTCTCGGTGATGGCGGGCAGAGACGTGCGCGACTGGACACAGTGTGCGTACGTTCCCACAGCACCTGAACACAGCCAAACCGCGCTCACTGGGGCGCGAGTTGGCTACTGGTCACAGCCCGCTGCGGGAAAGGTCGATCCGGAGGTCGCCCAGATCGTCGAGCGAGCCGTTCGCCGAATCGAGCGTGCAGGCGCGTGTGTAGAGCCTGTGCAACTACCCCGCGACGACGTCTTGGACATCTTTCAGCACCACTGGCTCTGCGGTGCGGCGACCCGCATCGACGCGATCCCTGAGCAAGATCGAAGTCGCGTTGATCACGGCTTGCTGGAGGCTGCGTGTCTCGGCAGTCACATGACCTTGGGACTCGTCTCCGCGCAGATGCGTCGGGCCGAGTTCGGTAGCGCCATGGATCAGTTGCTGCGCGAATACGACGTCCTCGTTTCGCCGGCCGCCGCGGTGGCGCCCTTCGAGGCGGGCCACGAAGTGCCGCCAGGCAGTGGCATGTCCCGATGGTTCGACTGGGCCGGCTTCAGCTTTCCAGTCAACCTGAGCCAACAACCTGCCATCGTGCTCCCTTGCGGCCTGACCACGGACGGTCGCCCGGTCGGCATTCAATTGGTGGGGGCCCGGGGCGAAGACGGCCGATTGCTGTCTGTTGCGGGCGACGTCGCACGACTTCTCAACTCGCCATAGGTTCCTCGCGGCGAGCGGCGTCGTTCTCGCCTTCACTTTTCCCACACTGAACTTCAAGGAGAAATACATGAATAGGCGTGAATGGTTTGCATTGTCGAGCGCCGCACTGGCACTTGCCGCCGGGCCCGCGCTCGCGCAAAGCTACCCCAATAGGCCGATCAGGTTGGTGGTGCCGTTCGCACCGGGCGGCACCACGGACATCATCGCCCGCGTGATCTCCGAACCGCTGGCCAGGGCCCTGGGCCAGCCAGTCATCGTGGAGAACAAGGCCGGCGGCGGCGGCGCGGTCGGCACGCTCGAGGTGGCGCGCGCGGCGCCTGACGGCTATTCACTGGGCATGGCCACGATATCGGCCACCGCGGCCAACCCCGCGATCAATCCCAAGATTCCGTACAACCCGCTGACCGACTTCACTCCCATCATCAACATCGCGGCCACACCCAACGTGATCGCCGTGCACCCGAGCTTCCCAGCCAAGGACTACAAGGCCTTCCTCGCCGAGATCAAGGGGGCACCGGGGCGCTACTCCTACGCGTCGTCAGGCACCGGCGGCTACGCCCACCTGCAGATGGAAATCTACAAGAGCCTGACCGGCACCTTCATCACCCACATTCCGTACCGCGGCGCAGGCCCGGCCGTGAACGACACGGTGGCCGGTCAGGTGCCGATGATCTTCGACAACCTGCCCTCGTCCCAGCAATTCATCAAGGACCACCGCCTGGTCCCCATCGTGGTGGCGGCGCCGGAGCGCTTGCCCAGCCTGCCCAACGTGCCGACCTTCAAGGAAGTCGGGCTGGAGCCGATGAATGGGCTGGGCTGGTACGGCATCCTCGGCCCGAAGAACATGCCCAAGGAATTGATAGACAAGATTCACGCCGCAGTGATGAAGGCGCTGCAGGATCCGGCTGTGCGCAAACGCATCGAGGACGCCGGCTCCATCGTCATCGGCAATACGCCGCAGCAGTTCACCGCAGAGATCAAGGACGCGTACATGGACTACAAGAAGGTGGTTGAACATGCCAATCTCAAGCTCGAATGAGCCGCGACGCTTCCGTTCAACCGAGAGGATTGGCAATGGTGCAGAGCTCACCTTGCCCACGGCGAAATAAGTGAAAGACCCCTATGAACAGTACCAATCCCAAAATCTACGAATCCACCACCAGCCGCAAGGTAGCTTTTCTGGGGCTCGGCGTGATGGGCTTTCCGATGGCCGGGCACTTGGCCCTGGCCGGCCACCGCGTAACCGTCTACAACCGCAGCGCGGGCAAGCGGGACGACTGGGCGAAGGAATTCAAGGGCGCTGCCGCCGCAACGCCGCGCGAGGCCGCGGCGGATTGCGATCTGGTGTTCTGCTGCGTTGGCAACGACGACGACCTTCGTTCGGTCGTGCTGGGCGCCGATGGCGCATTCGCGGGTATGAAGAAGGGCGCGGTCCTGGTCGACCACACGACGGCATCGGCCAACGTGGCCCGCGAACTGTCGGCTGAAGCTTTGAAGCACGGCCTGCAATTCGTGGACGCGCCCGTCTCCGGCGGCCAGGCGGGCGCGCAGAACGGCTTGCTCACGGTGATGTGCGGCGGTGACGCCGCCGCGTTCGAGGCGGCCAAGCCGCTAGGCATGGCCTTCTCGCGCGCCTTCACGTTGCTGGGCGCGAGCGGCGCCGGCCAGTTGGCCAAGATGGTGAACCAGATCGCCATCGCCGGCCTGGTGCAGGGCCTCGCGGAAGCCATCGCATTCGGCCAGAAGGCCGGCCTGGACATGGAGCAGGTGCTGCACGTGATCGGCAAGGGCGCCGCGCAGAGCTGGCAGATGGACAACCGCGGCAAGACCATGATCGCCGACAAGTTCGAGTTCGGCTTCGCAGTGGACTGGATGCGCAAGGATCTCGGGCTCGTGCTCGACGAAGCCAAATGCAACGGCGCGCGGCTGCCGGTGACGGCGCTGGTGGACCAGTTCTATGCGGACGTGCAGAGCCTTGGCGGCGAGCGCTGGGACACGTCCAGCCTGATCAAGCGACTGACCTAACCCCGATACTGTTCAGACACGGAGTGCCAGTGTCGGCTGATGCCTCTGGTGGAGCAACTCGCCGTGACGGCGGATTGGCCATTGATGCCCGCATCCAGCGCAACGGCACAATACGGCCATGCCCAACATCGCCTCGATCCTCAAAGCCGAAATCTCCCGTGTCGCTCGCAAGGAAGTGCGCGCCGAGATCGAAACGCTCAAGAAAGCGTCGGTTGCACATCGCGCGTCAATTGCCGAGCTGCGCCGCCAAGTGAACGCGCTCGAAAAGGCGCTGCGTCGTGTCGCAAAGGAAGCGACGCGCCCCGCCGCGACGCCTGGCCTGCACGATGAAGCAGCAGCTGGAACGAAACGCCGGTTCAGCGCAACCAGGTTGGCGACACATCGCGCAAGGCTTGGGCTGTCCGCCGCCAGCTATGGACAACTTGTTGGGGTATCGGGACAGACCATCTACCATTGGGAGCAAGGCAAGGCGCGTCCGCGGGCCGCGCAACTCGAGAATCTTGCGGCGGTGCGGGAGCTCGGCGCACGCGACATTGCGCAGCGCCTAGGCACGCAATAGCGCAGCGGCAGGACTCGAGGCCGGGCGGGCCAATGGCTCTCCGGCAGATTCGCATGGATCGACGTTACCTCCAGCCGTCGCGATCCTCGTGGTAGCGGCGGTGCTGCTCGCGCTCCCACTGCCGGCGACGCCATTCACGGCGCTCTTCCCAGCGCTGCGCGCGACGTTCCTCCCAGCGAGATCCGGGGTCGTCGTAGACAGGCGCCGGAACGGCGTACACCGGTGGCGCAGGCCGCTCGTAGATCGGCGCCGGCCGCGCGTACACGGGTGCCGGCTCGTAGTACACCGGGGCGGGCTCGCGCACGACCACACCGGGTACGTTGATGCCGATGGACCAGCTTGTGTCCGCATTGGCCGATGCAGCGATGAACAAGCCACCGGCAGCGGCGAAACCTGCGGCAACCAGCTTGAGAGCAGTTCGGGGAAAAGTCATTCCATCTCCTGAAGGGCGAGCAGCAGCCCTAATACATGCCCAACGCCCGGCTGTTTGACGCCGCGCACATCGCTACAGTGAAGAACGTTCCCAAATGTCACGCCGCGAACGGATCGACTGAGGGTGCTGGCCTACGACTTCGTCTGGGACACCGCATCGCTTTGAAAAGAAGGGGGCAAGCGTGTGCGCAGCTACGGGGACACCGCCTTGTTCCTGACACGATTCGGATTGCCGTACAAGAGCTCCGGCGTCGCCGCCCTCTCGCCCGAGCGCTTCGCGAGTACGAGATCAGTGAATGGTCGCGCGGCGCATGACCGCTCGTAGGCTCTGGGCTTTCAAATTTGCTCCAGCCAGGCGAACCCCACAGGGAGGACTACCCCCTCGGTATCGAGCGAAATCCTAAGGACTGGACAAGTCGGCGACCCCATTCGATCCACTCGAAGACTATCGGTCGCTCATTTCTGCAAGGTTGGCTTGCCATGTCAGGTAAGGTCCTTCGGGTTCGTTAGCCCCTTCTCCTTCAACCTTCCCTGGTATTTGTTGTGCAGATATCTGTCGCTATCGCACCAGGTAAAAAGCACCCAACCGTCGTCGATCAACTTTCCGTAGTCCGTGGTGGATTGATTCGCCCCATCCGTCAAGATGAAAGAGGCACCTGGATATAGCTTTTTGATTCCTTCCGCCGCGCTCAGATCTTCCGGAGAAAATGGATCGCAGCAGATCCCGTTGTTATCTCCGTGGAATCCATAGATAACACGAAACTGCTTTCCCTTTGTAGGCGCCTTGGCAATTGCCTTTGTTATCGCATCGAACGCAAGCACCAGCTTCACGCCGAAGTCTTCGACATCCGATTGACCGCTATTTGTGAACACGGAGTTCTTGTACTGAAGAATCTTTCCGGTGTAGTTTGGCATGGATTCCCTCTTTGAATTTGGTCCCAACTGATGCAGGCATCGAGACGGAAATCTAAGAGCCCCCCGGTGGAGGGGCAATCCCCGAAAACAAGTAGGCAACCAACGGCGAGATCCGGTTCGCTCGAGAGCAGACACTCGGTACGCTCGCACATCAAACACGAGCACCCTGGAAGCATTCTGAAAGAACACTACCCCGATTGGCGGTACGGGCCTCCAGCGTGCGCCGCCGCGATTGCAGAAGCCGAAGCGAAGCTTGGGCTCCTTTTCCCGATGAACTTCGAGCGCTTTATCGCGAGGCAGATGGCATGAGAGAGAACAACCGGTCGTACCCGCCATCTGCAGCAATGACGAAGTCTTCGAACTGCAGGCCGTGCTAGCGGGGAAGGTCTTGGGGCAGTTGGCTGGTGTGACAGCCGCGCCCTATATCCGTTCAGGGCAGTTGGTGCCCATACTCGCCGACCATATGCCGGACTTCGCCAGCTACTTTGTGTACTTCGGCAGCAGGACGTCGCAACCGGCGCGAGCGCGGGCGTTCATCGACCTCGCGGTCAAGCGGCTGACCGACAACACCGAGTATGTGCTTAGTGAAAAGGAGTTGCGGGGCGGGCATCGCGAAATTCCTGGCCGTGCCCGAAGAAAAAATTCGGGTGCCCCAAAAGGTTGAGCAATTGAGATCACATTGGGTCGAACGGACGCTTCCAGCCTGACCCACACCTGGCGCCGACGGACGCTCGTGACTGGCGGCTGTCAGTGGCCGCGTGGTGACTACCGACAAGTGCGGCTTACCGATTGTTGGCAAGCACTTCCCCTGTATCGACAGATCAGACATGAGCGACCGCTTTTCGGCAGCAAGATCAGCGACTCGAAGGTCCGCCCTGAATAGTCACTCGCACTTCTACAAAGCGGCCGTTCACCCGTACGCATCCTCTCACCTAGGGGCTTCGTCGGGTGCCTCGGAGCTCCAACCCTTTGTGGACTTCAAAACCTCTCCACATGTAGAGATGGCTAGCCATTGCGTGTAGAACGCCTCGACATCCCGGTTCGGATCTCCTCGATTGCGTTCGTAGGTCACTCGCACTTCTGGCGCGTTCCATCCAAACATAACGTCCAGGATGTTTCTGTAGTAAGGGTCTCTGTCTACAGAGCAGCAGTTCGGATGGCTTTTCAGGAAGTCCGCCACCGCCTCTGGCGACTCGTCAATCTTCATGGGCCTCCATTGGCGTCCCTTGAGATCACCGTATGACTGGGACGCCAGATGGGTCACGGCCACCTCGATCAACTGTGCGTCAGTCCAATAACGTCGTTGCTTGACACACGCTCCTCCAGCCTGAAAGGCAAGAAGCGTTGCAAGAACGCATAGTGAGATGGCAATGAAGAGGACTTTGGCCTTCATTCTGAGAGCCTATCGCGCAGGCCCGCGCAAGCCAATGTGGCACATGGTAGTTCTCGTGAGGTCAATCGATCTGCTGGACGGGGCTCTGACGGGTGCGGTGGTCAAGACGGGCCGGGTTGCCCACGTGCGGCACCGGCTGGATGCACAAACTCAGGTGGATCGAGCACGAAGTCGATACTGCGATATTCGAGATACGTCCACTTGGGATGGTCTCTGCGTACGTCCTCGGTGCGCTCGAGGCTGTGCCTGTCCTGGTCTTTCGCGGGTGACCGATGGATGTGTCTAACACCGGGTGCAGTGGCGGCGGCGTCGCACGGTCCGCAAGAGATTTGAGACCAATCCACCAAATCTCTCCTCAATCACCCCTTAATTTCCTCATTGCCGCCCACGCTGCATCCTGAGCGATCGGCTTGAATCAAGAACAAGCCCGAAGTGGCCCTGAGGAGAAGAACATGAGCGCTTGGCGCCGGTGGATGCGTGTGGTTGGAGGAGGGGCGATCCTGTGGATGCTGGCGGTATGCAGCCAGGCCCAGACCATCGACGCGAACTGCAGGCAGTTCATTGCCACTGGCAACATGAATTGCGAGCTCTCGCCAGCGAGCTTCTCGGGTTGGACCTACGCCACAGGCTATGGAAGCGGCTCGACCGAGGAGGAGGCGATCCAGAGCACATGGAACGCGTACTTCAGCAGCACCTCGAACCTGTGCCAGATGGCCTACACCACAGGCACGCAGAGCACGACCGCGAGCGATGGTTTCGTCAACTCGAACCAGGCACTCACCACGAAACGCAGCTTGTCATTTCAATGGGGGTACCTGTCCGGCGGCGCATGTTCGGATGTCCAGACCAGGGCCCTGTTCACCATCACTGGGACGCGTACAGCGAATTGCCGGACCGGCTGGAGTCAGATCTGGGACTCTCCGTATGCCACGAACTTTTGCGGCATCTACGCGTCCCCCATGCCGGCTGAGCCAGCGTCCGCTACGGCCGCCCAGTCTTGCCGTGCACCGAGCGCCGATGCCGGCATGACGCGCGCAGCTGACGGCGAAACCTTCGGCAACCCCCTCGTGCCCGCCACGGCCGAGAAGCTCCAGAGCGAGACGGATTTCGTCGACGGCGGCCTGGCACCACTGAGCTTCGTGCGCATCTACCGCAGCAACTGGGCCAACAGCAGCGCCATCAGCCACGATGTCACGAGTCTGGGCACGGCCTGGAGCCACAACCACGCCATGCGGCTGGGCGTGACCACCGGCACCATCGGCCTGGTCACGCTCACCACGGGCGAGGGCTACCTGCGTTTCTTCAAGCGCGCCAGTGACGGCGTGAGCTGGCAAGCCACCAACAGTGTCGACACGCTGATGGTCACGGCCAGCGGAGGCTGGACCTACCGGCGAGCCGATGACGATGCCACGCTCAACTTCAACGCCGCCGGCCTGCTGCAGACGATGGTCGCGCGCAATGGTTGGACGACCACCTACCTCTACGACAGCGCCGGCCGACTGGCCTCCGTCAGCAATGCCTTCGGGCGCACGATCACATTCGCGTACAACGCCGCGGGCCTGCTGCAATCTGTCACCACGCCGGACGGGCGAAGCATCGGCTATAGCTACGACGGTTCGGGCCGACTGGTCACTTTCACCGCTGTGGACGCCACGACACGCACCTACCTGTACGAGAACACGTCGTTCCCACAAGCGCTCACAGGCATCACCGACGAGGCTGGCGTGCGCTTCGCCACCTTCGCCTACAACTCGCTGGGCCAGGCGATCAGCAGTGAGCACGCAGGCTCGGTGGCTCTGTACCAGGTCAGCTATCCATCGTCCACGACAGCCAAGGTGACCGATCCGCTGGGGACCGTTCGCAGCTACACCTACAACACGGCGGCCAACCGGTTGAACGTCGTCAGCGCCTCGACCCCCGCCGCGATGGGTGAGCGCGATGCGGTCTCGCGCACCGTGGACGGCAACGGCCTGGTGACCGCCGAATCGGACTTCAAGTACCTCCCGGTGCGCAGTGTGACCTGGGACACCACACGGCGCTTGCCGCTGACCGTCGTCCGTGCGCCCAACGCCACTGAGGCGCAGAGCAAGACCATCCAGTGGCATGCGACGCTGGCCCTGCCCGTCCTGGTCACCGAGTCCGGGCGAACGACGGCATGGGCCTATGACGCGAACGGCAACGCGCTGTCGCAAACCGTCACCGATACCGGCTCGACGAGTGCCACTGCGCGGACCTGGCAATGGACCTACAACGCCCAGGGGCTGGTGGCGACCGAGACCGAACCCAACGGCGCTGTCACCAGCTTCACCTACGACACGCTCGGCAACCTCGTCCAGGCTTCCAGTGCGCTTGGCCAGGCCACCAGCTACGCCTACGACAGCGCCAACCATCTGGTGAGCATGAGCGCGGCCAACGGATTGGTGGCGACCTACACCTACGACACCCGGGACCGGTTGACGACGTATACGGTGGGTGGCCTGCAGATCACCACGCTGACCTACAACGCCACCGGCACGCTCGCGACCTTGAGTCTGCCGACGGGCCTGGCGTTCAGCTACGCCTATGACGCCGCTCACCGCCTGATTGGCTGGAGCAGCAACCGCGGCGAGTCCGGCACCTACACCCTGGACGCCATGGGTAACCGCACCGCCGAACAGATCAAGGACAGCGCCGGCAACGTCGCCTGGACGAGCGCCCGCACGATCAACGCGATCAACCGGGTTTCGGCCAGGACGGATGGGCCGAACCAGGCAAGTGCCTTCGGCTACAACAACAACGGAGACTTGGTCACCGAAACCAACGGGCTGAGTCAGAGCACTCAATACAGCCTGGACAACCTACGCCGCGTCAAGACCGTGACCGATGCGGCCAGCGCCAGCGCAAGCCTCAACTACAACGCCCTGGACGCGGTGACCTCGGCCAGCGACTTCAAGGGCGTCACCACGACCTACGCACGCGATGCCCAAGGCAACGCCACCACCGAATCCAGCGCCGACACCGGCGGCTCCGGCACCCAGTACGACGCCCTTGGCCTACCGAGTCAGGTCACCGACGCCCTGGGCCAGACAACAACCATCACCCGAGACGCCCTGGGCCGCCCCACCGGTCTGGTCTTTGCCGACGGCAAGACCACCACTCTGCGTTACGACCTCAGCACCAACAGCAAGGGGTATCTGTCCGAGATCGTCGACCGCAGCGGCACCACCGAATACACCCGGGACAGCTTCGGGCGCGTCACCCTCAAGAAGCAGACGCTCGCCAACGGCACCACCCAGCAGGTCAGCTACGCCTACAACCCCAACGGCACGCTCGCGAGCATCGGCTATCCCAACGGCGGCACGCTCAGCCACAGCTACGACGCTACCGGCCGCCTGACTGCCTTGAGCTGGAACGGCAACCCGCTGGTCAGTGGCATCGCCTGGAACCCATTGGGTCAGCCCACGGCATGGACTTGGGCTTTCACTACCAGCAGTCCTCAACTGGCAGCCAGCCGCAGCTACGACACCGCAGGCCGACTGATAACCACCGAGTTCAGCGGCTACAGTTACGATGCCGCGGGCCGCATCACCAGTCTCACGCAAAACCTCTGGCAGCCCGGCGACAGCGATTCCACCAACAGCACCATCGCCAACGCCAATGTCACTTGGAGCGCCGGCTACAACAGCGTGGGTCGCCTCACGAGCTTCAACGCAACGGGCAACACTGCCAGCTTCGGCTACGACGCCAATGGCAACCGCTCCAGTAGCACCCGGGTCCTGAACGGCCAGACCACCAGCCGCACCTATACCGTAGGCTCGGGCGTCAACAAGCTGATGGGATTTGCGCAGACCATCAACGGCTCGAGCAGCACCAGCGTCACCTACGGCTATACCGCCAACGGTGACCTCGTGAGCGACGGACTGCGCAGCTATGGCTATGACGCCGAAGGGCGCCTGAGCAATGCGACGACGGGTGCGACCGACACCAGCCCGACCACGCGCTATGCGCACAACGCGCTGGGCCAGCGGGTGTTCAAGACCGAGCCGTTGTACCCGGCCACGCAAGGCGACGAAAGCGACTCGGGCTTCATGGCCAGCCTGATCGCGTTTTTCCGGCAACTGTGGAGTCCGACGACCGCGACGGCTGAGCAACTAGGCTATGCCTACATCTACGACGAGCAAGGTACGCTGATCGCCGAGGTGGGCAGTGGTGGCACGAACAGCACGGGCGAGGCGCAGTACGTCTACCTGCCCACGGCGAGTGGGCCGATGCCGATCGCAGCCATCATCAACGGCAACACCTATGCCGTGCACAGCGATCACCTTAACACCCCGCGCAAGCTGACGAATGCAGACGGCCAGCCTGTCTGGCAATGGGGCGATAGCGCCTTCGGGGAAGACAAACCGACGCTGGCGAAGTATCGCTTCGCCAACACGGAGACAACACCGAACCCGGGCACCACCGGCATTGCGGAGGTGAAGTTCAACCTAAGGTACCCAGGGCAGTACGCGGATGAGGAGTCGGGGCTGAGCTACAACGGATTCCGCAGCTACATTGCGGGACTGGATCAATACACGCAGAACGATCCGATCGGCCTCGCCGGCGGCTGGAATCGGCGAATCTATGCGGAAGCAAATCCTTTGAGTTTCATCGACCCACAGGGACTCTCTACAGCTGCCGAAATTAGCGCAGCGCTTGGAACACTTCGGGATAGCTATCCAATGGATTTTCCGAAATCGCCTTCTTCAGTGAATCCTTTCCCGATGGGTGAGAACGGGTTAGGCATGACCGATTGGACGAACAACATCAGAATAAATTCTGATCGATTCGGCGATAGTTCCAAGTGTGTAAGGAGCGGAGACGAATACCAGTTCTTACAGACCCTCGCGCATGAGCTTCTCCATGTCAATGAGTCGATAGCTCGACGACTGCTCAGCAACAGCTTCAGAATGGGCAACCCACTAGGCTACTTCCATCGACAGTTGGACGACAAAGCCGATGTAATGATCACTCAACAGCTCATCACGAAGTACATCAAGGCACGCAATGCAATGAAGGACTGCACATGCAAATAATGAAATTCATGCGGTGCGCGTGCTGCGTGCTTCTCTTTGCCGGCGTTGGTGCGTGTAGTCACGTCGATGAGGTCACGCCGCGCTCTTATGTTGGCTTGCTCGTAGGAGACACAACGTCACTTCGCAACGAGATATCGCAGGCACTCTCAACGGGCCAGGCCGTGCCCAACGCAGGAGCGATGACACTGAAACCTCGGAGCGATGGCTTGAGCGTCGTGCCGGTGGATTTTGGCTGGATCACTGCAAGTGGTTCGATTGTTGTGCACAGCAAAAAATACGGTGTGGTTGTGATTCAGGAGCCGACACTGACGCAAGGTAGTGTCAAGTGGGGATGCGTTGTATATCCCTCCGAGGCCAAACCCAGCATGTGTGGTTCTTCTTGAGGATCGTGCCAATGCTCAAGGAGTCTCGCGTTGGATTGACACAGAAATCCGACGATCCACTCGCCCGTATGCCCCGCCGACATGAGCATTCTCTATTGAGAGCGACCTTTGGTTTGCCTACGGCACACCTCTTCGCAACTGCTACATCTCTTTTTGGTCGGTTTTTTCATCTGGGCCGAATGATCCTTGGAGGCGACTTGGGCAAGGTGATTCAAGGCATTGTTCTGGACAAGTGGTTTGCTCGCATTCCCTGCTGGCAGAGTGGTGGCTACGATTCCGAAGTGATCGATATTGCGACGGGGCGATTGATTTATTCGAACCACGAAATGCTTAAGGTGGGGCAACTGCTTTCAAAGCAGCTAACTCCCTTCTTCGGTGCGATCGGCGTGGCGATGAAATAGCTCTTTCCCGGCCAGCAAGAGAGAAACAAAAAACCACCATATTTCTCCTCGATCGCCCCTTAGTGTCCTCGTCGCTGTCTGCATCGAACCCTGAGCGGCCGGCTCGAATCAACAACAAGCCCGAAGTGGCCCTGAGGAGAAGAACATGAGCGCTCGGCGCTGGGGGATGTGCGCGCTTGATCGGCGCCGCTGCGGGCGATTTCTTGTGCAATGGGCGCTTGCGATGCTGATGCTGCCTCCGCTGGTACACGCTGACGTGCAGGCGGTGAACTATTGGAGCTTCACCTCTTCGACCAATGTAGGTAGCGGCTACACAAGTGCTCAAGCTGCGTGCGATGGATACGTGGCCGCCAGACAGAAGGCAATTCCGGGTTGGGCCTTTGAAGCCGGCGTGGTCACGATGGGATCGGTGGTTGGTGGCAATCAGGAGGCCACGTGTACTGTGTACGCGATGGCCGGAACAACGCGTGTCGGCCCAATGACGGCCAACCTCTATACGCCCATCGCTGGAACCTGTCCCACGAACAGCACCGCAACATCATCCGGCAGTTGCCGGTGTGCACTGCGTTATCAGGACGATCCATCTGGAACCGCTTGCGTCGCCGCGACTCCCGAGCCGCCTATCTGCAAGGTGGCAGGCTTGGGTACAAAGAACCCTATCCTTCCCGCAACGGCCGAGAAATACCGTTTCGAGACGGACTTCGTCGACAGCGGACCGGCAGCCCTGTCCTTCTCCCGGATCTACCGCAGCACCTGGGGCACAGACGCCACGCACTCGGCCGGCTCAATGGGGAAAGCCTGGGGGCACAACCACACGACGGCTCTGACTGCGACACCCTCGACCAGCCCAACCGCTGTCACCATCACCAGCGCGGAAGGCTTTCTTCGGACCTTCTTCAAGACCTCTGGTGCCACGGCCTGGAGTGCCACAAACAGCGCCGACATTCTCAGCCAGAACACTGACGGCACCTGGAGCTATCGCCGCGCCGACGACGATGCCGTTCTGAGCTTCACAGCCGATGGGAAACTCCAGACGCTCACCCCGCGCAACGGCTGGACCACGGCCTACACCTACGACACCGCGGGGCAACTGTCCTCCATCAGCAACGGCTTCGGCCGCACGCTGGCCCTGACCTACAACACCGCCGGCCAACTGGTGAGTGTCACCACACCTGACCTGCGCGTCATTGGCTATGCCTACGACACGACCGGCCGCCTGGCCGTTGTCACCTATCCGGATGCCAGGACTCGCAGCTTCGTCTACGAAAACACATCCTTCCCGCAGGCCCTGACGGGCATCCTTGACGAGAGCGGTGCGCGCTTTGCCACCTTCGCCTATGACAGCCAGGGACGGGCGATCGATTCGGCCCTGGCGGGCTCAGTGGACCGTTACCAGGTCAGCTATTCGGGCAGCACGGCTTCGATCGTTGACCCCTTGGGTACTACGCGCACCTACGGCTATAGCGCCACGAAAGGCAGACTGACGGCCATCAGCGGTAGCCTGGTCTCGGGTCTCGATGAAGTCGATGCCGCCAGCCGCGTGCAGGACACAAACGGCCTGATCACTTCGGAGACCGACTTCAAGGGTGCGGTGACCGCCACGACCTGGGACACCACCCGACGTCTGCCCACCGCGGTCGTCCAGGCCTCCGGCACCACCGATGCCCGGACAGTGACGACGCAGTGGCATGCGACCTTCAGCTTGCCAACATTGGTGACCGAAGCCGGTCGCACCACTGCCTATACCTACGACGCCCTCGGCAATGTGTTGTCGAAGACCGTCACCGACACCGCCACCAACAAGGCTCAACTCTGGCAGTGGACCTACAACACATCGCAGTTGGTCGAAATCGCCACCGAGCCCAACGGTGTGGTGACGAGCTTCACCTACGACAACCGCGGCAACGTCCTCACGTCGACGAACGCGTTGGGCCACGTCACCAGCTACGCCTACGACACCGCGAATCGGGTGGCGAGCAGTACAGCGCCCAACGGTCTGGTCACCACTTACACCTATGACCAGCGCGACCGCCTCCTGACCCAATCCGTCGGCGGCCAGACCACCACGCTGACCTACAAGCCCTACGGCACGCTGGAGACAGCGTCCTTGCCCAGTGGTCTGATCCTGACTTACGCCTACGACGCAGCCCACCGCCTGACCGGCTGGAGCAACAACCGCGGCGAGATCGGCACCTACACCCTCGACGGCATGGGCAACCGCACTGCCGAGCAGATCAAGGACAGCTCAGGCAATGTCGCCTGGAGCGTTGCGCGCACCGTCAACAGCATCAACCGCCTTTCGGGCCGGACCGAAGGTGCCAATCAGTCCAGTAGCTTCGGCTACGACACCAACGGTGAGCTCACCCAAAGCGCCAACGGCCTGGGCCAGATGTCTCTGTACAGCCTGGACACCCTGCGCCGCGTCAAGAGCGTGACCGATGCGGCCAGCGCCAACGCCAACCTGAGCTACAACGCCCTGGACGCGGTGACATCGGCCAGCGACTTCAAGGGAGTCGTCACCAGCTACACCCGGGATGCCCAAGGCAACGCCACCGCCGAGAGCAGTGCGGACACAGGTGGCTCCGCCACCCAGTACGACAACCTCGGCCTGCCCAGCCAGGTCACCGACGCCCTGGGTCAAGCAACGACGATCACCCGCGATGCTTTAGGCCGTCCTATCGGCCTGGTCTTCGCCGACGGCAAGACCACCACCCTGCGCTACGACCTCACGGCCAACAGCAAGGGATACCTCTCCGAGATCATCGACCGCAGCGGCACCACCGAGTACACCCGCGACAGCTTCGGGCGGGTGACCCTCAAGAAGCAGACCCTGGCCAACGGAAGCGCTCAGCAGGTCAGCTACGCCTTTAATGCCAACGGCACCCTCGCGAGCATCGGCTACCCCAATGGCGGCACGCTCAGCTACAGCTACGACAGCACCGGCCGCCCCACGGGCCTGAACTGGAACGGCAACCCGCTGGTCACAGGCATCGCCTGGAACCCGCTGGGCCAGCCCACTGCATGGACCTGGGCCTTCACCACCAGCAGCCCACAGTTGGCAGCCAGCCGCAGCTACGACACAGCCGGGCGCATGACTGCCACCGAGTTCAGCAGCTATGGCTATGACGCGGCTGGCCGCATCACCAGTCTCACGCAGAACCTCTGGCAGCCAGGCGACAGCGATCCGGCCAACAGCACCATTGCCAACGCCAATGTCACCTGGAGCGCTGGCTACAGCAGCGTGGGTCGCCTCACCAGCTTCGACGCCACTGGCAACACCGCCAGCTTCGGCTACGACGCCAACGGCAACCGCACGAGCAGCCGCCGGGAAGCGAACGGCCAAGTCACCACCCGCACCTACACCGTGAGTTCGACGAGCAACCAGCTCTCGGGGTTTACACAGCTCATCAATGGATCGAGCAGCACCAGCGTCACGTACGGCAACAACGCCAACGGTGACCTCGTGAGCGACGGACTGCGCAGCTATGGCTATGACGCCGAAGGGCGATTGAGCAATGCGACGACCGGTGCGACCGACACCAGCCCGACCACGCGCTATGCGCACAACGCGCTCGGACAGCGGGTGTTCAAGACTGAACCGCTGTACCCGGCCACGCAAGGCGACGAGAGCGACTCGGGCTTCATGGCCAGCTTGATCGCATTCTTCAGGCAGCTTTGGAGCCCGACGACTGCCACGGCCGAGCAACTGGGCTATGCCTACACCTACGATGAGCAGGGCACGCTGATCGCCGAGGTGGGCAGTGGTGGTACGGCCAGCACGGGCGAGGCGCAGTACATCTACCTGCCCACGGCGAGTGGGCCGATGCCGATCGCTGCCATCATCAATGGCACTACCTACGCCATCCACAGCGATCACCTGAACACGCCGCGCAAGCTCACGAACGCAGACGGGCAAGCTGTCTGGCAATGGGGCTACAGCACCTTCGGCGAGGACAAGCCAACGCTGGCGAGGTACCGATTCGCCAACACGGAGGCCACACCTAACCCGGGCACCACCAGCATCGCCGAGGTGAAGTTCAACCTCAGGTATCCGGGGCAGTACGCGGATTCGGAGTCGGGGCTCTTCTACAACGGCTTCAGGACGTACTCACCACTAGGCGGCTTCTATACGCAGAACGATCCGATCGGATTGGGTGGCGGTTGGAATCGTCGGATCTACGCGGGGGGCAATCCCCTTGGAATCTCAGATCGCGACGGGCTGGACTGGGATTGCTACGTGCCCTTTGGTGGTTGCGTGCGTCGACCGCCTTTGCTCGATCCTGACGGCATTCCTATTCCACCTCCTGGTATATCGTGGCCCCGACTACAACCTCGACCGATCTCGCCCCTGGACATGACCATACCGGGGCGAATCCTGGGAATTTGCCAAGGAATCGGCGACCTGATTCAGTCGTCAAAGGGTAACGGGGACGTAGAGGATGATGCACCTGATGGACCGTTCAGTTGGTGGCACAAGGGGCGATGGAAAAACCTGGACCAGTTGCGAGGCGATTGGGAGAGAGGAAATGGAGCTTCGTGGCCGCAGGACGCCAGTGGCAAAAAGCATCAGGGGTCACATGAAATTCCGCTTGCTGATGGAGGAACTGATGATTGGCGAAACATCAAACCAAGACCGGACGATGAGCATCGAGGCCGTCATGATGACGCAGGTGATTTTTCACGATGGGGGCGAAGGGGTAGACGATGAGTATTGATTTCTCGAAACTGTTTTCTTGGGACAAATACTTCCTCAATGCGGGGAGTCTTGATCCTGATTCAGAGTTGATCAAAAAGCTGCATGAAGAAGCTCGAACCTTCCTTGAGTACTACACTTGGTGTGGGCGCATTACTGAACAGTATGTTGGCTTGATGTACCCAGGAATAGTTGGCGTCTTCCTGTTCAGGATTGAGCCGACCCGACAGGATGTTGACGAGTGGATCTGGGTCATCGTTGGAGACCTCCCGCCTGCATACATCACCTGCGAGGAGAGTCCAAACCCCGCGACCGCTCTTGATGCCTACGTTGGTGCGATGCAAGAATGGGTTGAGGCGGCCGAACAGGGGGGCCCCATAGACCAACTCATCCCGGTAAACGTGGAGCCATCGAAAGAGAACGCCGCGCGACTGAAGACGCGACTGAATTTCTTGGATGAGGAGATCTTGTCAGGGTATGAAGAAGATCTGAAAGCAAGATAAGGTCACGCCAAGGTAGCCATAGTGCACGCAGCAGGCGGAAGTGATGCTCGCATCACACTTCAATTGGGAAACTCACTGCACTACTCCATGAGGAGTGGCGCGCAGACGCCTCGGACAAGCACTCATACATCGATCCTTCCGCTCCAGTTCACATAACCTCGCGGGTTGCATATCACCCGGCAGGACCGGACCTGATAATCGAAGCGCTGATGTGTGTGTCCGTGCACCCAGAGCACAGGTACTTCGAAGAAGACCTCCGGAAGCTCGGTGACAAAGGCGCCTGAAGCCCAATCGTCGGCGTAGCGCTGCGCCAACGACCCGCGATGAGGCGCATGGTGCGTCACCACCACCGTCGAGCCGGCGAAGGGTTCTGCAAGTTTTTCTTGCAGCCACGCGCGCTGCGCCTGATGAATCTGAAGCGTGTCGGCCGCTTGCAGCTTTCTTCCTTGCTTGTGGCGCCAGGTGTCGGGCTCTGCTGACTCGTCGGGTGCCCGGATCAGTGTGTAGTCGTTCAGCAGGTTGGTCGCCATCTTCATGGCGCGTGCTGCGTCGCTGATCAGTCCTTCGGGCGTCTCGACGGCGAGCTCGAAGTCTGTCCACAGCGTCGCGCCGAGAAAGCGCACGCCGTCGATCACCAGCTCGTCACCGTCAAGGAGATGAACGTTGCTGCCCTCGGCCTCCCGACGTGCATCGGTCAGTGTCGTGTCCAGGCGGCCGTCGTAGTACTCATGATTGCCCAGCAGGTACACCACGGGCTTGCGGCGGAAGCGATCCGCTGCCCATTGGACAGCGCGCTTGGCTGGCGAGTGGATGTCGCCGGCGAGGATGACGACATCGAACTCGAGACTTGGCTCCGGCTCGAATGGCGCGAACTCGAGATGAAGGTCGGAAAGGATCAGGAGTTTCATCGGGAGATACCTTCAAAGCGAGCGCGAAGCTCGGCACTGGCCTTGTCGTCGAAGCCGGTGAACGAGCCACACGCCACCAGGTGGTCTTTGCAGTGACCGAATTGCCAATAGGCGTCGTCGAGCGCAACCCAGGGTTCGTCAGCCCCGTCGACGCCTTGAAGGCGCGGCTGTAGTGCGACTGCGAATAGCCAGCCAGTTGCGCGAGTGTCGCAAGCTCCACTTTCGACGGCATCTTCGCCTCGAGATAGCTGATCGCATCCGTGAGCTGTATCGCCGAGAGCCCAGGCACGCTCTCTTTCACCTCGGCGGGCCGTTCTAGAAGCCTTGCTGCAATCGCCGCAGTGAGCGAGTCACCGTATAGCTGGGCGCCCGGATCGTGATCGTCGATCGCGTCTACTAGCAGGCTGATCAACGTCCACAAGCGGTCGTCATTGAAGCGGAGCCGGGGAACGTCAAGCAGTCGCAGGGATTGAGAGAGCCCTAGCCGCTCTCGAAGCGCGCTGCCGTCGAAGCTGATCGTCGCGCACTTGATGTAGCGGGAATCTGCCGAGTGACCCCACACATCCATTTTCGCCGGCGCGAAGAACATCGGCCGAGGCTTGTACTGGTACGGATTGGGCCTGTTGGGTGCCGTCCTGGCTTCTGCCCGGTCCTTTCCCACCTCTTCAAGTTGAGCGACCAGCCGGCTTGACTCTTCATCTTCCTGCTCGATCTGAAACAGGATCCGGCCCGTGCAGTTGAACTCGTGCAGATCGACGTTCACGCCGTTCCAGCGACGGCTGATCGTCTTCCGACTGGCGACGTTCTGGGGGAGTTCGGGTGGGTCCGACATGGGTTCGGGGATCGTCGCATCCCTTGTGGTGTTGCGGTAGCCTTGGTTGCTTGCGTGTCGCACAAACTGAAACGCTGGAAGGATCGAGATGGATATTGAAGACCTGCGACCTTTCGTGGAAGTGGCCAACGCGGGAGCCGTGACCGCAGCCGCCTCGCGCTGGGCGTCGCCAAGTCCATCGTCAGCCGGCGGCTCATCCGACTGGATCCGAGCCGCTCTTGCAGCCCTATTGAAAGCAACCACTCACATCCATGATCTGAAGCCGCCGGGCACAGGGGTCTACATTCCTGCGACGCCCTGAGCCAGAGCAAAATCGAGCAGCACCCGATCGGAAGGTTCCTCGGGCCAGGTGATCTGTGCCAGCCAGCGATGGAAGGTCGTTGCCGCAATGCGGCTGGCGGGCCCGTCGCGGCGCCACGCCCGGGCGATGGGCGCGGCGATCTGCGCGAGCCGTTCGGCCTCGAAGCGCGAGCGCATCTCGGATTGCATGGCTTCGGGCATTTCCAGGTAGAGCGCCTTGGCCTTTTGCATGCGATCGTTCTCCCACAGCTCCCGGATGCGGTGCATGCGGTCCTCGCCTCCAAGCGCGGCTGCGGGCCGTCCCTGGGACGGGCCCGGCAGGGCCGTCGCCGCGGGTGCTTCACTCGCCCCCTTCACGCCGGCATAGCCCTTCTTCAGGGCGTCCTTGAAATACGCTGCTGGCGACTTGAGTGCCGGCAGCGTCTGGTTGCGAAGCCGCTGTTCCACGTGCTCGAGTGTGCCGCGCAGCTGTCCTTCGTCAGTCGTCGCATACAGGTCCTGGGCCTCGTCCTGCTTGAGACCGAGCGCGATCAGCTTGCCGACCAGTTCCAGGTCGAACACGTTGCGGCTTGGATCGTCGGCCGCGCCCAGACGCTGCTGCAGCTTGGGCACGACCCGGAACTGGATTTCCTCGATGCGCCGGCCCCGCTTGTGTTCGATGAGTTCGAGGCTGAAGTCCTCGCACAGCGCCTCGATCTCGGCCAGCGCCTTGCTGATCACGTCACGCTTGAGGAAGCGATAGTCGACCTGCGTGATGTCGCTGCGCCCGGTCAGGACGGCCGCCCACCACAGCACGTCCTCGCGCATCGACAGTCGGCTGGGCGAGGTGAGATAGCGCGCACCGATTTCGTAGAGCACCGCCGCGGGATAGCTGCGCATCTGGCCGCTGATCTCGAGCAGCACGCGCGTGTACTGGTGCGGCTTGACGAGGCGCTCGCGGATCTCTTCGGGATAGCGCCAGGTGATCGTGCAGGGCCGCCCCCTGCCCTGCTCCTCGATCGTGACGGTGCCGAGCAGTTGGGAGGACACCCAGCGCTTCAGGCCGGTGCCGCTGGTGGACCATTCGATGGTGGTCGCCTGCATGTCGCGCAGGTGGGACTTGAGCAGCTCGGTGTTGTTGGAGTTGAAGCGCGCGTCACCGATCAGCTCGCTCAGGGCCAGCTTGTAGACAGGCTCGTCGACGCCCTGACGCTGCGAGTGGTAGAGCAGCGCGTTGTAGATGCGCCGCGACAGCAGCGTCAGGCGGCCACGTTTGGGGCGGATCGCAATGGCCTCGTTGGCCTTGGCAACGCTCTGCTCGTCCAGGGTTGGCAATGGCTTGGGCGACTGTCGCGGAACTTCGCCCTCTTCCATGGACTTCTTTCAGGGGATCAACGGTTTCACATCATGCCCACGATTTGTGAATCGGTCAATTTACAGATTCGCGGAGAGTGCCTTGAGACATTGAAATGAAACACTTGGAGAGATTGAAGAATTGACGAAGCAGTTTCTCGAACGCTGACAAGGACTTGGAAAGGTTTGTGTGAGTGCCGCTGGGATTTGGTGTGAGAGGCTTTGGGATTGAATGTGAGATCGGATGGGATTCGACGCGGCTTGACGTGTGCATGGTTGGGATTTGATGTGAGTGGACAAGGGTTGCCACGCACTGCCTGGATGTTTTGGGCGAGAGAACCTCGCCGAACGCCGGTTCGACGGGGCTTTTGAGGTCCCTGCCCCGCCGGATCGGCTGAAATCCCGGTCGTCTGGACGCCTGTCGCAGGCCGCAATCCCAATGGATCTCACCTTGGTCCCCAATCTCTCTCACAGTTCGCACCTCCGCACAGGTGCTGTTCTTTGCGTATCTTGTTCATTCGACGGATTCCCATAGAATGGCCAAATTCTGTCGAATAAAAGGCCCTTCTCCATGGCATTGCCCGCTCCCGCCGGTGCTGGAAACCAGGTTTCCACGCTCCCCCCGTCCCTCCCCTCCCCTTCCCGTGCGCGCATCGACATGCCGCGCATCGCGGCCCTGGCCGTGCGTGCCGGCTCCATGGTCGAGCAGATCCGCAGCCGGCTGCTGGCGCCCGAGGCCCGCAAGGTTTCACCGATCTACTCTACCGCGCATCTGGCGGCCCTGTGCGGTGTCGACAAGGCACACGTGGCCTACCGCATCACCAAGGAGGATCTGCCGAGCGGGCGGCTGACGCCGGCCGGCGGCAAGCGCAACTTTGAGCTGAGCGAACTGCGCGCGTGGACGCGCACCTACCGCGCCGACAAGATGCGCCCCGCCGGCAAGAAGGCGTTCACCATTGCCGTGGGCAACTTCAAGGGCGGTGTCGCCAAGACGACGACGGCCATGGTGCTGGCGCAGGGGTTGAGCCTGCGCGGCCACCGGGTGCTGGCCATCGACACCGATCCGCAGGGCTCGCTCACGACCCTGCACGGGCTGCTGCCCGAAGCGGAGATCAGCGAGGACATGACCATCGCGCCCCTGTGCGACGGCAGCCAGTCCGACATTCGCTACGCGATCCGCTCGACCTACTGGGACGGACTGGATCTGGTGGCTGCGGCTCCTTTCCTTTTCTCGGCCGAGTTCGCACTGCCGGCGCGCCAGATGCAGGAGCCGGGCGCACGCTTCTGGGATGTGCTCAATGCCGGACTGGAGAGCGTGCGCGATCTCTACGACGTGATCGTCATCGACACTCCCCCGTCGCTCTCCTACGTGACCATCAATGCGTTGTGGGCAGCCAACGGGATCATCGTGCCGGTGCCGCCCTCCGGCCTGGACTTTGCGTCGTCTGCGCAGTTCTGGTCGCTGCTGGCCGACCTGGGCGGCAACCTCGACGCGCAAGGCGGTGATCTGGCCGGCAAGGCTTTCGACTTTCTGCATGTGCTGCTCAGCCGTGTCGACCCGAGCGATCCGGCCACGCCGGCGGTCAGGCAGTGGATCCAGGCCACCTACGGCGAGTACACGCTGCCGGTGGAGATCCCGAAGACCAGCGTGACCAGCAACAAGGCGGCCGAGTTCGCCACCGTCTATGACGTGCAGAAGTACGAAGGCGCTGCCAAGACCTACAAGCGCGCGGCCGATGCCTACGACTCCTTCGTGGATCTGGTCGAGCAGTCCGTGGTGAGCAGCTGGTCGGACAAGGCACAGGTGCAATGAAAGCCTTGACGCACGAATCGAAGAGGGCGCCGACGCTGCGTGGAAACCCGGTTTCCACCGGGCCGTCGGCATGCCTGTCACGACCGGACGCAGCACGCAGGCTCAGGCCGTGCGAAACCGGACACTCCGATGACGGGCGCCGTGCCTGTCATCAACAGCTGGCATGTTCAGGTGCGTGGAAACCAGGTTTCCACACACCGGCTCCGGGCTCGCTGCCTGGAAACCAGGTTTCCAGACACTCGGCTGCGGGCGCTTCCTTCGACCTCGTCTCGCCGATTCCGCGCCGCACGGCATCTGCGTGGACACCATGTTTCCACGCACCGGCTGCGGCATGCCGTCTGGAAACCAGGTTTCCAGACACTCGGCCGCAGGTGTCTCTCTCGATTTCACCCCGCCAATTCCGCGCCACGCAGTGCGCGCGGAAACCTGGTTTCCACCGCCCTGGAGGTTCCAATGGCTAGTACCCGTAAACGTCTCGAAGCTTTGACGGCCGGCCTGTCGATCCCGGAGCCGGCGCCCGCGGCGGCTCCGGCTTCCAATTCGACGGCGCCGGTCCCGACGGCGCCGGTCCCGACGACGCTGCCCGGCGCCGCTGCCGCCGTGGAAACCAGGTTTCCACCCGCGCAGACCAGTCAATTCGCCCCACGCACCGGTCCCGGCCAGATGCTGGCGTTCCGTGGCCAGATGCAGGCTGTGGAAGGTGAACTGACAGCCCTGCGGGAGCGGCTTCATCAGCACGATGGCTCGACGCCGACGCGCAAGCTGGACCCTGCGACCATCCGGGCCTCCCGCTGGGCCAACCGCCATCCGGCCTCGTTCGAGAACGCGGAGTTTGCCGGGCTCAAGGCCGACGTCGAGCAGGCTGGCGGAAATGTGCAGCCGATCCTGGTGCGTCCGGTGGCGGATGAGCCCGGGCAGTACGAGCTGGTCTTCGGGCACCGGCGCCATCGGGCTTGCCTGGAGTTGGGCATCCCGGTCCTGGCGGCGATCTGGCTCGACGAGCTCGGCGACGCCGAACTGTTCGCGGCCATGGACCGCGAGAACCGCGAGCGCGCCGATCTCTCGCCGTATGAGCAGGGCGTGATGTACCAGCGCGCGCTCGAGGAGCAGCTGTTTCCGACCCAGCGCCAGCTGGCTGAGAAGCTTGGCGTGAGTCACACCTGGATCCGCAAGGCGCTGACGGTGGCGCAGTTGCCGTCGGCCGTGCTCGAGTGTTTCCGCAGTCCGCTGGAAGTGCAGCACCGGCATGCGGAGCAACTGAACGCGGCCCTCGACAAGGATCGCCGCAGCGTCCTGAAGCGTGCCGAGAAGGTGCGTGGCCAGAAGCTCGCGCCGGCGGCCGTGGTGGCGCGTCTGCTGGGGCTGGAGGCGGCCGCGAAGCCGGAGAAGCTTGCCCTCCTGAACGAGGGCAAGACGGTGGGCTCGTGCCTGCGGGCACCCGACGGTGCCGTCACGCTGACCTTGCTGCCCGGCCCCGTGTCGGACCTGCCGACGGACGTCCTGCTGAAGTGCGTGGCCGAGGCCCTGCAGAAGGTCAAGCTGCTCGGCTAGCGCGGGCAGGCCCCACCGTCATGTGAGTGCCATTGGGAATTGCACAGGGAACGGATGGGGCGGGGCAGGGCGACTGGCAACCAGGCGTCCATGTCCCGAATCCAGGGCCTCCTGACTCACGCGACGGCCTGCTTGCTGCGGGCCAAAGCCATGATCGCAGTGGCCTTGGCGTCGAGCGGTCGACCTGGCACGGGCAGGCCCGGGCTTCGTTCCATCCTCAGGCTGCTCGCGGGGCTCAATGAGAACAGAAAATCCCCCGTCAAGTCGCAATGTGTGCGCTCACATTGTTCAGGTCACGCAGCTGAGCCCGATGCCCAAACCGGGGCCAGTGTTGACGTGAAGCACACCGACTGGACGCAGCCAAGCGCCGATCGCACTCGGGTTCGGGTTTGGAATGGCCAGTCCCTCAGCGCAAGCGAGTTCCTCAGGCAGCGGAGTCCCGCACCGTGGCATCCGCCTTTGATCCTCGCTGTGCTCACAAGAGCGCCAGAAACACGTCGCCAGCGGTCTTTCCTTCATGACAAAAACCAATCTGACGAGGCCCCAAGGAAAGAGCAGGGGGTTGCCGTTCGAGTCGAGTGGGCTCTTGCGTGTCCGCAAGGTCCGTCCGCTGGCCGGCCTTGGTGTGCACAGGTGCTCGTTCCTGGCCACACGAAAATCGCGCCGGGCCGTCCCGCTGCGGGAAGGTTCCCTCGCGATGCTCGTTGCGAGCGGAGAGTCGACATGACGCTCAAATCATGAATGAGAGCACCCACTTACAGTGCAAAGCCAAAGCAACCACTCAACTACAGTCTTCTTTCGACCTTCAGCGGCATGCAAAGCCCCAATCAGGCTTGGAAAATCCCAATCCAATCAATGGCTTAGGGCTTGCCCCGATGCTAGTTTCGAACATAGGCCGTTCCCGGCAACTAGAATTAGAATTGATGATTATGCGAACCGATGGGCAAGGCCAAGTTCTCACCCGGGCACAGAAAAGAGAGGGAAGCGTGACGAATTCTGAGCATTTGCACCTTGTCCGACCGATAGCATCAAGGGGAAACGTATCGCAATGAATGCAGCAGTGAACAAGATGATCTGGAAGTGGGGACCCGCACGGTCACTGGCCAGGCGGTCCGCGCCGGCGTCGGCAGTCCCGTCGGCCGGCATCAACGAAGAAGGAGGCCCGACGCGATGAGCCGCCACCCCGTCCCAAGCGCCGAGGAACTGGCCGGATTGGACGACGAAGAACTCGAGCGCCTGACCGTGGAATGGCGCGCGCGAGCTTCGCGCGGTGCGAAGCAGGCCTACGGCGTGGCGCATGCGCTGGAAGTCGAGCTGCGCCAGCGCATTCGCATCAGCCGGGCGCAGCAGTTGCCGCCACCCGTGAGCGCGGCGCGGCGCTGGTGGAAGTTCTGGCAGACCAGCCCGACCTCCGGCGCCACGACCTCCACGTGAAAAAGACGCCCCCGCGCAAGCTGCACCGGGGCCACTTCGCCTTCATGCGGGCGCTTGCCCAGGGGGTCGACGAGCGCGCCAGCTGGGACCGCTACCTGCGCCTGGAGGGCGAGCACGTCGATCTGCGCACCGTGCGCCGCACGATCGCCTGGATCCGTGACGCGTTTGCCGCGGCCGCGCGCCGCGAACAGAAACCGGGCACCGCGCGCCTGATCTTGCTCGACCCCGAACGCTTCACCGCCGCGCCGGCGTTGCCGAGCCTGGCCGAGTTCGCGCTGGCCCGGGGGATGGAGGATTTCTCGGAGGCCGAACAGATCGAGGCCTACGAAGTTGCCTTCGGGCAGGCCGGCGCTGGGGGAAGAAGCCGGGCGGCAGGCGGCGGCCAGAGCTCACGGCGCGCGCGCGTCATCGAGCGTCAGCTGGAGGCGCTGCGCTGGCTCGAGGGCCTGGTCGCGCAGGACCCGCGACCGGGCGACGCCGTGGCCGCCTGGCTGCATCCGGTGTTGGCCGAGCGGCTCGAGCGCGCGGGACTGGCGACGTTGTCCGCGCTGGTGGAGCGCATCAATGGCGCCGGTGCGCGCTGGTGGGTGCATGTGCCGGGCGTGGGCGAACGCAAGGCGGCCCGCGTCCTGGACTGGGTGCATGCGAACGAGCGGGTGCTCGGCTTGCGCATCGGTGTGCACGCGGCGCAGCCGCGCGCGCAGTTGAGCCCATCTGCCTTGGCGGCGGTGGTCCCGGCGGCCACCGCATTGGTGCCCTACGAGAAGTTCGTGCTGCCCGCCGCGCTGGATGGTCGTGCGGGCGCTTGCCGCGCCCCGCGGGAGGCCTGTCGGCTCGCGGCGGCCAACGACCATGAGGCGATCGGCGCGTGGCTGGCCTCAAAGGGCAGCAACGCCGCTGAAAAAGGCTCCCTGTCGTCTACGCAGCGCTCGTACCGAAAGGAAGCGGAGCGGCTGCTGCTCTGGGCGGTGCTGGAGCGTGGCAAGGCGCTGTCTTCGCTCACCGGCGAAGATGCAGGTGCCTACCAGGCCTTCCTCGCCGCGCCGCCCGCCGCCTGGTGCGGGCCGCGCCATCATCAGCGCTGGTCGCCGATGTGGCGGCCGCTGGAGGGCGCGTTGACGCCGGTGGCGCAGCGCCAGTCCCTGATCATTCTTCGCAGCCTGTTCGCCTTCCTGGCGAGCCAGGGCTACGTGACGGGCAACCCTTTTTCGGAATCGGCCTTGCCCCCCGACTCGCAGCGCCCGCTCGGCGCGAACCGCACCCTGAGTTTCGCGCAGTGGGACCACATCGATGCGCTGCTGTGCGTCCACGTGGACACCGCTGCCGGGCGGCGCCTGCGCCGAGGCATGCGCTGGCTGTATGCGACCGGACTGCGGCTGGCCGAGATCACCGGCGCGCGCTGCGAGCACCTCCAGCTGCGACATGCGACGGCCGCCGACGGTTCGACCACAAGTGCCTGGCTGCTCTCGGTGAGCGGCAAGCGCGGGGGCCAACGCCAGGTGCCCGTGCCCGCCGAACTGGTCGATGAGCTCGGGGATGAGCTGGCGCGCCACGGCTTCGATCGGCAGGTGGATGCCGCCGGCAACCGTGGCATCCCCGTGCTGGCGCGCTTCGAGACGGGGGGCGAGTACCCTCCCGGCTGGTCGCCTTCGGGGCTCTACCAGGCCATCAAGGCATTCCTCGCGCGCGCTGCCGCCCAGGGCCTCGACGTGGCCGATGCCGAGCAGCTCAGGAAGGCCAGCACGCACTGGCTGCGGCATTCCCACGGCTCGCATGCCTTGCGGGGCAGGGCAGGGCAGGCACCGCTGCCCCTGCAGGTGGTGCAGAACAACCTGGGCCATGCATTGCCGAGCACGACCTCGATGTACCTCGCGAGGCGCCGCTCCGGCTAGGCAGGGGCAGGCGTGCGCGAATCCTGCTCCCGGCGCCGCGCAGGGTTGCGCATGGCCGAGCGCTGGTGGTACATCCGCGGCACTTTCATGATCGAAGACCACGGGCTGACTGGAGGCGTTTTCGTGACGCTCGCGGGGCTTCGGTGCCACTCGGCTCAGGCAGCGCCGAAGGTCGCGACCTCGGGCCATATCGGCCTTGCCGGCAGCTGGGCGGCCTGCCCGGCATGCATGCGATGGGTGTGCTGCAACCGGTGTGCAGGTGCTCGACAACGATCTTGCATGGCAAGCAAATGCGGCAAGCCTTGGCTGCGCCCGCTCGTGGGCAAGTCGGGCCCATGCGGCGGTGACGCGAAGTGGAGTTTTTGCGCATCAAGCAGGAGTTGATTCGGCGCTTTGGCGAAGAAAGACTTGGGCCTCCGATTCCCAATTTCTCACGCCATGACCCTTCTCTTTTTTCGTTCATTTGCCGCGCGCCTGCTGTGTGTTTTGGGCGCGCTCGCCTGCACTGGCGGTGCCTCCGCGCAATCGTCCGGCGCAAACCGCTCCGATCTCGGTCCGCCGGGCGCCTCGAGCACCCGTTCCGCGGATCTGAACTGGCCAACGCGGCCGCTGCGCCTCGTCGTCGGCTTCGGCGGCGGTTCGTCGCCGGACTTCGTGGCACGCGTCCTGGCCACCCCGATGGCGAAGGCGCTGGGTCAGCCGGTGATTGTCGAGAACCACGCCGGCGCCAGCGGCAACATCGCAGCGGACATCGTCGCGAAGTCCACCGACAAGCACACGGTCGGCATCCTCATCAACGGCAACATGACGATTGCCAAGATCCTCAATCCGGCGATCCCCTACGACCCGCAGAAGGACCTGCTGCCGCTGAGCATCATCTGCACGGCACCCCTGGTGCTCGCCACGACGTCGGAGGTCTCGAAGGCCGATGCCCGCGGCTTCCTCGATGCGGCGCGCGCGGCCGGCAGCCACTGGAGCTACGGCTCGCCCGGCATCGGCACGATCGGCCACCTCGGCATGGAGCTTCTCAAGACGCGCACTGGCATCGGCGCCGTCCACGTGCCCTACCAGGGCAATCCGCAGGTCATCTCCGGCCTGATCGGCGCGCAACTGCAACTGGCGCTGCTTCCGCCGGGCCTTGCCGACGAGCAGATCAAGGCCGGCAAGCTGCGCGCGATCGGCGTGACCTCGCCGCGCCGCTCCGCGCTCGTGCCGGACTACCCGAGCCTGCAGGAAGCGGGGCTGAAGGATTTCGAGCTCGAGATCTGGACTGCGGCGGCGGCACCTGCCAGCCTGCCGGCCCCCATCGTCCGGCGCCTGAACCAGGTCCTCGCCGAAGTCATCCGCTCGCCCGAGGTGCGGCAGAAGCTCTTCCAGCACGGCTACGAGGCCGTCGGCATTTCGGGCGAGGCGCTGGTGCGCCGGGTGAAGGCGGACACGGCGGCACTCACGCAGATCATCGCGAGCCAAGGCATCCGGCTTGAGTAAGGAGATTCATATGCATTCAGCACAAGAGTCGCGCCCGGACGGGCGCGAGGAAACCATGGAACCCGCAGCCCATGACGCAGCCTCGGCCCCGAAGAGCACGGGCGCAATCTCTGCCGGCCGCAACGAGGAAGCCGAGCGGATCCTGCAGTCGCTGCGCGACGAACTCGATGGCCTGGACAGGACGCTGTTGGAGACCTTGAGGCAAAGGCTTGTCTGCTGCTGCCGTATCGGTCTGCACAAGCGCAACCATGCGATTCCGATGATGCAGCCTCACCGCATCGGCGTGGTGCAGGAACGTGCGGCCGTCTTTGCCGCCGAACACGGCATGAGCCCGTCCTTCCTGCGCGCGCTCTACGAACTGATCATCACGGAGACCTGCCGGTTGGAGGATGAAATCATCGGCGCGCCCGTTGCCGCTGCATGAGGCTGCGCATTTTCCGTTCGGATGAGATCCGGCCAAGGCATCGCTGGCGCCAGCAGGTCGCGCAGGCCGGGAGCCTTGCCAAGGCGGGCGTCGAGATCGACCATCTTCCGGAAGTCTTCCCCTACCGCTAAAGCAAGTACATGCTCATCTTTTCGACGCTGGGCCGCGAGGGCAGCAACCACCACTTCGTTCTCCAGCAGTACTTGGTCGCGCATGGCATCGCACAAGCCACTCGCATCGTGCTGTTCGACGACTTCCACTGCGGCGCGCGTGCGCTGATCGCCGGCGAGGCGGACTACCTGCTTCAGTGCGCCGTTCACCCCGCAGCTGCCGAGATCACGGGCACCTATCGCACGGCCATGGCGGTGGTCGACGCCTTCATTTCTCCCAGCCGGCCCATGGCGCTGGTACGGGCCATGGGAAGCGGGGAAGGCTCCGGCAAGGTGGGCGTGCAGCCCGCCACGCAGAGCTATGCCGATCTTTCCGCCTGGCCGACCGTCGTTCACGAGCCCACGGTGCTCGCAGTTCAGGCCGGCCTCGCCGAAGGACGCTACGAAGCGGGCATCGTCTTCGCATCCTTCGCCGCGGCACACGCCGAACGCTTCGAGGTGATGGAGCCCATCGGCACTGTCTGCGACGCGTGGATCGTCTACGGACGCGAAGCCGTCGACGAAGGCAGGGCTGTGGTCTGGAATGGCAGCCCGGTCGCACGGCAGTTCCTGGAACGGATCGGACGATCGCCGAAGCCCGGCGGCAGCTGAAGCGTTCTCGGACGATCACGCCGCAAGCATGTTCGGCGCCTGTACCAGAATCATCGCGGGTGCATTGTCGCGGGCGGTTTTCCATGGGCAGCACCGACCGAGTTGGTGCGATGTCTGCACCGCATCAAGGATGCGTGGCCATCTTGCGCGACTTGCAGCCACTGACAGGCCCTGCTGGATGGTTGGGCTTGGTCGTGCGGTGCTCGATGCCAGTGGCAGCACATGCGCGATCAAACATGTGCACTCGTAGCCTGGCCGTCGGCCCATTCCTGCGGGACGGAAGGTCGCAGAACTGGATGTCGTTGTCGGTCAGCACCGTGTGTATCTTGTAGGGCACGGCGCTGAGCAAGGCCCGTAAGAGCGCAGCGGCGGTCTCTGCTGTGGCTTGCTCTTCCAGGCGCACGAAGGCGAACTTGGAGGTGCGATCGATGGCAACGAACAGGTACAGCTTTCCTTCAGCGGTTCGTACCTCGGCGATGTCGATGTGGAAGTAGCCGATTCGGGTAATGCCTGAACGCCTTGCGCACCGGTTTGTCGCCTTCGACATGAGGCAATCGGCTGATCCCATGACGTTGCAAGCAGCGATGGAGTGACGATCGTGTCAGATGGCGGATGGTCGGCTGCAACGCGTACAGACAGTCGTCCAGGGCAAGCAGCGTATGCCGCCGGAAGGCCACGATGATCGCTTCCTCCTCAGGAGAGAGGACCGTGGATCTGGGCTGCCTTGGGCCAGTCTGCAGATCGGCCGCAAACCCACGCTGCTTGCACTTCGCGATCATCTTCTGATTGACCCCATGGCGCTTGGATAACGCCCTCAGGCTCTCTTGACTCCCTTGTATTGCTCGACGGACCGCCTCTGTCGTGGTGGCGCAGCCGTGAAGAATCTGGCCCATAGTGCCTCCTTCCATTGGGGGGAAAAGAATGCACCATCAAGCCCTGGGATCGAACACCTAGTCGATGTCGACAATCGCATCCACGAAGACGGGCTCCCAGTCCAGGATGTGGCGCTTCATGAGTTCGATCGCTTGGGCAGTGTCGTTCGCCTCCAGCAGATCGACGATACGGTAGTGCTCGGGCACGGAAATCTGCTGGCGCCGCAGGCCGGCATCCGAGTCGATGCCGTACAGACGCATGTTGTCGCGCAGATTCATGATCATGTCGAGCAGGCGCCTGTTTCGCGCCAGACCGACCAGGTGCAGGTGATAGACGCGGTCGGTTTCCAGATACTTGAGCGTGTTGCGCCGGTTGACGGCTTCCTCGATGGCGCGCGCTTGCAGGCGCAGCGCGGCGCATTCTTCGGAGGTGACCGAGGCGATGCAGCTCAGCGCGTAGGCCTCAAGCTGCGCGCGCAACGCAAAGAGCTCCTTCATGTCGGTCACCGTCGGGCGCTTGACCTGGAAGCCGCGGTTGCGTCTGGCCTCCAGCAGCCCGACGCCTGCCAGCTCCAGCAGGATCTCCCTCACAGGAGTGGTCGAGACGCCCCAAGCCTTTGCCAGGGTGGGCACCGTCAGTATTTCACCCGGGCCGATCTGCCCGGACACGATCTTCATGCGCAGTTCCTCCAGCAAGGACGAGCGCGGGCTGGCGTCGAGGGCGGATTCGCCCATCCAGTTTTTATCCACGAAGAAGCCTCTCCATCAAGTCGAGTGCGTCCCGCGGCCTGCGGGCGCAAGCCGTGATCTTAGACCCATTGCAATAGTGGCGCGTGACGCGCTACTATTGCGGTAAGTGATGTGTGACGCGCTACTCTTTTCGCCCAAGGAGATCGACAAAGGCCCCAAATGGGGGCAGCGAGCACTGTTCAGGGGGTCCGCTTTTTCTGCCAGAAGGCGCGTCGCGCTTGAATCGCGACGCTTGTCGACGGATTGAGCACGTATTGGATATTGAATTAGCTGATTAGAAATCAGCGGATGAAGTGTGCCTTTTTATTCTGAATAAATTTTGATTTGAGTTGCTTTGGTGCGCCAGATTTATTGGCACGATCCGTGCTGATCCCGCTGTGAGTGCGATGAAAGTTAATGACTTCTCAACATAAGGAATTGTCATGATCTCTTGGCCGAATCAAATTAATTCGCTCGACTTGGCGGCCGTCAAACTGCCGCGGCGAAAATTCATTCGAAGCGCTGCAGCAGCATTGGGCGCTGCATGGGCAGGCGGCATGCCGGCCTGGGCGCAGGGCGCGGGCGGCGAATTGCTGGTCTCCAATTGGGGCGGAGACTGGAACAGCAATGTGATCAATGCGCTTGAGCAGCCCGAGCTCGAGAAGGACGGCATCAAAATCCTGCGCGACCTGGCGGCAGCGCCCGCTCGCAAGACCAAGATCCTGGCAGAGCGCAATCTGCCGCGAGGCTCGGTCGACATCGCGCACTTCACCGACGCCGATGCCTATGAGCTAAATGTACAGGGTGCCCTGGAGGAGCTCGATTACGCCAAAATACCAAATGCCAAGCATTTGCTGCCGGGCGTGCAGAAGCCCTACTTCATTCCGTTCTATATCAGCGGCGTGGTGCTGATCTACAACAAGAACAAGATCAAGACGCCCCCGACCTCATTTGCGGATCTTTTGAATCCGAGCTATGCGGGAAAGGTGGGTTTGATCGATCAGATCTATTTCAACTATTTCCTGGCGATGGGTTTGCTCAACGGGGGCAGCATGGCCAATGCCGAGCCCGCTTACGACAAGCTGCGCCAACTCAAGCAGGCGGTTCAGCCGCGCATCTATCCCTCGCACCAGCAGGCTGCCGCGGCCCTGGCCTCCGAAGAGATCTGGATCACAGCCAATTACAACGCACGCGCTGCCCAGTGGAAGGCCGACGGTCTTCCCGTCGAGGCGGCCTACCCGAAAGAGGGCGCCATTGCCTTCGAAGGTGGCGTGTGCATGCCCAAGCGTGCCCGCAACAAGGACAACGCCTACCGCTACCTCAACGCGATGCTGCTGCCTTCTGTCGCCCAGAAGATCGGCAGATCGACCTACTACGCGGTGCCGATCGACAACGCGAATCTGCCGCCCGAGCTTCAGGCAATTGACTTCACGCCGGCGCAACGCAAGAGCTTGAACCGCCTGGACTTGGGCTACACCGCCAAGAGCCAGTCGACATGGCTGGAGTGGTGGAACAAGGAAATCAAGGTCTGACGATGTCGCGGCAGTTGCAACTGGGGCCCTTGCGTCCCACCGGCAGCAGCGCCTCGATGCTGCTGTCGCCGTCGCTGATCCTGGTGGTGGTCTTGCTGCTGGGGCCGCTGGTGCTGCTCGGGCGCTACAGCCTGAACCGTTTCGAGCCGGGCCAGTTCATGGTGGCGGGCTTCACGCCCGAGAACTACCTGCGCTTCGTCGCCGATCCGTTCTACCGGGGCGTGCTGTTCCGAACCATCTGGATCAGCGTGCTCAGCACCCTCATTTGCCTGGTGCTGGGCCTCCTGCCGGCCTACTACATCGCCCGCGTCAGATCCGGCAAGGTCAAGAGCCTGCTGCTGATCCTCGTGATCCTGCCGCTGTTCATGGGCAATGCGGTTCGGGTCGCCGGCTGGATGGTGCTGCTTGGCGACCGGGGGCTGGTCAATGCCTTTCTGAGCGCGGTCGGTCTGACCGACGCGCCTGTACAGCTGCTCTACACCGGCACCGCTGTGTTGATCGGGATCATCTCGGTGAACCTGCCCTTCATGATCATCACGCTGCAGAGCGTGATCGAAGGCATCGACCGTCCGCTGGAAGAGGCGGGCCTGAATCTCGGAGCCAACCATTTCGAGATGTTCCGCAGGGTCTTGCTGCCCTTGATGATGCCGGGGGTCGTGACCGGCACTGTGCTGTGCTTCATCCTCGCGATGAACGCCTACGCCACGCCTTTGCTGATCGGTGGGCCGAAGTTCCAGATGATGGCGCCTGCCGTCTATGACCAGATCACCCGCTCCAGCAACTGGCCCTTTGGCGCCGCCCTGGCGTTCGTGTTGATGGTCACCACCCTGGTGCTGACGGTGCTGTCGTCGTGGCTGCTGGGGCGCAACAGCCCGAAGGCCGCGGAGGCACACGCATGAAACCGGGCCACCTGACATCTGCGGCCTACCGCTTGGCGGTGTGGGTGACGCTGTTCTTCGTGCTGACACCGCTGCTCGCGGTGATTTGGGTCAGCAGCTTCAGCAACAAGATCATCAGCTTTCCGCCGCAGGGCTATTCGCTGGACTGGTATGCCAATGCCTGGCGGATCGAGAACTTCCGCGATGGCTTTCTGTTGAGCCTGAAGGTCAGCCTGCTGGCGACGCTTTTCGGCCTGCTGGTCGGGGTGCCGGCAGCGCTCGCTCTGGTGCGCGGCAGGTTTGCTGGCAAAGGGTTGATCAGCACGGTGCTGATGTCGCCCATGATGATCCCGGGCGTGGTCGCCGGCAGCGCGCTGTACGTGTACTTCATCCAGTTCGAGCTTCTCACGACCTGGCAACTCGCTGCTACCTTTCCCGGGCTGGTCGGCGCGCATTCGGTGCTCACGGTTCCGTGGATCGTCCGACTGGTCACGGCCTCGCTGATGTCCAACGGCAGCAGCATCGAAGAGGCGGCTTTGAACCTGGGTGCCACGCCTTGGACGGTGCTGCGCCGCATCACTCTGCCGATGGCCCGGCCCGGTCTTGTAGCGGGGGGCTTGTTCAGTTTCATCGTGTCCTTCACGGACCTGGAGAAGTCCATCTTCCTGGTCGGGCCCGGCAGCACGACGCTGCCCATCGCCATCGTCAACTACCTCGAATGGAACCTGGACCCGACCGTGTCTGCGGTCGCCACGGTGCAGATTTTGATGATCGGTGTCGCGCTCGTGTTTTCCGACCGGTATGTCAAGCTCAGCCGTGCCTTCTAGAACCTCCCCATGACTTCCTATCTCGACTTTCAGGGTATCGGCAAGCGCTACGGCAGCTTCCAGGCCGTCAGCGATTTCAGCCTGCAGATTGAAGAGGGCGAACTGGTCGCCCTGCTGGGGCCCAGCGGTTGCGGCAAGACCACGACGCTGCGCATGCTGGCCGGTTTCGTTCCGGCCACCGAGGGGGCCATCCAGTTGTCGGGCAAGGACATCACCCACCTGCCGTCCTTTCGCCGCAACGTGGGCATGGTGTTCCAGGGCTATGCGCTGTTTCCGCACATGACGGTGGAGCAGAACGTGGCTTTCGGCTTGGAGATGCGCAAGATCGAAGGCGCCGAGATCGGCCGCAAGGTCGAGAAAGCGCTGGCCCGCGTACGTCTGAACCAGCATGCCAAAAGGTTGCCGCGCGAGTTGTCCGGTGGGCAGCAGCAACGGGTGGCGCTGGCGCGCGCCATGGCGATCGATCCGGCGGTGCTGCTGCTCGACGAGCCCCTGTCGGCGCTGGATGCGCGTCTGCGCCACGAAGTGCGCGCCGAGATCCGCCAGCTGCAGAAGGAGTCGGGACTGACGACGCTGATGGTGACGCACGATCAGGACGAGGCACTGAGCATGGCCGACCGGTTGGTCATCATGAACCAGGGGCGGATCGAGCAAATCGGGAGTCCGGGCGAGGTCTACGAGCGTCCGGTCAATCGCTTCGTTGCGGAGTTCATGGGCAAATCCAATTTCCTGCAAGGCGCGGTCGCGGGCGATGGCCGGTTCATGACCCGGGCCGGCGAGTCGCTGGGCGCCGCAAGCGGCGCCTTGGCCGCTGCCGCCTGTGCGCTGCTGAGTTTCCGGCCGGAGCGCACGCGGTTGTGTGCGGCCGATGCCACCGTTGCCGGTGGCTGGAACAGCCTGGCCGCACGGGTGCTGCGTTTCTCCTACCTGGGCCCGTTCGTCGAATACCGGCTGGCCCTGCCCGACGAGACCGAAGTCACGGCCGTCCTGCCCAACGCCGGCGAAGGCGCGCTGCCCGAGCTCGCTGCCGGGGCCGCCGTCAGCGTGCAATGGCAGGTCCGGGATTCGCGCCTGCTGCCGTCGTGATGTCCGAGGCGCGCCAGCACGCCGCCGCAGGCGCGGTCGAGATCCCCGGCTACTGCACCCTGTGCCGATCGCGTTGCGGCACGATCAACCAGGTCGAGAACGATCAGTTGATTGCGGTGCGGCCCGATGTGTCGCACCCGACCGGCAGCGCCATGTGCATGAAGGGCAAGGCTGCGCCGGAGATCGTGCACAGCCCGCACCGGTTGATGTACCCGATGAAGCGCACCCGGCCCAAGACCGACCCCGACCCGGGCTGGGCGCGCATCGGGTGGGAGGAGGCCCTGTCGATCACCGCCGAGCGGCTGGGCACGATCCGGGCCGAGTCGGGCGCAGAAGCGGTGGCGTTCTCGGTCACGACGCCGAGCGGCACCCCGCTGTCCGACAGCATCGACTGGATCGAGCGATTCGTCCGCCTTTTCGGCAGCCCGAATACGGTGTACGCCACCGAGGTGTGCAACTGGCACAAGGACCACGCGCATGCCTTCACCTTCGGATGCGGCATCCAGCCGGCGGACTACGCCAACGCCGAGACCATCGTGCTGTGGGGCCACAACCCGGCCAATACCTGGCTGGCGCAGGCCAATGCAGTGGGGCAGGGCCGCGCCAAGGGCGCCAAGCTGGTCGTGGTCGATCCGCGCCCGACGGCTTTGGCGCGTCAGGCCGATGTCTGGCTGCAGGTGCGCCCCGGCACCGACGGCGCGCTGGCGCTGGGCATCGTCAACCTGCTGATCGAGTCGGGTCGCTACGACCACGACTTCGTACGCCGATGGACCAACTGCCCGTTTCTGGTGCGCGCCGACAATGGCTTGCTGCTGCGGGAAAGTGCCATCTGGCCGGATGCCACGGGCAGCCGCTGCGTGGTGTGGGATGCGGCCCGCAATGCATGCGTGCCCTACGATCCCGACGTGGCGCTGGATGAGGCAGCCAGCCAGTCGCTCATGCTCGAAGGCAGCGTCACTGTGCGGGACGTCTCGGCCTTGGTCGACATCGTCTGCGAGACGGCATTCACGGTGCTGCGCCGCGAGGCGAGCCGCTACACGCCCGACGAAGTCGAGCGCATCACGGGGGTTGCGCCCCCACGCCTGCAGGAAGCGGCCGACTGCTTTCGAGGTGGGCAACGGCTGGCCTATCACGCCTGGAACGGCGTGGGCCAGCACACCAATGCGACGCAGACCGAAAGAGCGCTCGCCACCCTGTACGCATTGAACGGCAGCTTCGACGTCGTTGGCGGCAACCGCGTGCGCGAGGGCCCGCCAACCCATGAGGTTGCCGGCATGTCGCTGCTGAGCCCTGCGCAGCGGGGCAAGGCCCTGGGGCTGGCGGATCGACCGATCGGCCCGCCTGCCAGCGGCTGGGTCATGGCGCTCGATGTCTACCGGGCTATCCTGGAGAAGAAGCCCTATGCGGTGCGGGCGATGATGGCCTTCGGCACCAATCTGCCGGTCTCGCACGGGGATACGGCCCTGGCGGAGCAGGCCCTGCAGAGCCTGGAATTCCACGTGCACCTGGATCTCTTCGAGACGCCGGCAGCACGTTACGCCGACGTGCTGCTGCCGATCAACAGCCCGTGGGAGCGCGAAGGCCTGCGGGTCGGCTTCGAGATCAGCGACGCGGCGGCCGCGCACGTGCAGTTCCGGCCACAGATGGTCAGCGCGCGCGGCGAGTCCCGCTCGGACAACGACATTGTTTTCGAGCTGGCCGTTCGGCTCGGCATGGGCGGGGCGTTTTTCGGCGGCGATCTTCACGCCGGCTGGAACCACATGCTGGCGCCCACCGGGCTGGATGTGGCACAACTGCGCTGCGCGCCAGGCGGGCTGAAGCTGCCGATCGATGCGCGCGAGCGCAAATACGCCATCGCCCTTGCCGGTCGCGCCGATGCGGTCCGTGGTTTCGACACGCCCACTGGCCGTGTCGAGGTCTATTCCGAGACCCTGCACCGCCACGGCCAGCCGGCCGTGGCGAGCTACCAGCCTGGCGCCGAAGGCCTGCGCCAGGACAGGCAGCGCGGCTCGCGGTTTCCACTGCTTCTGAGTTCGGCCAAGAACGGCTATTACTGCCACTCGCAGCATCGCAGCCTCGTGTCGCTGCGCAAGCGGGCACCGGAGCCCGTCGCCGAGATCAGCCCGGGACTGGCCGCGCTGCGCGGGGTGCGGCAGGGTGACTGGATTCAGGTTTCGACACGTGTGGGGCAGGCTCGGTTCCAGGCGCGCATCACCCCCGGCCTGGCCGACGATCTGGTCGTCGCCGAATTTGGCTGGTGGCAGGCTTGTCCCGAGTTCGGCCGGGACGCGCTGCCGCTCGGCGGTGGTGCGTCGAGCAACTACAACAGCCTGATTTCTGCGCAGGACAGCGATCCGGTCAGCGGCTCGGTTGCGATGCGGTCGTTTCGTTGCGACATCGCGCCCGACACCCAGGCGTTGGCCAGCTGGCGCAGCTGGTCCGGTTTCCGCGCTTTCCGCGTCGCCGCGCGGGTGGCGGAAGCGGACGGGGTCATCGGTGTTGAGCTGGCAGCGATGGACACCGACCCAGTGCCTGATTTCCATCCCGGCCAGCATGTCCAGATCCAGCTGGAGGTGGGCGGCCAGTTGCTCAGCCGCGCTTACTCGCTGACCGGTGCCGCCGTGCTGACGGGGCGTCGCGGCTACAGCATCGCAGTGCGTCGTCAGCAGGGACGCAGCAGCGAGGGTGGACTCTGGGAGGGGCTGGTGTCCGGTCACCTGCACCGCGAGGTGGCCGTGGGCCAGGTCGTGGCGCTGAAGGCCCCGGCTGGCACTTTCCTGGTGCCGCGTCGTTCGCCGCAGCCGCTGATCCTGCTGGCGGGCGGCATCGGCATCACGCCGTTCATCAGTTTGCTGGAGTCCCTGCCGGACGGCGATCCCCTGGAGCTGAATCTCTACTACGCCAACCTGAATCACCTGACCCATGCGTTCATGCAGCGCATCATGGCGCATCAGAGGCGGCTGCCGGGGCTGCGGGTCTTCAACCACTACTCGCGCCCGGTGGACGGCTGGCATCCCTTGCGCGACGAGGTTCGCACCGGCCGCATCAGTGCAGAAGCGGTGCCCCAGGCGCTGATCGAGCGCCGCGCCCGCATCTACATGTGCGGGCCGGTGGGCTTGATGGAGAGCTTCGCCCAGGGGCTGGTCGCGCGTGGCGTACCCCGCTTCGACATTTTCCGGGAGGTGTTCCGTTCACCGCCCGGGCCCCTGCGCGAAGAGGGGCGCACCTACCAGGTCATCTTCGGCCGGTCGGGCACGATCCGCGCCGACTGGTCGGCGGCCAAGGGTACCCTGCTCCAATTGGGTGAGTCCGTCGGCGCGAGACTGCCCAGCGGATGCCGCGTGGGGCAATGTGAAAGTTGTGCGGTCAAGATCGTGTCGGGCAAGGTGCACCATCTCCATGGTGCAGAGCCCGACGAGCTCGACGTGTGCCTGACGTGCCAAGCGGTGCCCACGACCGACTTGGTTCTCGACATCTGAGCCCCGGCAGGGAGGGCGTGGCAATCCTCTTGCTGCGAGCCAGCCGGACCGGCAAATGGGCAACGGGCGCCGAATACATCGCTTGCATCCGCGTGCCCGGGCGTTGTCTCCTCATCCTTCAGATCGACATAGGGCCCGGCGAGCGAGAGGACGGCCGTGCAGCGGACTGCCCCGATGCCTCCGCAAGGGCTCGCAGTTCGTCGAGGAACTTCGCCGCCGGTCCTGGCAGCATGCCGACGCGGCGGCGAAACGCGGTGAGGTCTCTGCGGCTTGTGATGCCTTCGATGGGAAGCGTGTCGAAAAGGCCGGCCTGGCGCTCGGTCTCGAACATCGGCTCGTTCATCCATCCGAGGAAGCCGAACCGTGCGACCAGGTTCTTCATGACGAGCACCGAGCGCGTGTCCACAACCATCTCCGGCATGGCCAGCCCCTGGCCGGCGACGGTGCGTTCGAACTGGTTGTACGGCTCCGACCCCTTGCCGGGAAGAACCCAGCGTTGTTCCAGGAGATCGCTGTAGCTCAGGGCCTGCCTGGACCGCAGCGGGTGGTTGCGTGCCGCCACCACGTACGAGGCGTCGGTCCAGCGGCAGTCCTGCACCGCCTCGATCTCCTCCGTGTCCGGCAGGCACGGTGCGAGCGCCAGATCGATTTCGTTCTGCACGAGTGCAGCGGCCAGGCGGTCCCAGAAGCCTTCCAGCACCTGCACTTTCAGATGCGGCCAGCGCCCGAGAAAGTTGCCGATCGCCGTCGGCAGGACGGAGCATGCAACGCTGCTGACGGCGCCTACCCGGATGGTGCCTTTTGCCAGGCCGCGCATCGCATCGATCTCCTCTCTGGCAGCCCTGGCTTCCTGCTGGAGCCAGTTCGCGCGCGGCAGCAGCGCCCGGCCGATGTCCGTCAACTGCATGCCCTTGGAATGCCTTTCGAAGAGCGCAGCACCCACGCTTTCCTCCAGCCGTTGAATGGTTCTGCTCAGGGCGGACTGGGTGACGTTGAGTACAGCGCTCGCGCGTCCGAGGCTGCCGGCGGCCACCACGGTCGTGAACGCGCGCAGTTGCTGCAGGTCGAAAGTCATGCAGGGATGGTATGACTCTTCGATCAAAAGGCAATATCGCGCAAGCATGTTGCGCTCGATACTCCAGCCTTCAACAAGGACCCTTCGTGAACTGGAAACTGGCATCACGCATGCAGGCGGCAGGCCCGTCGATCATTCGCGATCTGAGCAAGATCGTGGCTCAGTCGCCCCATATCGTGAGCCTGGCGGCCGGGGTGCCGTCGCCGGAGACCTTCCCTGTGTCCGAGTTCGCGTCGGCATGCGATCGCGTGCTCTCGCGCAGCGATGCGCGCGCGTCGCTGCAGTATTCGGCCACCGAGGGGCTGCCCGAATTGCGCCAAGCGGTGGCGGACATGCTGCCGTGGCGCGTGGACCCCGATCAGGTACTGATCACGAACGGATCCCAGCAAGGGCTCGATCTGGTCGCGCGGGCATTGATCGACAAGGACAGCCGGGTCCTGGTCGAACAGCCGACCTATCCGGGAGCGCTGCAGGCGTTCGCTGCGTCGCAGCCCGAAGTGCAGGAGGTGCGCTGCGCGTCCGACGGCATCGACCTCGCCGACCTTGCGAAGCGCAGCGGGTCCGCAGCCGGACGTGCTCGCTTCCTGTACCTGCTGCCGACGTTCCAGAATCCCACCGGCCGCACGATGAGCGATCCCCAGCGGGATGCACTGGTCGACGCCGCGGGAAGACTGGAACTGCCGCTTGTCGAAGACAACCCATACGGCGATCTGTGGTACGACCGGCCGCCACCTCTTCCGCTGGCAGCACGCTGCCCCGACAACTGCATCTACCTCGGCACGTTCTCGAAGGTGCTCGCGCCCGGAATGCGTCTTGGCTTTGCCGTGGCGCCGAAAGAGATCGTGGCAAAGCTCGCGCTGGCCAAGCAGGGGGCCGATCTGCAGCCTCCTACGTTCAACCAGCGCGTGGTGGCCGAGGTGATGGGCAACGGCTTCCTGGAGCGACACGTTGCAACCATCAGGGCACGCTACAGGGTGCAGCGCGACGCGATGCTGGCTGCGCTGCAGCGGGAATTCGGCGAGGACGGTATGGCCTCACCCGACGGGATGCAGTGGAATACGCCGGGAGGGGGGATGTTCATCTGGGCTCGGCTTCCGGCCGGGGTCACGTCCAGGGCCGTGCTTCCTCTTGCTCTGGAAAGAGGCGTTGCATTCGTGCCGGGCGAAGCCTTCTATGCACAGGGCGGCGACGCGCGGGCTGTCCGCCTGTCCTTCGTCACCGCGTCGGTGCCGGAGATCGAACGCGCCATAGCGGCATTTGCCAACGCCGTGAGAGCGGCTTTGGCGCTTTCTACTGGCGGATCCCGCAGCGGCCATGCGAGTGGCGATACTACGCGCGCATGAGCGCCCAACTGCAGGAACAGCGACAAGGGCTGCAATGGCACGCCGTGCGGCTGTGCCTTCTGCGACTGGCGCAGCAGCATGGGAAAGCGCCGACCACCCGCTCGCTTCACTCGTCTTCGCAAGCGCTGGACAAGGAACGCCACAAGCAGTTCATTGGCTGAGCCATTCAGAACAAGTCCCCGACAGCCAGAGTTCTGAGCTTCAATGAAAGCAGGGTCTCGGGCCGAGCTTGGCGTGGGTGTGCGGGGGCCGGTGTCCGCGCCGCGAGAGGCCGCAGGCGGCTCGATGGTGCAAGCCGGCTGCCTTGCCTGCAACGCTGCATCGGCATGGCAACCCGAACCGGCGGTCCAGTCAACGGCAGACTTTCATTGCGCAGGCAGCACGGAAGTGCACATGGCCTCGGGCGGGTGGATCAACGCCAAGACATTCGTGCGAAGCTGGGTTCGAGGTCGAGTGCTCTAGGTTTTTGCCGATGCCGCCTGCGTGAACGAGAGCACCAGGAAATCCACGAACGCCCGGACCCGGGCGGCGAGTTGGTGGCGCTGTGGATACACCGCGTAGATGTCGGCATCCGGTGTGGCGTACTGCGGCAACACTTGCACCAGACGGCCATTGCGAAGGTAGCGCTCGATGTCCCACTCGGCCCTCATCAGGATGCCGTGTCCATCGAGCGCCCAGTTCACCGCGATTTCGCCATCGTTGGTGGTCAGATTTCCGCGCGTCTTCACCGCTTCGGTGTTCGCATTCCGATGCCTGCCGCTGGCGAGTCGCCACACGCCGTAGGCCTCCTCGCCCTGACGGATCCCGATGCAGTTGTGCTTGGTCAGGTCGTGAGGAACCTTCGGAATGCCGTACTTGGACAGGTAGGCTGGCGCAGCGCAAAGCAGTCTGCGGTTGGCCGCGACGCGCTTGGCGATCACGCGGGAGTCTGGCGGTGCGCCGAAGCGGATGCAGACGTCGAACGTGTCGTCGGTCAGCGGCGGCGGGTTGACCGAGAGCTGCAGCTGAACCTCGACCTGCGGATGCTTTCTGACGAACTTCGAAATCAGCGGTGCCACGTGGCTGCGGCCGAATCCCAGGGTGGCGTTCACACGCAGCAGTCCCTTGGGCGTTGCCCTGGCCACGCCCAGCAACTCTTCCATGCTCTCGATCTCGCCAAGGATGCGCCGTGCGTTCTCGAGGTAGACATCTCCTTCCGGTGTCATGCTCATGCGGCGGGTGGTTCTGTTGACCAGAGAAACGCCAAGGCGCGCCTCCATCAGCGCGAGGTGCTTGCTCACCGCAGCGGTCGTCACGCCCAACTCTCTGGCAGCCGCACTCAGGCTGCCGGCCCCTGCCAGGGCCGAGAAGAACCCCAAGTCCGTGGGTTGGATTGCAACGGTCATCTCCCGCTCCCATTGTTGAATTCAATTTGAAGATGGATTTACTTTAGGGCCGAGTCAAAACCCTGTCCAGTTCTTACAGTCACGCCAATCTCATCGACCACCACCCACCGGAGACAACCCATGAAGACATACAAGATTGCAACCATCCCTGGCGACGGCATCGGCAAGGAAGTCGTGCCCGCCGGCCAACAAGTGCTGGAAGCCCTGGCTTCGGCCGACAGCAACTTCAAGTTCGAGTTCGAGAACTTCGACTGGGGCGGCGACTACTTCCGCGCGCACGGCGTGATGATGCCGGATGACGGCCTGAATGCGCTGCGCGACAAGGACGCCATTCTTTTCGGTTCGGCGGGCGATCCGCACATTCCCGACCACATCACGCTCTGGGGCCTGCGCCTGAAGATCTGCCAGGGCTTCGACCAGTACGCCAACGTGCGGCCCACGCGCATCCTGCCGGGCATCGATGGTCCCCTCAAGCGCTGTGGCCCGGACGACCTCAACTGGGTCATCGTGCGCGAGAACTCCGAGGGCGAGTACGCCGGCGTCGGCGGCCGCGTGCACCAGGGCCACCCCATCGAAGCGGCCACCGACGTGAGCATGATGACCCGCGCGGGCGTCGAGCGCATCATGCGCTTCGCCTTCAGGCTGGCACAGTCCCGCCCTCGCAAGCTGCTGACTGTCATCACCAAGAGCAACGCGCAGCGCCACGCGATGGTGATGTGGGACGAGATCGCGCTGCAGATCTCCAAGGAGTTCCCCGACGTCGCCTGGGACAAGGAGCTGGTCGATGCGTCGACGGCGCGCATGATCAACCGGCCGGCCTCGCTCGACACCATCGTCGCCACCAACCTGCACGCCGACATCCTCAGCGACCTCGCGGCCGCGCTGGCGGGCAGCCTGGGCATTGCGCCCACCGGCAACATCGACCCGGAGCGGCGCTATCCGTCGATGTTCGAGCCCATCCACGGTTCGGCCTTCGACATCATGGGCAAGGGGCTGGCCAACCCGGTGGGCACCTTCTGGTCGGTGGTGATGCTGCTGGAGCACCTGGGCGAGGCCGAGGCCGCGCGCCGCGTCATGAACGCAGTCGAAGCCGTCACGGCGGATGCATCGCTGCATACCCGCGACCTTGGAGGCACGGCAACGACCGCGCAAGTGACCAAGGCCGTTTGCGACCAGGTCGCCGTCGGCGCGCAGCGCAAGGCCGCCTGACGGCGCCACCCGACGCCGGCCGGCACGCAACGACGGCCGGCGCGTCCCCTTCCTGACTCTCGGGGGAGCCGCGCAGCACGCGCCGCTCTCCGCCCCTCAAGCAGCCGCCAAGCGCTGCGGGGATCGACTCGTTCCCGCACATCCACCAGGAGACAAATCATGCACCGCTTCTTCGGAAAGCTGTACGTCCAAGTGCTCATCGGCGTGTTCGCCGGGGCTGCGCTGGGCTTCTTCGTCCCCAACATCGGGAGCGATTTCAAGCCCATGGGCGACATCTTCATCAAGCTGATCAAGATGGTGTTCGCACCGATCATCTTCGCCACCGTCGTGCTGGGCATTGCCCGGATGGAGAACATGAAGGAGCTCGGCCGCGTCGGTGTCCGGGCTCTGATCTATTTCGAGGTCCTCTCGACCTTCGCTCTGGCGCTGGGCCTGGTGGTGGTCAATGTGGTCGGTCCCGGCAACGGCATGAACGTCGACCCGACCCAGCTCGACACCAAGGCGATCGCCAGCTACACGGCCGCCAGCGCCAAGCCCGAGGGCTTTGTCGATTTCCTCCTGCACCTGGTGCCGACCAGCGTGGTGGATGCGCTGGCGCGCAACGACATCCTGCAGATCCTGGTCTTCGCGACCCTGTTCGGCGTGGCGTTGTCGCACATCGGGCCGCGTGCCAAGCCGGTGGTGGAGTTCCTCGATTCCTTCACGCACGGCGTGTTCGCTGTGGTCGGAATGATCATGCGGCTTGCTCCGCTGGCGGCCTTCGGCGCCATGGCCTTCACGGTCGGCAAGTATGGCCTGGGCTCGGTCGTCTCGCTGGGCAAGCTGATGGGCACGATGTACATCACCTGCTTCCTGTTCGTGGTCGTCGTGCTCGGCGTCATTGCGCGGATGTCCGGATTCAGCCTCTGGAAATTCCTGAAGTACATCAAGGACGAGCTCTTCACGGTGCTGGGCACCAGTTCCTCGGAATCGGTCGTGCCGCAGCTGATGCGCAAGCTCGAGCATGCCGGCGTCTCCAAGCCCGTTGTCGGCCTCGTCGTGCCCGCTGGCCTGACCTTCAATCCGGACGGCCAGTGCATCTACTACACGATGGCCGCGATCTTCATCGCCCAGGCCACCAACACGCCGCTGACGATGACCGACCAGCTCGTGGTCCTGGGCGTGCTCCTGCTGACCTCCAAGGGTTCTGCCGGTGTCACCGGTTCGGGCTTCATCACGCTGGCCGCCACCCTGGCCTCGATGGGCAAGATCCCGGTCGCGGGCATGGTGCTGCTGCTCGGCGTCGACCGCTTCATGTCGGAGGCGCGGGCCATCACCAACACCATTGGCAATGCTGTCGGGACGATCGCGATCGCCCGCTGGGTCGGTGCCGTGGACCGCGAGCGCCTGGCGCAGGTGCTGGAGGGCAAGAGCGATCCGCAGAACCTCGCCGAGTTGTACGAGGGCGATGACGGCGGGGCCACCAACGTCAAGCCCCTGCGCGCCGAACTCGGGACCGCGGCTGCGCGAATCGCCGCCTGAGCCGGATGACTGCCTTCATGAATCCCGCAGACCCCCGGCGCCTGCTGCGCGCCATGTTCGACGCCGCGGTCGCGGCGGCCCAGCCCGCGCTGTGCGTGCCGCGCCACCTGCCTGTGCCTCCAAAGGGCCGCCTGGTGGTGATCGGCGCCGGCAAGGCTTCCGCTGCCATGGCGCGCGCCGTCGAGGATCACTGGCACGGACCGCTGAGCGGCCTGGTCGTGACGCGCTATGGCTACGGCGTGCCTTGCGAGCGCATCGAGATCGTCGAAGCAGCACATCCTGTGCCCGACGCGTCCGGCGAAATCGCAGCCAAGCGCATGTTCGACATGGTCCGCGGCCTCACGAGCGATGACCTCGTGCTGTGCCTGATCTCCGGTGGTGGCTCTTCGCTGCTGCCGCTGGCGTTGCCCGGCCTCACCCTGGAAGACAAGCAAGCGCTCAATCGGCGGCTGCTCGCGAGCGGAGCCAGCATCAGCGAGATGAACTGCGTGCGCCGCCACCTCTCGGCGATCAAGGGAGGACGTCTGGCCGCGGCATGCCATCCGGCGCGCGTGCTCAACCTGCTGCTGTCCGATGTGCCCGGTGACGATCCCGTGGACATCGCCTCCGGGCCGACCGTGCCGGACAGCACCACCTGTGCCGACGCGCTGGAGATCCTGCGGCGTCATGAGATCGATGTGCCCGCGCAGGCACTCTCGATTCTGCGAAGCGGTGCCGGGGAGACGTTGAAGCAAGGCGACCCCCGCCTGCCGCCCATCGAGACCCGTTTCATCGCGACGCCGCAGATGGCGCTCGAAGCCGCGGCGGCGCTCGCCCGGGAAGCCGGCCTGGCGCCCTGCATCCTCGGTGACGCGATCGAGGGAGAGGCGCGCGAGGTCGCGAAGGCGATGGCCGGTATCGCACTCCAGGTGGCCCGTCACGGCCAGCCGCTTGCCGCGCCCTGCGTCTTGCTGTCCGGCGGCGAGACGACCGTCACGCTGCGCGGACGTGGCAGGGGCGGGCGCAACGTGGAGTTCCTGCTGTCCCTGGGCATCGCGCTCAACGGCGAGCCCGGCATCCACGCGCTGGCCGGCGACACGGACGGCGTCGACGGCCAGGAGGAGATCGCAGGCGCGGTGCTCGCACCCGACAGCCTGGCCCGAGCGCGGGCGCGGGGCATGAAGCCGCGCGAGCGCCTGGACGACAACGACGGCCACGGCTTTTTCGAGGCGCTCGGCGACTCGGTGGTGACCGGGCCGACGCTGACCAACGTGAACGACTTTCGCGCGATCGTGATTGCCGCCGACCACGGCAGCAGCGAGCGCGTCCACAGGAGAAATTGAGATGCGCAGAAACAAACACGCAAAGATCGTCGCGACGCTTGGCCCGACAAGCGATGAACGCGCAACCATCCAGGCACTCTTCGATGCCGGTGCCGACGTGTTCCGGCTGAACTTCAGCCACGGCACGCACGAGGACCACCGGCGCCGGCTGGACCTGATCCGCGGGATCGAGCGCGACAGCGGCCGCCCGATCGGCGTGCTGCTGGACCTGCAGGGGCCCAAGCTGCGCATCGGCACCTTTGCCGATGGCCCGGTCCATCTGGCCGAGGGCAAGGCCTTCCGGCTCGACCTCGATGCGAAGACGCCGGGCAGCGACAAGCGCGTCGCGCTGCCGCATCCCGAGATCTTCGCGGCGCTCGAGGCGGGCACCGACCTGCTGCTGGACGACGGCCGGCTGCGGCTGCGGGTGGAGAAGTTCGGCAAGGACTTCGCCGAGACGCGCGTGCTCAACGGCGGCAAGCTGTCCGACCGCAAGGGCGTGAACGTTCCGGGTGTGGTGCTGCCGCTGTCTGCCCTGACCGAGAAGGACCGCACGGACCTGGCATACGGCCTGAAGCTCGGTGTCGACTGGGTGGCCCTGTCGTTCGTGCAGCGCCCCGAGGACATCGTCGAGGTCAGGACCATCGTCGACGGGCGCGCCGGCATCGTCGCCAAGCTCGAGAAACCGGCGGCCATCGCGTCGCTCGACGCCATCGTCGCGGAAACGGACGCCGTGATGGTCGCGCGGGGCGACCTCGGCGTCGAGATGCCCGCCGAGCAGGTGCCTTCGATCCAGAAGCGGATCGTCCGCGCCTGCCGGCGCGCCGGCAAACCCGTCATTGTCGCCACGCAGATGCTCGAGTCGATGGTCACCGCGCCGGTGCCCACGCGCGCCGAGGCCTCGGACGTGGCGACCGCCATCTACGAGGGCGCCGATGCGGTCATGCTCTCGGCCGAGTCGGCCAGTGGCCGCTATCCGGTGGAGGCCGTGAGGATGATGAGCAGCATCATCACGCACACCGAGGGCGATCCGAACTACCGCAGCGCGATCGATTCGTCCCGCGCCGAGCCGCTTGCGCGCGCGGCCGATGCCATCGGCTGCGCGATGCGCGACATCACGGGCCTGCTCAATGCGGCGGCCACCGTCGCCTACACCAGCTCGGGCTACTCGGCGCTGCGCATGGCGCGCGAGCGGCCGCGCGCGCCCATCATCGGAATGACGCCACGCCTGGCCACCGCCCGCCGCCTGGCACTCGCGTGGGGCGTCCATGCCGTGCTCTGCCACGAAGTGGTGGACGTTCCCGAGATGAGCGAGCTTGCCTGCCGCACCGCGCTCAAGGAAGGCTTCGGCGTCTCGGGACAGACCATCGTGATCTCGGCCGGCATGCCTTTCGGCACTTCCGGCACCACCAACCTCCTGCGCATCGCGCAGATCTGAACGGGAGCGGACATGGCAACGATCCAACGAATCCGCGGCTTCGAGATCCTGGACTCCCGTGGCAATCCCACAGTGGCCGCCGAGGTGGTCCTGTCGGACGGCGCGAAGGGCTTTGCGGCCTCGCCCTCGGGCGCCTCCACAGGCGCGCGGGAGGCCATCGAGCTGCGCGACGCGGACCCGCAGCGCTACCTTGGCAGGGGCGTCACCAAGGCGGTGGGCCACGTCAACGGCGAGCTGGGCAAGGCGCTGGTCGGCCATGCCGCGGCCGACCAGGCCGCGCTCGACCGCAGGATGATCGAGCTCGATGGAACGCCGACCAAATCGCGCCTGGGCGCGAACGCGATCCTGGCGGTGTCGTTGGCGGCCGCCAAGGCTGCGGCGGCCTCGGCAGGCGAGTCGCTGTACCGCCATCTCGGCGGCGAGCGCAAACCGGTCCTTCCTTTGCCCATGATGAACATCATCAACGGCGGCGCGCATGCGGACAACAACGTCGACATGCAGGAGTTCATGATCGTGCCGGTGGGCGCGCCCGGCTTCGCGGAGGCGATGCGCTGGGGCGTCGAGGTGTTCCACTCGCTCAAGGGCCTGCTCAAGAGCCGCGGTATGTCGACCGCCGTGGGCGATGAGGGAGGCTTTGCGCCCGACCTCCCGTCGAACGAGGCGGCCATCGAGGTCATTCTTCGCGCGATCGAACAGGCCGGGTTCAAGGCCGCAACGGAAATCGCGCTGGGCCTGGACGTTGCAAGCTCGGAGTTCCACAAGAGCGGCCACTACGAACTGGCGTCCGAGGCAAGGCGCTTCGATTCGGCGCAATTCGTGGACCACCTGGCCCGCTGGGTGGATGCCTATCCGATCGTGACCATCGAGGACGGGATGGCCGAGGACGACTGGGACGGGTGGGTGCTGCTGACGCAGAAACTGGGCCACCGGGTGCAGTTGGTCGGCGACGACCTGTTCGTCACGAACACCGAGATCCTCCAGCACGGCATCGCGCGCCGCGCAGCCAACTCGATCCTCATCAAGCCGAACCAGATCGGCACGCTCAGCGAAACGCTCGCGGCGATCGCCATGGCGCAAAAGGCCGGCTACACCGCCGTGATTTCGCACCGCTCAGGCGAAACCGAGGACACCACGATTGCCGACCTGAGCGTGTGCACCGCAGCCAGGCAGATCAAGACTGGCTCGCTGTGCCGATCGGACCGCATGGCCAAGTACAACCGCCTGCTCCTCATCGAGGCCGAACTGGGCCGCGACGCCGCCTTCGCAGGCCGCATCGCGCTGGCCTCCAGCCGGGCCCTGCCGCCCGGCGACTGTTGAATTCAGGTTAACGACGAATTCACCTGGACGCCGGATCCAAGACCTGTAGCTCCCTACAGTCATATCACAACCATATGGAGACAACCATGAAGAATCTGATGTTCCGCCTTCGCGCTGCCTCGACGGTGGTCGCACTCGGCCTGGCCGCCTCGCTCGCATGGGCGCAGGCCTATCCCGTCAAGCCGATCACCCTGGTCGTGCCGTTCCCTCCGGGTGGAAGCTCGGACGCGCTGGCCCGCGCGATCACCACGCCGCTGTCGCAAAGCATCGGCCAGCCTGTGATCGTGGAGAGCAGGCCGGGCGCGGGCGCCACGGTCGGCGCCGACTATGTCGCCAAGGCCAGGCCGGACGGCTACACGCTCCTCATGGGGGCCGTGCACCACACGATCGCCACGAGCGTATACAGGAAGCTGCCCTACGATTTCGAGAAGAGCTTCGCGCCGGTCACCACCGTGGCCCTGGTGCCCAACGTGCTGGTGGTCAACGCGAAGTCTTCGGCGACCGACGTCAAGAGCCTTGTGGCGCTGGCCAAGGCATCGCCGGGCAAACTGTCGTATGGCTCGAATGGAAACGGGACGGTGCAGCATCTGATCGGCACGCAGTTCTCCACCATCGCCGGCGTGGAACTCCTGCACGTACCCTACAAGGGCAGCGCGCCGCTGACCACCGATCTGCTCGGCGGACAGGTCGACATGTCCTTCGACACGCTCACGCCGTTGGTGCCGCACATCAAGGGCGGCAAGCTGCGTGCGCTGGCCGTGACCACGGCCAAGCGCTCGAGCACGCTCCCTGATGTGCCGACGCTGGCAGAGGCCGGCATCAAGGACTTCAACCAGGGGACCTGGTTCGGCATCCTGGCACCTGCGGGAACGCCCAAGGAGATCGTGGCCAAGCTCAACGCCGAGATGGTGAAGATCATCCAGTCGCCGGAGTTCAAGAAGCGCATGGAAGACATTGGTGCCGAGCCGGTGGGCGACACCCCACTTCAAATGGCCGCGCAGATCAAGGATGACACGGCCAGGTACGCAAAACTTGTCAAGGATGCCAAGGTTGCCATCGATTGATGAACAAGCCCCAGCGTTCGAATGCCAAGCATCGATGCTCTGGAGCCATGAGATAGTGTCCCTTCACGGAAGGCTGCCTTCCATCGCGCCGAAGACGTTCGCCGCGAAAAGCAAAGGGAAGCGGCGGCTCATTTCCGTCGAGCAAACGGTCGTCGCGAAGCCCGGCATCGCAGCGACGCTCCTCGGGCAACATGGCGTTCCTCGGTTTCCTTTGCAGCACGCTGCCCCGCAAGGCGATCCAACGCGGGCCTCTTGCACAGGCTTTCTTGTTGGCCACCTTCGTGTCCCATGCCGGGTGCGGCGATCCACCTCCGAGCCGCGCGGCCAGCGTGCACTGGCTGCTGGCTGCTGCGGGCGTATCTCGGATCGCATCCCAGCCACGGCGGGGTGACGCCAGACCAAGGCATCAACTGCCCGCTGCATGGCGTGCGCCGCAGACATGGTGCGTGCTGTTTTCCGATGGGATTGGAGGCGCTGGCCCTCGTTGAATGCGGAGCAAGTATGAAGGCCTTCTCGTCTGCGCGGCCATGGGGGCGTGGCCCTTCGCGCAGGGGTATCTTGTTCCTTCATGAAGGTCAGCATCACCACCAAGCTCTTTGTCGCCGTGCTGGCCACCGCCGTGCTGGCCGTGGTCGCGATGGGCGCAGCCTCGCGCTGGAACTTCGAGCGCGGCTTTGTCGGCTACCTCAACGAGCAGGGCGTGGAGCGGCTCGACTCCGTGCTGCCGAACGCCGTTGCGGCCTACCGGCAGAACGGCAGCTGGGACTTCCTGCGAGACAACCCCCGCCCCTGGTTCGAGATCATGCGGCCCGCGCCTTCCGCCTCGGGCGAGCGCTTCGAGCCGGGGCGCACCCCGGCGCTGGTGTCCGACCTGACGGGCGCCGTGCTGCGCATCGCGCTGCTCGATACGGACAGGAAGGTGATCGTGGGCTTCAGGGAGATTCGCAAGGGTGCCATTGAACGCGCCGTGGTGGTCGACGGCAAGACCGTGGGCTGGGTCGCGATGATGCCGTTCCAGAGCGTGAGCGAGGCCGGCGACCAGCGCTTCCAGAAAAACCAGCTGCGCGCGAGTTGGGTCATCGGCAGCCTGTGCGTGCTGCTGGCCGCGGGCATCGCGTGGTGGATCGCGCGGGTGCTGCTCGCGCCCGTCAAGCGTGTGGCAGCGGCCACGCACCGATTGACATCGGGCGACTACGCGAGCCGCGTGGCGGTGGCATCGCACGATGAGGTGGGGCAACTGGCGCGCGACTTCAATTCGTTGGCCTTCACCTTGCAGCGCAACGAGCGGATGCGCCGCGAGTTCATGGCCGACGTGTCGCACGAGCTGCGCACGCCGCTGGGCGTGCTGCACGGCGAGCTGGAGGCGATGGAAGACGGCGTGCGCCGCCTCGATGCGCAGGCCGTGCGCTCGCTGCAGCACGAAGTGGGCATGCTCAACAAGCTGGTGACCGACCTGTACGACCTGTCGATGGCGGACGTGGGCGCACTCGCGTACCGCAAGGCCGACATCAACCTGCGCGAGCTGCTGGAGCTGAGCGTGGATTCGTTCCGCGAGAGGCTGGCTTCGGCTGGCCTGCGACTGGAGCTGGTGCTGCCCGCGCAGCCGCTGATGATGTTCGCCGACGAGCGGCGCATGCAGCAGCTCTTCAGCAACCTCGTGCTCAACGCCTGCCGCTACACCGACGCGGGCGGTATGCTGCGCATCGAGGCGCGCGAGGCCGACAACCAGATCGCGATCGATCTCATGGATTCGGCGCCTGGCGTCGACGCGGCGCTGCTGCCGCGCCTGTTCGAGCGCTTTTTCCGCGGCGAGGGTTCGCGCAACCGGGCCAGTGGCGGCGCGGGCCTTGGCCTTGCCATCTGCCGCAGCATCGTCGAGGCGCATGGCGGCACCATCGAGGCCAAGGCTTCGCCGCTGGGCGGGCTGTGGATCGCGATCCGCCTGCTGCGGGCCTGAGGATGCGGTGGCACCGGGCCTGCGAAGTGCCTTCACAGGGCGATGGGTGCCGGTGCGCATCACCGCATCGCTCGCTGCGCGCCGGCGCTCCAATCACCCGATTCACCGGGCGTTTGGCAAGTCCGGCTTCACTGGGCGCATTCGGGAGCAAGACTGTCCAGCACATTCACGATGCGTCTCACGAGTCGATCCGAGTACGATTTCGCAGGATGCAGGATATCCGCCATTTCGGCGCGCGAGTACTCGACCGTGTCCCAGTCTGCGAAGGGGACCCGCAGATCAGCTGCCACGCGCCTGATGGCTCCGTCGCTGTACGTTCGTCCTGGAACAGGAACGAGTTGCCGGGATAGCCCGGTCAAGATCACCTCGCGTCCTTCCCGGCGCGACACAGCGATCATGGCCCGCAGCGCGGGCTCCAGAGGAAGATTCTGTGCCGCGTCGTTGATGCCGTGCGCGATCACTACAAAGTGGCCGGTTCGCGACTCCCGTTCGAATACCTTGGCGCGTGCGGTGGCCGTCTCCCCGTTCACGGTGTGGTCGGTGACTTGGTATCGAGGGCGCAGCCGATGCAGCGTTGTCGATGGCGGCTCCTCCAAACGAAATGAGCCGCCATAGCCACCGTGCAGGATGGAGTCGCCATAGAGATCCACGCTGCAATGCGATGCCTGCAAATCCGAAGGACCCTGTGCCTTGGCCGCGGATGCCGCAAAGCTCCGGTGGTGAAGGATCTGGGGCTGCGCTTCAAGCTGCGCAACGAGGCGTCCCGGAGTTGGGGGAGCACCTTCGCAAGCAGATGCAAGAAGGAAAATGCTGGCCATTCCAATGGCTTGGAGCAGCGACGTGACAGGCGGTGGATGGAAGCGCGAGACTCTTGCAGCGAGCATGCGCCCATGCTGGCGAAGCGGTGGTTAAGTGCCGTCTGGCTGGCGCAAGTTATGTAAAGGTGCCATCCATCCGGCGAAGCCGCATGGCCATGCGGGCGCCACTCTTGGCGTTTCGTGCGCGCAGCGGTTGGGTGGCCGTGTTGAAGGCAGCGATGGCAGTGACCAATGAATCCATGATCACCCAGGGGTACGACGCTGGAGCGTCGGGCGAACTGCGTCATGGCCCTTGCTCATTTCTCGTTCGGAAGCGCGGTCTCGAATTCCACGCGAGCATGCCGGGTGCTGCGCAGGCACCGAAGCGTCGCATGACACCTACCTCACTCGAGGAGTGCGGACGCTCCTTGGGAAGCAGGCAAGATCAGCTCCACCAAAAGGCCACCGCCCTCGCGCGGCGATGCCGTGACGCTTCCGTTGTGCATCTGCATCGCGCGACGAGCAATGGCCAGACCGAGGCCCACGCCGTGCACTTGCGCACCAACCAGCTCTTTGTTTCGGACATCCCCTCGCGGCTTCAGCAGGTCGCCGAGCTGATCCAGAAGCTCGATGTGCCGGTGCGACAGGTACCGATCGAGGCGCGCATCGTCGAGGCATCGGACACCTTCAGCAAATCGCTGGGCGTCAAGCTGGGTGGATCGTCCAAGGGCAGCAACAGTTCGATCGGCACCCAGGCGACGACGAGCAGCGACGGCACCGTGTCGTACTCGTCGACCTCCAGCAGCAACTTCGTCAACCTGCCGGCCAGCAGTTCCAGTGGCACTTCCACGGGAACCTTCGCGGTTTCGCTCTACAACTCCAGCATGTCGAAGATTTTGAATCTGGAAATATCCGCGCTGGAAGAAGACGGCAAGGGCAAGGTCGTGGCGAGCCCTCGGGTCGTCACGGCCGACCAAACCAAGGCCCTGATCGAACAGGGGACTGAACTTCCTTACCAGTCTGCCACGTCGAGCGGTGCGACCTCGGTCTCCTTCAGGAAGGCGAATCTCAGGCTCGAGGTCACGCCGCAGATCACGCCAGAAGGAAACATCATCCTGACGCTGGATGTGAACAAGGATTGCGTCGGCCAGTCGACCACTGCGGGCTACGCCATCAACACGAAGCATGTTCAGACCGAAGTGCTCGTAGAAAACGGAGGAACTGTCGTGATCGGCGGGATCTTCGAACTGTCGGAAACGAACGACGAGTCACGGATACCGGGACTCGGCGAATTGCCCTATGTCGGGGTGCTGTTCCGATCACGCACCCGCGAGGTCAAGAAGAGCGAACTGCTGATCTTCATCACCCCGAAGATGATTACCGATCGGAACGCGGCCCGCTAGCCGCGATGCGATGTGGGGACGAGCGCAGTGCGCTCAGGCGGCACTGGGGGAATTCATGTCGGCAGGGGGCGCGTCACTGCTAAAAGCACCTTCGGCCAACCACTGGAGGAAAAATAGGTGCATCTATCGCGGCGCATACCTCAGGGAAACGCCATAGCGGACCGATGAAATGTCACCGATGAACGCGAGATCCGCCATGGAAGTGCGGCTCGGCGGGGCCATGCACCGTGCGTGGTTGCCTGCGTGTTGATTTCCGTGCCGACGTGACCCGTCGCCTAAGCCAACAGGCCCAACACACCGGAACACGATTGCGCCTGAGACTCCGGCTTCCGTTGTTTGATGTTCAGGTTCTCAGAATCTGAGAATTCCGTTTGTGCTTTGAGAAGCGGCAATCGATGATCGAGCCATCCAAAGATCAGGAGAGACAAGATGGAAATCGGTGCATCCCTCGCCGCACTGGAGCTGTACTCAAGCGATCCGGCCGCGATCGCGAGCTTCTATGCCAAGACCTTTTGTCTGTCTTGCGACCCGACGGGCGGGTCGATCGATTGCCATGCAGATGGCCGTCGGTTGAAGGTCTTCGCGGGACAAGCCGGCCAGTTGCGGCGGGCCGTTTTCCGGTTCCATTCACGCAGCGATTTCGACGCTCATCGAAGGCTTCTTTCGACGCGGGGAATCCAGGTGTCCGAGCCCGGGGCGAGCCACTACACCGTTTCGGACCCGGACGGCCGCTGGATCACTTTTCTCGCGCCCGAGGTGGATCGACCCATGCCGCCGGGAGACAGTCTTCTGCGCGCGCGTCTTCAGCATTTTGCATTGCGTTCACCGACGCCGACGAAGCTGGTCGAGTTCTTCGTGGACGATCTGGGCTTTGTGCTTTCCGACAGGGTGCTTGACGCGCAGGGCGACCTCACCGCCGCCTTCATGAGAACCGACTCGGAGCACCACTCGCTGGCGATCTTTCGTGCGCCGCAGGCGAGCTTCGATCACTTTTCGTGTGAAGCGCCGGACTGGCAGCAGCTGCGCGACTGGGCCGATCACATGGCCCGCACCGGCACCGACCTGGCCTGGGGCATCGGGCGGCACGGGCCGGGCAACGACACATTCCTGATGGTCCGGGACCCTGATGGAAACATGGGCGAGATCTCGGCAGAGCTGGAAGTCTGTCGGCCCGGTCGACCGGCGGGTGTGTGGCCGCACCGGCCGCAAACCCTGAACCAGTGGGGCGTGGCCATCATGCGCAGTTGAGGCGCCTGCCATGTCCAAGACCAGCAATGTCTTGCAGGTTCTTCGCCTTTTCGGTGGCGCGCGCAAGCAGCTTCGGGCCACCGACATTGCATCTTTGCTCGGCGTGTCGGCCGCAACGGCCTACCGCTATGTGTCCGAACTGGAAGAGGCCGGATTCGTCGAGGGCGCATCGGCCGGCCGCTATGTGCTGGGCCCGACGATCGTCGAGTTGGACCGGGAGATCCGGGTCAACGATCCCTTGATCGCTGCGGCTTCGGAGGTGATGCGAACGCTGTGCGAGCGCAGCGGTGCCACCGTCATTCTCAGCCGCCTGCACGGCCACAAGGTGGTCTGCGTGAGCGAGATGCGCGGTCGCTATGGTCCCACGACCGTGAGCTACGAGCGGGGCCGTGCGATGCCGCTGTATCGCGGCGCGACCTCGAAGGTGATCTTCGCCCACATGGCTGCTGCCGAGATCGCTTTGATCGTGGAACGCGATGCGAGTGGCCTTCGAAGTGCGGGTCTGCCCTCCAGCCGGGAGAGACTTCTCGCATACCTCACCGAGATCCGGGCCCAGCCCGTCTACGCCACCGCAGGCGAGGTCGACGCGCAGGCTATGGGCTGGGCAGTCGCCCTTCATCACGGCCAGCATCTGCTGGGAAGCTTGAGCGCGATCTATTCGAAGGCGACGCCCGAGGCGGCCAGGGCAAGAGTCGGCGATCAACTGGTCCGCGCAGGGCTGCGAATCGAAGGCCGCATCGAGGCCCATGGACCCACGAGCCAGACATGAAGGCAGAACGAAAACGGAGATACGCATGACCGATGAAAACTCATTCGATGTGGTCGTGGTCGGTGCGGGGCCGGTCGGCCTCACGCTGGCCAACCTTCTAGGCCAGTACGGCGTGAAGACGCTGGTGGTGGAGAAAAACCGTCAACTCGAAGCCGAGCCACGCGCCGTGACGCTGGATGACGAAAGCCTTCGCACGATGCAGGGCGCGGGCCTCATCGACGCCGTGGCAAGGGATGTGGTGCTGGGCTATGGCGTGCAGTACTTCGACTGGCGGGGCAAGCCATTCGCGTCCATCCAGCCAACACGCCAGGAGTACGGCTACCCCAAGCGCAACGCGTTTCGTCAACCCATGCTGGTGAAAGCATTGTTCGAGGGACTGGCCCGATTCCCGAACGTCGAGGTGCGGTTCGGCCATGAACTTCTCTGCATCGAACAGGATGCCGACGAAGCACGTTGCCAACTGGACCACGAGGGTGGCCCGAGCGTGCTGGCTGCAAGATGGGTGGCTGCGTGCGACGGTGGACGCAGCAAGGTGCGCGACCTGCTGAAGATCACGCTCGATGGCAAGACGTACCCCGAGCGCTGGCTCATCGTCGACCTCGCAGAACGCACGCTTGCCCTGCGCCACACGAGCACGTACTGCGACCCACGCCGGCCCGCCATTCGACTCCCCGGCCCACGAGGAAGCCTGCGCTACGAATTCATGCTTCGTGACAGCGACCATGACGAGGACGTCCTGAATGAGCAGACGTTCCGGCAATGGATCCGCGAACGGGTGGCGCAGGATGCAGAGTTGCCACTGGTGCGCAAGGCCATCTATGGATTCCACGCGCGCGTGGCGACACGATGGAAGGCGGGACGCGTGCTGCTCGCTGGTGATGCGGCGCACCTGACGCCACCGTTTGCCGGTCAAGGACTCAACAGCGGTATTCGGGACGCCACGAATCTCGCCTGGAAGCTCGCGGCCGTTGTCCGATGGGGTGCGCTGCCGGCGGTGCTGGACACTTACGAACTCGAACGCCGCCCCCATGCTGCGGCCCTGATCCGCATGGCATTGCGCATCGGCGCGTTCATGCAGCCGAAGACCGTCCCGGGGGCCTGGCTTGCCCAATCCGCACTCCGCCTGGCCTGCCTGATCCCTGCCTGCCGTGACTACATTCTTCAACTGCGTTTCAAGCCCAAGCCGCAACTGCAGCAAGGCGCGTTCCGTCCGACGGCTGCGCATCCCCGGTCCGAATTGATCCCGCAGCCGGACGTCGAATTGCAAACGGGAGAAATCGTGCACCTGGACAGCGTGCTCGGGGAAGGCTTCGCCGTGCTCGGCTGGGATACGCCGGCCTTCCGCGCACAGGCGGCTTCGCTTTTGCCGGACGGCGCGCCAGGGCGGGTCGTCGCAATGCTGCGCGCTGACGAGGACTTCCTGCCCGCGCCGATCGACGCCGCGATCGTGGCCGTGCGCGATCGCAGCCGCGAACTGGAGAAAACGCTGGCCAGACACGATGCGGTCGCGTGGGTCATTCGACCCGATCGTTACTGGTCGCGCTTGATCGACCAGAACGCCCTTGCTTCCCCTGCCAGGCAATCCAGCCAAGGAGACAGCCATGTGCCAGCACACCAAGCACTCGCGTGAAGGCGCCCGTATCGCGGCGTTTGCGGCCAGCCTGGTGCTGGCGGCCAGCGTCGCAGGCGCCCAGCCGGCGTTCCCCACGAAGCCCGTACGGTTGATCACGGCCTTTGCGGCAGGCAGCGGCCCGGACGTGGCCTTGCGGGTGGTGGCCGAGCGGCTTTCCAAAACGTGGGGCCGGCCGGTCATCGTGGACAACAGACCGGGTGGCAACGGCTTCATCGCCATTGCGGCGCTTCGGCAGGCGCCTGCGGATGGTCACGACTTGATCCAGCTGGACAGCAATCATGTGACAACCCATCCCCACACGTTCACGAAGTTGCCATACGACGCACAGAAGGACCTGGAGCCGGTGCGCCCGCTGTTTCGAAACAACTTCTTCATCGTCGTTTCCAGGGACAGTCCGTACAGGTCGCTCGATGACATCGTCGCTGCCGCACGCCGCAAGCCGGGCCAAGTGACTTACGGCTCCTGGGCCAACGGAAGCCCCGGCCACCTTGGCGTGCTGCGTTTGCAGAAGATGCAAGGCATCGCGATGCTGCACGTGCCCTACAAGGAGATGAACCAGCTCTATGCCGCGGTCGCCACGAAAGAGGTGGACTGGGCGCTGGGCAGCGCTGCGAGTGCCGGTGCTCTGGAGAAGGCTGCAAAGGTCAGATTCATCGCCATGGCTGGGCCGAACCGATCGAAGGGCCACCCCGACGTTCCTTCGGTCGATGAGCAGCCCACCACCAAGGGCTACGAAGTCGTCGCCTGGACCGGCCTGTTCGCGCCCAAAGGAACGCCCAAGGCGCTGCGGGAAAAGATCAGCGCGGACATCAAGGCGGCGCTCGACACGCCCGAGGTGCGCGAGCGCTACCGCGGCTTCGACTACGAACCGCTCGATGCCGATCCGGATGCGTTCGCGCAGCTCATCCGTCGGCAAACCAAGGGCTGGGACGACATCATCAAGTCGGCCCATCTCAAACTCGACTAAGGAGAAGACATGAAATTCATCAGCTACCGGCTCGCGGGCGAGGCATCCTACGGAATGCTGCGCGGCGCGTCCGAAGTCATCGATCTTCGCAAGCGCCTCGGCTCGCAGGCGGGCACCCTGAAGGCACTGATCGAGACTGGAGAAGCAGCAGCCCTGGCATCCGCACATGCGGGGGCCCTTGCCGACCACACGCTCTCCCATCTCGAGCTCTTGCCGCCGATCGCCGATCCGAAGACGATCGCATGCGTTGGCCACAACTACGAAGCGCATCGCGTCGAGACCCAGCGCGATCCGACGGCACATCCGTCGATCTTCTTGCGCGGGAGCGAGTCGCTCCAGGCGGCAGGCGAACCGCTGCTCAGACCTGTGGAATCGACGCAGCTCGACTATGAAGGCGAGCTGGCCATCGTCATCGGCAAGAAGGGGCGCCGCATCTCCGAGGCCGACGCCTGGGACCACATCTTCGGCGTGAGCTGCTTCAACGACGCCAGCGTGCGCGACTGGCAGCATCACACGCGTCAGTTCACTCCAGGCAAGAACTTTCCGAGGACCGGCGGATTTGGCCCATTCCTGGTGACCCTCGACGAACTCCCCGAGGACCGTACGCTCGACCTGCGCACGCGCGTGAATGGCCAACAGGTGCAGCATGCGCGAACTGACCAGATGATCTTCCCCATCCCGGTGCTGGTGAACTACATCTCAACCTTCGTGACACTGGTCCCGGGCGATGTCATCGTGACGGGAACGCCCGGAGGCGTGGGCGTCAAGCGCACGCCCCCCCTGTGGCTCCAACCGGGGGACCACGTCGAGGTGGAGATTTCCTCGGTGGGCCTGCTGAAGAATGGCGTGGTGGCGGAGGAATGAATGCCGACATCGCGCTGGTCCTGTCGCAAGAGAGGCCGCGCGGCCGCCTTCTGGAGGAAGGCGATATCGAGGCGGTCAGCCTCGATCGCGGAGACGGTCGTGTGCGTCAACCCGGCGCGCTGCGGGATGACGCTTCTGAAGGTGGTGAGCAGATTTCCAGGCTCGTTTGACCCCCCGGGGTCAGGATTGCGTGGAAATCAACAGCGAGGGATGTACCGATTTCCATCCGGTCTTTGTTGATCTATCGATGGCCGGATCATCGATTGCCGCTTCTCAAAGCACCAACAGAATTCTCAAGGTCTGCGAACCTGAACATCAAATCGCGAGCGCCGAGGTTTGCAGCAAAACCGTGTCCAGGTGCATCGGACAGCGTCTGCGCCGCCCGCAAGAGGAAGGGCTAACCCCCTTTCTTGTCGCTCAGCAAGCTTTTTCTTCTTATTGAATTCTCAGTTTTTGAGAAATCGATTTGACCGAGAGCCCGTGCGCTACGGAACATACCGCTGCGAACGAAGGAGACAACAAACATGACAAGTCGCGCTCAGGTTTCGGTCGATGCAGTGAGTCCGTCCCAACGACTGCCCGCGTGGCATAGCTTGGTGAGTACGCATCTGGGGCGCACGCCAGAGTCGTTTCGGGCCCGGGATTCCGGCCGGTGGGAACCCTTGGCAGGCCAGGCGTTTTGCGGCAGCCTCGAATACGGCATGCTGGGCGGCGCTGGTCTTTGCCGTCTGATTGCCACGCCCCATCGATTTGTCCGCTCGATGTACACCCGCCTGGAAGACGCACCGAGCCCGCTGATGCTCGTGATGCAACAAAAGGGTTGCGCCGTGTTCGAGCAGGATGGACGCAGCGGAATGCTGGAGCCGGGCGATTGGTGCATCCTCGATGCCGCCATGCCGTTCGCCGTGGACCATCCGTCGGGTTGCGACCAGATCATTCTGACGCCGCCTCGGCCTTCCGATCCGGCGCTGGTCGAACTGATCGCACGGGGGCGCGCGCTGCGCTGTGGCGGCAACAGGGGATCTTCGCGGCTGGTGCAAACCATGCTCGGCGAGGCGTACGGGCAGTTTGACCGACTGCCGTCGGATACCGCCAGGATCCTGGCCGATGCCATCGCATCGTTTGCCTGGCACGCCGTGCAGGAACGGTGTGCGACTTCAAACAAGGACACGGTTCGCGATACCCTGCGCCACAAGCTGAAGGCCTTCATTGACAAGAATCTGTCCGAGCCCCGTCTCTGCGTCGAGATGATCGCGCAAGGCTGCGGCTGTTCCGTGCGCAGTGTTCACCGCGCATTCGCAGACGATCCTCAGGGTTCGGCTTCCGAGCACATCTGGCATCGGCGCGTGGCACAGTGCGCAAGTGCGCTCAAGAACCCGAACAACGCATCGCGTTCGGTCACCGATATTGCGATGGACTGGGGGTTCTCCAGCCCTTCACACTTCAGCCGGGTATTCAGGAGCCACCTCGGGGTCTCCCCCAAGGCCTACCGGCTGGCCCGGTAGGGCGGGAAGGCTTCAGAACGGATAGTGCCGAGCCGATGTCTGCACGGTGAGCCAGCGCAGATCCGTGAATGCATCAATTCCGGCGTGCCCCCCGAACCGGCCGACGCCACTGGCCTTGACGCCGCCGAACGGCATCTGGGGCTCGTCGTGCACCGTGGGCCCGTTGATGTGGCAGATGCCGGATTCGATGCGTTGCGCAACCTGCAGTGCGCGCGCGATGTCGCGACCGTAGACTGCGGCCGACAGGCCATACTCGTTGTCGTTGGCGCATCTCACGGCCTCTTCCACGCCCTTGACCCGGACAATGCCCTTGATGGGGCCGAAGGATTCTTCGCCATAGATCTTCATACCTGGTTGGACGTGATCGAGGAGCGTCGGTGCCATGAGTGTGGTGTCAGCGCGACCGCCGCACAGCAGGCGAGCGCCGGCGGCCAGCGCGTCGTCCAGCAGCATGTTGCAGCGCTCCACGGTCGCCATGTCGACGACCGAGCCGAGTGCTGCTGCGGAGCCTGCTGGCCCGGGAGCCAGTGCGCGTGCCTTGCTGGCGAGCCGCTCGACAAACTCGTCCGCAATGGACGCATCGACAATGATTCGCTCGGTCGACATGCAGATCTGGCCCGAGTTCAGGAAGGCCCCAAAGATGGCGCCATCCACGGCTTGATCGAGGTCGGCATCGTCGAGCACCACCAGCGGCGCCTTGCCGCCCAGTTCCAGCACCACCGGCTTCAGGTGCGCGGCGCATTTGACGGCGATGATCTTCCCCACCTTGGTGGAGCCGGTGAAGTTGATGCGACGCACGGCGGGGTGCGAGATCATGGCGTCGACGACGGCTTCCGCGTCGGCCGGGGCGTTGCTCACGAAGTTCACGACGCCGGGGGCAACACCGGCGCGGGAGAACGCATCGACGATGCACCGGTGAGTCGCCGGGCAAGCTTCCGATGCCTTCAGAATCACGGTGTTTGCGCAAGCCAGCGGCACGGCGATCGCACGCACGCCGAGAATCAGGGGCGCATTCCAGGGCGCGATGCCCAGGCAGACGCCGGCGGGCTGGCGCACGGCAAGGGCCAGGTTGCCGGGAACGTCCGAAGGAATGACTTCGCCGCTGATCTGGGTTGTGAGTGCGGCGGCCTCGCGCAGTATTCCGACCGCGGTGGTCGCATTGAAGCCCGCCCAGAGTTCACTGGCACCGGTCTCGCTCATCATGGTGGTGATGAGGGTCGGCAGGTTGCGTTCCAGTTCATCTGCTGCCTTCGTCAGGATCGAGCGCCTCTCGGCAGGGCCGGTTCGCGCCCAGGCTGGAAAGGCTCGCTGCGCTGCGACAACTGCCGCGACGGCGTCCTCGGGCCCTGCCGCCGCCGCCGTCGTGACCACCTCTTGGGTGATCGGGTTGCATCGCTGGAACGTTGCGCCTGAGCGGGCAGGGGCGAGTTCCCCCTGGATTTGAAGTTGAACAATGTGCATTTGTTTCTCCTAGAGGATCGTTGGATTCGCGGGGGCCCAGTCACCGTGGAAGGCGTCGCGCAGTCGGATCGGCAGTTTGATCTGTGCGATCGGTCCGGCTTCGATGTCGGCGGCGTTCAGCACGACCACGGATGCCAGTGCTGTGTCGTGGTGATCCAAAACAGCCAGCAGCAGCCCCTCCGCTGCAGGAACGGGCACGAACTGCGGCTCCTGGAATGTGGTTGTGTCGGACAGAAAGAGCGCCTTGACGTCGCCGGTTTGCGTGTCGACGCGGACCAGGTGGTTCGAACCCAGCCCGATCGGTCCCGCCACGAGTTGACTTCGGCTGGGATCGATCCCGCCGTAGTAGATGAAGCGATGCGGGCGCATCGACAAGCGTTCGTCGATCCGAGGCAACTCTCCTGGCATCGAACTCAGGACACGCGCATCGAACGAAGTGTCCGGACTTTCGGCGTCGAAGCGCCAGCGCGTGAGAAAGGGTGCATTCGCTTGCGGGTCGTGCGCGCTGCCATCTACCGCGGGCACGTAAGGGAACACGTTTCGTGCAGAAACGCAGAGGTCGATCGTGATCTGGCTGCCTTCGTTGAAGGCGTTGGCGACGTGGTACGAATAGCAAGCCGGCCTGCGAAACCAGCGCATGTCCTTTGCGCAGCCGTGCCTGGGCATCACCCCGATCCAGGTGTCCAGGGCGTCGTTCCACATCCAGTGGGTCCCTCCCGCTTTCAGGCGATCCAGATCGCAGGTTGTGGGAAAGACGCAGAAGATGACGTAGTCGCGCGTCACCGCGAAATCGTGCTGCATGGCTGCGTACGGCGCCTCGAACCACTCTTCCCGTACCAGCGTGCCGTGTCTGTTGGCGACGCAGTAGGCGACGCTCTTGCTTGCATCGCCTGCCGCTTCATACCCGAAGAACACCCATTCGCCGGTCTCCGGATCGCGCTTGGGGTGCGCGGTGACTGTGCGCGAGCGCAGCTTTCCATTGAAATCGTGCCGGCCCTTGGTCTCCAGGGTCACCGGATCCAGCTCGTACGGAAGGCTGTCCTCCTTCAACGCGAACAGCCGGCCCGCATGCATGAACGCTGTCGTATTGGCCGTGCCACGATCGAGCCCGCGCACTGAAGGGTGGTCGGTGAACTGGTTGCGATACAAGCCGAACAGGGCTTGGCGGGCCGCGCGCTCGGCCTCGAAGCGCTGCGTGCGCACGTACCTCATCTTGAAGTCAACATGGCCGTTCGCGAAGGTGAATGCGCTGACGACACCGTCGCCGTTGATGTAGATGTCGTCTCCCAGCATGGGCGGGTATTGCGGGTCGGGACCGCACCGGTACCAGGTGCCCTCGAGTGCCTTGGGCAGTTCGCCGATGACTTCCAGGTCCTGTATCTGGCATTCGACGCGTGAGGGCGCATTCATTCCAGTGAAATGCGGCAATGCGGGGAAGTTGCGTGTGTTGCTTGAAGGGTTGTGCATGGATACAGATGAACTTCGAGATGGGAATGGATGCCCCGGCATCAGGTGGGGCTGAGAGGGGAGGGCGCGCGGTGGCATTCGCCGCGTGCATGGCGCGATGTCACCAGCACCGACAGGGTGAGCGCGATCGCGTAGATGGCGGCGGCAGCCCAGCCGACGCTCCTGAAGCTGCCGACGCCCACAGCAACCGCGCCGACCACCGGGCCCAGCGCCTGGCCCATGAAAATTGCAGCATTGGCGAGGCCGGGCAGTCGGCCGGTGGGGTCCATTTCAGCCGTCAGGGTCAGAAGAGAGGTGAGCCCGAAGAACCACACCAACATGATCACGCAGGCGGTCAGCGCATAGACCGCCAGGCCACTGCCGTAGACCATCAGCAAGGTGGCGAGGATGGAGCCGGTGAAAGCAATCAGCTGGGCGGTGCAATGGCTGATCCGCCGGCCCACGATGCCGGCCAGCGCCGCGCCAGCCGCGCCCGACAAGACACTCAGCCCGAGAATCATGCCGATGCGATCAGGTGCAATGCCCATCGCCTTGCCGATGCGCTCCTGGTAGACCCACAGTGCGCCATGCCCGGCAAACAGAAGGACCACGAGGACAAGCAGCAACGTGCTGTTTGTGCGCAGCGCCTTGACGGCGGCGCGACCCGGGTCGCCTTGCTCGCTCGCTGGAGCTTGGGCAGGAATTCTTCCGCACAGGCCCAGACTCAAGAGACAAAGCATGATGAAACCTGCGAACACCGCCGGAATTCCGAAAGCCGAGATCACCGGCGGGAGAATGCCCAGGCAGGTCGCGCCCCACAGCAAGATGCAGATGTTGAGAACCGCGAAGGTCTTGTCTTTGTGGGTGCGCAAGGCGGCGCTGGCGTACACCACCGCCTGTGCCACGCCTCCGGAAGCACCCGCGAGCAAGCGCGCGATGCACAACATCGCGAAGCTCTCTGCCAACGTGCTCCAGGTGCTGGCGATCAGAAGCACAACCAGGGCTGCCCGCGCGAGCTGCTGTCGGTTCTGTCGGTGCGTGCCAAAAGCCGCGACCGTACAAGCCAGCGCCATGGACACCAGTTCGATGCCGAACAGCATTCCCATTTGCTGCAGGCTGATGCCCATGCGGTCCACCAGGGCGCCGCCCAGGACGGGCTGCATCTGGATGGTGCCCATGGCTGTCACCATGCAGATTGCCAGCGCGAACATCGTTGTCCTGCTGTCGATTTTTGTCGTGACATCCATGGCGCTGTTTCTGTGAATGAGGATCAGGCAAGGGTAGGAGTTGGCGTTGAGCGGGTCTGGCATCGCTGCGACGGCATTGCCTGGGCGCGCCAGCGCAATCCCAGGGGTTTCCCTGACTGGGGCGCGTGGCGCTTTCTTCCGGGCCGGATGATCGTTGGGCTTACGGACGCGTCGCGTCGCTTGCCTTTTCTCTCTGCAAACGACGCAAGCGCGCGAAGATCGGGTGGACGGCGTGCGTGGCCCACGCGGCAAGGTCTGGCGCGTGCCGCGGCCAGAATGCCATGCTTCATGTGATGGATAAATCGGAAACCTGAGGAAAAAATCAACTGCTCAGAAGAGTTCGTGTGCGCCAGATTTGGCAAATAAGATCTGTTTTCGATGAGCCAGGTTCGGCGACCATCCGCCTGTCACGCCGCGGTCGCGGGCTCGGGTCCCGTCCACGCCGCCAATCTCTCAGGAAAGCGGCGCCTTCGCAGGCTGTGTAATTAGTCTGCTGGTCGCTTGAATCGAAACGCCCCGCGCGAGCGGGGCATTTTTGATTGGGCGAACAAATGCGCCAAGGGGCCTCAGCCCCGCAACGCTTGGTGCATCCAGGCCGCGCCCTTTATGTTGAACACCCGCTTGAGGTTGTAGGCCATCACTGCCAAGCTGAATTCCGCGCGTGCGCCGCGTGTGCCTCTCATCAGCAACCGGGCGTTGCCGAAGATCAGGCGCTTGATGCTGGCGAAGGGATGCCCCACTGTCTGTCGCCTCAAGGCCATCATCCAAGGCGATGCGGCCAGCCTGCTCGCGTTGGCCTGCAGAGGCTCTTCGTACAGATGGCGCGAGACGAAGCGCTGTCTGGCGGTGGTGCATTGGGGTTTGCGCGCGCAGCAGGCGCAATCGCTCGGCTGCACCGCATAAATCACCCTGCTGTCCTTGAGCGAGAGTTGCTTGCGCCGCAGGAGTTGGCCTGCGGGGCATGTGAAGTTGTCGCGGATCGCGTCATAGACGAAGGCGCTGCTCTCGTACAGGGTGCCGTCACCCAGGTTGTTTACCGAACGGTTGACCGCCACGTAGCTGGTGATACCTTGAGCGTCCAGGGCTGCTCCAATGCGCGGCTGGCCGCCTCTGCCATGGGCTGCAACTGGCGCTGAGCGCTTGTCTCGCAAACCACTTCATGCGTGACGATCAAATGGCTTTGCATCTCCACCGCCGTCTGCAGGTTGTAGCCCGGCCGGCTGTCAAGACTGCGCATCGGACGCGCTGCGGGCTCGCCGCTCACGATGGTGCTGGCGCCGCTGCGCATGAGTTGCTGCGCTTCATTGGCAATGGCGCGACCCTCGGCCTTCAGGCGCTCCAGCGCCTGCACCCAGGCGTCCACCACCCGCACCAGTGCGTCCTGCCCCTCCAGCTCATCGAGCATCAGCGGGAATAGCGTCGCCTGTCCACGGTCCTGTCCGCGTCGATGTCCCATTGGCCAGCCTCCAATGAAAAATGCCCCTCCAGACCAGCGTCTAAAGGGCACTTATCGCGGACTCAACGCAGATTGTTTACACAGCCTGTTCGCGGCCCGTTTTTTCTTTCTACCCCCTTACACCCCCTCGCATCTTTGGCGAGCCACGCCGTGACAAGTCGCGCCCGCAAGTGCTCAGTTCTTCTTTGCAAGGGTTGCAATCGGCAGCACATAGGTCAGCGGGTTGCTGCTGAAACTGACGAAGCCATGATGCTCGTAGAACGCGGCGGCGGTCTTGCCCTTGGCATCGACAACCAATGCGAAGACGCCCATGCCTGACTGCATGGCGCGCAGCCCTGCATCCCACAGAAGCGCCGCGCCGAGCCGACGCTTCTGGAACGCCACGCTCACCGCAAGGCGGCCAATGCGCGCGACGGGAACAAGAGGGTATTGCGGCAGCTTCTTCGCCATCGCCTCGGATAGGTCGGTGAGAGGCACGCTGCCTGCTGCGAGGGTGTAGTACCCGGCGATCGCATTCGTCGCTTCGTCGATGGCGACGTAGCAGGCGCTGGTGCGACGGCGCATGTCCTGCGACGCTTGCTCTCGCAGGTACTTGTCAAGGGGGTCGCTGCCGCAGGCGAAAGCCGCGCGGTCATGTTCAGGCGCAAGCGCCTCTATGCGGAACTGACCAGTCACCGCGCGGAGGTGATCAGTTTCTTGTGAGCTTTGGCCGCGCGCGCCATCGCAGGAGAGAGCGCGGGAGGATCAAGCAGCAACGAAGTAAAGCGCTGCTGCTCTTCCATCGACAGTCGGATGATCTGCGTCTGCTCGATCGTGCGGCGTGCCGCTTCTTGCGCGGCACCGACGAGGAAGTCACTGAGGCTGCGCCCTTCGATCTCTGCCGCGCGCCGAACCACAGCCAGTACGTCAGGCGCAATGCGGGCTTCGACACGCTCGGTTCGGGTGATATCGGTGGACATGGCAAACCCCTCTTTCCTGTTAAATGTACGGTATTTTGCCGTACAAGTCAAGAGGAAAGAGTTCCTGACCGCAAAGGCTCATTTCTAACTTTCGCGGATATCAGATACGCGAAAGTCAGACTCTTCGCCTCACCGTCGGGCGCTTGACCTGGAAGCCGCGGTTGCGTCTGGCCTCCAGCAGCCCGACGCCTGCCAGCTCCAGCAGGATCTCCCTCACAGGAGTGGTCGAGACGCCCCAAGCCTTTGCCAGGGTGGGCATCGTCAGTATTTCACCCGGGCCGATCTGCCCGGACACGATCTTCATGCGCAGTTCCTCCAGCAAGGACGAGCGCGGGCGACCGGGCCAAGGGCCGCACACGCCGCAAGACGATGACGCTCGATGCCGACGAGTTCAGGCGCCGCTTCCTGCTGCATGTCCTGCTGGGCGGCTTCCATCGCATCCGCCACTACGGGTTCCTGGCCACCGGCAATCGAACCGCCAGCCTCTCACGCATTCGCGAACTGTTGCTGCAGCAAGCCGATGTCGCTGCGCAAACACCGGGCTTTGACGGCGAGCTCGAATCAGCGCGACCGAGTTTCTTCTGCCGCACACTGCGGCGGTCCGATGCGCATCCTGCAGACCTTCGCGCGCGGGCAGTCGATTCGCGCGCCGCCTTACAGCAACAGTCTCGGACACCATGAGTACACGTCTGCATCAGCGTTCAGTCCGAGCCTCAGTCCTTCATCCTCCTGGGTCGACGCGGAGTCTTGCCTTCGCCCTCGACGAAGGCCTGGCCGCCGGCCCCATTGCTGCGCGACTCGACGCCCCGGCGTCGGTCCGCTGCGCCTCATCGACGCCATTGGCCGAACTCTTGCCTCGCGTCACCGGCACGTGTTCGACTCACGCCGACCGAATCCCCATAGCTTCGTAGCCTTCTCAGCCCTCAGCGATGCATTCCGCGGTTTCCTCCAGGGAGGCTTGTCCAACACCAGCCCTCGGGCCGTTGGTGCGGTCGGCGCTGTTGTCGTGCACGGGCTGGTATCGGACAACTCTAGACCAAGGCGACCAGTGGGTACGCTCCGAATCAGCCGTAGCAATCACAAGGTTGGCTTGACGCAAGGCGTCCCCGAGAGGGCAGAGCGCACCGCGTCCACGAAGGGCTCGATCAAGGGACTTTGGAGGTCGCTTCTCCAACAGACTGCGACATCGAACTGGTCCTCGACATCTGCCAGCGGCCGGAACTCCAGGCCAGGCGGGCTGCCATAGGCCGCGCAGGCAGGCAGGATCGCAACACCTTCGCCGGCCATGATCAGGGGGTAGGCCGAATGGATGGTCTCGACGCGGTGTGCGATCGTTATGCTGATGTGCTCGCGCCGTAGAAGTCTGGCGACCAGAGAGTGGTCGACGCCTTCCACCGGCCCTGGCAGACTGATGAGATTGTGGCCACACAAAGTCGCGAGAGGGATGCGGCGGAGCTGCGCGAGCGGCGAATCTGCTGCCATTGCCACGCACAAGGGCTCAGACGCGACTGTCGAGGTCGCGATGCCGTTGCGGCTCGCTGGTGGCATGCACACGGCGACTGTGACCTTCAGGTCAGAGATCATGGCTTCGTAATTGGCCGCGCTCATCTCCACAAACTGGAGTTCGACGTCCGGCATTTCGGCCCTCAGCTGCGGCACGAGTTTCGGCAAGAGCGAATAGCCCAGCGCGAACATGTAGCCGACCGTGAGACGGCCGCGTCGGCCCGCGGCCACGGCACGCGCCGCCTCGAAACCGTCCTGCGCGAGCGCAAGCGCCGATCGCGCCCGCACCAGCAACGCCTGGCCGGCATCAGTCAACTGCATGCCGCCTGACAAGCGGCGAAAGAGCTGCGCCCCAAGTTGGGTTTCCAGCGCACGGATCTGCACCGACAGCGGCGGCTGCGCCATGTGCAGCCGCAGTGCCGCTTTGCCAACACTCTGCGCATCGGCCACGGCGACGAAGTAGCGAAGGCTTCGCAGGTCGACCCTGCTCATACGACTCTCATATGGCTCTGTTGTTTCTCTGTATTGGACGGCAAGCACCCTCCATGCCAACCTTCATGCATCGGCTGCCGGGCGGCAGCAGAGATGAAGGAAATCGAGGACATGAGCGACGAGTTGTGTTTCATGACAGCGACTGCACTGCGCAGGCATATCGCGCACAGGGAACTGTCCCCGGTCGAGGTGACGAGGGCGGTGCTCGAGCGAGCCGAGCGGCTGCAACCCGAGCTCAACTGCCTCATCACGATCTGTGCCGACGAGGCCCTGGCACAGGCCAAAGAGGCCGAACAAGCTCTCATGAGGGGCGAGCCGCTGGGCCTGCTGCACGGCGTGCCCTACACCTGCAAAGACGTGATCGATACGCAGGGCATTCGCACCACCTATGGTTCGCTGCTGCACGCACAGCACGTTCCCACACGAGATGCGGAGGTGGTAGCACGGCTGCGCCGACAAGGTGCAGTCCTGGTGGGCAAGACCACGACCCCCGAGTTCGCCGCCAAGTGCCTGACCGACGCGCCGCTTTTCGGTCGCACGCGCAATGCCTGGAGCGCCGCACATTCAAGCGGGGGCTCGAGCGGCGGCACAGCCGTCGCGGTCGCGGCATCGATCGCGCCCATCGGTGTCGCAACCGATGGTGGTGGCTCCACGCGCATCCCAGCTGCCTGCAACGGCATCGTCGGTCTCAAGCAGAGCAGCGGACTGGTACCCCACAGCCAGGCCGACGACGTCTACGGCAACGTGACCTTCGTCACTCCGATGTCCCGCACGGTGGCCGACACCGCACTCATGCTGCAGGTCATGGCCGGCGAGGATGCGGGCGAGCCATGGTCCACCGGCGTCGAGGTGCCAGATTACGTGAAGGCTTCCGCGCCGCAGGGTGACTTGCGCGGCAAGCGCGTGCTGTACCGCGTGGCACCCGAAGGGCGCATTGTGTCGGCCGAGGTGGAAAGAGCCTTCCACATATCGCTCGCTCATTTGCAGGCCCTGGGCGCGGATCTGATCGAGATGCCTGGGAATGCGTTCGACATCGAGCCGATGTGGCGCGTGATCAATCACACAGTCTGGCGGACCTGCTATGCCGACATGGCGCGCGAGCATCCACAGATGCTGAGCGCAACCTTCCAGAAGCAGATGGCTTTGGTCACTTCGGTGAGTGGCGTTGACTACCAGAAAGCCATGTTCGAGCGGACGCGCTTCTTCCGCTTTGTCCAGTCACTCTTGAGTGACAACGACCTCCTCGCGATGCCGACCTTGACGCGCACGGCCCTGCCCATCGAGCAGGACTTGTTCGGCAGCCTCGAGATCGACGGTCAGGTGTTTCCAGAAGTCCGCCCCAACTGGTTCCCCTGGACCATGCCCTTCAACCTGACCGGACATCCAGCCATCAGCCTGCCGAACGGCTTCGGCGCCTTCGGTCTGCCCATCGGCATCCAGCTTGTCGGCCGCCTCCGTAAGGATGCCGAGCTGCTGCGCTGCGCGGCGCTGCTGGAGCGGTCACAGGGCCTGCTGGACCGCAGGCCAGCGATCGGCTGATTCACCGACCAGTTGCTGCGCGCGCCTATCGAAGTTCATTCTCCGTTCATTCCATCCTTTCGCCCGATCATGACCAAATCATCTTCCTGCCCCGACCCTGAGGTTCCCGCGCTGTTCCCGCTACGGCGCTCGCTCGTCGCGGGCGCGGTCTTCGCGACCCTGGCCCTTGCGATGGCGCCGTTGCAATCAGCAGGCGCCGCCACCTATCCGGACCGACCCGTGACAATCGTCTCGGCGTTTCCCGCAGGCGGCATCGTTGACGCCATCGCGAGGCGAATCGCACAGGGCATGTCCGATCGCCTCAAAACCTCCTTTGTGGTCGAAAACCGCACGGGCGCGGCGGGCAGCATCGGTTACTCCTATGCATCTCGCGCCAAGGCAGATGGCTACACGCTGGTGCTCGCCAGCGGCCCGACAACGATGGTGCCGCCTGGCGCCACGGCCTCGAGCTGGAACCCGATGACTGGCTTCAGCGCAATTGGGATGATCGGCACCATCCCGCAGGCCTTCGTCGTTCCTCCCAAGACCTCGTCGCGTGACCTTCGCGACTTCGTCAAGTCTGCGAAGGGCGAGGCTACGCACTTCAACTACGGGTCGCCTGGCATTGGGACCACTCCCTTCTTCACACTCGAGCTGCTCAAAAAGCAGCAGGGCATTGCGCTCACGCACGTCAGCTACCGCGGACAACCCGACGTGATGATTGATCTGATGCGCGGAGACTTGAACATCACGGCGGTGACGCTGCCGCTGGTCTTACCGAACGTGCAAACCGGAAAGATGACGGCCATTGCCGTGACGTCCCAGACGCGCTCGCCATCACTGCCCGACGTACCGACAGTGCACGAGCTCGGCATGCCCGAGCTTGGCATCTCGAACTGGTTTGCACTGCTGGGGCCTGCCAACCTGCCGCCCGACATCGTGAACACGCTTTCAAAGACACTGGGGGAGGTCCTGAAGGCGCCGCAGATCCAGGCTGATATGAAAGAGATTGGCTTGCTGATCCAACCGATCCCGCCGGCAGAGACCATGGACTTCGTCAAGTCTGACATCGCCCGATGGACCGCAATGATGGCCAACTTCGGCGAGGCCGACTCGCAACAGGCCAAGAAGTGAGATGGGCCCCGGCTCTTTCTCGCACACACATATCCAGCCGCTGCCCCCATCGCCGACTGATCCGGTCCGCATCCATCTCTTCTTTCATGGTGGCCCTGGTCGCCGCCTGCGCGCTGGTGCCCGCCCATGCCAACGACGAAGGCACGCCCTACAAGCTGGTGCTGGGCTTCCCGGCCGGCGGCGCACTGGACGTGCTGGCTCGCTCGCTGACGTTGAGCAACGCTGTAAGGCAAGGCCAGCGTTGCGGTCAGCAACTGCTTCCAGATGCGTGACCAGCCGTAGCAGCCGCGTGTCTAGGCGTGAATGGCTTTGATATGCACCAGCAAAGCATCGTCGCTCATCTGGCGCCGCTGAGCACCGCAGGCCTTGCGAGCGAAGTGCTCGTGGTATCCCGTCATGCTGATTCGCAACACCCGGCATTGCACCGAGATCGGCCACACCCGTCGATGACGTTGGACGAAGGCGTGCTTCACCGCTGCGCTTTCGCGAAGTACGCCGTCGCTTTTTCCAGGATGCCGCGCTCCATCTTCACGCTCATTTAGAAACGGCTTATTCGGCCTGCCACGGATTGACAAGTGCCACGCTCGTTTTAGCGTATCCACCGGTATCCCGTGACACGATCGTCAGCCCATGATGCAGAGCGGTGGCCGCAATGATGAGATCAGGTTGGGGGAACGTGCGGCCACTCTTACGTCCTTCCTCGACCAGCAACCGCCACTTGAACATGATGTCTTCGCTGATGGGGAGAACACGGTTCTCGAACATCGGGCGCAGCTGCAGGTTCAACCAGTCACTAAGGGATGCACGTTTGTGGATGTCTTCAATCAGCTCGATATCGAAGCGGATCTCTGCGAAGGTGACAGCACTCACAAATAGATTGTCCAGCGGCTGTGCGCTAATGAAAGAAACGACTTTCGGTTCAGGTCGAACGCGCCACAACTCGGACAGGATATTGGTATCGAGCAACCAGCCTGTCACAGCTGAACATCCCGAACGGGGGAGGCTTCAGAGGGGGGCAAGAACCAAATCGATTCGCGATGTGGCGAGGCTTGCAGCGCGTCCACCAAGGCTTTGCCTGTCTGCTCACCCGGCAAAGCCTGAATTCCTCGGCGGCGATGACCAGGACTTCATCGCGACCATGAACAATCACGTGTTGCGGCCCGTCGCTACGGACGCGCCGTACCAACTCGCTAAAACGCGCTTTGGCATCTTGAAGCAGCCAGTGCCCCGGTGGAGGGGCTGGCCGCTTAGATGAAGGATTGCTTGGCTCGAAAAATCTGGTCTTACTGACCAGATCAGTACCGCCGTCTCACCGATACAAAAAAAAACCGGCGTCGCCGCTCCTGTGGCGTCCAAGGGTTGAGGGTCGGTTCAGTACCGCTGGGCGTGGTGCCTGCAGGGCGGTCCGGCCATCCGGGATTTCCCGCGGATGACGTATCAATATGTTGCATATATTCAACGCTCTTTAATACAAAAGAGGAAACCGGCCATGAAACACGGGGGACTCGCACAGTGGCTCGCAGTCATGGCAATCGCGACGGCGGCGATGAGCAATGCATGTGCCCTTGAGGTGCTGGTGGCGCAAGTCGCGCCCATTCGCGGTTTGGAGGCCAGGCAGGGCGCGGGCTACGCTGCCGGCATGCGTCTGGCGTTCGAGGCTGCAAACCGCCGGGGCGGCGTGAACGGCCACACCTTCGTGCTGACCACCGAGGACGATGGCAGCCGACCGGAATCCACCGTCGAACAGACCCGCAAGCTGCTCACGGAAAAACGCCCGCTGGTGCTGGCCGGCTACTTCGGCAGCCAGAATCTGCGCGAGTTACTGGCCGCGCGACTGCTGGAGCAGCAGCACATCGCCCTGGTGGGTTACCGCACGACTGACATTGCGCCCGCGCACGCGCAGCTCTTCAACGTGCGCGCCGACATCCCGAGCGAACTGGCCAAACTCACCAACCAGTTGGCGACTGTGGGCGTCACCAAACTGGGCCTGCTCTACGAGGCGGGCCCGGGGGCCGATGCGATCGTCGCGGCGGCGGACCAGGCCGCCGCGCAGGCCAAGGTCCGTTTCCTGACGCGCACCTCCTACGCGAGCGGCAACCGCAACGCGAGCACATCGATTGCCGATGCGGTGCAGGTGTTCACCAAGGCTGCGCCGCAAGCCATCATCCTGGTGGTCAACGGCGCCCCGACCGCAGCCTTCATCGAGGCCTATCGTCTCAGCGGCGGCACGGCGCAGCTCTTCGCGTACTCAGGCGCGGACATCGAGCAACTGTCGCAGCGCCTGGGCGAGGACCACTTGAAGGGCGTGGTCATCTCCCAGGTCACCCCGAATCCCTACAAGAGTACCAGCCGCCTGGTGCGCGAGTTCACCGAAGCCGTGGCCCAGCAGAAACCCAAGGAGTCGAAAAGCTACGTGATGATGGAGGGCTACATCGCCGGACGCGTGATTGTGGAAGCGGTGCAGCGCCAAGGCCGCACGCCCACGCGCGAGGGCATGATCGCCGTCCTCAATGCGATGAACGACTACGACCTCGGGGACTACACCATCGGTTTCAGCGGAGGTGCGCGCAGCGGTTCGAGGTTCGTGGAGCTTTCAATAGTGAACAGCAATGGCAAGGTTCAGCAGTGACCAAAGCTCCGTGCAACCCTGGTTGAATGGAGCCGATTTTCTACCGCAGAGGCTTCCTTGCGTTGGGAAGACCCGGCCTGAAAGAGGAACGGGACGGGAAGTTGGCACCATCTTTCCTTGACCCGCACCGCGACGGACCTGTCGCGCCTGGTGTGGTCGAGACGCTCCAAGCGTGAGGAGGCTTTCGCCGAGGAGAGCAGGTAGCGCAATCGTCAACCAGGGGTCAGCTCAGGCAGGCCCTCCAGCTGCAGCGTGGGCATGTGTTGTGGGCTGAATCCCGCCACGGTACGAACGCTTGGGCATTTCATGCATGACAGGGCGGTGTGATCTTGAATCAGCTTGCGGCCACCTCTGATTTTGAACAAATAAGAAAAGAAGGATTTGGCCAAAACGCCGATCACCCTGCCGACCAGGATTCTGTTGAACTCGGTCCCACGCAGCGAGTTGCTGCGTCAACTTGGAGGGCGCCTCGCGTTGACACGCCGCTCGTAACAGATGACGGCCGCTGACTTTGCTTCGGAGCTTGGAATTTCCCGAACCACCCGGACTGCCGCAGAACGTGGGGATCCCTCAGTGCCCATGGGCACGTACGTTCGCATCTTGGAAAAGCTGGGCAAAGTTGCCGACCTGGCATTCGTTGTCGCATTTTCGCGAGGCCGCGCATCCGCCCGCAGGGCTCGGCGCTGCTCAACGAGGTCAAGAAGTTCCTGCTGGCCGAAACCTGGTGAGCCGGGACTTCGCGCTGGCGCAGTGGCGCGTTGCCCCTGAGGATTACTTCAGCGCAGATATCTCCCGGCTCTTGATGAGCCGGGCCCGAAGCGCAATCGCCTCTGCATGGCGAGCAGCCATTCGCTCTATGCGCTCTGTGTCGAGGCCCACGGTGCCGTCTGAGGGGCCCCCGCGGCAATCGACGGATGGGCGTCTAGCGATTGGGCATGCAGCTTGAAAACGCCACCCTGCGCCGCCGGGGACTTGGCTCGATGCTGCTGTTGCGAGGGCCTTGTCCGATGTCGCCGGCGAACCATCGAAAGATGTTGGCGCGGTTTCTCCACCCGTCGCTGAAGCGCACGAAGAGAAAGCCCCGCTCTGCGTTGCCGAGCGCGTCAACGGGTATGCCGGCGGCGCGCAAGGCCATGATCTCTGCGTCGATAGCCATGTCGGATGGCAGCTTCAAGGTGATCGTTGCGCTGTGAATGGGGTGCCTGGGCATCGTTTCGCTTCCGTCAAACTTCCCGAAGGCGCAGTTGACCTGAAGAGAGCTTCTTCGGGGATCCCGCATTTATAGGATGCGCTGGCGACAGCCTATGGGACGGCTCGCGATAACACCGCCCGCTCCAGCAGTCCTCTCAGAAAGACCCAGGGAAAAATTCCCCTGTCGTGCCCGTCGTTGAACACGAATTGAACTCCGTAGGCACCGACCGGCAGGATGTCCATTACGCACAGTCCGGTGGCGGGCTGCAGGTCTTCGGCGTCGTCGGCGCGTGGGGTCGCGCGCAGCGCCTTGCAGAATCTTGAAGATCAGGTTCTCGCGCTGCAGGTCGCTGAGCGCCTGGCGCACCGTGATGCGGCTGACCTTGAACAGCGCGACCATTTCGCTTTCCGAAGGCAGCTGCGCATGCGGTGCGTAGGTGCCGTCGAGGATGCGCTCGCGCAGCGTTTCGCGCACCTGGGTGTAGAGCGGGACGGGCGAAAAGGCGATGGGCTCGAGCGCCCTGGCGGTGGACATGCGGCTGACCTGTTATGACCGGTTGAATGAGGTCGGATGCTAGTCAGCGATGCTTTTTTCTTTAAATAAGGAAACGTGCTTTGATATGCGGGAAATAGGATGATCAGGCGGCGCTTCAGCAAGGTGCCTCAGTGGGACGCAGGGATGTTCGCAAAGGGATCCTGCCGCGGACGTGATCACCGACTGAGGCGGCGCTGCTTGCGGGTTAACCCCGTCGATTGACCGGATTTCGCGAACAATGAGATCTGCATTCAGGGCCTACCCCTGAGCAGGCGTGGCTCTTAGAGTTCAGCCCATCGCACACGATAGGCTCAATGCCACAGAGACCCACCCCATGACGGAAGTCGCCTACAAGACCCGCTTCGGTTCACTCAAGCACTTCGAGAAGGGCCACGTCGAGCCCATCGACGACGACGTTCGCCACTACGCCTTTTCCAACTGCTTCGAGATCGCGAGCATCAGCAAACCCTACGAGAAGGTCGTGTTCGGCCAGAACCAGATCTACGTATTGGAGACGCTGCGCGCCGAAGGCACCTCGCCCTGGTACACCTGCGCGCACGACGAATTCGCGCTCGTGATGGACGGCGACGTCGAAGTGCACCTCGTGCAGCTCGACGACGGCCAGACAGTGGCCGACAAGGAAAAGAACGGCGCCGTGCTTGTCAAGGGCGAGCCCAAGGGCAAGAAGATGGGCTGGATGAAGCTCTCGCGCGGCCATCAGGGCCTGCTGCCGAAGAACACCGCCTACCAGTTCCGCAGCGCCGGCGAGCCGGGCGTGATCGTCCTGCAGAGCTGCAAGGGCGACCTCTCGGTCGAGAAGTGGGCCGACATCTGCCAATCGCACTGAGTGCATTGACCGCACCCGAATCCAGGAGCCACACACCATGAACGCACCCGCAGAACTCGCCAAGGTGATCGCGTCGCAGCCCGACGCCACCCTCGGCTACAAGGACTTTTCGCTCGGCAGCTTCAGCTTCCGCCGCGACGAATACTTCGTGCATATCGGCTGGAAGACCCGCGACGGCCGCCCCATGAGCCACACCATGGACGCCGGCAGCCACCTGCGCGCACTGATGCGCGACGTGGCCTGGGGCTTCTTCTACGGCTGGGTCAACTTCGACGACGTGTTCGGCACCGTCAACCACTACGAGTCGGTCGACCTGTACGCCGGCAGCTTCAACGGCACCATGAAGGACGCGGGTATCGACCTGCTCGAGAACTTCCCGACCGCGCAGATCCGCGCCACCTTCGAGGCCATGCTCGACGACTGGACCAACGAGAGCTTCGACCCCTTCGCCGCGCCGCAGGAAACCGGCTCGCCCTACGGCCGCAAGAACGGCAACAACACCGCCAAGATCACGAGGGCGCGCGAACTTGCCAAGCGCTGCGTGGGCCTGAAGGGAGACCTCGACCTGCGCAGCGACGAACGCGGCGCTCCGGTGAACCGCGCCTTTGCCGACGTGCCGCAGGGCCAGCCCGAGCTGCACCCCGAGCCCGGCTTCGAGAACGATGTGCACGCCTTCAATCTCTTCGGCTTCCTGAGCCGCTCGCAGGTCACCTGGAACCCGAGCTTCACCTCGGTGGTGAAGCACAGCTACATGTGCCCGACGACCGAGGAGCACATCCTGCCGATCATCCACGGCAACGACCGCGTCGAGTGGTTCTTCCAGATGACCGACGAAATCCACTGGGACTGCGGCGACAAGAACACCGGCAGGCCCATGGCCCGCGTGATCATGAAGGCCGGCGACATGGCCGCCATGCCCGCCTACTGCCGCCACCAGGGCTTCAGCCCCAAGCGCTCGATGCTGCTGGTGTGGGAGAACGGGTCGCCGAGCCTCGTGTACGAAATCCAGAAGGGCGAGAGCCCGGAGATTCCGGTCGAGTTCTGACCGGTTTTTCTCTCCCTCCCGACGCCCTTCCATCCAACTCTCCCCAAGCGGGGAGGGAGAGGAAACTCATGCCTGCTCTTTCCATTCGCCACCAGCTCTTCATCGACGGCCGCTTCGTCGACGCCGAATCCGGCGAGACCCTCGCCACGCTGAACCCGCACGACGGCATGGCGCAGGAAGAGGTGTTCGGCCCGTTCGGGACGGTGATCACTTTCAAGGACAGCGCCGAGGCGGTGGAGATCGCCAACGGCATCGACTACGGGCTGGGAAGCGGCCTCTGGACCAACAACCTGCAGCACGCCCACAAGGTCGATGCGACGTGCGAGTACACGCAGGTCAGGAGCGTCGGGATGAACGTCGACGCGCAAATGCCGCCGCACTTCAAGCACTGACACCGGAGACACAACCGATGAATTCACTTCTTGCCCGGTGTCTGATGGTCTGCGCACTTCTTGCGGGAGCGTCCATGCCAGCGCAATCCCAGACGCCGGCCTGGCCGAGCAAGCCGGTGCGGCTGGTCGTCGCCTTTCCGCCCGGCGGCATCGTGGACAACGTGGCGCGGCAGATCCAGCCGCGGCTGCAAGCGGCATTGGGCCAGACCGTGATCATCGACAACCGCAGTGGCGCAGGTGGCACGGTCGGCTCGATGGAAGTTGCCCGCGCCGTGCCCGATGGGTACACGCTGCTGATGGTGTTCGACAGCTACGCGACCTATCCGCTGGTGTATCCCAAGCTGGGATTCGACGTTGCGAAGGACTTGCTGCCCGTCACGCAGATCGCTAGCAATCCGCTGGTGCTGGTGGTTAACCCCAAGGTGCCGGCCCAGGACCTCAAGGGCTTCGTCGGCCTGCTGAAATCGCAGCCTGGCCGCTACAACTACGCGAGCGTCGGGCCAGGCTCCAGCAATCATCTGACGGCCGAGTATTTCAAGGCCGAGACCGGCACCTTCGTCACGCACATCCCCTACCGCGGCGGTGGTCCGGCCCAGCAGGATCTGCTGGGCGGACAGGTCGAGATGATGTTCCTGTCGGCCGTGCTGGCGCAGCCCCATGTCAAGGCCGGCAAACTGCGCGCGCTGGCGCAGACCGGTGCCCGTCGAGCGAGCGCCTATGTCGATCTGCCGACAGTGGCCGAGAGTGGCTACCGCGGCTTCGAGGTGAACTCCTGGGTCGGCATGCTGGCGCCGGCCGGCACCCCGCGCCCGATCGTCGACCGGCTGCAGGCCGAGATCCGCAGGATCGTCATCGACCCCGCCTTCGCGGCGCGGTTGCAGGAGCAGGGCCTGACCGGCATCGCCAACACGCCCGAGGCGTTCGGGGCGGCGCTCAAGCTCGAGCAGGCCAAGTGGACGCGGCTGGTGCATGAGCGTCAGCTCAGCCTCGAATAGGCAGGCGATGAGCGCTCGCGACTTCATCCACACCTCCCGTCCGCAGCGTGTCGTGTTCGGTGCCGGGGCGCTGCAACACCTGGCGCGCGAGATTGACGCGCTGGACGCGCGCCGTGCGTTGGTGCTCTGCACACCCGAGCAGCGCGGCCAGGCCGAGCGCGTCGCCGACATGCTCGGTGCCCATGCGGCGGGCGTGTTCGACCGCGCCGTGATGCACGTGCCGATCGAGACGGCCCGCGAGGCACGCGCTGTGGCGCAGCGCCTGGATGCGGACTGTGCCGTGGCCATCGGCGGCGGTTCGACCACCGGCCTTGGGAAGGCCATCGCGCTCGATTCGGGCTTGCCGATCGTGGCCATCCCGACCACTTACGCGGGCAGCGAGATGACGCCGATCTACGGGCTCACCGAGGGTGGGCTGAAGAAGACCGGAAAAGACCCCCGCGTGCTGCCGCGCACGGTGATCTACGACCCCGAACTCTCGCGCACGCTGCCGGTCGGCTTGAGCGTGACCAGCGGCATCAACGCCATGGCGCATGCGGCCGAAGGTCTGTACGCCCAGGACAGCAATCCGGTGATGGACCTGATGGCCGAGGAGGGGATTGCAGCGCTGGCGCGCGCGCTGCCGGGGATCCGTGCCCAAGCCGACGACATCGACGCGCGCAGCGATGCGCTCTACGGCGCCTGGCTCTGTGGCAGCGTGCTGGGCGGTGTCGGCATGGCGCTGCATCACAAGCTGTGCCACACCCTGGGCGGCAGCTTCAATCTGCCGCATGCGGAAGTGCACACGGTCGTGCTGCCGCATGCGCTGGCATTCAACGCCGCGGCGGCACCTCAGGCGATGGCACGCATCGCCCGTGCGCTGGGCGTGTCGACGGCCCCGCAGGGCGTGCAGGACCTGGCCCGTGCCAACGGCGCACCGGTCGCGCTGCGCGACATCGGCATGAAGCAAAGCGATCTCGAACTTGCGGCGGACATCGCGGTGCAGAACCCGTACTGGAATCCGCGGCCTTTCGGCCCCGCCGAGCGCGACGCCATCCGTGCGCTGCTTCAGCGCGCCTGGGCCGGCGCGCCACCCGGTTGATTGCGCATTCCCGATCGCAGATCCAACAAGAAGAAGGCAACGATGACCCCGCTCGCGCTTTCGGCGAGGTCGGTGAGCCTTGCGAGGTTCGTGGCGCGGCGCGCGACCTCGGCGGCGAGCCGATGCCAGCGGTCACCATGGCGAGGCGTTCACGGCTCGTGATTTCCGCCCCAGCAACGCGTGGTACCTGAACGATGATGCCAACATCGCCTACGCTCGCAAGGCGCCCAATGCCGGCCGCCTGCCGCAGCCGGTGCTGTACGTCAACGGCCACTGGGATGGGATCTGCAGCATCATCGGAAATCGCCAAGGCGATCCGATGCGCGCGGCCTGCGCAGACCTTGTTGTGACGAGCGTGCCCGCCGGACATTGGCTGCGGTTGGAACGCAAGGCAGAACACATCCAGGCCACCCGCACCCGGCGCCAGAGCAAAAAGCTTTGATGGCGGCAGCGGGAAAGTGAAGTCCCGCACTCGGAGCGGTTGTCCTACGCTGGTTCAGCCGCTCCGCCAGCACCTGCGCCAGCAGGTCGGCGGTGGGCCCCTTGTCGAGGACGTGAGCCGGCACCGGCGCTTGGGTGATCCTCCTCACAGCACCTGCACACCGGCGTGAGTGATCCAGCAGTCTGTTTGCTAAAAACCTGTCGCCTGGGGCTGGTCGGCCTGGATCAAGGCGATCTCGATCTGCCGTGCCGCGTTGTGCATTCGCTCGATCAGCAGCGGCTTGTCAATGAGCGCGAAGTGTGGCCGGGTGGTCACGATGATCATGGCCGAGGGTTCAATCAAGGTGCCCGACGACACCGGAACGGCGGCGCCGGCCGCGTCGGGATCGAGTTCGCCAACGGATACCACGTAGCCATCGCGCTGGATCTGCACCATCCGGGCGCGGAATTCCTTGAAGTTGCCGCCCAGCCCGGCCGCTGCAATGTCGGCGGCGTGATCTTCGTAGAGTCGCCTGTGTCTTGCCAACGACAACGAAGCAATGATCACCTTGGAGCCGCCGCCCCTGAACAAGGGCATCGGTCGCCCCCGGCCGAATGCCAGGGGCCCGGACTTTGCGCCGATCTCCTGGTGGATGGCCAGAATGCTCGCGCCGTAGATCGTGGCCAGCAGCACGTTGCAGGTGGTTTCCTGCGCAATTTGGCTCATCACGGGCCGGCAGGCCATCAGCAATCTGTCGCTCTGCTGGATGTAGTAATCCATCTCGATGATGCGCGGCCCCAGGGAGTATCCGTTTTCCGCGCGCCTGAGCAATCCGGAGTCGCAGAGCTCCTTGAAATACCGATATCCCGTGGGCCGCGAAAGCCCGCTGCGGGCCAGCAGTTCGTCGGACGTCCAGACCGGTCGCTCGATGGAGAAAAACTCGAGCAGAGACAGCATCTTGTTCAGACTGGACATCGCGATTTCCGCCGGATCGTTGTGAATCGAGCATGCTAGCTGACCACCTGCGCTGCGCCGTCACCAGTGCCGGGCCGAGACGGTCCCTCGAGGACGGAGGCGAGCTCCGACACTGCTTCTCGGCGCTGTGTCGATCAAGCGAACTGAGTCAAGGTGAACGCGATGGTGGAGGTGTCGCCGGCTTCCGAGGTGTGGGTTGCAATGGTCTAGGGTTTTCCCTAAACTGGGGTTAACCCTTGAGGAGGCCGCTCGAAGCGGCCTGTGCCTCAAGCCTTCAATGGTACGTACAGGAATTCGACATGAGCCCCACCACTTTCCTTGCCCGCCGTGCCACCGGCCACCCATCCAATGCACGGGCGCAAGCCGCTGCGGCCGCCACGAAGCGAGCAGGCTGGTTGCATTTCGCCAATCACATGGCGACCTGGGCCACGGGTGGCCGACTGCCGCTGAGCGAATAACGCTGGGGCCTGGCGCCAACAAGAAAGAGAAAGGACCGCTGGAGCGGTCCTTTTTTCTGGCCGGCCGGCAGCCGCCAGTCGGTTGAATCGACCCGCCCTCGAACTGTGTCTCGGGCGCGCAATCGACTGACTAGCTCGGGGTGTATTTCCCCGAGAGCTGGGGCGACAGGGCAGGCAGGCCCTTGGCCTGGCGTTCCAGACGGGTTTCAGTCGACCAGGTTCGTTGCAGGTCGTCCCGGACGAGGACCGAGAGGGTGCCGACGCGTTCGACCGTCAGCTCGAGCCGGTCGCCGTGCTGGACGGCACCCAGGCCCCGGTGGTTGGTGCCGGTCGCGACGATGTCACCTGGCTCGAGCGGATGAATATGGCTGAGCCATTCGATGCACTTGGGGATGTCGTGTGCCATGTCGTCGGTGTTGAAGTCCTGCCGGAGCGCGCCATTGATGCGCATGGCGATACTCAGGTTCTGCGGGTTCTCGATTTCGTCCGCCGTCACGATCCACGGGCCCAGCGGCGCAAAAGTGGCGCGCGATTTCATCTGGAAGAAGGTATTTCTGTCGGGCTTCACGCCACGCGCCGAGCCGTCGATAAAACCCGTGTAGCCGAAGACATAGTCTTTCCAGTCGGCAGCGGCAACCTTGTCCGCGCGACGGCCGATGACCAGCGCAATTTCAGCTTCGGCCTCGAACACCGAGGCCGCCATATCCGGTAGTTCCATGGTGTCGCCGTGGCCGATCACGCCGGACGACGCCTTGTGAAACGCGTTGATCAGCGGAGGTTCGGCCAGCGAACCGTTCTCCATGTAATTCACCGCCATGCAGACGATATTCCCAGGCTTGGGGATCGGGGGACGAAGCCGTACGTCAGGCAGCGGTATGCGCGGGCCTTGCCTTGCGGCCTCCACCAACGCCGACTTTTTTTTGGCGAAGTTTTCGATGAGCCAAGTCATGGCCAGGCTTGCTGTGGCCTCGGTGTAGGGCGGCACCTGGGAAGAAATATCAACGACTGCGTCGTCGGTGACCAGGCCGAGGCGATAAGAGTCGAAAAAAGCCAGTTTCATGGGAGAGAAGTTCCTTAGCTAGAAGAATCGATGCGAGTCAGGCAAAGCCATGCATGCGGGCGAAAACCCTGGAAGCCGCGGATTGCGGCTGACGAAAGCGACGCGCAGTTCGACGTCATCGGCGACGACAACGCCGAACCTTCCACGCACTGCCTTTTCATCGTTGCGGATCGCGGATCCGCAGCCCATGCAGGCTGATCGATGCGCGACCCATCGCGTCACCTTGATCGCGATCGGAAGGGTTCGGCGCCTTGGTGCTGAGCGATCAGTGAAATCTAGCATTATGAGATTTATTGGTCAATCCCAAGCAGCGAAAAGGGACGCGCCGAGCACGATGCGGGTCCGATAATTTTCATCTGTCAGAAGCGTAGCTATCGCCCGTTGATGAGCCAATGAGGATGGTGTCGGTGTTTGCACCTAGTCTCGTTATATGAGATTTGGCTTCAAATCCATAGCCGGCCCTCCCCTGACTCCTGCAACGAACGCTTCCGCCTCATGACCCGTATCGACACGATCGCGCAACGCCTCACCTCCGGCCTGCTACCCGCCGCGCTTGAAGGTGCTTGCCCGGCCTTGCCCATTCATCTGCTCGATACCGTCGGGGCGTGGATCGCGGGCAGGGCATCCCCCGAAGGCGTGCAGCTTCACCGGCTAAAAGGGCAGGGCACCCACGTGCCGGCGGTCTTCGCTGCATCCATGCTCGATTCCATCGCCCTGGCCACCGCAACCGCACGGCTGACCGAGGTCGACGACGTGCACATGGCGTCCTGCACCACCCCAGGGGCGGTCGTCATCCTCAGCGCCCTGGCGCTTGCCGCCAGTGCCGCTTCCGGTCCGGCCGGCGCGATCGGGCCGGGCCGTCTGGCTGCGAGCATCCACGCGGGCTACGAAGTGATGACCTGTCTGGGCGAGACGTTTTCGGGACCCGAAATACTGCACAGCGGCATCTGGCCGACGCTGCTGCTGGCACCGGTCACCACCGCGGCGGTGGCCTCGACGCTGCTGGGCCTGGACGCCGAGCGCACCGCAAACGCACTGGCGATCGCGCTCACGGCGTCCAACGGGCGCCCCGGGGGCAGTGCCAGCGCAGGCGTGGCGGCCGGCCCAGGGACCTCGGCCCGATGGCTGCTGCTCGGTATGGCGGCCAGGGCCGGTGGCGCGGCGGCCCTGAGCGCCGCGCGGGGATTCAGCGGTGACCGGACGCTGCTGGACGGCTCGGCGCTGGCAGCCCTGCACGGCATCGCGTTGGCACCGCAAGTCGTGGAAAGTTTCTTGCGCCGGGGTTCTGCGGTGCAGCGCACCAGCATCAAGCCCTATTGCATGGCCAAGCACAACATCGCGGCGGTCCAGGCCTTCAGGCAGTTGCTCGAGGAGGGCATCGCGCATGCGAACCTGACTCGAATCCGGGTGAAGCTGCCGCCCGCCCATGCGCGGATGGTGGGTCACGACGACACCGAAGCGAGTCGGCTTTCTCGCATCACGAGCTGCGCCTACAACATCGCGCTGGCCGGCGCGAGCCCGCAGCATCTGCTGGACATTGAGCGTCGGGAGCCGGTGCACAGCGCGGACATGTCGCGGCTGGCGCACAAGGTCGAGGTCGTGGCGGACGACCAGCTGCAAAGCCTTGCCCCGCAGGCATATCCGGCCACCGTCGAGCTCTTCGTCGGCGAAAAGATGGTGGCCTGCAAGACCGTCGTCGACGCGTGGGGCGACCCAGCGCTGCCCTTCGACATGGCAGCTGCCCGGTCGAAGTTCAGGCGGCTGGCAGGCGAGGTGGTCGATGAAAACGTGGCGGCAGAGGTCGAGACCCTGTGCAGTGGGTTGTTCGACAGCGCCACGGCCCCGCAGGTGCTATGGCGCGCGCTGGCGGGCATCGACAAGGCACACCTGCAAAGACCCGTTTCCAAGGTTCCTGTCGGCCCGCCGGCGCGGCCGTGACCTGCGTCGGGCCCGCATCAAAGATCCCGTCCAAGCGAAGCTAAATATAAGGAAAGAGAGACATGAAACAAGTTACGAACATCACGCGGTATGCCAAAACAGTTGTCGTTGCATTGGGATGCTCGTCCCTCACGGCGATGGCTGGCGGCCCGGACCTGGAGACAGTCACCGCACAGGCCGGTGCAACGGACAGCACGCAGGCTGCTGGCGCCCCCGCCACGGCCGACAAGCCGCTTGATCCTGCCAGCGCGCCAGAATCCGTCAAAGGCGTTTTCCTGCCGACTCCGAATGAAAGCAAGCTGAATCCGCCGAGTGCCGCGAACATCGGCGCACGGCCTCCACCCGGTGCCCCTCCCCCCAGAACAGGGCCGTTGAGCGGGATTGGCGATGCGCTCGAACAGCACGGGGTCGACCTCGGCTTGTATGTTGCGAACGGGCACTTCGCCAACCCCTCGGTCGGTGTCTCCAGGGGCAGGTCCGTTGATTACTTTGAGCTGGGGTTTTCGGCCAATGCCGATCTTCAAAAGCTCGTGGGCATCTACAACACAAAACTTCATTTCACGGAGTTTTGGCAGCCACCCTCCAACAACACTGCCAACTTCTCGTCTCAAGTGGGTGCCGGGCTTGCGCCGTTTCCCCCGACACAAACGAATTCAAATCTCGTTAAATTGACGCTGTCGCATGAATTCTTTGATGAGAAGCTTCATGTTGAATATGGGCGCATGAATCTGACGGACGACTTCATGGTCGCAAACATGTGCACCGGCTGCTTTGCAGCGACACCGCTGATAACGCTGGGAGTGCCACCGCGGGACAAATCACTCTGGGGCGCGCGAATGTCGTACGCGCTGTCAGACCGTACCCGCCTGGGGTTCGCCGTCGTCGAAGACAACTACGACCTTCAAACCACGTCAACGGGTTGGAATTGGAATGGCGCCAAGACGCGCAAGGGCTGGATAGGTGTTGGGAACCTCACGTACAAGTCGGACTTTTCCAACAGCCAGCATCCGCTCAATGCCGAGGTCGGCGTGTATCACAACACGAAGCCGTACGTCGACGACCGCAGTTTTCCTGTGCCTGTTCGTGGGCCTGATGGCGCCCTGATTCCTGTGACGACCCATGACAGCGGCACGTGGGGTCTCTACGGCCAGGCAAGAAAGGTCGTCTGGAAAGAAGCGGATGCCCAAGGCCCCTTTCCTCCTAACGTCGCACTCTACGGTGGGGCATACGTCACGCCAGGTACTGGTCAGCCATTTCCCATAGAAGCGTATGCGGGCGTCGAATATGGTGGTTTTCTCAAGAGCAATCCGATCGCATCGATCGGCTCGACCTGGCGCTATCTGCAGCTGAGCAAGGGACGGGCTGCATTCGAACAGCAGTCTGGCGTGGGCAGCAATTCAGTTCACCGAGACACGTTCGCATTCGATGTGCACGGTCAGTATGGACTGGCCCCCGGCGTGCTGATCAACGCCTCGCTCCAATATTTTCTGCATCCGAACAGGATGGGGCGTTCTGTTTCGGCGGGGACCACTCGCAGCGGCTGGTTGTTCGGCGTGTTTCTCGTCGTCGACCTTGGCCGCATCACGGGTTTGAAGTAGCAGGGAGCGGGCCCTTCTTTCCTGAGCCACCCTGGCGAAGGAACCATCTTGCGCAGGCCGAGCCGAAACCGTATGGACCGTCGAATCACGTGGTTGACCGCCGTGGCCGGGAATGGTGGCTGTGGGCGCGCGATTTTTTCCTTGCCGTCGCATAATCTTGCGCCACCGCCTCGCCGACGCGACAAGCGACGGTGCAGGCATGTGCGAAGGCTTGCGAGTTCATTTGGTAGCTGGATCTGCTGGAGGGTACATGACACCGCCACTGCGAACCCTTGACCGTGGGCTGAACGTTCTGGGGTATCTCAATAAAGTACGGATCGCCTCGGCGCAAAATATCGCCAAGGCGCTCAAATTGCCCTTGCCGACTGTGTATCGGATCATCGAAACGCTTGTCCACGGCGGTTTTGTCGAGCGAGTGAATCCCGATGAAAACGTCTATCGACTGACTATCGCGGTGCGTCGTCTGAGCGGGGGAATGACCAGCGAATCCGTGTTCGTCTCAGTGGCGACGCCGGTGCTCTTCGGGCGACGGCAGCAACTGAAGTGGCCGAGCGCAGTGTCTACCTTCGAGGATGACCGCATCGTCGTGCGCGAAAGCACGGACCGCTTCAGTCCGCAGCCGATTGGACTGGGTGCCGTCGGCAGGCGGATTCCGATGTTGTCGACCCCCCTGGGATGGGCCTATCTCGCGTTTTCCGACGACGAGCAACGACGTGAGATCCTGGCGCACCTGCGCAAGTCCCAAGCACCGGAAGATCGTGTCGCTCGGGACACGCACCACATCACTCACATGATCCGATCGATTCAGGCGGATGGCTATTGCGCGTCAGACGAGGTCCCGTACAAGCGTTGCGACAGTATCGCGTTGGCCGTGCTTTGCCGGGGCAGGGTGTTCGGTTGCATCAGCACCGTGTGGCCCCACTCGTTGATCCCCGAGGACGTCGCCATATCGCGGTTCCTGCCCGTACTGCGTGAGGCCAAGGCAGAAATAGAACATAACCTCGAAACCGCAGGGATCGAGTGGTAGGGCGCGCCGATGCGCGTCCGACGCCGATCGGACGCTGAAGTGATCGCGCAATGCTCGCCGTTGCGCGGCGCTTTCCAGGAATCGGCGCGGTCAACGGCATCTTCATCCGCAACTCGAACCAGATCGGCGCGTTTGAGTCGGGCCTGACTTGACTGCCTATCGGCTCGGTTCGGTGCCCGCCATCGTGTTCGGCGGCGCGCCCACGGCAGCGACCGTGGGCATGGTTGCACTGCCGGTCGCGCCATTGCCCCGAGCAAAGGAAATGCGTGCGGACATGGCCACCGCCCGTGCACGACGGCAGATCCAGGTGGAGTGGTCAAGGGGATCTGCAGTTCTTCACACGGCGTCCCCGCAAATCCGATCTGCTCTGGCGCGAATGCCTGCAGCGCCACGGACTCGGCGTGGGCATGACATGGCATGCCACGCACGTCATCCCTTCATCTGCCTTGTTTCTCATGCGTCCGTCGATTCACACGGCGGACACTTGCACAGTCTGCATGGCAGTCCCGGCTCGGTGTCGATAACCTCGTGAAATCGAACCGTGACGTGGAGTACGCGTGAGCCTCAATGGAAAAGCAGTCATCATTGGTGCCTATGAGCACCCCGGCAGGGACTTGCCGGATCGTTCAGCGGCGCAGATTCACGCCGATGTCGCGTTGGGTGCTCTTGCCGATGCCGGGCTTGGATTGCAGGACGTCGATGGCTACTTCTGCAACGGCCAACTCGGGTTTGGTGCCATCTCGCTTGCAGAGTACATTGGCCTGAAGCACCTGCGCTACACCGACTCGACCTTCACGGGCGGATCCTCTTATCTCTGCCATGTCGGCCATGCGGCGCTGGCGGTGGCAAGCGGCAAGTGCCGCATTGCCTTGGTGACGCAGGGCGCACGCGTTCGCGGCATCGTGCGTGGCGCGAAGCTGCCGCCGGACACGCCGGAGTACCCCTTCGAAGCGCCTTACGGCGAAACCAACATCGGGATCTACGCACTGGCCGCGAAGCGGCACATGCACGAGTACGGAACGAGTGCGCGGCAAATGGCCGAAGTGAAGGCGGCTGCCGCGTTTCACGCCCAGTACAACCCGAACGCCATGCTGCGAAAGCCTGTCACCGTCGATGACGTGCTCGCTTCGCCGTTCGTCGCCGATCCCTTGCGCAGGCTGGATTGCTGCGTCGTCACCGACGGTGGTGGCGCGGTGATCGTCACCACCCCGGAAATTTCAGCAGGCCTGACGCGCCGATCGGTCAAGGTCCTGGGTCACGCAGAAGCGATCAAGCACACCATGGGTGGACGTCTGGATGTGACCTACACCGCAGCCGTGTGGTCGGGCCCCGCGGCATTCGAAGAGGCGTCGGTAACGCCGGCTGACATCGACTACGCATCCATCTATGACTCCTTCACGATCACGGTGCTGATGACACTCGAGGACCTGGGATTCTGCAAGAAGGGCGAGGGTGGCGCGTTTGCTGCCGACGGGGCCTTGCGAGTCGGCGGGCGTCTCCCGGTCAACACCGATGGCGGGGGTCTGTGCAACAACCACCCCGGCTATCAAGGCGGCATGGTCAAGATTATCGAGGCGGTTCGACAATTGCGCGGCGAAGCCCATCCGGAAGTGCAAGTCAAGAATTGCGAACTGGCTTTGGCGCATGGCACGGGAGGCGGTGTCTCGCGCCTGTGCAGCGCGACGCTGATACTTGGTCGAGGTGACGCATGAACAACGTTGAGCTGCCGGCGCCTGCGCCGCTGATCAGCCAGGAGGCCAAGCCATTCTGGGACGGAACCAAGGCAGGCAAGCTGATGCTGCCGCGCTGCCCCCGGTGCAGCTTCGTCATCTGGTACCCGCGGCAGTTTTGCCCGGAGTGTGGACACGACGCCGTGGAGTGGTTCGAGGCAAGCGGCCGCGGTTCGATTTACAGCTTCGCCAGTGTTCGTCGTGGCGAAGGCGCGTACCGCGAGACACAGCTCTATGTGCTCGCCTTGGTCGAGCTGCAAGAAGGCCCGCGCGTTCTGACAAACATCATCGACTGCGATCCTGCGGAACTGGAAATTGGACAGTCCGTCAGCGCAGTGTTCAGCGAGGCGGGCGATGAAGCAGCGCTGCTGCGTTTCAGGCCACTCATTACCGACAAGCACCCATGACCAAAATATTCTCCTCGCCCGAAGCCGCCGTCGCCGACATTCCCAGTGGCTCGACCATTGCGATCGCCGGCTTCGGCGTGGGACATAGTTATCCGAACAGCCTGGTGATTGCCCTGAAGGAGCAGGGCGCGCGCGAACTGTGCCTGGTCGCCAACTCGCTGGGCGCTGGCGAATATCGGCCGGAGCTGCTTCTGGAGAACGGGCAAGTCAGCAAGGTCGTTCTGTCATTCTCGGCACGGCCTGGTTTTCCTTCTCTCGTGGAGCAGCGCGCCGCGGCCGGCGAAGTGCAGCTTGAAATGGTCCCCCAGGGAATCCTCGTCGAACGCTTGCGCGCCGCCGGCGCAGGACTGCCAGCGTTCTACAGTCCCGTGACGGTGGGCACGCCATTGGAAAACGGCAAAGAGTTGCGCGAGTTCGGCGGCAAGCAGTACGTGCTCGAACAGGCACTGCCCGTCGACTATGCGTTGGTGCGAGGTTTTCGTGCGGACGCGAACGGCAACGTGGAGTTTCGCGGCAGCAGCATGCATTTCCATCCGAGCTTCGCCAAGGGCGCGCGCGTCGCCATTGTCGAAGTCGAGGAGATTGTCGATGCGGGTGTCATCCCGCCGGAGCGGGTGGGGCTGCCAGGCATCTTCGTGGCTCGCGTCGTGCTCGCCACCAAGAAGGTGGCAGTGCCAAAAGAGGCGATGAGGCGCAGAGCCCCCGACAGCCGACGCGACTACTTCGGCAAGCCAGCGCTGTCGCGGATGGAGTTCGCTCAACGCGCCGCCGCGCTGTTGCCGGAGCATGGGTATGTCAACCTGGGTTCAGGCTTGCCCACCTTGGTGGCCTCGCATATTGCAGGTCGCAGCATCATGCTGCACGCGGAGAACGGGGCACTGGGCTATGAACTGCTCGGCGACTCCGGTCTACCCGACCCTGACTTCTTCGACGCCGCGGGTGGCTTCATCGAGATGCGGGCCGGCGGGGCGTTGTTCGACAGTGTGGTGTCGTTCGAAGTGGCCCGATCAGGCAAGCTTTCTGCCGTGCTGCTGGGCGCGTACCAGGTGGCACAGAATGGCGACCTCGCCAATTGGAGCGTGCCGGGCCAGGTCGGTGGTGGCATAGGCGGCGCGATGGATCTAATCGCCGGCGCCCGCAAGCTCATCGTCGTCATGGAGCACAGCGACAGCAAGGGTCGCTCGAAGCTCGTTCGCGCGTGCGAATATCCCCTCACGGCGCCGCGGTGCGTCGACATGATCGTCACTGACCTCGCGTTGCTTGTTCGCCGCGGCGATCGATTCGTGCTCGAAGAAGTTGCGCCGGGTTTCTCCGTCGCCGAGATCCAGCAATTGACCGACATGGAACTGCTGGTCTCGGACAACGTGCGCGTCATGCAGCCCGACGCCGAACCGGTGCGATGAGTCGATCTCGGGGGAATGTGCGCGCTGAAAAATGCTGCCGAACTCGGGCAGAAACCGGCCGCCGACCTTGCCCCGACAGGCCCTGATACACAGAGCGGACAGATCGGGTGGCGTGCTTGTTCAACGCACTCACCGCACGCTATTCTTCATTCAGGCGAGTGGGTAGAGCCAAGAGTTCTCATGCCGTCCCCGGTGCGCAAACGGCATCCATTTCCAAAAACATGACAAAGAGACAAGACAATGAAGCTGCTGAGTTTTGAGGTTGGTGGGTCGCAGAGATTCGGTGTTTGGGTCGATGGCGGGGTGGTCGATTTCACAAAACGTCTCGGCGGTAAATTCCCTGATCTGCTGAGCGTTCTGCAAGCTGACGCGCTGCCCGAGATTGCTGCGGCTCTGGAAGGCGCCGTCCCGGACTTCGCCCCTGAGCGAATCACATTTCTGCCGGTGATTCCAAGGCCGCCGAAGATCATCTGCATCGGGATCAACTACGAAGAGCATCGCTCGGAAACAGAGCGCGAGCCCACGCTCAAGCCGCCGGTCTTCGGCCGTTTCGTCAACTCCCAGGTGGGCCATCTGGGCGTCATTCCATTGCCGACCGAGTCCGAAAAGCTCGATTACGAGGGTGAAATCGCCGTCATCATCGGCAAGGCCGGACGTCGCATTCCTTCGGATCAGGTCTGGAAGCACGTCGCCGGCTATGCGCCATACAACGACGCATCGGTCCGCGATTGGCAAGGCCATACGCAGCAGTGGACGCCTGGCAAGAACTTCTGGCACACCGGCGGGTTCGGGCCCTGGATGAGCACGGCGGACGAGTTCGGCGACGATCCAGTGCTTCATCTCAGCACGCGGCTCAACGGCCTCGAGGTTCAGCGCGCGACCAGCCGGCAAATGATCTTTTCGATTGCTGAGCTCATTACCTATTGCTCTACGTTCACGGCGCTCGAGCCGGGCGATGTGATCGTGACGGGAACGCCTGGCGGCGTGGGCGTGCGCCGCAAGCCCCAGTTGTTCATGAAGCACGGCGACATCGTCGAAGTCGAAATCACCGAGATTGGTGTGCTGCGCAACGTCATCGAAAACGAAGCGTAACCGCTGCACGCGCTTACTCAATCGCAAAGGACAAGGACATCATGATTATTGGAATTCTGGGCGCTGGGAAAATGGCGCAGATGCTGGTGCCGAAGCTCGTCTCGGGCGAGCATCGCGTGATCCTCAGCAACTCCAGAGGCCCCGCATCCCTGCAAGCGCTGGTGGAGAAGCTGGGGCCGGGCGTGAGCGCGATGGAATCGAGAAAGATGCTGGCCGATGCTGATCTGGTGATCCTCGCCACGCCATGGGAAAAAACCGCCGCCGCGGTCGCTGCCGCAGGTTCGTGGGCGGGGAAGGTGGTCATCGACACCACCAACAATCGCCGCGGCCCGCGTCCGGAGGATCTCATCGACATTGGCGGTCGAGGTTCCAGCGAGGTCGTTGCCGAGCTTCTTTGGGGGGCTTCTGTCGTGAAGACATTCAACTACGAACCGATTCCCGTTTTCGCCGGCGGCCTGCCGCCCGAAGGTGACAGCGGCGCGATCTTCTTCTCGGGAGACGATGCTCAAGCCAAGGAGAAAGTGGCTCAGTTGATCCGCGACATCGGCGGCGAGCCGATCGATGTGGGCTCGCTGGCCGAGGGCGGGAAATTGCATGGCATGGGCGGCCCGCTGTCGCTCAAGATGAAATTGCTGGCGCCCAAGGAAGCGAAGGCGTTGCTCGCGAAGGCTCGCCAAGTCGAGAAGTAACGAGCAGGCGCATCGAGACTGCAAGTGCGATCTTTTCGCCAAGTGTCGCAAACATCCGGCTGATCGATCAGCGCAACCTCCGCGCGGCCATGACAGACCTTATCGGCGTGCTCACTGCCCGTGTCGCGCAGGGCAGGCCACGAGCTCGCCTGCGCGACGGAGGCGCGGGCCTGCGTGTCCGAGTGATGAATGGATCTTTCATCATCGTCTGGCCGATGCGGCGCAGGGTGTTTGCATTGTGAATCTCCTCAACAATTCTTCCAGCCACCGCCGAGTGATTGGATAAGCCCCACTTTGACTGGCAGGTTTCCGATGACAACAAGTTTGCAATCACGCTGGAGCGTTCTGGGCGCGTTGTGCTTCATGATGTGGGTCGGCTTGGCCCTGCCCATCTACGGTGGCAGCGTTCTCGGCACTTACATGACCTCGGAACTGCACTGGGAGCGCAGTGCACTGGGACTTCTTATCGCTGCCAACATGACCGCCGATGGGCTGGCTGCCCCCTGGGTTGCTGCGCTGGTGACAAGAATTGGCGTGCGCCGGTGCCTGTTCATCGGCTGCATCCTGATGGGGGCCGCATCGGTCGCGCTCGCCACCTGGGTGAGCGCACCATGGCAAGCTGCGTTGGCATTCGGGGTGATGGGTTTGGCCGCTGCGTTCATCAGTGTGATTCCCTGTCAGACGGCAGCGGCCGCGTGGTTTGGTCACAGGCGCCCCTTCGTGTTGTCCGTTCTCTTTGCGGCCGTGGGCCTTGGCGGGTTCGTTTTCGTGTGGGTCATGACCGGAGCGATCCAAGGTTCGGCGATCGGCTATCGAATGGGATGCTGGGTGTTCTTCGGCTTCGCGGTGGTGGGCCTCCTGGTCGCCTTGTTCTTTGTGCGCGACAAACCGGATGCCGAAAGACTTGAAGCCTGGGAGAACGCCGACAGAGAACGCCTCTCGAAGCATCGCTCCAAGCTCAATTTTCCGCAGCCTGCCGGGCCGAGCGGGACCGGGTTGCGGGTCCGGGATGCGCTTCGCTCGCCCGCGTTGTGGGCGATCTACTTCTGCATGTTCGCCACGACCTGCGGTTCGGCCTTTGTCATTGCGCATGCGCAGGCACATTTGCGCGATCTGGGCCATTCGCCCGTGGCTGCTGCTGCGACCATCGGGATCATTTCCGCGGCGCTGGTGGCGGGCAATCTGGGAATCGGTTCGCTTGCGCAGCGAGTCGCTCCCCGGTCCGCCTATTTCGGTGCCTTGGTGCTCTTTGGACTCGGCCTTCTCACATTGGCCTACGCGACTGGCCCGGTGGGCTTGTATGGATACGCGGTCATCTATGGCGTGGGGTTCGGCGCAGTGCAGGTCGGTCCCATGGTGCTGTTAAGCAGCTACTGGAATCTCAAGGTATTTCCGATGCTCACGGCCATCGGGCTGCTCATGCAAACCGCCGGCGCCGCGCTCAGTCCTGTATTGGCCGGCATCTATTTCGATCACACAGGGCACTATGAGCCGGTCCTTGTCACGATCGTTGCCATGGTGTGTGTCTCGATGGTCTTGCTGCGCGTGATCGGTCCGCCGAAGTCCAAAGGCGTCGAAGCGCTTCCCGCTGGAAGTCATGCGGGCGTGCACGCCGACACGCATGCCGCGCGCTGAGCCCGCACACCTCCGCGAGACGGGTTATTTTTCCGAATGAACGGCGGGGCCGTCGACAAGAACAAGAAATGCAATGGACGATAAGAACGCGTTCCAGGTTGCGATCCAACGCTCCGCCGACGACAAGTGCGTGTTGGCAGCGACCATCGTCGGCACGTCGATCGAGTGGTACGACTACCTGATCTACGCTCAGTCGGCGGCGCTTATTTTCGGCGCGCTGTTCTTCGCGCCGGCCGTGCGCTCGGACCCGGACCTGGGTCAGATCTTTTCGCTGGCCACCATCGGCATCGCGTTCCTTTTCAGGCCACTGGGCGCGGTGCTCTGCGGTTACCTGGGAGACCGCTTCGGCCGACGCGCCATGCTGGTCATCACGCTCATGCTGATTGGTAGCGCCACCGGCCTGATCGGCCTGTTACCTACCTATGCCAGCATCGGCATCTGGGCGCCGATTCTCCTGAGCCTGCTGCGCATCCTGCAGGGATTTTCGGCCGGTGGCGAGTGGGGCGGCGCGGCCTTGCTGGCGGTCGAGCATGCACCGCCTTCCAGAAGAACCTCGTTCGGCGCCTTCCCGCAGGCGGGAGTACCGATCGGACTGTTGATTGCCACGGGCGCGATGCTGGCAGTAGCGGCCTCGTTCGACCCGGACCAATTGCTGGCCTACGGCTGGCGACTTCCCTTCCTGTTTTCGATCGTGCTCACCGTGGCCGGCTGGATGATCCGGCGGCACGTCGAGGAGTCACCCGTCTTCAAGGCGTTGCAGAGCCGGCGGGTCCAATCGAAGGCACCGCTGCGCGAGGTGTTCAAGTCACATTTTCGGCCGATCCTGCTATCGGCCCTGATCTGCGTGGGCAACAGCGCGGCCGGTTACCTGTTTCTGGCCTTCACGATCAGCTACGGCCAGTCGGTGCTGCATCTCCCGGCCAACCAGTTGTTGGGCTGCTCCATTGCCGCGTGCGCGCTGTGGCTGGTCTCGACTTTCGCCTCCGGCTGGATCGGCGACCGCATCGGCGCGGCTCGCACGCTGCAGCTCGGCTATGTGCTGCTGGCCTTGTGGGCAGTGCCCATGTGGCTGCTGATCGACGCGGGCACCGTCATCCATTTTCTGATCGCATTGCTGGTGTTCGCGGTGCCGCTGGGGTTGTCCTATGGGCCGCAGGCAGCGATGCTGGCAGATCTGTTTCCGGCCCGGGTGCGGTACTCGAGGATTTCGATCGGCTACGCACTGGGTTCGATCCTGGGCGGCGCCTTCGCTCCGACGATCGCGCAGGCCATCATGGTCCGCTACCACCACTCGTTCGGTGTCGGGCTCTACATCACAGCTCTCGCGCTGATTTCGCTGGCAGCAGTGACGGTAGCGAAGTCGCGCCGCTGCCAATTGGGGGACCCGATCCAATGAGTGCCAATCACAAAGTTCTCGTGGGGCTTGTTGTCCCTGGATCGCGGCCTTCCCTTGCGGACGTTGAAGCCCGCCTCATGGCGGAGCGGGGCCGCGTGTCATTGCTCTACCAAGTCCTGCTCAACAGCGCTCCGATTGCCTGTGGGTGGGAGCGCATGCTGACGGCCGTTCGCAACCAGACAGGTGTGTCGGCTGCATTGCGTGAACTCATCATTTTGCGAGTCGCTGTGCTCAACGGAGCCCCCTTCGAATTCGAGGCGCATGCGCCGATTGCCTTGCGTGAGGGTGTGAGCGAGCACAAGATAGCAGCGGTGTCGGAGAGCGCCATCGCGAAGATCTTCGACGCAGATGAGCGCCTAGTGCTCGAACTGACGGATTCGATGACGCGTGACATCGCCGTGCCGAATGAGCTGATCCTCGAGCTCAAGCGGCGCTACGACGACGAGCGGCTGGTGGAACTCGTGGCCACCGTGGCGGCCTACAACATGGTGTCGCGCTTCCTGGTGGCGCTCCGCATCGAGCACTAGTTGTGAAGCGTCAAGAGGTTATTTCTTGACGCGTTGCGTCCCGACATGGGCGCGATGCCGCCGATGCCGGTGTGCGGGCGATGCCAGTTGCAGTGGTGCCGCCGGCTTGCCAGGGCATTGCTTCGATGCGCTGAGTTCTGGTGGGTCCAGCCGCAGCCCCGCTCACACAACGCGGAATGCATGAACCTCTGGGCTTTGCCGTTGGTCTGCGGCCACTGGGGCCGCGTGAAGCTGTGCTTGATGCCGAACTCGATGCAGGTTGCCTTGAACTCGCACGAGCGCAGCACCGGGCCGTTGCCCATCGACAGGCGCTGCACAGTGATACCCCAGCGGATGCAGCAGGCCACCGCATTGCGCAGGCACAGGATTGCCTGTGCCTGCTTCTGGTCGGGGCATGGTGCATGGCGGTAAATGCCAGCCATGCGTGGTCATGGGAGCAAGCGAGGTTCCTCTCGATGGCTCCGGTCGCCGTGCCTCCGATACACCCTGCGGACACGGGCTGGGAAAGACCACCGCCTCTTAGACCCGCCCGTTAGACTGAGTCTCGTCTCAATCGAGACGTTTGAAAATTTGCCGGCGGTCGCGTTGATTCGAGAACGAAGTCACGATGGCCGGATACCGCATGCGGCCATGTGTCGCAGTGCAACCACCTGAAAGAGAGTAGCGATGACGATCGTCACAGTGAGCAAGAGCGTCAAACTGAAAGCCGGCGCGCCGGAAGTTTGGAGATTTGTGAAGGACTTTGCCGGCTTCGCTTCCTGGCAGCCTCACATCAATTCGGTCGAGATGCTTCCGAATGGTGATCGGAAGGTGTTCTTCAAGCGTGGCAACACCATGCTTGATCGCATCAAGGTCCTCGATGATGAGAAGATGACCTTGACCTACGAGCTCGTGCCAGGTCAGGAGACACCTCCCGGAGCCCCACCGATCAAGAGCCTCGACGCAACGTTTGTAGTGGGCGCCGACGGTTCGGGGTCTGAAGTGACCTACACCATCGAGGCTGACGTTCCTCCACCCATGGTGGAGATGGCGCCGAAGGGCATCGGCGGGGATGTCGACGGCGCATTGGCGGGTTTGTCGACAAAATTCGGTAGTTAAAAACGCCAGCGTGAAAACCTCCGCAGCCGCCTCTTTGGCTGCGGAGAGCAACGTCCCTTCTCCGGAAGATCCGCCAGCGCATCCTCAACAGTTTGCGATCAGGCGGGTGGCCACCCGACAGTATTCAATCGCGTATTCCCCGTTCGCCAACCGGGCTCAGGGACGCGTGAGATCTCCATCTTCCATCGCGTCGCTGACGAGTCGATCTTCCTTCTGCTCGATCGGGCGGTGCGCTGAGCTGAACTGAACTGAACTGAACTGAACTGAACTGAACTGAACTGAACTGAACTGAACTGAACTGAACTTCCCTTCGGCGCGGCGGCGCTTTGTGAACGCCTTGTGCCCCCGGAGACTGACAGCACGCAGTTCCAGCGCCCAGCCGTTGCCGCCCACGCTCTCATTCGTCGTTGCGACCGGCCCAGTCCAATGGCAGTTGCCAAACCGCGTCTCTTCGACGGGTACCGGTACACGGGCCGGACAGAAGGAATGGCGTGCTTGTTCGTACGTCTCCTCGCGCGCTAATCTTGGTTTCCAAGGGCTGGCTTGACTGATGCCTTCCACACATGCCTTGCGTGCAGACGATATGGAAGCGAAGGCACTGTTTTGCACGATCACGTTCCAAGCGACAAACCTGCGCTGTTTCCTCACCATGCGCTGCGGAGAAAAATATGATTGACCAACTCAACTTTCGTGAAGCGATGTCTCGGCTCGTCGGAGCGGTGACCGTCATCACCACGGATGGCCCAGCCGGAACGGGCGGCTTCACGGCATCTGCGGTGTGCAGTGTGACGGACGATCCACCGATGCTGGTGGTCTGTATGAACCGCAACAGTCGGCAGCACAACGTGTTCAGCCGCAATGGCGTGCTGTGCGTCAATGTGCTGACGGCGGATCAGGAGAAGATATCGAGGACCTTTTCGGGGGCAGCCACGGTTCAGGAGCGTTTCCAGGTGGACCGGTGGAGCGTGCTGGAGACGGGCGCCCCCGCGCTGCAGAACGCTTTGGTGAATTTCGATACCCGCATCGTCCAGACCATCGAGGCAGGAACTCACAGTATTTTCCTCTGCGGCATCGTCACGGTACGGATCGAGTCGGAAGACCATCCAGGCTTGGCTTACTACGGTCGCAAGTACCACCCTGTTGGCGCCGCCCGATGCCTGTCGCAGCTGTGAGGCCGACGTGGCGTGGTTTCAAGCGGCCGGACCGGCGGGGCGAGCTGAACTGACACGCCTGCTGGGTCTTCGCGAATGAGAGGGTTCATGATTTCACGAAGCCCTTCTCGGCATGCGCTGCGCTTCAAACTGCAACTCTGCCAAGACATCCGATCTGGTGTTCTCACGCGACGCGAGGCTCAGAAGATGTACAGCCTTCCTGCGAACCTCATTCAACTGTGGCTGACGTTGTTTGATCGCGGGAGCGGAAGAGGGCCCAGCGGGTGACGCTGTTGGTACCGACGCCGCCGTGGACGGCGCGCGGAAAGTTGCTGTCTGCACGCAGATGCGTGCGCTGAATGGGCAGCGAAACGACTTGCGTCGCAGGCAGAGTCAATCCTAGGGAAATCCGGCTGTACGGTCGCGCGTCGCCTGGGTAATCTTGGCGACCGGAGGCGGAACCGGGCTGGTCATTGCTCTTCGCTCTTCGCGAGCAGGGCTTCCGGCTCAACCGCCGTTGTCCTGATGCCTGTTTCAGCTCGACCGCTAGACCCGACGTTACCTGGGAAGACGCTCTCATGACCTACAAGAGAATTTGCTCGTTGGACCGCGGGCTCAAAGTTCTTGAGTTTCTCAACACGGTCCGTGCCTCTACCGCGCACGAGATTGCAACAGAGCTCAAGCTCCCGCGACCTACCGTGTACCGGATCCTGGAAACATTGGAGGACCACGGACTGCTCTACCGCAGTGTCTCGGACAGCGTGTTTCGCTTGACCAATGCCGTGCGTCACCTGAGCGAAGGATTCATCGATGAAGAATGGATTCGCACGCTCGGGGCACCGCTGCTGCAACGTCTGGGCGAGAAGGTGCTATGGCCAACCGATCTCGCGACATTTGAGGATGATGCGATGGTCATCCGGGAAAGCACGCACAGCTTCAGCCCCTTTTCAGTCGACGTGGGCATGATCGGTCGCAAGCGCCATCTCCTGAAGAGTCCGCTTGGGCGGGCGTATCTTGCGTTCTGTCCCGAGGAAGAGAGACAGGAGATTCTGACTTCACTGCGAGGTTCGCAGGATCCGGACAACGCATTGAGCCGTGACGAGGCCTTTCTGGAGAAGATGATCAGCAGTTCGCGCGCCAACGGGTACAGCAACTGCCGGGAGCTGGAGCACGTCAAGTGCGCCAGCATCGCTGTGCCCGTCATGCTCAACCAGCGCGTGATCGCCTGCATCAACATCGTTTGGGTCGCGGCGACCATCGACTACGACGAGGTGGTGACGCGTTACCTGCCAGAGCTCATGCAGACCAAGCTGGACATGGAAGCCGGGCTGATCAAGATGAACTTCGAGTGCTCGCAATCCTGATCGCGATGCCACTCAGGCAGGCCCGCTCGCACGGGCTCTGTACCGAGTCGGTCGTTGTGACATCGCGAGATCACCGGCCTTCGGCAGGGCGAGTCCGCACGGACTTCTTCAAACCGAGGTGTGGATGCCGGTTCATGCTTGAAGCGTGACATGGCGTGATCCCCGTGATGGACCGATCTGCCGATCGAGCGGATGCGCTGACGGGTCCTTCAGAAGGCGGCCATGTCATCCCGCGGCCACAGGCCGGGAGCTCGGCGATGACGATCAAGGCCAGGGACATACGGGGCGACCGCTGCCAGACCTTCGGCGGTTTCGCACGACACCTTTCCAGGTTCTTCGACTCGCACATACACAGGTCGGACAGCCATCAACCGAATCTTGTTGCTCCTGCACAAGGGGGCTACCGTACGGGCTCAGAGTAGCTATGCACAGACTGCACAGGAGACACCATGGTCAGTACGCTTGAAGAGAAAAAGATTGCCAATCAGCTATCGCCGCCGGAACCGGGCCTCACTTCCGGGGAACTGATTGCGCGTGCGGTGGCACTGCGCGACGCATTGCGCGAGGAGCAGGCCGCCGCAGAAGAGCGGGGAACGTATTCGCCAGAGATGCATGCGGCGTTCGAGAGAGCCGGGTTCTATCGAACCTTGCAGCCGCGCCGCTATGGCGGATACGAGTTCGGGGTGCCGATCTTTGCGCAGATGGTGATGGAGGTCGCACGCGGCTGTCCGGGAAGTGCTTGGTGTCTGTGCCTGGCATCCGGACATTCGCTCAATGTGGCGCAGCTGTTCGGCGAGCGCGCGCAGGCTGAGGCCTTCGGTCCGGATGGGCACTTTGCAGCGGCGGCGCGGGCAATTCCTTCGGGGACGGCGACCCGAGCCGACGGCGGTTGGCGCGTGGAAGGAACCTGGGACTATTGCTCCGGGGTGCCATATTCGACGCACGTGATGGTGGGCGTGCGAATCGTCGAGGAGGGTGCACCGCCGCAGGCCGCGGTGGCGCTGGTGCCGCGTGACCAGTGGACGATGCTGGACAACTGGGGTGGCTTCATCGGCATGCGTGCCAGCGGTTCCAACAGCGTGCAGATGCAAGGCGCCTGGATCCCGGACCACTTCCTGGTGAGGGAGGACTTCTTTGCTCCGAACATCTCCCAAGGGACAGAGGGTGCGCGACTGCATGGCAATCCCATGTACGCGGGCGGCACGCTCGGTTTCTTCCAGACCGAGATCAGCTCGATCATTGTGGGATTGGGGTATGCGGCACTCGACGAATACGAGAGCATCGTGACAGTGCGCAAGGCCTTCGGTCCCAACGCCGCGCTTCAATCCCAAACCCCTGATTACCAACGCCCCTACGGGATCGCGCTCGGCAAGCTGGAAGCGGCGCGTCACGCGGTGCTCGGTGCGGCCCAGGAATATATGGACCTCGCGCGCCTAGCGATGGAAGGAAAACGCACCTACCTGCGGTCGGATGACATGCGCCTCCAGGCGGGGATGCAGCAGGCGGCGCAACTGTCGTTCGAGGCAGTCGACATGCTGTATCGCGCGGCTGCGACCAGTGCATCGGCGAAGAACGGGACGCGGATGCAGCGCTATTTCCGCGACATCTCGATGGCACGCACCAATCCGGGATTGCAGTTCGAACTGAAGGCGGCGGACCTGGCCAAGCAGCTGTTCGCGGAACACGCGCAGTCCCAAGCGGGTAGTAAGCAGTGATGATCGATGTAGCGCAAGCCAGCGGTCGGCAGAGATCGCAAGCGGCATCGACAGTCGCCGGCGCAATCCCGGTTCCCGAGGTCCATCTCACCCCGCAGGAAATGATCCGCCGTGCCACGGCGATGCGTCAGACGCTGCGTGATCGTCAAGCGGCCACCGAGGCGGCAGGTCGCATCCTGGCGGAGACCAACGACGAATTTGTCAAGGCGGGGTTCTACCGCGTGGTACAGCCGCGCCGATTCGGGGGCTACGAGTTCGATCTGCCGACCTACATCAATGTCATGAGCGAAGTATCACGCGGCTGCCCTTCGAGCGGCTGGGTACTCGCCCTGACCTCAGGGCACCCGATCATTCTGGCGGACCATCCTGAGCAAGCCCAGATCGAAGCCTACGGGAGCGACGGAGAGTATCGATGCCCGTCTCTGGGTGCGCCCGTGCCCCTGCAGCGGGTGCCGGGCGGCTATGTGGTGTCGGGCTTCTGGGACTACGCCTCGGGTTGCGACGTCGCAACTCATGTCATGGTGAGCGGGCTGATCCCTCAGGAAGGCGCAGCGCCCAAGCCGGTGCTCATGCTGGTCGATCGCAAGGACTACACCATCATCGACAACTGGAAGATGCTGGGCATGCAAGGCACCGGGTCGCGCCGCGTGGCCGTCGAGAACCTCTTCGTGCCCGAGCATCGAGTGGCCCCAATCGCGATGTGGGTGGGGTCCGACGGCGTGAAAGTGCATCCCAACCCGATGTACAACGGACGCAAGGCAGCCTTTTTCATGATCGAAGGCGGCGCTGTACTGATGGGGTCCGCGCGCGGCATGTTCGATCTGTATGACGAACTGCTGCGAAACAAGTCGATGCGCTTCGCGCCAAAGACGAAGCTCATGGAACACCATGAGTTTCAGCACTACTTCGGTGTGGCTCAGGCTTTGCTGGACAACGCTGATGCGGCACTTCTCAGGGCGGCGCAGGACTATATGGCTGCCTGCACGGCACAGACGGAGCGGGGAGTCGACTTCTCCGAGGAAGAAGACCGGCGGATATTCCTGATGGTGCAGCAGGCCACTCGTCTCGCGTTCGAGGCGGTGGATCGCATCTTCACGACGGCAGGGACCCAGACCGGACAAAGCGCATCGATGCTCGGGCGCTATTACCGCGACATCTCGGTGCAGCGCACGCACTTCACCCAGCAGATGGACCGCACCGCCGTGAACTTTGCGCGACTGCACTTCGGCTTCGCGCCCCTGTCGCCGTTCTGATGAAAGCGATCATGTCCTCCGACGAGACGCTCTCTCGCATCCGGGAAGATTTCAAACGCCGGCGTGGCTACTGGAACGACGAATGGGAGCGGCTGCTGCATATCAGCCCATCGTATGTAGCGGCATATCTGGAGTTGTCCGCTTATACGGCTGAACGCGGCGGCCTCTCGCCCAAGACGCGCGAGTTGATCTACGTGGCGACCAACTGCTCGCCCACGCATTTTTTCGAGCGCGGCGTGCGGCAGCATGCGCGGTTTGCCCGGACATTCGGGGCCTCACTCGAGGAGCTGATTGCAGTGGCCATGATTGTCAGTACCGTCGGAATACAGACGTACCTGCTCGGGGCAGCTGCGCTCGAGGAACTTGTGCCGGGCGCCCTGTCCGCCAGCGACCACAAGGCCTATGCCCGGACGGTACATCAGAAGCACCTGCAGCTGCTCGGTACAGCGTTGCCGCAGGTCGATGCAGCCATCCGCGTGGATCCCGCGTTCTACGAAGTGTGGCTGGACTTCGCCGCGGCAGCTCTTGGCACGCAAGGTCCGCTTTCGCGCAAGGACAGCCATCTCATCGCCCTGGCCGCATACGCGATGTGCACGCAGCTGTCGGGCCCCGGGGTGCGACAGCATATGCGCGCTGCGCTCGACAACGGCGCCAGCCCCGACGAGATCATGGATGTGTGCAAGTTGATCACGAGCATGGGCGTGCACGCGGTCGTGCTGCCCGTGCCAGTGATGGTCGACGAATGGGAGAGGCAATCTTGAGCACGACACCTGTTCGCTACAGCGCCGATGGTCTCACCTTCTACAGTCAGCTTGCATGTCCCGATGTGCAAGGCAAGGTGCCCGGCATTCTGATTTTCCCCGAAGCCCCCGGGGTCGGCCCGCATGTTATACGCCGTGCGGCTGCCCTGGCGCAGATGAACTACGTCGCACTTGCGGCGGACGTGCATGGGGATGGCACGGTCTTCGATGACCCGAAGATGATGCTCAAGAGCATCGATCTGCTGAAAGGCCAACCGGAGCGGCTGTACCAGCGTCTGCAGGCGGGCCTGCAAGCGCTCGCCGAAGTTCCGCAGGTGGATCCGGATCGACTGGCGGTGATCGGTTATTGCTTTGGCGGTTGGTGCGCATTGGAGCTGGCCCGCAATGGCGCAGCGCTTCGCGGTGTGGGTGTCTTCCACGGTGCCTTGAGTTCGTCGCAGGAAGAAAGCGCAGGCCGGATTCGCGCAAAGGTGCTGGTCTGCACCGGAGCGTCCGATCCCCTGGTACCTCTCGAACAAGTCACGGGGTTCAGCGACGAGATGTCAGCCGCGGGGATTGATTGGCAAGTGCACCTCTATGGCGGGACCGGCCACGGTTTCACCAGCCCGGAAGCGGGGAGCAATCCACGTCCGGGCTTCGGCTACTCGGCTTCGTCCGACCGTCGCTCTTGGGCGGAATTGCTCCAATTTCTCACTGAGATCTTTTGACATCGGAATGAATGATGGAATTTGAAAACAAGACAGTCCTCATCACCGGGGCAGCAACCGGTATCGGGCGCGCAACCGCCAGGGAATTGGCCCGACTAGGGAGCCGTCTCGTCATCGCGGACCTCAATGGCGAAAAGGCCCAGGAGGCGGCGTCCTCGATTCAGGCCGACGGCGGCGAAGCGATGGGCATGCACTGCGACGTCACCCGGGACGACGATATCGCGGCGTTGATGAAGGCGGTCGTTGCAAAGTACGGTCACGTTGACCTGCTCATCAACAACGCCTCGATGCCGCCCATCGCCGGAAGAATTGAAGATATCCCGTTTGATGCGTGGGAGATCGCACTTCAGGTGAACGTACTTGGCTATGTGCGCATGATTCGCGCGGTGCTTCCGAAGATGATGGAGCGCGGCAGCGGCTACCTAGTCAACACCGCATCATCGCTTGCCATTCTTCCGGACCCCCCCACACGTTTTCAGATTCCCTATACGACAACCAAAGGCGCGCAACTCGCGATGAGCTACGGCATGGCGCACGCGCTGCGTCCACATGGCGTGCGGGTGTCTGTCTTCTGCCCCAGCATCACGGCTACTTCTGACCGTCCCGGCGGCCAAAGCGTGACGACGTCGGGCACGGCTATCCCGAGCATCGCGGAGTTTCTCGATGGCGTCGACCCTCGGCGCGGCAAGCCCGCCACTGCGGAGTTTGCAGCGTCCGTGTTGATCGAAGGCCTGTGCCAAGAGAAGTTCCTGATTAGTTCGCAAGTGGGCTATGAGGAGCAGATCGTGGGGTTTGCGCAAGCCGGCCTCGACCCCCTCGCATTGATCACTCGCGGAGGTACCTGACCATGGCACGTGTGCGTTATCTCGACAAAGAAGATCTGGCGCCTGAGTACCAGGACATGCCGCGCATGAAATCCAACATCACGCGCGCTCTTGCCAACAGTCCGCGAGGCGCCCGGCACAAGGCCGGCCTTGGGATGTACCTTCGACACGAAAGCAGGCTCAATCCACGCTTGCGCGAGCTGGCGATCCTGCAGGTGGGGTACGCGACGGGCAGCGCATACGAATACGCCCACCATGTCGACGTTGCGCTGTCGTTTGGCGTCAGCGAGGCGGACATCCTGGCCATCGCCGCCGACAGCGCCGGGCGGGATTCGGCGCTCGAGCCGCTCGCGCGTGCTGTCCTGCGCGCTGCACGCGAAATGACGGTGCAGCTGACCTTGAGTGACGAGACCTTCGCCATCTTGAGCGAAGCGCTCGATGCCGAGTCGCTCATCGATCTGTTGATCGCCATCGGCGAATACAACGGCATGGTCCGAATCATGGCAGCGCTCCAGGTCGATCTGGAGCCGGAATTCGCGACATATCTGGAGCGGTTTCCGCTTCCCACCCATGCGCTCGATGCGCGGAACCATTGACGGAGGGCGACGACCATGGACCTGGGACACGTCGGTGTTCATGTGCGGGATTTTGAGGCCATGCTTGGCTTCTATCAGCGCGTTTTCGGTTTTGTCATCAGCGACATCAAGCGCGGCGAGGAGCGCTCGATCGCTTTTTTGACCTCGCAGCCTGAGATCCATCACCAGTTCGTACTCGCCAGTGGGAGGGCGCCCGACGATCGGTCGCGCGTCATCAATCAGATCTCCTTTCGCGTGTCGAGCCTCGCCGAGTTGAAGTGCGTTGGCGAGGCCATCAAGAAAGAGGCGGTGGAGGATGTCGACATCATCACCCATGGCACCGCCTGGGCGATCTACTTTCGCGATCCGGAAGGCAATCGGATGGAGGCCTTTGTCGACACGCCGTGGTACATCGATCAGCCTTTTCGCGCACCCATCGATCTGGACCAGCCCGACGATGTAGTGCGCAAGGACACCGAGGCCCTGTGCCGTGCGCGGCCCGGTTTTCAAAGCATTGAGGACTATCAGCGCAAGCTCGCCGCTCGCTTCGATTCGGCAAAGGCCAAATGACCATGTCCCAGGTGGATGTCGATGTCGCCATCGTGGGCTGCGGCCCTGTCGGAGCGACGCTTGCCAATCTGTTGGGCATCGCAGGCTTGTCCGTCACGGTCGTCGAGCGCCATACCGGGCCCTACAGCTTGCCGCGCGCGACGCACATCGATGGCGAAGCGATGCGGGTCTTGCAAACAGCTGGGCTCGCTCAAGAAGTGGCTGCGACATTGGGCGTGCATCCACGGATGCAGTTCATCAATGCGCAAGGTCGTTTGCTGATCGACTGGTCTCGTCCGACGCAGCCAGGCCCCACCGGCTGGCGCGACAGCAATCGCTTTCATCAGCCGCAGCTCGAGGCGATCCTTCGCCATGGCCTGGAGCGCTTTCCGGGCCATACGATGCTCTCGGGCTGTGAGATCGACGGCATCGACGAGGACGAGAACGGGGTCGTCGCTCGCTACGCGCATCTGGCAGACGGGACGCGTGGCGAAGTGCGCGCGCGTTACATCGTCGGCTGTGACGGCGCGAATTCACAGGTCCGCGGATGGATCGGGTCTGCAGTCGAGGTGCATGCAGATCCAGCGCAGTGGCTGGTGGTGGATGTTCTGCTCGCTGAGCCGGTGTCGACGCTGGCGTCAGGCACCGTGCAGATTTGCGATCCGGCGCGGCCCATCACGAGCATCGAATGCGTTGGGGGCCGGCACCGCTGGGAAATCAAATTGATACCCGGCGACAACGCCGCGACCTTTGCCGATCCCGAGAATGTGTGGCAGAAGCTCAAACCGTGGCTGACGCCGCAGCAGGCGCGCATCGAGCGCGCTGTTGTCTATACGTTTCGCGCTGCGATCGCGCAGAGCTGGCGCCGCGGCCGCGTTCTTCTCGGCGGTGATGCTGCGCACCAGACACCGCCGTTCCTCGGCCAGGGGCTGTGTGCGGGCATTCGCGATGCCGCAAATCTTGCGTGGAAGCTTCAATGGGTACTGAAGGGGCTGGCGGCGCAGTCGCTCCTCGTCAGCTATCAACAAGAGCAATCGTCTCATGTGCGCGCCTTCATCCGGGAGGCGGTGCGCATTGGAGATATTCTCCAGGTGACAGATCCGGATGCCGCAGTACGGCGCGATCAGGAACTCGTTGAGCGTCCGCAGATGCTGACATCGATCCGCCCGAGTCTTGGTCCGGGTCTGCATGCGAACTGGCCGGCTCCGGCTGGAACACTCTCGCAACAGCCGGTGCTGTCCGACGGACGCCGCATGGACGATGTGGCAGGCTTGCGCTTCGTGGTCCTCGGTTCGCGCGAGATCCTGGATGGCGTTCCACCTGCAACTCGCGAGGTCTGGCGGCGCGCGGATGCATTGATCTTGCCTGACGAAGGCACGGCGTATTTGGCGCAGTTGGGTTTCCGGTGTGTGATCGTTCGCCCTGATCGCTACATTCTGGCGGCCGCGAACAGCGCAGCGGAGCTTGCTGCTGCGAGTGCATTGATTCCTTTGATGCGCGATTGAACGGAGAGCCTATGAGCATGCCACCTGTGACGATGTCGAGCACCCATTCCCGAGGAGGTGGCTACGGCTGGCGCATGCGCCTTGGCATGTTGCTGCCATCCAGCAATCCGGTGGGCGAACCGGAGATCGCCGCCATGTTGCCGCCGGGTATGTCCCTGCACACGACTCGCTTGAAATTGGCGGGCAGCAGTGCGGAGGAGCTTCTCGCCATGACAGAGAAAGTCGAAGAGGGCGCAAGCCTCCTTGCCGACGCTGGCGTGGACCTGATCGCTTTCAATTGCACAGCAGTGTCCACTTTTGATGCGGCCATGGCCGAGAGCATTCGGGTGCGCATCAGTGCCGCAAGCGGGGTGCCTGCGATCAGCACTGCCGACGGCATCCTGGCAGGGTTCAAAGCATGCGGTGCCAAGCGCGTCGTGCTGGTGACGCCCTACATCGACGCCATCAATGAGCGGGAAATTGTCTTCCTTGCGCGCCACGGCATCGAAGTCGTGAGCCACAGCGGACGTGGACTTGCCGAGGGGCAGGGCATGGCTTCGATCGAGCCTGGAGAGTGGTACCGGCGTGCACTGGCGCTGCGGAACGATCGCGCCGACGCATATTTCTTGAGCTGCACGGCGATACGGGTGCTGCCCATCATCGAGGCGCTCGAGCGGGATCTGGGTAGGCTGGTGCTGACGAGCAATCAGGCACTCGTGTGGCACGCGCTGCGCACGTCCGGTTTTCGTGATGCCGCACCGGGACTCGGTTCGCTGTTTCAGTTCTAGCTCCACATGGCGGAGAGTTGCGTGAGGTGCAGGCGCGGCGCCCATGACGCAAGACCATGTTCGATTTCCCACACCACTGCCTCCTCAAGGAGTGGCTGCTTGTTCACGGACCATGGAGCGGGCCAGGTGGATTGACCATCGCAAGCGTCTGGCGAATGCATCTTGACGGCGGGTAGGATCTGTCCGCCTGGCTTCAAGGGCTCACGATTCAAGCGGCGCGGTGGGCTCAGTTCTACTTCGGCGCGGACAGGGCATGCGCCTCTCTGGTCCGAAGTTGGCACTGAAGGATGCCTTGTCCATCCCGTCCGAGCCGATCGTGCGAGGCTCGATACAGGTCGGGGGCGATGGCGTGGCTTCGATACTGCTGGCCGACCACCAGACCACCGGCGGATACTCAAAGATCGCCACGGTGTTGTCCTCGGATCTCGATGGCTTGTCCCAGCTTCGACCGCGCGACAGCCTGAGCTTCCAGGCCGTGGACGCATTGGAGGCGATCCGGTTGGTGCGATCAGATGCGCCGCTGAGAAGTCGATTCCCGAAAGAGATTGCAAGACCGTTGGGCCGTCTGCAAAGCCGGTTGATGAGAGAGAACCTGATCAGCGGGTTTGTTCTGGCGTAGTGCGGGGGTGTTGGAGTATTCCCCAAGGCAGCTGAGCACCTTGGTGCATCTTGAATCGGCAGACTAGGATTGAGAGGGCTGTTTAGACGGCCGCGACCCGATGGAGCCATTGGGCTTGCTGCAGCCGACGACCGGTGCGAGCGAGGCAGACGATCGTCTGGCGGAGTTTCTGGAACGATTCGCCGAAGGGGCCCACGGCGCCGTCTGAGGCGCCCCCGCGGCAATCGACGGATGGGCGTCTAGCGATTGGGCATGCAGCTTGAAAACGCCACCCTGCGCCGCCGGGGACTTGGCTCGATGCTGCTGTTGCGAGGGCCTTGTCCGATGTCGCCGGCGAACCATCGAAAGATGTTGGCGCGGTTTCTCCACCCGTCGCTGAATCGCACGAAAAGAAAGCCCTGCTCTGCGTTGCCGAGCGCGTCGACGGGTATGCCGGCGGCGCGCAAGGCCATGATCTCGGCGTCGATAGCCATGTCGGATGGCAGCTTCAAGGTGATCGTTGCGTTGTGGATGGGGTGCCTGGGCATCGTTTCGCTTCCGTCAAACTTCCCGAAGGCGCAGTTGACCTGAAGAGAGCTTCTTCGGGGATCCCGCATTTATAGGATGCACAAGCGACAGCCTATGGGACGGCTCGCGATAACACCGCCCGCTCCAGCAGTCCTCTCAGAAAGACCCAGGGAAAAATTCCCCTGTCGTGCCCGTCGTTGAACACGAATTGAACTCCGTAGGCACCGACCGGCAGGATGTCCGTTACGCACAGTCCGGCGGCGGGCTGCAGGTCTTCGGCGTCGTCGGCGCGTGGGGGCGCGCGCAGCGCCTTGCAGTCCGCGCAGGGGCAGTTCGAACGCAGCAGCTGGTAGCTGGCGACATGCTGCGCACCATCCGCCCAGCAGAACTCCAGCGCGGCGCGTGCGCGGTGATCGACGATGGACTCAGGCGCCATGCGAGGTCGCCGGACGGGCACCGATCTGGGCGATGGCCAGCCGCACGGACTTGCGCACTTCGGGATCAGGATCATGGGCGGCGTGTTCGAGGCCGGGGAGGGCAGCGGCATCGCCGATCTCGCCCAGCGCCAATGCGGCCTCCTTGCGAAGATTGCTGATGCTGTGGCTCAGCGCTGCAAGCAAGGGCGCGACGCCCTCGGTGCTGCGCAGGCGGCCGAGGCTGCGCGCCGCGCGCAGGCGAACCTGCCAGTAAGCGTCGTCCAGCGCGACCAGCAGTGCCGCGGCCGCCGCGGGCTGCTGCAGCTTGCCGAGCGCGGTGGCCGCTTCTTCGCGCACTTGCCAGCTTGCGTCGCGCAGCGCGGTTTCCAGTGCGCCGCTGGCGTCGGTGTCGCCGGCCGCGAATGCCAGCGCACCCACGGCCGCACGGCGGATTTCGTCCACGGGATCGGAGACTGCGAGCGCGGCCAGGGCCGGCAGCGCGGCTGCGTGCTTCAGATAGCCAAGCACCCCGATGGCTTCGCGGCGCAGGGCCACGGCACCGATGGCGTCATCGGCGGAACTTGCTTCCTGCAGCACCGCCAGCGCAGGTGCGGCGCTGGCCGGCACGCGCAGCTCGCGCAGCGCACGCAGCACGGCGGCGCGCACGCGTGCCGGCCCGGCGCCTGCGTGCGGCAGCAACCAGGCGGCCGATGCCGGGTCCTTCAGTTCGCCCAGGCTGTGGGCGGCGGCCTCGCGCACCTGCGCATCGGGATCGTCGAGCGCCTGGGCCAGCCCTTCGACGGCAGGCTGGTTCTCCATGGTTTCGAGCGCCAACGCGGCGGCGGCGCGCACGGTGGGCGCCTCGTCGCGCAGCGCCGCGACCAGCAGCGGCGTGTGCGCCTCATCGGCCAGGTCGCCAAGGTCCATCACGGCGATGCGGCGCACTTCGGCGTCGGGCGAGTCCAGCCGTCCGGCAATGGCCTGCAATTCGGGATCGTCGAGGAGGGCGGGGTTCATTTTTCTTTCAGATGGCGAAGCGCAGCTGTGCGGCGGTGGGCGCACCAAGCGGCGTGAGGCGTTCCAGCGGCGCGCTGGCGGCTGCATGCGGATGCAGCAGCTGCAGGCAACGCCGCTTGAGCGCGGTGAATTCGGAAGAGGTGACCAGCGACGGGTCGCGCGGCCGGGCGAAGTCGAGTGCGAACTCCGCGACGATGCGGCCGGGCCTGGGCCCCATCACGAGCACGCGGTCGCCGAGGAACAGCGCCTCGTCGATGTCGTGCGTGATGAAGACGATGGTGGTGCGCACGCGCGCCCAGGCATCGAGCAGCTGGCGCTGCATCATGAGCCGGGTCTGGGCGTCGAGCGCGCCGAAGGGCTCGTCCATCAGCATCACGCGCGGATGGTTGATGAGCACCCGCGCAATCTCCGCACGCTGCTGCATGCCACCCGACAGCTGCGAGGGATAAAAGCCGGCGAAGTCGTCCAGACCGACGAGCCGCAGCATCTCGTGCGCTCTCGCGTGGCGCTCGCGCCGGCCGACGCCCTGCATCTTCAAGCCGAAAGCGACGTTGTCCAGCACCTTCTTCCAGGGAAAGAGCGTGTGGTGCTGGAAGACGAGGCCGCGGTCCGGGTGCGGTCCGCGCACCGGCTCGCCGTCCACGTGGATGACCCCGCCCGCGGGTGTCAGATGGCCGGCCAGCGCACCCAGCAGCGTCGACTTGCCGCACCCCGAAGGGCCGAGCAGGCAGACGAATTCGCCGGGCTCGACATGCAGCGTGATGTCCTGCACCGCATCGAAGGCCTGCGCGCCCTGGCCCAGGCGCACCCGCAGGTCGTCGATGGCGATGCGGCCGGTTTGCACATCGGCCTTCATGCGCGTTTCTCCTGCACCGCGCGCCAAGGCATGAGCGCTTGGCCGATCCAGCGCACCAGCGCGCTGCTGCCCATGCCGAGCACACCGATGAAGAGCATGCCGACCACGATGTCGGCGTAGTTCTGGATCGTGTACGACATCCACGTGTAGTAGCCGATGCCGAACTGGCCCGAGATCATCTCGGCCGTGACCAGGCAGAACCATGCCGTGCCCATGCCGATGGCAAGACCCGTGACGACGCTCGGCAGCGCGCCGGGCAGGATCACCTCGCGGAACACCGCGAGACGGCCGGCACCCAGGCTGCGCGCCGAGGCGACAAGGCGCGCATCCACCGCCTCCACGCCGTGCACGGTGTTGAGCAGCACCGGAAACAGCGCACCGACGAAGGTGATGAACACCATCGACGCCTCCGACGACGGAAACATCAGGATGGCCAGCGGGATCCACGCCACGGCGGGAATCGGCCGCAGCACTTCGAGCGGCGGCAGCAGCGTGTCTTCGGCCCAGCGCGCGCGGCCGATCGCCAGGCCCAGCACCACGCCCGCCACGGCTGCGAGTCCGAAGCCGATGAACACGCGACGCAGGCTCGCCGACAGATGCTGCAGGAGCAGCGGCGATTGCACCAGCGACCAGGCCGACTCGGCCACTTCGCGCGGCGGCGGAACGTTCTGGAAGGTTATGAAGCCCAGGTTCACGCGCTGGCGCGTGGCGAGGTGCCATGCAAGCACGCACAGGAGCAGCGCAGCGATGCGCAGGGTCGAGCGCGGCAGGTTGCCGTTGAAGAAGCTGGCCATGGTGAAGTTCGCGGAACGAAAAAGGCGTCAGCCGGCCAGCGCGGCGCGCACGCCGGCAAAGTCCGCCACCTTGCCGCCGTTCTTCGCGGCCCAGCCCTCAGCTTGGTCCTTGAGCAGGAAGGCATCGACCTCGCCCTTGGCGCCGAGCACGAACCATGCGTCGGCGGCGAGCAGCTTGTTGCCGCTGCTTCGGTCCTGCGCGTAGACCACGCGTGCCTTCTTGCCGGCCTTCTCCAGCTTCTGCAGGTCGCCGAAGGCGCTCTCGGGCGAGGCGTAGTGCCGCACCAGCGGCTCGCCGGCCACCCAGATCTGGGCCACGCGGCCCACGTCGGTGATCGGCGTGCCCGTGACGGCATCCTTGGCCACCAGCGGTGCGCGGGCGTAGTTCTTCAATTGCCTGTCGTAGTCCAGGCCCGCTTCCTGGAAGGCGGCGCGGATATAGCCGTCCTGCACGAAGGCATTAGCGTCGATGTCGTTGTCGGTGCGTTTCAGCAGGCGCAGCGTGTCGAGCGAGGTCTTCACCGCCTGGCGGTACTCGGGCTTCCAGCTCAGGTCACGCGTCTGCAGGCCGAGCGGGCCGTGGAACAGGTAGTTCACCTCCGCCTCGATGCCGGTGATCTTGGCGATCAGCTCGCTGTACTTCTCGGGTTCCGCGGCCACGAGGCGGTCGGCCTCCAGCGCCGCACGCAGGTAGGCGGTGACGACCTCGGGGTATTTCTTCGCATACTCCTCGTCGACCAGGCTGCCGTGGAAAGTGGGCGCGTTCGCCTGCGAGCCGTCGTAGATCTTGCGGGCGAAGCCGCGGTACGGAAAGAGTTCGGCAAAAGGCACGAAGTCCGCATGCGCCTCGACCTTGCCGGCCTGCAGCGCAGGGCCCGCCACTTCGGGCGCCTGGGTGGTGATGTTCACGTCCTTCAGCGGGTCCCAGCCTTGCGCCTGGATCGCGCGCAGCAACATGCCGTGCGAGGTCGATGCGAAGGGCACCGAGATGGTCTTGCCCTTGAGTTCGACCAGCGACTGCACCTTCGAATCCTTGGGCACGACGATGCCGTTGCCGCTGCCCGTGGTGCTGCCCGAGAGCACGGTGATGAAGATGCTCTTGCGCCCCGCCTTTTGGAAGGCCGCGCCGTTGAAGCTGCCCGGAAAGTCGGCCATCGAGCCGAGGTCCAGCTTGCCGGCGACCATCTCGTTGGTCAGCGGCGCGCCGGAGGTGAAGTTCTTCCACTCGATCTGGTACTGCGCGTCCTTGTACTTGCCGGTGCGCGGAAGGTATTTCTCCAGCAGCTTCAGCTCGCGGATCAGCAGGCCGCCGGTGGCGCAGTTGATGGTGGTGTCCTGCGTGCCGATGGCGATGCGGATGGTCTCGGCCTGCGCGGTGGGCAGCGCCAGCAGCAGGCCAAGGGTTGCGCCCCACAGGGACAGGATTCTCTGGGTCTTCATCGTGGTTGCTCCGGGTTGAAATGTGGCGGCTGTGGCTCAGCGCAGCAGGTAGGGGATGTCGACAGTGACCGCGCCGGTCGGGCAGTCCTTTTCGCAGGGCATGCAGTACCAGCACTCGTCGAACTTCATGTAGGCCTTGCCCTTGCTGAGGTCGATGGCGAGCACGTCGAGCGGGCAGACGTCCACGCAGACGGTGCAGCCTTTGTGAGCGATGCACTTGTCGTCGTCGATGCGCACGGGCACGCTGGTGGGGTTGAAGGCGATGGGCATGCGGGGTTCTCTTTTTTGTCGTGGTGCAGGTGTCAGGCTGCGACCGGCTCGCGCACGGCGGCGGGCACGCGCAGGTGCTGGTAGGCCGACATCTCATGCGCATCGAGCGGCACGATGTACGGATCGACCGGTCGCTTGAAGCTCACCATCGCATCGCCTTGCTTCTGCAGCTGCGTGTGGCAGAACCAGTCGCGGTCGTTGCGCTCGGGAAAATCCACGCGGTGGTGGTAGAGGCCCCAGCGGCTTTCAGTGCGGTAGAGCGAGGCGCGCGCGGCCATCTCGGCGCAGTCGCGGATCGCGTGCACTTCCATCGCGCGCATCAGCTCGTGCGGGCCGGGGGCGGCGAGTTGCTCGAGGTCTTCGTGGATCTGCTCGAAGCGCGAGAGGCCGATTTCCATCTTGCGCGTGACCTTGGGCGGCTGCAGGTAGTCGTTGACCATGCGGCGCAGCTTGTATTCGACCTGCGCAGGGGGCAGGCCGCCGCTGCGCAAGAGCGGTGCGCTGACGCGGGCGTGTTCGCGTGCCACCTGTTCTTCATCGAGCGCGGGCAGCTCGGTCTCGGCGCAATGCCGCGCCGCGCTTTCACCCGCGAGGCGGCCGTACACGAAGGCGCCGAGCATGTAGTTGTGCGGCACGCAGGCCAGGTCGCCCGCGGCATGCAGGCCCGGCACGGTGGTGCGCGCATGCTCGTCCACCCACACGCCGGAGGCCGAGTGGCCGCTGCACAGGCCGATCTCGGAGATGTGCATCTCCACCATCTGCTCGCGGTAGTCGGTGCCGCGCCCGGCATGAAAGCGCCCGCGGCTCGGGCGTTCGTTGGTATGCAGGATCTGCTCGATGGTGGCGATGGTCTCCTCGGCCAGGTGGCTCAGCTTGAGGAAGACAGGGCCGTTGCCGCCCTGGAGTTCGTTGTAGAACTCCATCATCATCTGGCCGCTCCAGTAGTCGCACTCGATGAAGCGCTCGCCCTTGTTGTTGGTGGTGTGGCCGCCGAAGGGGCCGGTCACGTAGGCGCAGGCAGGGCCGTTGTAGTCCTTGATCAGCGGGTTGATCTGGAAGCACTCGATGCCCGAGAGCTCGGCGCCCGCGTGGTAGGCCATGCTGTAGCCGTCGCCCGCGTTGGTCGGGTTCTCGTAGGTGCCGAAGAGGTAGCCCGACGCCGGCAGCCCGAGCCGGCCGGCCGCGCCCGTGGCCAGCACCACCGACTTCGCGCGGATCACATGGAACTCGGCCGTGCGGCAGTCGAAGGCCATCGCGCCCGCGATGCTGCCGTCGGCCGCGGTGAGCAGGCGCGTGACGACCAGGCGCTGCGACATCTCCACGCGTGTGCGCTTCAGGCGCCGATACAGCACGTTCTTGATGTTGTGGCCCTCGGGCATGGGCAGCACGTAGGTGCCCATGTGGTGCACCTTGCGCATCGCGTAGTCGCCGGTTTCGTCCTTCTCGAACTTCACGCCCCAGCGGTCGAGCTCCTCGATCATCGAGTAGCTGTTGCGCGCATAGGCCATCACCGTCTTCTGGTTGACGATGCCGTCGTTGGCGGTGGTGATTTCCTTGACGTACTGCTCGGGCGTGGCGAAGCCCGGCACCACCGCGTTGTTCAGGCCGTCCATCCCCATCGAGATGGCGCCGCTGCGCTTGACGTTGGCTTTCTCGAGCAGCAGCACTTCGAGCTTGGGGTTGGCTTCTTTGGCCTTGACGGCGGCCATCGGACCGGCCGTGCCGCCGCCGATGACCAGCACGTCGACGGTGCGGGTGAGGATGTTCATGGGTTGGCCTTCGTCGTCGGGTTGGCGCGGGCGATGCGCAGCCGGTGCTGGAAGGCATCGCCGCGGAAATAGAGGTCTTCGAAATCCAGCGGCGCGCCGTCTGCCGTGTGGGTGAGACGCTCCACGCGCAGCACGGCGGTGCCTTCGGGCACGCTCAGCGCACGCGAGAGCACCTCGTCGGCCAGCATCGCGTCGATCTGCAGGTCGGCATGGCCGAGGGCAATGCCGTAGTCGTTTTCCAGGATCAGGAAGATGTCGCGCCCGGCCAGGTCCGCCTGGCGCAGCCGCTCGCCGATGGCGTGGGGCAGGTAGGTCACCTCGTAGGACACCGGCGCGCGGTTGAGGTGGCGCACGCGCTTGATCTGCGCCACCGGCGTGCCCTCGGCCAGGCCCAGATGCTGCGCCACCCGAGGCGAGGCAGGCACGGTCTTGTGGCTGGTGACCTGGTTGCGGATCTCGTAGCCCATGCGCACCATCGCCTCGGCAAAGCCTTCGAGTTGGCCGAGATGCTGGAACGCCTTGGGCTTGGCGACGAAGGTGCCCTTGCCCGGAATCTTGAAGATCAGGTTCTCGCGCTGCAGGTCGCTGAGCGCCTGGCGCACCGTGATGCGGCTGACCTTGAACAGCGCGACCATTTCGCTTTCCGAAGGCAGCTGCGCATGCGGTGCGTAGGTGCCGTCGAGGATGCGCTCGCGCAGCGTTTCGCGCACCTGGGTGTAGAGCGGGACGGGCGAAAAGGCGATGGGCTCGAGCGGCCTGGCGGTGGACATGCGGCTGACCTGTTATGACCGGTTGAATGAGGCCGGATGCTAGTCAGCGATGCTTCTTTCTCTAAATAAGGAAAACGTGCTTTGATATGCGGGAAGTAGGGGTGCCTATGAGCGCAGTCGGAGCCAGCTCAGGTTTGCCACGGCAGCCCGCGCATGCGCTCGCGCTTTTCTTCTTCGTCGAAATGCGCGAGCGAGGGCTTGATGAGGTCGCTGCGCGCCACGATACCGACCAGCGCGAGCGACTGCGCATCCTTCACCACCGGTAGCCGTTCGAGCCGGTGGCGCGCAAGCCGCGTGGCAACGCTGCGGCAGTTCTCGCCCGGCAGCGCGAAGAACAGCGGCGCATCGGCGCAAGCGTCCCCCACGGTGGCGATCGGGTCGCGCGTGCCGCGCGCGGCCAGCATCGCGCGGTCAGCCACGCCGATCACCGCGCCGTTGCGCAGCACCGGGAACGCGCGATGCGCCTGCCCCTCGCCGAAATGCTCGAACAGCGCCTGTGCCACTGGCATGGCCGCGTCGATGCTGTGCACCTCGCGCGTCATCACCTCTTCGACCGAATGCCGCTCCAGCGGATCGATGCCGTACTCGCGGTAGATGTGATAGCCGCGGCGCGCGATCTTCTCGGTGAGGATCGAGCGGCGCATCGTCAGCACGGTGAAACCGTAGGCCACGGCGGACGTGGTCAGCAGCGGCAGTAGCGCATTGCTGTCGTGCGTGAGCCCGAAGGCGAAGATGGTGGCGGTGAGCGGTGCACGCATCACGCCGCCCAACGTGGCCGCCATGCAGACCAGCGGCCACAGCATCGGGTCGTTGCCGGGCAGCACGTGCGACAGCACCACGCCCAGGCCCGCGCCCATCATCAGCAGCGGCGCGAGCACGCCGCCCGAGGTGCCCGAGCCCAGCGATATGACCCAGATGACGGCCTTCACCGCCAGCAGCGCGAGCACCACACCGAGCGCGAGGTGGTTGTGCAGCAGGTCGCCGATCACGTCGTAGCCCACGCCCAGCGCGCGCGGCTGCAGGTAGCCGCCGATGCCAACCGCCAGGCCGCCGATGGCCGGCCACCACATCCAGTGCAGCGGCAGCTTGCCGAACCAGTCCTCGACCTTGTAGAGCGAGATCGATAGCGACGCCGACAGCGCGCCGCACAGCACGCCGGCAATCACGCACGACGGCATGGCGAGCGGGCCAGGCACCGCCGTCTGCAGTGGGAACAGCGGGCCCGGGTCCATCAGCAGCGGCCGCGCGAAGCCCGCCACAGCGCAGGCCACTGCCACCGGCAGCAGGCTGCGCGGGCGCAGCTCGAACAGCAGCAGTTCGACGGCCAGCAGCACCGCCGCCACCGGCGTGCCGAACACCGCCGTCATGCCGGCGGTGGCGCCCGCCACCAGCAGCGCCTTGCGCTCGGCCGCCGTGAGGTGAAAGTGCTGCGCGATCAGCGAGCCGATGGCGCCGCCGGTCATGATGATCGGACCCTCCGCGCCGAACGGGCCACCGCTGCCGATGACGATGCCTGACGACAGCGGCTTGAGCAGCGCGACTTTCGGCGACATCTTGCTCTTGCCGAACAGGATCGCCTCAATGGCTTCGGGAATGCCGTGGCCGCGGATCTTGTCGGAGCCGTAGCGCGCGACCAGTCCGACGATCAACCCGCCGATCACCGGCACCACGATGACCCACGCGCCCAACGTGTTGGTGGCCGGCGAACGCTCGGCCAGCGAGAAGGACTGGAAGAAGAACAGGTTGGTGAAGAAGCGGATCAGGTCGAGCAGCACGCGGGCGGCCACGGTGCTGATGGCGCCGATGACGGCGGCCATGACGGTGATGCGCATGAGCCGCGTGTTGAGCGCGAAATCGCCGCGCGGCGGATGGGAGGAGGCCTTGGCGGTCATGGTGCTCACGAAGCGTCTGGAAGATCGATCTGCGGAACGTCGAACACGCCCTTGAGCGAGCGCAGTTCCGCGCGGTGGAGTTCGGCCAGCCGCAGCAGCAGCTTCTCGCCCTTGGCGAGCAGGTGCACCTCGACCTGGCGGCGGTCGGTTTCGCTGGGCCGGCGCTGCACGAGCCCGAGCACTTCGCAGCGCGTGACCAGCGCGACCGCGCCATGCGGCTGCAGCTGCAGGCGCTCGGCAATCTCGCCCACCGAGGCCCAGTCGCGCCCGGGCACGCCCTTGATGTGCAGCAGCACCAGGTACTGCTGCGGCGTGAGGCCCTCGGCCTGCGCGGCGCGCTCGGAGAAGCGCTCGAAGCGGCGCATCTGGTAGCGGAACTGGGAGAGCGCCTCGAAGTCTTTCTTGGCGAGCTTGCGCGGGGTGGAGGCCATGGCTGAAGTGGGATGCCGAAACAGTGGCAAATATATCACGTCATGACATATATGCCGTGCGACACAATCTGCGGCATGACCGCCGAACCGATCGAATTCGAAACTCCTCGCTTCGCTTGTGCCAGCGTGCAGGAGAGATCTCGCATTCTTCGCAGTCCTTGTGGCTTCCTCCAACGGCGGCGCCACTTCGATGGTGCGAGCCTGAGCTAGCCGCAGCGCCGCCGCATAGAGATCGGGACACGGGGCATGGCTCGGAGAGGTAGCGGCACAACCAACGTGGTCAGGAAGGTGAACGCCGTGCGGTAGCGCCCCCGGCTAGGCCTCTTTCCAGGCCAACTCGCACTGTCTGCACAGTTGATCGACCCACCCGTCCAACGTTCGAACCTCTCCCAAGCGCTGGCGGAAATATCGCGCCCCCCAAACAGCGAGTGCAATGGCGGCCACCTGGGCACGCTCGGGGCGCGGCCCATCCCAACTCTCGACCAGTGCAATCCAGCGTCGCTCCAGCTTCGCGAAGAAGCGGGTGTAGTCCCCGCGTCGCGCCAGCGATGACTCGAGTTGAAGCATCTGATCGTCGCAGTAGCCGGTCGCTTGGAAGTCACAGCACACGCATATGAAGCGATGCAGACGCTCCGTCCAGCTCCCCTCAGTGCGCTCGAGTTCGGCGTCCAATCTCGCTAGCGCAGTGTCAGCGAGGTGGCGTGCATAGCCCAAGAGCAGTGCGTCGACGTTGGGAAAGTATTCGTACAAGGTGCCGATGGCGAAGCCCGACTCGGTCGCTACGTTACGCATGGTTGCCGCCGCTGGACCGTCTCGAGACCAAATCCGAACAAACGCGTCGTAGATGGCCAAGATCGTGAAGCGAGAACGCCGCTGTCGCGGTCGCTTATGCGGCTGCACCGGGGCGCTGTCCAGCGTTGCAACCCCGGCTATCAAATCCGAACGTCTCTTTTGCTTAACTTCTTTATGCTTGGCCACAGGGGTTGCTCCTTTGTTCTTCCTGCCTGGAAGCTTCCGCTGTGAACACCAAACTCAAGAGTGGCCGTCGACAGCACCAACTTTGATTGTGGCAGCGCGCCGGCCTGTGCCGACAGCCATGGTGAATGCTTTTCGGCGGCTCGCCGCAGTCCAGGATGGGGTCTGAGCATGAGGGTAGGTCCGCGAGGACGGCCAGCACACTTACCGCAGTTGATGTCGAATATGTCCGAAGTCCAGACCCATTTCAGAACTTGCAATATCTGCGAGGCCATGTGCGGCCTTGAGATCAGCCACCAGGGTGGCGCCATTGTGTCGATCAAGCCCGACCGACAGGACCCGTTCAGCCGTGGCCACATTTGCCCCAAAGCCGTGGCGTTGCAGGACTTCCACGCCGATCCGGATCGCATCCGGACACCGCTGCGCAGGACAGGCAGCGGCTGGCGCGAGATCAGTTGGGGCGAGGCCTACGCGGAGATCGGGCAGCGGGTGCGCGCCATCCAGCAGCAGTACGGGTCGGACAGCGTGGGTACCTATTTGGGCAACCCCAATGCGCATAACCTGGGCAACGCTGTTTTTCTGCCACAGTTCCAAAAAGCACTGGGAAGCAGGAATCGCTACAGCTCGGCCTCAGCCGATCAGTTGCCGCACCACGTCGCCGCGAACTACATGTTCGGTGCGAGCATGGCGATCGCCGTGCCCGACATCGATCGCACGGACTTCATGTTGATCATCGGTGGCAATCCGGTGGTTTCCAACGGCAGCATGATGAGCGGCGCGGGCATGCCCGGGCGCATCAAGGCTATACAGAAACGCGGCGGTAAGGTTGTGGTGGTCGATCCGCGCCACAGCGAAACAGCCAAGATCGCCAGCGAACACCTCGCCATCCGGCCAGAGGCCGACGCGCTGCTGCTGTTCGCGCTGATCCGCACCGTCATCGAGGAAGACCTGGTGGACTTCGGTCAACTTGGCGACATGGTCGACGGCTATGACCGCATCGCAGCGGCCAGCGCGGACTTCACGCCGGAGCGTGTCTGCGACGCGGTTGGCATTTCGGCGCACCGGATCCGGTGCTTGGGGCGGGAGTTCGCGGCCGCGCCGTCGGCCGTGTGCTACGGCCGCATGGGCGCCTCGGCGCAGTCTTTCGGCGGGCTGTGCCAATGGCTGACCGTCGTACTGAACGTCGTGACCGGCAACTTCGACCGCGAAGGCGGTGCGATGTTTCCACAACCCGCCTTCGATCTGCTCGCCCGAGTCCAGCGCAACGACCCAGGTGCGCGACCACCGACGCGGTCGCGGGTGCGCCAGCTGCCGTTCTTCAGCGGTGAGTTTCCCGTCGCGACGTTGGCCGATGAGATCCTGACGGAAGGGCCCGGGCAGATTCGGGCCATGTTCACGGTCGCTGGCAACCCGGTGCTGTCCGCGCCCAATGGCGACCGCTTGGACACGGCCTTCGCGCAGTTGGATTTCATGGTCTCGGTCGATATCTACCTGAACGAGACCACACGACACGCCGACATCATTCTGCCCGCGACGACCGGGCTCGAAATCGCCCACTTCGACGTGTTCTTCAACAGCTTCGCGGTGCACAACACCGCGAAGTACTCGCCGCCGCTGTTCCAGGCGAAGGGCGAGCAGCGCCACGACTGGCAGATCCTCAAAGGCCTGATCGGCTGCCTGACCGGGGCAGTCGATGACGGCACCACTCCGGAAATGCTGCTCGATGCCGCGTTGCGATCCGGTCCCTACAAGGACCAAGGCCTGAGCCTGACGACGCTGTTGGAGCATCCGCATGGACTGGACCTCGGTCCACTCAGGCCGTGCGCGCGTGAGCGCGTCAGAACCCTCAATGGGCACATCCAGCTCGCGCCGGACCTGTACCTCAATGATCTGTCGCGCCTGAACGCGGCGCTTCATGACGATGCCGCTGATCGTGAGCACTATCCGTTCAAGCTGATCGGCCGACGCCTGGTGTGGAACCACAACACATGGACGCAGAACTCGCGCCGGCTGCTCAAGGGCACCGGCCGCATCAGTGTGCAGCTGCACTCGTCCGACGCGAGCCGCCTCGGTGTCGGTTCCGGACAATTCGTCACCGTACGGTCCCGGACCGGGCAGTTGGACATCGAGGTCGAGATCGATGACGACATGTCCCCCGGCGTGGTCAGCATCCCGCAGGGTTGGGGACATCATCGTCCCGACATCGGTATGCGCTTGGCTGCCGAGCAGCCCGGCGTGAGTATCAATAGCCTGACCGATTCCGGGCGCATCGATCCGCTTACCGGCAACGCCGCCTTCAACGGCACGCCCGTGGCCATCAGCGCAGCACGTCAAGCGGCCTGATCATCCCGGCATTCCATCTCCCGCATTGCCCGTCCGCCCCGCCTATGATCTTCATCGCTCCGCTGTTGCCGTTCGTCGGCGCTTCCATTCTGTGGTTCTTCGTGCCTGACATATGCCAGATCGGTTGGATCAACGGAGTTGGACAGCTGCTGCTTTTCACGCTTGTGGTCTGCATCCCCGCCTGGAGGACCGGGCGCCTGTCCTATGTAGACATTGGCTGGCCCCTGGGGCTGGCGCTCATCGGCTTGGTGACTCTGAGCTTCGCCCAGGGCGTGAGCTGGCGCCGCATGATCATCGGCATGGCCTACCTGTTCATGGGCCTGCGCATGGGCGTCGGGGCGCTGAGAATGTGGCATGCAGGACACTTCAAGAAGGAGTTCCCGCGCTACCAGTACCAGCGCCTGCGCTGGGAACGCAAAGGCATCACCAATACTCAGCTGATGATCCAAGTGGAGGCGCTGGTGCAGGGATTCGCCAACATCTCCTTCCTGGCGTTCCCGGCCTTCGTCATCGCCACCAGCCGCAGTGAGCAGGTTCATCCGCTCGAAATCCTCGGGCTGCTGCTGTGGTTGGCGGCCTTCGTGATGGAAAGCGTAGCCGACGCGCAGAAGTTGGCCTTTCTGCGCGAGATGAAGCGCCAGAACCAGACGCGCAAGGTCTGCAACGTCGGCCTTTGGCGCTACAGCCGGCACCCCAACTACTTCGCCGAATGGATGGTCTGGAACGCGTTGATCGTCGCAGCCATTCCCGCTTGGCTGGATCATCAAGGCCGCAGTCCGCTGGTGACATGGGTGCTGCTGGGCATCGGCACCCTCTACGTATCGCGCATCATGTACACGACACTGGTGCACTACACCGGGGCTAAGCCCGCAGAGTACTTCTCAGCGCAGAAGCGCCCAGACTACCAAGCGTACCAGCAGTCGACCAACATGTTCTTTCCTGGACCGAGTCGGGTTGACCAGCCGCGCCCTCAGGGAAAATCTACCTGACACGGGACGGATGCCGCCTCATCAAGAAGTGCGAAGTCGCCCAAAATTTCAGGCCCAAAGCGAATTTGGACGCAACCCGATGCTCGCGTTGTTTGGAGGAGAGTCGTGCCTTCAGCGAAGCGCTGAGCAGAACCACGAATCTTGCAGAGCAGCGTTTCATGTAGTGGCAGCTGAGCTTTGATGTAGCCGATGCCGCATCAACACTGAAGCCGCTGTGACGCGGGCTAGCCGCAACGCCCGCCCCCTCACCTTTTCCCCTCGAGCCATGAGTGCCTTTCACGAAGAAAAAGTTTTGAGTGTCCATCACTGGACCGACCGCCTGTTCACCTTCACCACCACGCGCGACCCGGCGCTGCGCTTCTCGAACGGTCATTTCACGATGATCGGCCTGAAGGTCAACAACAAGCCCCTGCTGCGCGCCTACAGCATCGTGAGCCCGAACTACGAGGAGCATCTCGAGTTCCTGAGCATCAAGGTGGAAGAAGGCCCGCTGACTTCGAAGCTGCAGCACATCCAGGTGGGCGACACCATCATCGTGGGCCGCAAGCCCACCGGCACGCTGCTGATCGACTACACGCTGCCGGCCAAGCGCCTGTACCTGTTCGGCACCGGCACCGGCCTCGCACCGTTCATGAGCATCATCCGCGACCCGGACACGTACGAGAAGTTCGAGCAGGTCATCCTGGTGCACGGCGTGCGCCAGGTCGACGAGCTGGCCTATCACGACCTCGTGACCGACCACCTGCCCAAGCACGAGATCCTCGGCGAGATGATCGCCAAGCAGTTGCTGTACTACCCGACCGTCACGCGCGAGGAGTTCCGCAACCAGGGCCGCATCACCGACCTGATCGAGAGCAACAAGCTCACCGACGACCTGTGCCTGCCGCCGCTCAACGTCGAGGAAGACCGCGTCATGCTGTGCGGCAGCCCCGGCCTCTTGGTCGACCTGAAGCACATCCTGGAAAAGCGCGGCTTCAAGGAAGGCAACACGAGCACGCCGGGCGACTTCGTCGTCGAGCGCGCGTTCGTTGGGCAGTAAGCCGCCAGCTTGCCTGCGCTCGCTGATGACTGTTCAACCGCCAGCGCGTCGACTTCACTCGGCATGGATTCGACGAGGGCGACGAGCCGACAGGCCGCGCGCGTGCCGAGATGGCATGACTGCGCGCGGTTTCCACTCGCGCCGAGATCACCTCTTCAGGCTTCGTCAACCACTGCACGTAGGCTAACTTGAAGGCCGATCCCTCTGACTGGATGCGGCGTTACTTCGATGCCGTCGCCGTCGCCGTCGCCGTCGCCGGCACCGCCAGCTGGTGCGGTTGCCCGTTGGCCTTGCGCGTGCCGCCGTCGACGTTTCGCGGGGCGGACCTGAAGCTCTTTGCTGCTCGGCACGTGCTGATCATCGAAACGGATCTTGGCGGCACTGGGGATAGGGACCGAGCTGCGCGCGTCACACAACCAAGCGGGCTGTCGGCTTGCACCCAGGTGCGGTCATTTGATGGTGCCGCGCCAGGAGATGGCGCGGCCGTTGCTCGCGCCCGGCGGAGTGATGCGATTTCCGCCACGATGACTCCGCGGTGAGGGCCTTGGGACATCCGCCGATCAAGGCAAAGAAGCTTCGGTGCTTTCAGAATTGAAGCTTTCCCTCATGTTCCGTTGGCGTCGACTCCCACCGCGAATGTCCATGCACGAAGGTGACGGCGCAGCTGCCACTCTCGCTGAGCCAGCTCTTTGCAGCACGATTCTCGGAGCTCGTCGATGCCGAGTACGCGCGCTGGGGTAAGGTTTTTGGATTTCTAAAAGGGCAGAGCGGATGGCACTGGAATTGGATCGCCGCATCGTCTGGGCGCCGGATTGTTCAATCGCTGTCCGATAATCCATGAAACCGATCCTCCATAGATAGCAAGCCCATTCGTGCACACCACGCCCAGTGCCGACTTTCCTGTCTTCGACAGCTCCGACTTCAGCGGTGAGGCAGGTGCATTCCATTTCGACCTCGTACGGCTCGAACACCGTCCAGACATCCCTCGCGGCTTCCCGCACCGTCACAACTACTATCACCTGCTGTGGATGAGTGAGGCGGAAGGCACGCACCTGCTCGATTTCGAGACCTTCGAGGCGCGCGCCAACACCGTGTTCTTCGTATCGCCCGGCCAACTGCACGCCTGGGCCTCGACCGTGCCGCCCAAGGGTTTCGTCGTCAACTTCAGCACCGAATTCTTCGTGCAGATGTTCCCGCGCTCCGACGACATTGCGAAGTACCCCTTCTTTCACGTCGCTTCGGATGCCCCCGTGCTCTACCTCACTCAGGCGCAGCATGACGAGCTGCTGCCGCTGCTGCGGGAGATGGAAAAGGAGATGCTCGGCCGGGCCGAGGCGCGACTGGACATCGTGCGCTCCTACCTGCTCGTGCTGCTGACCCGGTTGCGGCGACTTTATCCAGCACGCGCCGCCGACGGTGCCTCCCCGCAAAGCTGGTCGCTGACCAAGCGCTTCAAGCTTCTGATCGACCAGCACTACCTCGACTTCGGCCCGCTGCGCGACTACGCGGAGCGGCTGCATGTCACGGAGCGCCAACTCAACGATGCCGTCAAGCGCACGCTGGGCAAGACCGCGGGGGAACTGGTTCACGAGCGCCTCGTGCTCGAGGCCAAGCGGCTGCTGTGCAATACCGACATGGGCGTCGCCGAGATCGCATTTCATCTTCATTTCGAAGACCACGCCTACTTCAGCCGCTTCTTCAAGAAGCGCACACAGCTGACACCTGGCGAGTTCAAGAAGCGCTACGGTACGCCCCGCTAGCGTAAGCCCTTAGTCCAGGGCGTCGAAAAGTACAAGACGAGTTCGCAATCGTCCTACCGCCCAAAGCATTCGGCTGCCTAAAGTTCATCTCACCTCAACTTTGCTGCCGTGATGGCGGCTTGATGGCTGGCGATGAACGATTCCCCCAAACTCCGCACCGGTGGCCAACTGATCGTCGACGCACTGCTCGCGCAAGGCACCGACACCGTGTTCTGCGTACCGGGAGAGAGCTACCTCGACGTGCTGAACGCACTGCATGCGCAGCAGGATGCGATGCGCGTCGTGGTCTGCCGCCATGAAGGCGCTGCTGCCTTCATGGCCGAGGCCCAAGGCAAGCTCACCGGCCGCCCCGGCATCTGCATGGTCACGCGTGGGCCCGGTGCCACCAACGCGAGCATCGGCGTGCACACTGCCTTTCAGGACTCCACGCCGATGATTCTCTTGATCGGCCAGGTCGGGCGCGACATGATCGAGCGCGAGGCCTTCCAGGAGATCGACTACCGGCGCATGTTCGGCCCGTTCGCGAAGTGGGTGGCGCAGATCGATGACGTCGCACGCGTTCCCGAATTCATGGCGCGTGCCTATTCGGTGGCGATGTCCGGGCGTCCCGGTCCTGTGGTGCTGGCGTTGCCCGAGGACATGCTGACCGACTCGGCCTTTCCCTCTGTGGTGCCGCGCGTTGAGGTGCCGCAGGCGCATCCCGCGCCCGACGCGATGCTGCGCCTGCGCGAGCACCTTGCCGCGGCGCGGCGGCCACTGTTGTTGCTCGGCGGACCGGGCTGGAGCGCGCAAGGCCGCGACGCGATCGAGCGCTTCGCCGTGCAGAACGCGCTGCCTGTGGCCTGCGCCTTCCGGCGGCAGGATCTTTTCGACAATCGCCATCCGCAGTACGTGGGGGAGGTCGGTATCGGCGTCAATCCCGAACTGGCCAAGGCAGTGCGCGAGACCGACCTGCTGATTGCGGCGGGCACGCGACTGGGCGAGATCGTGACGAGCGGCTACACGCTGCTTGAGGCTCCGGTCCCGCGCCAGCAGCTGGTTCATGTGTTGCCCTGCGCCGAGGAGCTCGGGCGTGTGTACCAACCGGCGCTCAAGATACTGAGCAGCATGGTCCCGTTCGCGCAGGCGGCAGCCGAGATGTTACCGGTCGACCCGGCGCCCCGGCGGGCATGGCTCGACCGGCTGCGCGGAAACTACGAGCGCTATGTCGCGCCGTCGACGCGTCAGGCGAAGCTCGACCCCGCCCGCGTCATTCAGGCGCTGAGCGACGCGCTCGAGCCCGATGCGATCCTGACCAACGGTGCGGGCAACTACAGCGCCTGGGCGCACCGCTACCACCCGTTCTCGCGACCGCACACCCAGCTCGCGCCCACCAGCGGCGCGATGGGTTATGGCGTGCCGGCTGCCATCGCCGCCAAGCTGCAGCATCCGTCGCGCCAGGTGGTCTGCCTGGCGGGCGACGGCTGCTTCCTGATGACCTCGCAGGAGCTCGCGACCGTCAAGCGCCACGCGCTCTCGATCGTCTTCATTGTCTTCAACAACGGCATGTACGGCACGATCCGCATGCACCAGGAAGTGAACTATCCGGGCCGGCCCATCGGCACTGACTTGTGCAACCCCGACTTCGTGCTCTATGCCCAGTCCTTCGGCCTGCATGCCGAGCGGGTGGAGCGCAGCGACGACTTCGCCCCTGCGCTGCAGCGTGCCCTTGCCGCAGGCGGTGCGCTCATCGAGCTTGCGATCGAGCCCGAGATCCTGACGCCGCGCGCCACCCTCAGCGAGCTGCGCGAGAAGGCCCTGCGCGCTGCGGCCTGAAGACTTTTTTCGACCACCAGGAGACAAGACATGAACACACTGCTGCGGGCTTCGGCCCTGGCGGCACTGGGTGCCTGCGCGCTCGTGCAGGCCCATGCGCAGAGCCCCGGCGACTTCCCGGCACGTCCCATCCGGATCGTGGTGCCCTTTGCTGCCGGGGGGGCGACCGACGTGATCGCCCGCGCGGTGGGACAGAGGGTGTCGGACCAGCTCGGCCAGCCTGTCGTGATCGACAACAAGGCCGGCGCCAACGGGAACATCGGCGCCGTGATCGTGGCCCGCGCCGCGCCCGATGGCTACACGATCCTGATGGCGACATCGAGCCACGCGATCAACGCGACGCTCTACCGCAAGCTGGACTACAGCCTGACGAAGGACTTTGCCGCGCTGTCGAATCTGGCGTCGGTGCCCCTCGTGCTGGTGGTCAATCCCGGCGTACCGGTGCGCAACGCGGCCGAGTTCGCGACCTTTGCGAAGGCGCAGGGCGACAAGATCAACTTCGCATCCGGCGGCACTGGCACCGCAGCGCATCTGGCGGGCGAGCAGTTCAACACCCTGGTGGGCACCCGCATGCAGCACGTGCCCTACAAGGGCGGCGCGCTGGCCCAGACCGACCTGATCGGCGGTCGGGTGCAGGCGATGTTCGCCAACTTGCCGGAAGTGCTGACACAGATGCAGGCCGGCACGCTGCGGCCGCTGGCGGTGACAGGCAAGGTCCGCCGCGCCAACCTGCCAGAGGTACCGACCTTTGCCGAAGCGGGCTACCCGCAGATGGACGCGCGCTCCTGGTTCGGCCTCTTCGCGCCGGCCGGCACGCCCGCGCCGGTGGTGGCCAGGCTGTCCGCATCGATCGCCCAGGCGGTGGCCGACCCTGCTGTGCAGGTGCGCCTCAAGGAACTCGGCGCCGACGCCATTGGCGACAGGCACGAGGCGTTCCAGCCTTTCGTTGCGCAGGAAGTGACGCGCTGGGGAGCACTGGTCGAGCGTTCCGGCCCCACCGTGGACTGAATGAACGAACCCCTCTGAACCGCAAGGAAACGGAAAACACATGCTCTACGACGTACGCACCTACACCTGCCGGCCCGGCACCCTGAAGCGCCATCTGGCGTTGTATGCCGAGCACGGTTTCGACATCCAGCGCCGCCACCTCGGCGAACCGCTGGCCTACCTTCAGACCGAGACCGGCAACGTCAACAGCTACACGCACATCTGGGTCTTCGCCGATGCGGCGGATCGCGCCAGCAAGCGCGCCGCGATGCAGCGCGACCCGGCCTGGGCAAGCTATCTCGAGAAGAGCGCGGTGGCCGCCTACCTCGTTTCCCAGGAGACGAGGCTGATGGTGCCGACGTCTTTCTTCAAACCGTGACATCGCGCTGCGCGCACGCGCAGCCCCGGCAACCGCGAAGACGGGCACGCCGCCAGCAGACCCTTGGAGACATCCCTTGTATCAACAGATCTACGACCCGATCGGCGGGTCTCTTCTCATGTCGTCGGCGCTGGCAGCGCTGCCGCTTCTCACCATGTTCGTCCTGCTGGGCTGGCTGCGTGTCGCGCCGCACGTTGCGGCCCTCGTGTCGCTCACCATCTGCGTTCTGGTGGCGGTGTTTGCCTATCGCATGCCGTGGGGCATGACGCTCAATGTCGGCCTCTACGGCGCGGCATTCAGCGTGCTGACGGTGCTGTGGATCATCGTGAACGCGATCTGGCTTTACAACCTGACCGTGCAGTCGGGCCATTTCGCGGTGCTCAAGGACAGCTTCGCGCGCATCAGTCCCGATCCGCGTATTCAGTCGATCATCGTCGCCTACAACTTCGGCGCGCTGATCGAGGCCCTGGCCGGTTCCGGGACGCCGATCGCCATCTCGGGCGCGATGCTGTTGGCCATTGGCATCAGGCCGATGAAGGCTGCCGTGCTGGCGCTGGTTGCCAACACGGCGCCGGTTGCCTTCGGAGCACTTGCAGTGCCGATCGTCACGCTGGCGCAGGTGTCGGGTGAACCCTTTGGCCTGCTGGGTGCGATCGTCGGACGCCAGACACCGATTCTGGCGGCGTTCGTGCCGCTCATCCTCGTCGGCCTGCTCGACGGCAAGCGCGGCCTGCGCCAGACCTGGCCTGCCGCCGTGGTCGCAGGCCTTGCGTTCGGCGCGGCGCAGTGGATCGCCGCCAACCACATTTCGGTCGAACTGGCCGACGTGTTCGGTGCCCTGGGCTCGGCCGGCGCGCTCATGCTGTTCCTGTGCATCTGGCAGCCGGTTCAGCCCGGCCGCATCGAGGACGTGGAGCCGTCGCCGCCGACAGTGGCACGGCACGACGCGCGTACCGTGTGGATCGCCTACGCACCCTATATCCTGATCATTGCCATCTTTTCGCTGGCACAAACCAGGGGCGCACAGCAATGGCTCTCCGCAGGCACCCTGCGCTTCCCGTGGCCGGGGGTGAGCATCGTCAACGCAGCGGGCAAGCCCGTGGCCTCGGTCTTCACGCTCAATTCGCTGTCAGCGACCGGCACGCTTCTTTTCCTTGCAGGAGCGCTGTCGGCGATGCTGCTGCGCGTGCGTCCTGTCGCAGTCATCCGCACTTATGGCACTACGCTCAAGCAACTGCGTTGGGCCATCCCCACCGTGCTGTGCGTGCTGGCCCTGGCCTTCGTGATGAACTACTCCGGCCAGACGATCACGCTCGGCCGCTGGATGGCGCAGACCGGTGCGGCCTTTGCGTTTCTTTCGCCGGTCATCGGCTGGATCGGCGTGGCCGTGACGGGATCGGACAATTCCTCCAACGCGCTGTTCGGCGCGCTGCAGGTCGCCGCGGCACAGGAGACCGGCATCCGCGCCGCATTGCTGGCTGCGGCCAACGCATCTGGCGGCGTGCTGGGAAAGATGATCTCGCAGCAAAGCCTGGCAGTCGGCGCGGCGGCGGTCGGCATCGTCGGCCAGGAAGGTGCGATCTTCCGCAGGGTGATCGGCTGGAGCCTGTTGTTGCTGCTGACACTTTCCACGCTGGTTTACTTGCAGGCAGGCCCGCTGGCCTGGATGCTTCCCTGAATTTTTCCACTTTCTGGTCACGGAGATCAAAAACATGCAGAACTACCGTCAACTCTTCGATCTCACCGGCAAGACGGCCGTGGTGTTGGGCGCGGCGTCGGGCATTGGCCAAGCCTCTGCGCATGCGTTGGGCGCCATGGGCGCGCACGTGGTGTGCGCCGACCGCGATGCCGATGGCGCGAAGGCCACGGCCCAGCAGATCATGCAATCGGGCTCGGGCTCCGCCGAATGGCGCGGCACCGACGCGGCGAGCGGCGCGGACATCGGGGCCCTGGCCGAGCACACACTGGCTGCGCGCGGACGCATCGACGTTGCGGTGGCAACGCCAGCACTCAACATCCGCAAGCTCATCGTCGACTACACGGACGAAGAGTTCGATCAGGTCGTGAACCTGAACCTGAAGGGAGCCTTTCACTTCATGCGCCGCTTCGGCGCGCCGATGATGAAGCAGGGAAGCGGCAGCCTCATCCTGTGCTCGTCGATGCGCGCGGTGACGATCGAGCCCGGCCTTGGAATCTATGCGGCCACCAAGGCAGGCATCGCGCAGATGGTCAAGGGCTTTGCGTCCGAGGTCGGAAGCTACGGTGTGCGCGTCAATGCGGTCATGCCCAGCATCATCGAGACAAGGCTGACCGCGCCACTCAAGGAGCGTGCGGCCATCTACGACACCTATGCGGCCCACACGGTTTTCAATCGTTGGGGGCAGCCGTCGGAGGTGGGCTCGGCGGTGGCCTTTCTCGCATCTGACGCAGCCAGCTACATCACTGGCAGTTCGCTGTCGGTGGATGGCGGGTGGACCGCGATCGACGGCCCGCCCACGGGCCTGACGGCGACGCGACCGTCCGAGTAGGCGCCGGCGAACGCCGTGTCCCTGGGGAGATCCCACCTGCGTTGGCACCCTGTGTGGGACGCCAGGCCAGCCGTTCGAGGATGAGACGAGAGGGTTGGAACCGTGCGGCACGGGAGGTGGGGCCAGGGCCGGTGCCGAAGCCAGTGTGCGGATTTCCGCGCGCGCGCCTAACTTGCCTTTCCATCGAGCGCTGATCTATCTTTGCGCACCGATTGCACGAAACCGCAGGCGTGCGCACGGAGGGTTAATTCTTCGCGGAAACTTGGATCATGCCCGCGCGGAAAATCAACACGGCGGCTTCACCTCGATCATGCGCACGGCGGTGCCCGGCGGCCCGAAATCGACAACGAACTGGTACGCTTTTCACCATCCCAGCTTGAGGGCGTTCGGTTCGTCCATCATCGGCGGCGCAGCATGCGCTACGCTGGCCCGGTTGGTTCAATGGTCCTTGGGGGATTTTCATGTGTCGACGCCAGTGTCGGGAGCGCGCGGGCTCCCGGGCTTGACATGACGCAAGGATCGCTCAAGGAGCCGTCAGTGTTTGAACCCGGACTCTCGCTGGGCTCGCACTGCCAGGACGAAGACTGTCTCGATCTCAGCCAGATAGCGGTACAGGGCCACATAGCCGCGGCTGCCCTTGCCGATGACCAATTCCCGCTTCCCGTCCCTGACGGGACGGCCGATCAGGGGATTGCGCGAAAGAATCTGGATGGCTTCGAGAATTTCCTGGACCTGATCCACCACGTCGACGACTTCGTGCAGTGCCAAGTGGTCGATGAAGCGATCGATGTCATCCAAGATCTCCGGTGCCAGTTCGATACGAACCATGAACCCTTCAGCCTCCCAGTTTGCGAGCCGACGGCCTATGGGCCTTCTTGCCGGCAGCGCGTGCCTGGAAGTAGGCTTTCGCGTCCTCCCAAGCGACCGATTCACCGGTGCGCTGCAACGCAGCCCAGCGCTTGTCGGCGATCCGATGCAGTTCCTCGTCCATTTCGCTGCGCTCGACCATGTCGGAAAGCGCCTCCAGAATGAACGCATGCGAAGACCTGCCCGACCTCGCCGCTGCAGCCGCAATGCGGGCTTTCAGTTCATCTTCAATGCGGATGGTGGTCGTCGACATGCTGATTGACCTTGTGAGGATGGAGGTGGATAAATTGTAGCACACTTGTAGCACAGTGCGGCTTGCAACCTTGCCGTCGACGTGGCCGGGGCCATCCACTCCAAGTGGATGATCGAGGAAGCTTGGATCGCGAGCGAGCAGGCGGCCCCGAGGCGTCAAACCTGGCCGCCGCTATCTGCAAACGCACTTCGAGTTGATTTCTCTGGTTTTCCAGCTCGGTCCGACGTACTTCTCTCCCTCCAAAACCCCGACAAGTGACTTGCACTGCGCGGTGCAAGCGTTGCGGCGCTCTTCACGAGCTTGGTCCGGAGAGGTTCCGAAATAGAGAAGAATTCCGACCCAAACCATTGCCACGCCGCTGAATACGAGGAGTCTTCGCCGTCTCGAAAGCAGCCCTCTTGTAGATGCGTCCGCGATGCTCGAATCATCGAGCGCCATGGCCTATGGAGCGAATCCGTTGAGTTGCCAGAATATTCGCAGAATCAAGCGCTCCACGAACCACCATTGCCCCATCAGCAGGCCTATCGTCACGCTCGCTATCGACCACCATTTCAATCCGGTTTTTTTCAAGACTCTGAAGGCAAGTAGGCAGCTCAGGACCCCGAGCAGGGAAAGGAAAGTCCAATACCACTGAGTGGCCCAAAGAGTCTTATAGGCCACGAACGTGAGCAGACAGGCGCAGGCAAAGGGTGCCCACAACGTGACCAAGGACCTCGAATTTTTCACCTGAAGCTTCCGATCGCCGAGTCTCTGTATGCACGAGTATCTGATTCTGTGCCTGGCCGTGGAGGTTGAGGCCATTGCCGAGGATCGTCGGGCAGTGCTCTCAACTCATCCACCATCCTTCTGTCGCAAACCGTTCGGCATGCACCATTCGATCCGCACGCGACGTAACAGAGATCATGCCGCTGATAGCACGCATCGCCGCTGTCTGCCGGCGGCGCAGCACCGACAGGGTTGCCACTGCATGAATACTGGCCGCCACTCCAGCACTTCCCGCCCCAGTTGCCATTCGACGGACCATTCAGAACGCTTCTGCCGCCGGAGATATTCAAGTAATTGGTACTGTCCAGCCCCAGCGGATCAATAAAGCCCAGCGGATTCGCATCGACATATCCGAACCGATTCCACCCCCCGTCGAGCCCAATCGGATCCGGCTGGCTGTAGCGCCCCGTCCTTGCGTCATAGCTGCGAAAGTAGTTGTAGAACAGTCCCGACTCCTCGTCCGCGTACTGCCCCGGATACCGCAGGTTGAACTTCACTTCTGCGATGTTCGTGGTGCCTGGATTCGGTGTCACCTCCAGATTGGCGAACCGGTTCTTCGCCAGCGTCGGCTTGTGCTCTCCGAACGCGCTGTAGCCCCATTGCCAGACTGCCTGTCCGGTCGCATCGGTGAGCTTGCGCGGCGTGTTCAGGTGATCGCTGTGCACCGCATACGTGGTGCCATTGACCACGGCGACGATCGGCATCGGCCCATTGGCTGTCGGCAGGTAGATGTACTGCGCCTCGCCCGAACTGTTCGTGCCGCCGCTGCCCACCTCCGCAATCAGGCTGCCCTGTTCGTCGTAGACATAGGCGTAGCCGAGCTGCTCGGCTTGTGTCGTGGTCGGGCTCCACAGCTTGGTGAAGAACGCCACGAGACTGTTCCAGAAGCCGGGGTCGTTCTCGTCGCCCTGGCTGGGCGGGTACAGCGGCTCGGTTTTGAACACGCGCTGGCCCAAGGCGTTGTGTGCGTAGCGCGTGGTCGGGCTGACATCGTTGGCGCCCGTGGTGGCCGTGGCCAGGCGGCCTTCCGCGTCGTAGCCATAGCTTCTGAGGCCGTCGCTCGTCAGGTCGCCGTTGGCGTTGTAGCCATAGGCGACGCTGGTGCTGCTGGTGCCGTTGATGGTCTGGCTGAAGCCCGCGAGGCGGTTGCTGCCCGGCTCCAGGGTGTAGCTGCGGCTGGTGGTCTGGCCTGCCAGAACCCGGGTACTCGCCATCCGGTTGCCGTTGGCGTCATAACTGAAGCTGGCGCTGTCGCCAGGACCAGTGAAGCTGACGATGCGGCCCGTCGCGCTGTAACCGACTATCCAGGTGTTGTCGGCTACTGCAATGGTGCTGTGAGCCGGATCGCTGTCGGCAGGACCCCACAGGTTCTGCGTAAGGCTGCCGATGCGCCCGGCCGCGTCGTAGGTGTAGCTGCTGAACTCGGTTTGGGTGAGACGCGCGGCGCTGTCGTAACTGCGGTTGGCCGCGAGCCTCGGGCTGGTGCTTGTGAAGGCCCAGTTCCATCCCGTGGGCTGGCCCAGGGCATTCCAGGTGACGGCGTCGATCAGCGGGGCACCGTTCCAGCCGAGTTGCACGAGGCGGCCGGTCGTGTCGTAGAAGTGGCCGAGCACGCCGCCGCCCGGATACGTGACGCTGGCGAGTTGGCCGGTGGCGGTGTTGTAGGTATAGGCAACTTGCTGAACGCTGCCCGTAGTTGTGCCTGTCGCCAGGGTTTGCTTCTTGAGAGTGACGCGCCCGTGGATGTCTCGCGTGTACTCCGTGATGCCGGAGCGGTCGATGATCTCGCTGAGGTAGCCCTTGCTGTTGGTGCTCAGGTCGTAGCGCAAGGTCGTGGTCTTGCCGTCGGCGAAGACGAGGCTGGTCGGACGTCCCAGCGCATCGCGGGTGATGCTCGTGGCCTGGCCGAGCGCATCGATGATCTGGCTGGGCAGGCCGAGGGCGTCGTACTGGCTGCTGCGAGGGCCACTGTCAGCGCTGGCTTCTGCGGTGGCGTTGCCCAGGGCGTCTCGGCTGTAGCTGGTGGCGATGGCGTTGAAGTCGCTGGCCTGGGTGATGGCATCGAGCGCGTTGTAGCCGAGGCCGGCACTGGCGTTGGCCGCGTCAGTGATGGTCTTGACGCGGGCCAGCGCGTCGAGGCTCCAGCTCATGGTCTGGTTCAGCCCATTGGTCTGGGCGATGCGATCACCACTCGCGTCGTAGCTGAAGCTCTCGTTCTGATTGGTCCCTTGCGTCTGGGTGGCGACGCGGTTGAGCTTGTTGATCGTGCGCGCAGTCGTCCACGCGATCGAGCCGGAACTGTTGAGTGTCTGCTCCGTCAGGCGGTTGCCGGCCGCATCGAGGGTGTAGGTGCCGCTCTCGCCGCGGTTGTTGCTCCAGCCGGTCAGGCGTTGCGCAGCGTCATAGGTGTAGCTGGTGACCAGGCCGGTCGGCAGCGAGGTGGTCGCCATCGTGCCGGTGGGGTGGTAGGTCAGGGTCGTGGTCTGGCCAGGTCCGGTGCCGACGGTGCGCGTGAGGAGTCGGTCGTACGCATCCCACGTGAAGGTGGTGACCAGGCCGTTCGGGTCCGTCTGGCTCGTGAGACGGTTGGCCGTGTCGTAGGTGTAGGTGGTGATGTGGCCCAGCGCGTTGGTCGCGCTCTGCACGTTCCCACGGGTGTCGTACGCGTAGGTGGTGACGGCACCGTTGGGTTCGGTGTGCGTCTGGACCAGACCTTCGGTCGTGTAGGTCCGCTGGCTTGTGCGAGCGGTGCCTGATGTGCCGCCGGTGTCAGTGATCGTCTCGGTGAGCAGCTTGCCGCTCGTGTCGTAGGTGTACGCCGCCTCCTGGCCGGTCCGCGCGATGAGCGTGGGCACCGGCAGCGTGGTGTCCCAGGTCGTGGCAATGGCTCTTTGCTCGGGTGCGCCGAGTGCTTCCGTGCGCGAAGCCTCCAGGCCTCGGGTGTTGTAGGTGAAGCTGGTGACGCTGCCGGTCGCGTTGGTCTGGCTCGACAGGAGACCTCGGGCGTCATAGGTGAACGACGAGTTGCTGGCCGGGCAGCCCGGTGCCGGCTCGCCCTGGATCTGGGAGATGCGCTTGACGCCATTGACGACGACGTAGTGATAGGTCGTGGCCCGGCCCACCGGGTCGGTCACGGTCGTCGTGCCGTTGGCGTTGTAGGCCACTTGCGTGAGCCCGGCATTGCCTGCGTGCGTGGTGCTCGTTGCGCGACCCAGCGAGTCGTAGGCGTAGGTGGCGAAGCGCACACCCAGTTCGTCGGTCACGCCCGTGAGAAAGCGCGGGTTGGCGGCGTTCTCGTAGTGGTACGTGCGGCTCGTCACATTCGAGCCGGCCGTCTTGGTGACGGAAGTAAGCCGGTTGGCAGTGTCGTAGTTGTAGGCGACGCTGAAGTTGGGCGTGGTCAGCGTACGCGGCTGGAAGTGGGCGTCTTCCGTGTAGCCGATGCTGTTGCCGAAGCCGTCCGTCACGGTCACGGCGCCGTTGGTGCCGTAGGACAGGCTGTGATACCAGCCATCGGGATGGGTCTGCTTGGTCAGGCGACCGGTGGTGTTGAACTCGTACCGGGTGTTGTCTACGTCGACATAAAGCCAGCCCGTGCTCGTTTGTGTGAGCGTGCCGAGCTCGTCCGCATCGGGCGTGATGGTCGAGCCGCTGCGTGCGAACGGCGATTCCCGTCCGTTCGCATGGAGCAGCACCGCCTCGGTCGCACTGATCCTCAGGCGCATGGCGTACGAGTAGCGCCAGTAGCCGTCGGCGCTGTTGAAGATGCGTGCGAACCGCAGGGGATAGTGCGTGGACGCGCTGCGGAAGTCTTCTTCCTCCTGCACCTTGTTGCCCATCGCGAAGTTGATGGGGTTGCCGGTGCACGACTGCGGTCCGTTGCGCTCGGTGCCGTCGCCCTTGTTCTTGCGCGGAATGACGTCGGAGGTGTCGTAGTAGACCGTCATATAGTCCGACGCGCTGCATCCGCCGACGCTGCCGGAGACTGCCAGGTAGTTCGGGCCGGAACGCAGCGTGACGGGCACGCCGCGTCCTTCCAGGAACGACACGACGGCGGTGAAGGACCCGGAGTAGCTGAAGAACGGCGAACCGTTGAGCGTGGCGGTCACGGTGCCGGCGTCACCGGTGGTGGCATCGCCGCCGCCGGTCCCAAACACCGTGATGTTGGGCGAGGTGACCTTCGCGCCCTTGCTGGGCGATGTGAAGTTCAGTGAGCAGGCCGCCTGGGCCCATCCGGAAATGCCCAGCAGCGTGAGCACTGCAGCGCCTTGCAGAGCGAGTCGCTTGAGCTGGCGATGGTTGAAGCTGCCGTGCGCGGCAGTCGCGTCGAAATGCATGCGTGACCCTCGTTAATTCTTTTGAATTCGGATGCATTGCGCTGTGTGGCAATGATCGGAACGAGCGTAACGACATGTTCAATGAAGCAATCAAATGTCCATTTCTGGTTTCTGTGATTGCTCCTCGAAAGGATTACTTTGGCCTCCTCAAGACTTCATCCGAGGTTTCGAGGTCGCACCTCACAGGACGGCAGGTATCGTTTCGCGGAACTCCCGCACAGACTTCACGTTGGCTTCGATGGGGGCGCGCACACTGCCTGTCGACAGCGGTTCGGCGCTGGTAGAGGCCAGGGAGAAAAAAGCCGCTCAGGGAAACCGCCTCGATGCCGACCGCTGTCGCTTTCTTTTCATGCTCAGGCGCTGCGCTGCCCCAGCGATAGATGAAGCGCCGATGCCGACCGCAAAGCAGGAATGAGTGCCGCGGATTTCCTTTTCTCTCCCGAAGTACAGAAGTTCCTCACGGTCCTGTACGCGGCGCCCGATCAACAGTTCTCGACGAGCGAGCTTGCAGGGCGAGCGAAGCTGGGTGAGGGCGAGACCGCCCTCACCGTGGAGCATCTCGTTCGCAGCGGCATCGTGAAGCGGCAGGCGGCGAAGGCGCGTGAGGGCCGCAGCAGTCTCGTCAGCAGTGGTGGCGTTCGACTCGCCTATTGAGGCTGACTTGGGGCCGGGCATGGATAGAGTTCGCGCATGTGCAGACGGACTGCCTTGTCCATGGGCATTGTCTCTCCTCGGGCGGCAGGCGCAGCAGATAGGGAACCAGCGTGTCGGTTGTCATCTTGACTTTGCCGGTCGGACAGCTGTCGAGCGTCTTGCCCTTCTTTTTGTCCGCCCATAGTCCGCCGCCTAGGCTTCACCGATGCGAGCCGGGCCCCGCAGGGCCGAGACATAGGCCGGGTCTTTCTCGGCGCGCACAGGCCCGACTTTGTTCAGCACTTCCACGCCACGCAGGAAGTCCGCCACCGTCAGAGTTGCGCTTCTATTCGGCTCGATGGCCCGCGGCAGATCGCGTGAATCGGCCTGGACTGGCGCGGCGGCGAGCACAGCGCCCAGAAGTGCTGAGCCGAGGAAATGCCAAATCAAAGCCGACCTCACTTTTCTCGCAGGCGACGCTGGTCGGAGCACGCGCTTGCGTAGGGTCGACAGGTCGGCTTGGCGATCACGCGCCCCGCCAGAATCTCCACCACCGGCGCTGGACCGCCGTGCGCAAATCGAGTGGGCGCAGGTCTAGAGTGTCGTAGTTCGTGATGGGCACGCCGGAGCGTCGGCGTATCTCCCTTTCCAGTTCGTGAGCAATGCCGCGCGCATGCAGATCTCCCTGCAATGCTCTCTTGCGCCATTGGCTCGCTTGCACGCCCAGCTCCTCATCGGACAGCGTCTCCTTCGTCGTCATGAGAGGAATTGTGCCGTGTCACGCGGCTACGCTATCGACGGAAAGGATCGGGATGGATCACGGAACGTCTCTGGCCATGAGAAATCCGCTTGAGCTGTCCAACTGATTCGGCGGGGGATGCGGGCCTCATGTCCTGAGGACAAAATAGAGATGCGCACTCACTGCGCCACGCGGATGTTGGCGTCCTTGATGATTTTCGCGTAGATGGCGGCATCCGCGCGCACCACTTTCTGGAACGCTTCCGGCTTGCCGCCGGCCACCTGCAGGCCCAGCGCCTCGATCTTGGCGCTGACCTCGGGCTGGTGCACGATGCGGTCGATCTCGTCCGACAGCTTTTGCACAATCGGCGCCGGCGTCGCAGCGGGCAGGAGCACGCCGAACCAGCCGTAAGGGTCGAAGGAGTGGTAGCCCAGCTCGGCGAAGGTGGGCACGTCGGGCAGCCCTGGCATGCGCTGCGTGCCGGTCACCGCCAGCGGGCGCATCGATTTGAGATGCGGCCGTGCGCTGGCGCTGTCGATGAAGGCCGACGCGAGCTGGCCGCCCACCAGGTTGGTGACCAGCGGCGCGGCGCCCTGGAAAGGCACGTGCACCAGGTCGATGCCGGCCTGCATGTTCAGGAGCGCGCCCTGGATGTGCGACGAGGTGCCGGCGCCGTAGCTGCCGAAGTTGTACTTGCCCGGGCTCTGCTTGACCATCGCGATGAAGTCCTTCAGATTCCTGGCCGGCGAATCCAGCGGCACGGCCAGCATGCTGGGGCTGCGCGCGATCATCGTCACCGGCGCGAAGTCTTTCAGCGGATCGTAGGGCAGCTTCTCCATGAGCATCGGCTGCTGGATCAGCGCGGTGATGGCGATGAGCATGGTGTGGCCGTCGGCCGGTGCCTTCGCGACGAAGCTGTTGCCGATCGTGCCGCCGGCACCGGGCCGGTTCTCCACCAGCACCGGCTGCCCCCAGGCTTCCTGCAGCTTCTGCCCGATGGTGCGCGCCAGCGTGTCGGTCGCGCCGCCGGCGGGGTAGGGCACGATCAGCTTCAATGGCTGTGCCGGATAGGCCGTTTGCGCCAGGGCCGGTGCCGCCAACAACGCGGCCAGGCCGGCCGCAAGGCAGAGTCTTCGCATCTTCGATGTCTTCATGGTTTTGTCTCCTCGGGTGGATCGGTGGAACTCAGCGCACCGCTTCGCGAACCAGGTTGCGCGCGATGACGATCTGCTGAATCTGCGTGGTGCCTTCGTACAGTCTGAACAGGCGCACATCGCGGTAGAACCGTTCGATGCCGTAGTCGGCGATGTAGCCGGCGCCGCCGAAGATCTGCACCGCGCGATCCGCCACGCGGCCGCACATCTCGGAGGCGAACAGCTTGCAGCAGGAGGCCTCGGTCGAGACGTTGCGGCCCTCGTCGCGCTGGCGCGCTGCATCGATCACCATGCAGCGGGCGGCGTAGATCTCGGCCTGGCTGTCGGCGAGCATCGCCTGCACCAGCTGGAATTCAGCGATGGGCTGGCCGAACTGCTTGCGCTCGATGGCGTAGTTCAGCGCATCGCGCTGCATGCGCTCGGCCACGCCGACGCAGATGGCGGCGATGTGGATGCGGCCTTTCTCCAGCACCTTCATCGCCGTCTTGAAGCCCTGACCCTCGCGCTCGCCGATCAGCTGGCTGGCAGGCACCCTGCAGTTCTCGAAGATGACGTCGGCGGTGTGGGCGCCGCGCTGGCCCATCTTGCGATCCTTGCGGCCGATGGTGATGCCAGGCGTGTCCGCCTCCACGATGAAGGCCGAGACACCGCCCGCGCCCTTGTCCTGCGCATCGGTGCGTGCCAGCAGGGTGAAGATGCCGGCATGCGGCGCGTTGGTGATGAAGCGCTTGGTGCCGTTGACGATGTAGTGGTCGTCCCTGCGGATCGCGGTGGTGCGCAGCGAGGCCGCGTCGGAGCCAGCCTCGGGCTCGGTCAGCGCGAACGAGGCGATGAGTTCGCCGGTCGCCAGGCGCGGCAGGTATTTCTTCTTCTGCGCCTCGGTGCCGTCGAAGAGGATGCCCTGCGAGCCGATGCCCACCGTGGTGCCGAACAACGAGCGGAAGCAGGGCGAGGTCTGGCCCATCGCCAGCATCACCATCACCTCCTCTTCCATCGTCACGCCGAGGCCGCCGTATTCCTCAGGCACGGTCAGGCCGAACAGGCCCAGTTCCTTCATCTCGCGCACGATGTCGTCCGGAATCTCGTCGGTCTCGGCCACCAGCGCTTCGGCCGGCACCAGCCGCTCGCGCACGAAGCGGTTGACGGCGTCGAGCAGGGCTTCCAGGGTCTGCGGGTCGCGGATCATGTGGGCTTCCTCAGAGAGCGTCGCCCGTGCCGAGAATCGCGGTAGCCTGGCTGGACAACATGCCGCCGTTGCCGTGCGCGATGGCGGTGTGTGCGTTCTTGACCTGGCGCTCGCCGCATTCGCCGCGCAGCTGCCGCACGGCCTCGATCAGCGCGAAGATGCCGTACATGCCGGGATGCACGCACGACAGGCCGCCGCCGTTGGTGTTGACCGGCAGCTTGCCGCCCGGCGCGATGGCGCCGTCGGCGACGAAACGGCCCGCTTCGCCCTTGGGGCAGAAGCCCAGGTCTTCCAGGAACAGCAGCGTGTTGATGGTGAAGGCGTCGTACAGCTGCACGACGTCGATGTCTCGCGGCGCCAGTCCCGCCATGGCGAAGGCTTCGCGGCCCGACTGGCTGGCCGCCGTGACGGTGAGATCCGCCATCGACGAGATCTGCCGGTTCCACACCGCCGTGGCATTGCCCAGCACGTAGACCGGCTTGTTCGGCAGGTCCCTGGCGCGCTCGGCGCTCACCAGCACGCAGGCGCCGCCGCCGTCGGTGACCAGGCAGCAATCACGCACCGTCAGCGGGTCCGACACCATGCGGGCGCCCAGCACTTCTTCGCGCGTGAGCGGCTCGCGCATGAAGGCCTGCGGATTGAGCCCGGCCCACGCGCGTGCCGCCACCGCCACGTCGGCCAACTGCTCGCGCGTGGTGCCGAACTCGTGCATGTGGCGCGAGGCGGCCAGCGCGTAGGCCGACACCGGCAGCATCGGTTCGTAGGGGTGCTCGTAGGGCTGCGGGTCGAGGAAGCGGCGCGACGCCACGATCTCGCGCCGGCCGAAGGCTGCGCTGCGCTGCGCGCTGCCGTAGCAGACCAGCACCGCGCTGCACCGGCCGGCGTGGATTGCCTGCATCGCGGGCAGCAGGTGCGCGATGAAGCTGCTGCCGCCCAGCATCGTGCCGTCGACGTAGCGCGGTTTGAGGCCGAGGTACTCGACCACCGGCAGCGCCCACATCGCGGCCGACGCGCTCGCGGTACAGAGGCCGTCGATGTCACCCATCGCGAGGCCTGCATCGGCCACGGCCGCACGCGCCGAGCGCGCCAGCAGTTCCATGTCGGTGAAGCCGGGCGTCTCGCCGCAGCCGAAGGTGGCGACGCCGGCAATCGCCGCGTTGCCGCGCAGGGCTTTCAGTCCGGGGCTCATTGGTGCACCCTTGGCGCTGCGCTCATGCCGTCGCTCCTTCGATGGCGTCGAACAGCACCAGGCCACGGCCGTCCTTCACCTGCACCCGCGCCTTGACGCGCTGGCCGATGCGCACCAGCTCGGGCGCAAGGTTGTCCACGCGGCTCATGAGCCGCACGCCTTCGTCGAGATCGACGAGGCTGACGTTGAGGTCGCCGCCATCCGCCGGCTTGCGCCGCACGGTCGTCACGGCATGCACGGTGCCGAGGCCACTGGGCGCCTTCCATTCCAGCGCCGTGCTGCCGCAGTGCGGACAGCTCTGGCGCGGGTAGTACACGTGGCGGCTGCAATCGCCGCAGCGCTGCACGAGAAAGCGCCCGCCATCCAGTTCGCCCTGGTGGAAGGCCTGCGCGCCTTGCGGTTCGGTCATGGTGTTCCCTTGTGCCTGGTTTTTCATTTCAGACCGGATCCCAGCTGAACACGTCGGCCGAACGCGCCAGGTCGTGGAAGTTCGCCTTCAACGCGGGCAGTGCATGGCTGGCCACGGTCTGCGGGCTCCAGCCTTCGCTGCGGTGCACCGAGCGCACTGGCCGCGGCTGGCTCATGAGGAAGATCTCGTTGTTGCGAACGGCGAAGATCTGGCCGTTGACGTCCTTCGCAGCGTCGCTGGCCAGGCAGACGGCCAGCGGCGCGATCTTGGCGGGCGTCATCTGCTTCAGCCGATCGACGCGCGCCTGCTCCTCGGGCGTCTCCGTCGGTATGGAGCCGATCATCCGGCTCCATGCGAAGGGCGAGATGCAGTTGGAGCGCACGTTGAATTTCTGCATGTCGAGCGCGATGGACTTCGACAGCGCCGCGATGCCGAGCTTGGCCGCGCTGTAGTTGGCCTGGCCCAGGTTGCCGACCAGCCCGGAGGTGGAGGTCATGTGCACGAAGCAGCCGCTTTCCTGCGCCTTGAAGTGCGCGGCGGCGGCGCGGCTCACGTAGAAGCTGCCGTACAGGTGCACCTTGATCACCGCATCCCACTCTTCGGCGCTCATCTTGTGGAAGAAGCGGTCGCGCAGGATGCCGGCGTTGTTGACGACGACGTCGATGCGGCCGAAGGCCTCCACCGCCGTGCCGACGATGCGCGCCGCGGCGGTCTGCTCCGACACGCTGTCGGTACTGGCCACCGCCTGGCCCCCGAAGGCCTTGATCGCGTTGACCACGGCCTGCGCGGGGCCTTCGTTTTTGCCTTCACCGGCCACCGAGGCACCGATGTCGTTGACCACGACCCGGGCCCCTTCGCGCGCCATCGCCAGCGCGATGTCGCGGCCGATGCCGATGCCGGCGCCGGTGACGACGACGACCCTGTTCTCCATCATCCTGTTCATGCGTTTCACTCCTTGTCGGTGCGCGCCGGCCACTGGAAGGTCGACGGCTGCTTGTCGAAGAACCGCCGCACCGCCTCGCGGTGCGGCGTGGTCTGGAAGCACAGCGCCTGGCCGTTGGCCTCGGCCTCGAAGGCGGCTTCCATGGCGCCCGCATCGAGCGCGATGCGCTTGACCAGGCTCACGGCCAGCGGCGAGGCGCCGGCAAAGCTGTCTGCCAGCGCCCGCGCCCGCGGCAGCAGCGCGGCCTGCTCGTGCTGCTCCATCGCGATGCCGAGCGCCAATGCCTCTCGCGCGTCCACTTCCCTGGACGAAAGGAACAGCTCGCGAGCACGCTGCGCGCCGACGATGCGCGGCAGGGTGTAGGTGGCGCCGCAGTCCGGGACGAGCCCGATGCGCATGAAGACCATGCAGAAGCGGGCGCGCGGCGTCACCAGCACGAAGTCCGCCGCCAGCGCCAGGCTGAAGCCGGCGCCGTAGGCCGCACCGTCCACGGCGGCGATGACGGGGCGATCCAATGACAGCAGCTCGCGGAAGATCGCGTGCGTGCTGTGCATGCGCGCGCGCATGCCGTCGCTTTCAAGTTTGCTGGCGGCGGCGATGCCGCGCAGGTCGCCGCCCGCGCAGAAGGCGCCATTGGCGCCGGTGATCACCACGGCGCGTACTCCACGGTCCGCCTTGACCTGCGCGATGGCGGCGGCCAGGCCCTCCTTCAGCTCGGGGGTGAACGAGTTGCGGGTGGCGGGGTTGTCGAGGGTCAACACGGCGGTGGTGCCCCGGCGTTCGAACTGAACGCTCATGAGGACTGCTTTGCTGCCGCGGCGCGATGCTGCTCCTGCAGCTCGCGCCAGAGGATCTTGCCGGTGCCCGACTTGGGCAGGGCGTCCACGAATTCCACCAGACGTGGCGCCTTGTAGACCGCCATGCGACTGCGTGCCCAATCGACGATGTCCTGCGTCTGCACCTCGCTGCGGAAGGCGGGCTTGAGCGAGACGATCGCCTTCACCGCCTCGCCCTGCCTGGCGTCGGGCACGCCGATGATGCAGGCCTCGTGAATCGCCGGGTGCTCGTACATCATGTTCTCCACCTCGGCCGGCCAGACCTTGTAGCCCGAGCTGTTGATCATCCGCTTGAGGCGGTCGCGCATGAAGAAATAGCCTTCCTCGTCCACGCAGGCCAGGTCGCCGGTACGGAAGAAACGCTTGCCCTCCAGCTCGAAGAAAGCTTCGTGGTCGGCCTGCGGGTTGCGCCAGTAGCCGACGGTGTTCTGCGGGGCGTGGGTGACCAGCTCGCCCAGCTCGCCCTGCGGGAGTTCGCCCAGCGTCAGCGGATCCACGATGCGGGTGTCCACGCCCTGCGCCGGGATGCCCAGGCACTGGCGCTTGCCGCGCGCGAGCGGGTTGGCCTGCAGGAAGGAGGCGGTCTCCGTCAGGCCGTAGCCTTCGTTGTAGGTGATGCCGTATCGCTGCTGCATCATCGTCGCCACCGCTTCCGGCATTGCCGCGGCGCCGCCGGAGAGCAAGGTCAGGCTGGAGATGTCGCGATGCGCCACCTCGGGATTCGAGAAGAAGTCCAGGATCATCGCCGGTGGGGCTGTCCACGCGGTCACGCGATGGCGCTCGATCAGCCGGGCGGCCAGGGCCGGATTCCAGCGCGGGAGCATCACCGAGGTGCCGCCCAGGAAGATCGGCATGTTCATGCCGTTCTGCAGGCCGAGCATGTGGAACAGCGGTGCGACGGCCAGCACCACCGTCTCGCAATGCAGGCCCTTCCAGACGTGCGAGGCGGCCAGGGACGCGATCACCGTCTGGTGGGTGTGCATGCAGCCTTTGGGGTGGCCGGTGGTGCCCGAGGTGTAGGGCAGGATGGCGAGATCCATGGGACGCACACCCGGATCGGCGCCATCGCCGGCGGTCGGCATGCTGGCCCAGCCCACGCAATTGGGCCGCGAGATCGGATGCAGCGGCTCGAGCACCCAGTCCGGGATTTCGTCGGAGGCCTGCACCACGGCCTCGCTGTACGCGTGCACGACGATCCGCTCGAACAAGCCCGGCTCGAAGTGCTCCAGCAGCTCCTGCGCCACGAACGCAATGCGCGCGCCACTGTTCTCGGCGTAGTACCGAACCTCCTGGGCCTTGCTCATGGGATTGACGGGCACCACCACGCCGCCCGCGCGCAGGATCGCGTAGCAGGCGACCACGAACTGTGGGCAGTTCTGGCTGGCCACCAGCACACGGTCGCCGCGCTGCAGCCCCAGCGTGCCGCGCAGCCAGGTTGCCATCGCGCCCACGCGCTGCTGGAGCTCGGCATAGCGGATGACGCTGCCGCAGTAGACGATCGCGGTCTTGTCCGGATACCGCCGCGCAGCGACCTCGAGGTACTCCGGCAGCGTCGCCTGCGGCACGACCAGCTCGCGTGCGACGCCCTTGGGCCAGAAACGGAAGTGCGGACGTTCGCCCTGGACCATCATTGCTTCTCCATGGCTCGCGCGATGATCTCTTTCATCACCTCGTTGGCGCCGCCATAGATGCGGCCGACGCGCACGTCGGCATACAGCCGCGCGATCGGGTATTCGTTCATGAAGCCGTAGCCGCCGTGCAGCTGCAGGCATTCGTCGACGATGCGGCAGCAGGTGTCGGTGGTCCACCACTTGGCCATGGCGGCCGTCGGCACGTCGAGTTCGCCGCGCATCAGGCGGGCGATGCAGTCGTCCACGAAGGCGCGCGCCACCTGCGCCTGCGTCTCGCACTCGGCGAGCTTGAAGCGGGTGTTCTGCATCTTCAAAAGCGGCTGACCGAACACCTGGCGGTCGCGCACGTACCCGAGCGTGTCGCCGATCGCGCGCTGCATGGTCGCCACCGCGCCGACGGCGATCAGCATGCGCTCGCGCGGCAGCTGCGCCATGAGCTGCGCGAAGCCGCGGCCCTCCTGGCCGCCCAGCAGGTTGTCGGCCGGCACGCGCACCTCGTCGAAGAACAGCTCGGTGGTATCCAGCGTCTTCTGGCCCATCTTGTCGAGCAACGGCCCGCGACGAAAGCCCGCCATGCCTTCGGTCTCCACCATCAACAGCGAGATGCCCTTGCCGCCGGCGGCCGCATCGGTCTTGGCCGCGACGCAGACCAGGCCGGCGTGCATGCCGTTGGTGATGAAGGTCTTGCTGCCGCTGATGCGCCAGTGATCGCCGTCGCGCCGCGCCTGCGTCTTGATGCGCTGCAGGTCGGTGCCGGCAGCGGGCTCGGTCATCGCGATGGCCGCCACCAGCTCGCCGCTGGCCATGCGCGGCAGCCAGCGGCGCTTCTGCGCCTCGGTGCCGTAGGCCAGCAGGTAGTGGGCGACGATGCCGCTGTGCACGTTGTTGCTGAAGCTCTGCGCCATGGCGCGCATCTGCTCCTCGCAGATCACCGCCTCGTGCAGAAAGCTGCCGCCTCCGCCGCCGTATTCCTCGGGGATGCTGGCGCACAGCAGGCCGGCCTGGCCGGCTTTGGTCCAGATGTCGCGGTCGGCGTGATGCTGCGCGCGCCAGCGCGGTTCATGGGGCACGCACTCGCGCTCGAAGAAGCGGCGCACGCTGCCCTGAAGCATCTCGAGTTCTTCGTTCATCCACGGCCGCGTGGCAACGGCCCCGCCGATCATGGCCGGCCACCTCCGCAGACCAGCACCTGCCCGCTGACGTAGTTCGACTCCGGAATGCAGAACAGGTAGACCGCGCCGGCCGCTTCCTGCGGCGTGCCGCCGCGGCCGAGGGGGATCAGGGCCTCTGCGTTCTTGAGGATCTGCGGGTTGACGCCGACCTTGATCTGCCGGCCCTCGATGTCGATGCTCGCGCCTGCGCTGGCATCGGCTTCGGTCAGCCGGGTCTTGATCAGGCCGAAGGCGACGCTGTTGACCGTGACCTTGTAGCGGCCCCATTCCTTGGCCATGGCCTTGGTCAGGCCGTTGATGCCGGCCTTGGCGGCCGCATAGTTGGCTTGGCCCGCGTTGCCATACACGCCGGAGGTGGACGAGATGTTGACCACCTTGCGGAACACTTCGGTGCCTTCGTCGGCCTCGCGCCTGGCGGCATCGCGAATGAAGTTGGAGGCGGCGCGCAGGATGCGAAACGGTGCGGTCAGGTGCACGGCCAGCATGGCTTCCCATTGCTCGTCGCTCATCTTCTGCACCACGTTGTCCCAGGTGTAGCCGGCGTTGTTGACGATGATGTCCAGGCCGCCGTAGCTGTCGACCGCGGTGCGCACGAAGCGGTCGGCAAAGCCGCTGTCCGTCACGCTGCCGGGGCAGGCGGTGGCGTTGCCGCCCGCTGCCACGATGTCGTTGACAGTCTGCGCGGCCGGCTCGGCGTCCAGATCGTTGACGACGACACGGGCGCCGTCGCTCGCCAGCTTGAGGGCGATCTCGCGCCCGATGCCACGGCCGGAGCCGGAGACGATGGCAACCTTGCCTTCGAGTTTTCTGCTGCTGTTCATGTGTTGTCTCCTCGGGGGGTGTCAGTGCCAGGCGACGTGTGCCTCGCCGCTCAGTTTGATAACGCCGGTCGCGTTGGCGCTTGCGACCTTCAGCCGCACGCTGCGTCGGCCCTCGTGCTCGAATTTTTCGGCGACGGTGCCGGTGCAGCTGATGCGCTCGCCCACATGGGTGAGGGCGGCAAAGCGCAGGTCGAGCGAGCGGATCGCCGACTGCGGCACCCAATGGGTCAGCAGCCGCGCGAGCCAGGCCGCCGACAGCATGCCGTGCGCGAACACGTCGGGCATGCCCGCGGACTTCGCGAAGTCGATGTCGACGTGGATCGGGTTGTGGTCGCCCGAGGCGCCGCAGTACAGCGCCAGGTCGAGCCGGCTGATCGGCGGCAGTTCCAGCGGGGGCAGGGCATCGCCGGGCTGCAGTGCGTTCCAGTCGGGAAGGGTGGTGGTCGTCATCGTGAGACTTCCGGTCATGGGTTGCGCACCACGGTCACGCAGCGCAGCTCGGCCACGAGTTCGCCCTGCTGGTTGCTGACGTGGGTCTTGCGCACGACGAACTCGAGCGCGCCGTTCTTCTTGTCGTAGATGTCCTCGATGCGCTGGCGGAAGGTCAACGTGTCGCCGGCGTAGGCCATCGCGTGGTAGCTGAAGCCCTGCTCGCCGTGCAGCAGGCTGCGGTAGTCCATGCCCAGCAGCTCGCGAATGGCCGCCGGGTTCGGCGCCTCCATCTCCAGGCAGAAGAAGAAGGTGGGCGGCACCGGCAAGCCCGGATGCCCCGCATCGCGGGCCGCGGCCTCGTCGACGTAGACCGGATCGGTCTGGCCCGTGGCCTTGGCGAAAAAGCGCAGGCGGCCTTTGTCCACTTCCACCTGGAATGGCGGCAGTGTGTGGCCGATATGGCGGCGCTCGATCATTCAGGTCGCCTGGTAGAGCGTCACCACGCAGGCACCACCCAGGCCCAGGTTGTGCTGCAGCGCGAGGCGCGCGCCTTCCACCTGGCGCTGCTCGGCCCGGCCGCGCAGCTGCCACACCAGCTCCGCGCATTGCGCCAGGCCGGTGGCGCCAAGCGGATGGCCCTTGGACAACAGACCGCCCGAGGGATTGGTCACCACGCGCCCGCCATAGGTGTTGTCGCCCTCGACGATGAAGCGCTCGGCCGTGCCTTCGGGCGTGAGGCCCAGCGCCTCGTAGGTGATGAGTTCGTTGGCGGTGAAGCAGTCGTGCAGCTCCACCACGTCCAGTTCCTCGGGGCCGATGCCGGCGTCTTCGTACACCTGCCGGGCCGCGGCGGCGGTCATGTCGTAGCCCACCAGCTTGCGCATGTCCTTGCTCTCGAAGGTGGAGGGCGTGTCGGTGGTCATCGCCTGCGCCGCGATCACCACGCGCATGTCCAGGTCGTGCTTGTGCGCGAACTCGGCCGAGCAGACGATGGCCGCGGCCGCGCCGCAGGTGGGCGGGCAGCACTGGAAGCGCGTGAGCGGATCGAACACCAGCGGCGAGGCCATCACCTCGTCCAGGGTCAGCGTCTGGCGGAACACCGCGAGCGGGTTGCGCGCGGCATGCTGGCGCGCCTTGACCGAGATGCGGCCGAAGGTGTCGCGGCGGATGCCGTGCTGCGCCATGTAGTCGCGGCCGGCGCCGCCGAAGAACTGCGCGGCGCGCGGTGCTTCCGGAACGAAGCCCTGCTTTTGCGTCATCACCTCGGCGAAGCGCGCCATCGGCGAGGGTCGGTCGTCGTAGGCACCCTTGAGCGCGCCGGGCTGCATCTGCTCGAAGCCGAGTGCGATGGCGCACTCGACCATGCCGCTTTCGACCGCCTGGCGCGCGAGGAACAGCGCGCTGGAGCCGGTGGAACAGTTGTTGTTGAGGTTGAAGACTGGAATGCCGCTGAGGCCGACGCCGTAGATGGCGGCCTGCCCGGCGGTGGAGTCGCCGTAGACATAGCCCACATAGGCTTGTTGCACCAGCGAATAGTCGACGCCGGCGTCGTCAAGCGCGAGCTTCGCGGCGCGCGCACCCATCACGGTGTACGGGTCGCTGGCGCCGGGCTTGGTGAAGGGGATCATGCCCACGCCGACCACATGGACGGGGCGCTGCATACGTGTCATTGAAACTCCTGGATGAGACGCGGTGACGATGCAATGAAGTCTCGGCCGATGTGCAGGCATCGACAATCGCGGATCGGCCCAAAACGATTGGCCGAAACGCTCATGGCTGCTGCCTCGGCGCTGCGCTCATGCCGGGTCGCGGTAGCGGAAGGTGCCCATCGCGCGTGCCGCCACTTCGCCGCTGGCGTCGGTGACGGTGGCTTCGCAGAAACACACCGAGCGGCCGCCGCCTGTGGCGCGCCCTTGCGCTTGCAGCAGTCCGCTCGCAGGCCGCATGAAGGCGATGTGCATGTCTACAGTGACGACCTCTCGCGCATAGTCCACGCGCGAGAGCGCAGCATGCGCCATGGCGCTGTCGAGCAGGGTCATCAGCACGCCGCCATGGCCGTTGGCGTGGTTGTTCAGCAGCTCGGGGCGCAGCGCCACCGACACCACGGATTCGCCACCACCGGCCCGCTCGACCCGCAGGCCCAGATGCTCGGAGAAGGGCACGTGGCGCTGCGGTCCGCTGCGCGGCCTATCGTCGCCTTCTGGCGGCACGCTCGCGAGGTGCGGGCTCATGGCGCGGATCCCCGCTTCGACGCGGCGGCCGCCGCCGTGAAGTCGCGCGGCCCCGTCAGCGCGAGGCCGCCGTCGACGGGAATGATGGCGCCCGTGATGTACGAGCCCCAGTCGCTCGCGAGCATCATCGCCATGCGGCTGATGTCCTCGATGCGGCCCAGGCGCTTCAGCGGCACGCGCTGCGCCATCGCGGCCATCGTGTCGTCGGTGGGCGCGAGTCGCTTCAGGCCCTCGGTGTCGGCAATCGGCCCGGGCACGATGGAGTTGATGCGGATGCCTTGCGGACCCCACTCCAGCGCCAGCACTTGCGTCAGCATGTCGACCCCCGCCTTGGCTGCGCACACATGGGCCTGGAAGGGCGTCGGCGTGAAGGCCTGCCCGGCGGAGATCTGGATCACGCAGGCGCCGGGCTGGCGCAGGTGCGCATGCGCCAGCCGCGCGACGTTGAAGCTGCCCAGCAGGTCGATGTCGACCACCGTCTTGAAAGCGTTGGGCGACATGTCGAGCGCGCTGGCGAGGAAGTTGCCCGCGGCGCCCGAGACCAGCACGTCGATCGGGCCGAAGCACTTCGCGCCCTGCGCGAAGGCGCGTTCCAGCGCCTCGGGCTGGCGCACGTCGGCCGCAATGCCCAGCGCCTGCGCGCCCAGCGCTTCGAGCTGCTGCGCGGCCGTTGCCACCTTGTCGGCCGAGCGGCTGAGCACCGTGAGGCGCGCACCGGCACGGGCGAAGGCCTGCGCGATGCCGAAGTTGATGCCGCTGGAGCCACCGGCCACGGCCACATGGCGGCCCTTGAAGTCGAAAGCGGAGAAGTCCATGGCGTTCACTCCGGCTTGAAACCGAGTTCGGCCAGCATCTTCGCGTCGCGCTCGAACTGCGTCTTCACATAGGCGGTGTAGGCGTCGCCATCCATCCAGTGCGGCTGCATGTCGAACTGGTCGAGCTGGTTCAGGTAGGCCGGATCGGTCGATGCCTTGTGGAATGCGCTGGCCAGCCGCGCGGCGATCTTCGGGTCGAGATTCTTCGGCGCCGCCAGGCCCACGGGCGAATCGATGACGAGATCGTGGCCGAGCTCCTTCACCGTTGGCACGCCAGCATGGCGCTTCAGGCGCTCGGCGGTGAAGGTGGCCAGCAGCCGCACCTTGCCGCCCTGCACCTGCGGGCCGAAGCCCGGGTCGCCGTAGACGTCGAGGTGGCGGCCGATCAGCGCGGTGAAGGCTTCGCTGCCGCCCTTGAAGGGCACCATGTTGAAGGTGGTGCCGTTCATGCGCGCGAGCCGGTCGCCGTAGATGCGGTTGATGCTGGTGGCGCCCACGGTCCCCCAGCTGATGGCGCCCGGGCGCTTCTTCGCATCGGCGAGCAGTTCGTCGAGCGTCTTCCATGGCGCATCCTGGGCCACTGCGATGCCCGTCGTCATGCCGAACAGGCCGGCCAGGTAGGTGAAGTCGCGCAGCGGATGCCAGGCGATCTTCTGCAGCAGCGGCGCGCGGACCACGGAGTTGTGGATCACGGTGAGCGTGTAGCCGTCGGCTTCGTTCATCGACGCCACCGAACCCGGGCCGGTGATGCCGCCGGCGCCGGCCCGGTGCATCAGCACGATCGGCTGGCCGAGCTCGCGCGAAGCGGCCTCGGCCAGCGCGCGGAAGACCGGATCGAACGAGCCGCCGGGCGGGAATGGCATCACCAGGGTGATCGGCTTGTGGGGGAACGGATCGGCGGCGAAAGCCGCAGCGGCTGCGCCGGCGCCGAGCGCGAGCAGTGCGCCGAGCGCGGTGCGCCGGCTGAGCGAGCGGATGGTGCGGTTCATGGTGTCGTGTCTCCTGTCGTTGAAATTGGCGGCTCAGGCGGCCCGCGGCAGCGGCAGGTAGCGGAAGGAGCCCTGCGCGCGTGCGACGAGCCGGCCGCCGTCATCGGTGATCGACGCGCGGCACCAGGCGATGCTGGCGTCGTGCTGCACCACCTCGCCGTCGGCCGTGAGGCGGCCGCGACCCGGCTCGTGGAAGCTGGTGTTGAGATTGAGCGTGACGGCGGTGCGCGCAAAGTCGAACAGCGACACGGCGGCGCTCGCCATGACCACGTCGAGCAGCGTGACCAGCACGCCGCCATGAACGCCACCGATGACGTTGCCGAGTTCGGGCCGTTCGTCGATGACGAGGCGCGCGCGGCCACCTTCGGAGAATTCGCGGCGCGCGCCCAGCAGGCGCGTGAACGGCACCTGGCCGAACAGGTGGCGGCCGGCTGCGCCGGTGACGGGCTTCATGTCTGCACCCGCTCGCGCAGCACGTTCTTCAGCACCTTGCCCGCGGCCGACATCGGCAGTTCGCGCAGGAAGCTGATGCTGCGCGGGCACTTGTAGCCAGCCAGGCGCTCACGGCACCAGGCGCGCAGCGCGTCGGCCGTGGCCGCGGTGCCGTCGGCACCCTCGGCCATCACGACCACCGCGTGCACCGCTTCGCCCCAGCGCGCGTCCGGCACGCCGATGACCGCCGCCAGCCTGACCTGCGGATGACTGCGCAGCGCCGCCTCCACCTCGGCGCAGTACACGTTCTCGCCGCCGCTGATGATCATGTCCTTGAGGCGGTCGACGATGAACAGATAGCCGTCGGCGAGCATGCGGCCGGCAT
>NZ_CP197092.1:6745000-7249798 GCF_051992195.1 Variovorax sp. YR566 | reverse complement strand
CAGCTGCTGAGCGAGGACGACGAGGGCGAGGGCGAATCCAAGGAATACGGCAGCATGATGGCCGCCGTGCGCACCATCCTGCTGGCTGACCTGGTGATGAGCCTGGACAACGTGATTGCCGTCGCGGCCGCCGCGCAGGGCAGCATGGTCCTGCTGGTCCTCGGCTTGGCGATCAGCATCCCCTTGGTGATTTTCGGCAGCACGCTCATGATCAAGCTCATGGAACGTTTCCCGATCATCGTCATGCTGGGCGCCGCGCTGATCGGCTGGGTCGGCGGCGAAACCATCGTGCAGGACGCGGTGCTGCGCGACACGCTGGCGGCCAACCCCTGGTTGCACTACGCAGCAGCTGCTGCTGGTGCGTTGTTCGTCGTGGCCGGCGGCCGCTTGCTGCAACGGCGCGCACGCGCCGCTGCGCACTGAGTTTTCGAGAAGTCGGCACTGACAAACCATGGCGAGTGTCGGCGTTTCCCTGTTCTCCACCCGCCCTCCGCTGACCTGGGAATTCGCCGCCCTGACCGACGTCGGGCGGATGCGCGCCCATAACGAGGACGCCGTGCACGTGGACTCCGCCCTGGGGTTGGCCTTGCTGGCCGACGGCATGGGCGGCTACAAGGGCGGCGAAGTGGCGAGCGCGATGGCTGTCTCGCTGATGCACGCCAGCTTCGGCCGGTGGTTCGCCCAGGCCGGAATGCAGGCGCCGACCCGCGTGATCCGGCGGGCGCTGCAGGCGGCCACGGACGAGGCCAACAGCTCGATCCTGCACGCCGGCATGACCAATCACGAACTGCAGGGCATGGGAACGACGCTGGTGCTCGCGGCGTTCCGGCCGCAGCGCGTGCTGGTCGGCCACATCGGCGATTCGCGGTGCTACCGGGTGCGCAACAACAAGCTGGAGCTGCTCACCCGCGACCACTCGCTGCGCCAGCAGCAGCTCGACGCCGGCGCCATCACCGCCGAGGAAGCCCTGAATTCGCCCACCCGCAACCTCGTGACGCGCGCCGTGGGCGTGGAGGCCCAAGTCTTGCTGGAAATGCACGAACACAGCGCAAGACCGGGCGATCTCTATATGCTTTGCTCCGACGGGCTCAGCGAGATGGTTTCGGATGAGCAGCTTTTCACGCTTCTAGGACACGATGTCGGGCTTCAGAAAAAAGCATCACTTTTGGTTTCAATTGCCAATGACAATGGTGGACGGGACAACATCTCGGTTGTCCTTGCCAGCGCGAGCGTTGCAGAAGCGCCTCGCACGGCCAAGTAGCAGGCCCTGGCGGCAATCCGCCAATGTGCTTGCCGTCATTCAAGCTCTGGATTCGGGGAGTCGGCAATGCCGAAGATGATCATCTCGGTCGATGGCGTTGTCATCGGGCAAGTGGCGCTTGCCAAGGAACGCACGACGCTGGGACGCCGTGCCTACAACGACATCGTGATCGACAATCTGGCGGTCAGCGGCGAGCATGCCGTGCTGCACATGAGCGGTGGCGAAGTCGAAATTGAAGATCTCAACAGCACCAACGGCACCTATGTCAATGCGCTCGCCATCCAGAGGCAGGCGCTCAAGGACAACGATGTCATCGAGGTCGGGGGCTGCCGCATCCATTTCCGCGCGCGCAGCAATCTGCCCATCGGCACCGGCGCGGTTCGCTCCCCGTCGGCCGAGTACCCCTCGGGGTCCATGCCTTTGTCGTCGGCGCCAACGGAATCCGGCGCCTTGGTCGAGCTCGGCATTCCGGTGCTGCGCGTGCTCTCCGGTGCCAACGAGGGGCAGGACGTGGCCCTGCAGAAGGTCGTCACCACCATCGGCAAGCCCGGTGTCGCGGTGGCTGTGGTCACGCGCCGCCGACAGGGCTACGTGGCTGCGGGCGTCGAAGGCAACGTCACGCTCAACGGCCTGCAGCTCGGCGCCGAGGCGGTTGCGCTGCAGGAGCGCGACGTGCTCGAGCTGGGTGGCGCCACGCGCATGCAGTTCGTGCGCATCTGAGCCGCCTTTTCTTCCGGCCTGCCGCGGCAACGTCCTCACGGACGCCGCGCCGTGAGGGAACTGCGGCGGCACTGGCCGCGCATCGCCATCACCCTGCTGCCCGTGCTGCTGGCGCTGGCGCACGCCACCGGCGCTTGGCCGCTGACCGCGATCGAGCGCCTTGACCGGCTGATCTACGACATCCGCCTGCGCGCCACCATGCCGGGCACACCCGATGCGCGGGTCGTGATCGTCGATGTCGACGACGCCAGCCTGGCGCGCCAGGGCCAATGGCCCTGGGCACGAGACAAGATCGCCCGCCTCACCACGGAGCTGATGACCCGCCAGCAGGCGGCCGTGCTCGGCTTCGACGTCATGTTTCTTGAGCCGGACCGCAGCTCGGGCCTCGACAGGCTGCGGGAGATGGCGAGCGGGCCGCTGGGCAACGTGCCGGGCCTGTCCGCCGAGGTCGAGCGACTGGCGCCTGGCCTCGACCATGACGCCACCTTCGCCGCGGCGCTGAGCGGCCGGCGCGTGGCGCTGGGCTATTACTTCACGCGGACCGAGGCGCCGAGTGCCAAGGGGCAGCTGCCTGCTGCCCCCTTGCTGCCAGCCGGGGCCTTCCCCTCGGGCGGGATCTACGCAACGACCTGGAACGGCTTCGGTGCCAGCCTGCCGGCACTGGCGCAGGCCGCGCCAATGGCGGGTTTCCTGAATACGCTGGTCGGTGCCAACGGCGACGGCGTCATCCGCAGCGTGCCGCTCATCGCCCGCTACGAGGGCGACAAGGCGCAGCCGGGTTACTACGAGTCGCTGGGGCTCGCCGTCTACCGCCTCGCGAACGGATCGCCGCCCGTGCAGCCGGCCTTTGCGCCCGGAGGAGGCGCCGCGCCGCAGCTCGAATCGCTGAGAGTGGGCCGCCTGCGAATTCCGGTCGACGGCACGGGCAGCATGCAGGTGCCGTTTCGCGGCCCAGGCGGCTCGGACGGAGGATCGTTCCGCTACGTGCCTGCTGCGGACGTGCTTGAAGGCCGGCTCGGGCCGGGCGAATTGAAGGACAAGATCGTGCTCCTGGGCGCCACGGCCCCGGGGCTGCAGGATCTGCGTGCCACACCCGTCGAGGCTGCGTTTCCGGGTGTGGAGGTGCATGCCAATGTCGTCTCCGCCCTGCTCGACCATCGCCTGCTCAGCGTGCCCGACTACGCGGTGGGCTACGAAGTGCTGCTGGTCGCGGTGACGGGGCTCGTGCTGGCCTTCGGACTGTCGTTGCTGTCGGCACCGCGCGCCCTGCTGCTGGCCGCGGGGACGATCGCCGCGCTGATCGGTCTCAACACCTGGCTGTACGTGAGCCACAGCCTCGTGCTGCCCCTGGCGTCGGCGCTGGCGATGACGGCGCTGGCCTTCGTGTTCAACATGAGCTGGGGCTACTTCGTCGAATCGCGCGCGCGGCGCGGCTTGGTGCGGCTCTTCGGCACCTACGTGCCGCCACAGCTCGTCAACGAAATGATGGAGCACCCCGGCCGCTACAGCATGCGCGCCGAGAGCAAGCCCATGACCGTGATGTTCTGCGACATGCGCGATTTCACCCGCCTGTCGGAGCAGATGGCGCCGGCCGAGCTGCAGGCCTTTCTCAACACCGTCTTCAGCCGACTCACCAACGTGATCAGCGCGCACCGCGGCACCATCGACAAATACATGGGCGACTGCGTCATGGCCTTCTGGGGCGCACCCATCGACACACCCGACCACGCCACGCTCGCCGTACGGGCTGCGCTCGACATGGCCGACGCCGTGCACGACATCAACCACATCCACCGCGCCAGCGGCCGGCCCGAGATCAGCGTGGGCATCGGCATCAACAGCGGCCTGATGAGCGTGGGCGACATGGGCTCCGCCGCGCGCCGCAGCTATACCGTGGTCGGCGATGCGGTCAACCTTGCGTCGCGCCTCGAGGGTCTGAGCGGACACTACGGCGTGCAAGTCGTGGCCAGCGGCGCGACATGCGAGCTGGCGCCCGACTACATCTGGCAGGAACTCGACAGCGTTCGCGTCAAGGGAAAGGCACAAGCCGTTGCCGTTTTTACGCCCCTGGCCGTGCGCACGCCCGAGGCGGTGGCGCAGACCCGGCAACTGCTCGGCCGCTGGAGCGAAGTGCTCGCGGCCTACCGACGGCAGGACTGGGCGATGGGCCGAAACTTGCTGGCCCCCCTGCTCGCCGCGGATGCCAAAAAAGTCCTTTACCAGCTCTATGCCCAGCGTTTAGCCTCGATGGCGTTGCGACCACAAGACCCTGATTGGGATGGCGCGACCCGGTTCGAAACCAAATGACGACAGACACACACAAGGGGTCTCTCACAATGCAGGTTCGTGTGCTGGGTTGCTCAGGCGCCATCGCCAAAGACTGCCGCACCACCTCTTTCCTGGTCGACACGGACCTGCTCGTCGATGCGGGCACGGGTGTTGGAGACCTCACGCTCGAAGAGATGGTCCGCATCGACGATGTCGTGCTCACCCACAGCCATCTCGACCACATCGCAGCGCTCCCCTTGATGCTCGACGCCGTGGGCAGCCGCCGCAAGCGGCCGCTGCGCGTGCATGCGCTGAGGGCCACCATCGACGCGCTGCGGGCGCATGTGTTCAACAACGTCATCTGGCCGGATTTCGAGAGTATTCCCAGCATCGAGGCGCCGTTCGTGAGCTTTCACGTCATTGCCGTCGGGCAAATGCTGCCGCTGGGTAGCCGTGAGCCCAAGCTGGTCGAGGTGCTGCCTGCGGTTCATACGGTGCCGGCATGCGGTTTTGCCGTGAGACGGGCCGAAGGCGGTGCCCACTGGGTGTTCAGCGGGGATACCGAGCGCAACGCGCCCTTCTGGGAACGCGTGAATGCGCTCGACGTCGCGATGCTGGTGATCGAAACAGCCTTCAGCAGCCGTGAGCAGGCGCTGGCCGAGCGCAGCCTGCATCTGTCGCCCGCTGTGCTGGCCGACGAGCTGGCGCACATCGGGCCGGGGAAGCAGTACCCGATCTACATCACCCACACCAAGCCCACCGAAACCGACGAGATCATGAGCCAGATCGAGGCGCTGATGGACGAGCAGGTGGCGGGACTGGCGCAGCGGGACATACGCTGGCTGAAGGCGGATGGGATCCTGACTTGCTGATGCGGGTGATGCGCTGGCATGACAAATTTGTCACTACGTGTAGCTTTTGCTAGCGAATCCTGTCACACCGTGTAACGCCAAAGTGGGTAAAGGTGACGTGTTCGGTCAGCAGGAGGCTCTGGGGATGGGTGGCACAGATGCTGCGGAAGGTACCTCGCTCCGGGCAGGTTCCCGGGCGTAACAACCAACCAACCTGGAGTTAGTGAATGAACCGTCGTTCTATCGCACGCAATGTGCAAAAGGGTTTCACCCTTATCGAATTGATGATCGTTGTGGCGATCATTGGTATTTTGGCTGCGGTGGCTCTGCCAGCTTACCAAGACTACACGGTGCGCGCACGCGTATCCGAAGGCCTTGTTTTGGCCTCCGGCCTGAAAGTCGTGGTTGCTGACAATGCATCCAATGGCGTCGCTGATGCAGACGGTGGCCTTTTCAAGGGCATGCCGACCGACTCGGGTAGCACGACCTTTTGCGCTGCCGCTGGCACCTGCTCTTTGAACGGCGGGGTTGCCTCCAAGAATGTGAATACGATCGTCGGTAATACCGCAAATGGTATGATCGAGGTCACCTACAACGCAAATGCGACCGGCAATAAGGTCCAATTGTGGCCATCCGCATCTGGTGCTGTGCTGGCTGCTGGTACCATTCCGACTGCCACCCTCGTGTGGACCTGCTATGCAAAGGATAAGACGGCTATTAACGGCGCAACGAACGGTGCAACATTGCTGGCTAAGTACGCTCCTGCCGACTGCCGCTGATTTTTGAGCCGAGAGTCTTAGTTAAATTTATTTGATAAAGCCCGTGACCAGCTTGCTGGTCACGGGCTTTATTCCTTGGTGCGATGAAAGATATTTCGAGACGCATATCTTATGCATTGAAGGCGAGTTGCTTTCATGCGATCGGTAGCATTCTGGTCGCGAGCTCGGCCACTCTTTTGGTCTTGCGATTGTGGTATCCGCATCCTTATGGAGAATTGGCTGGCGGGCGCGATTTACTGTGGATCCTTATTTCCGTAGATGTAATCTGCGGACCATTGTTGACGCTAGTGCTTTTTAACCCCTTTAAATCAAAAAAAGAGCTTGGTTTAGATCTGGGGTTAGTGGTGGTTCTTCAGGTCGCAGCGTTGGTGTACGGGTTACATAGCTTGGCGGAGGCGAGGCCAGTTGCTTTGGTATATGAGGTGGACAGATTTCGCGTGATCAGTCGGGCAGATATTTATGAGCCAGAACTAAAAAATGCGCCTGAGTGGACGAAACCGTGGTCGTTTTCATCAATTCAATTATTGGGAGTTCGACTTTCTCAGCGGAGTAGTGATCTGCTGGAAAGCATGGATATGTCTATGGCCGGGATTGAGCCAAGTCAGCGACCAAGTCGTTGGCAGTCCTATGCGTCCAGTCTGCCAAAAGTATTGGAATATGCGCAGCCAATATCCGCCTTGCTTGACTATCAACCAAAACGATCGCTTGATATTTTAAAAGCAGTTGCTCATACGGGAATGCCGGAAGGTGATCTGCGCTGGCTTCCATTGGTCGCACGGCATGCGAGTGACTGGGTTGTTTTATTGGATAAGACAACTGGAAATCCGTGTGGATTTTTGCATGTCGAGGGGTTTTATCCTTCTTCAAAAAGAAGTGGTCCATCCTGAATGCCGCAAAACATTAATAAGACTTCGAAGAATTGAGCATCGAAAGTTGGCTTCCAGTTTGGCATGGCCACGTCATGCTGTCCTTACCGAGCGCGACGGCGTGAGCTGAATAATCCAATACCAGGTTTATTAACGAGCGGTTGACACCGTGCCTTCAAAAACGACCTCGACTCGCAGACTCGACTTGACGGTTCGACCCGCAAACTCACCTGGTGAGAACTGCGCCGCCATGAAAGCGGCGCGCGCGGCGTGTTCATAGGCTTCCGGAAGCAGCGGTTCCTGCGCGATGGCGTCTTGCACCTTGCCTGTTTCGTCAATGTAGAGAAGCAGTACACCAACATGTCGTACGTTTGCCGTTTCGCCGGGCGGTGATTCGAGGATCACCGGCCTAGTGGCAACGGGGGCAACTGTAAGGTGTGCGCGCGGAATGTACTCCTCGAAAGAGTTGGGAACTGCAGCGCGGATCTCAACAGGAGATGAAATCTTCACGGGCTGTGATGTCAGAGGCGTCCTCGCATCTTCAAGGACAGATACCGATGTCGACGATTCCGGGGCAGAGGCCACGGCATCGACTGCTACGGCCTCTTGCTGCGCATCGCTCGACGTTGCAAGAGTAGTAGCACCCGCCGGGATCAGCAGCGGGTGCGTATTGACCCGCATTCGGACGACATTTTTCCCTTCTGCATGGGGCGACGCCGAACGCGCGCCAAGAAAAAATGCATGCAGCCCAACGGAAGCAACCAAGCAAACAAGAAATACGGTTGGCTGCCGGAATCGCGGGCCTCTGGCAGCCTTGGTGTCATCAATCCACCAACTCACGCCACGAAGTCCTGCGCGCGCTGCCCAGACCCGTGGACGCACTGTCGATCTGCTTCTGCGTAATGGTGCCATCCGTGTTCTGAATCAGATTCCGGATGTTCCCGTTGGCATCCCGTACCAGCGTCATACCCGCAATCATCGATGTTGAACTCCATTGAGTGCCCACAGGGCCGTCGCCGATCTGGCCGCCGTTGGTCACGTTGACGTTGTAGAGCCATGACGAACCGCCAGATGAACATACATCGCCTGTCGGTATGGCCGAACCGACGACAAGGGTCTCCCCAAGCATGGTCATGTTGGTGGCGACACGTTCCTTCGAATGCGGCAGGTCGAACCACCAGCCACCTTTGGTACTCCAGTCGACAGGATTGTTCGTGATCGATGCGGTTGTGGCGGTCGCTGCGGTCCCATTGAGCGTGAGCGTCTGCTGAACGAAATTGGTTGTGTCTGCACGCACATCGCCCCATCCGGTGGCAGTCAGTTGATCCTTCACCGCATAAACAGTCTGCTGGGTCGTATCCGTGATGTCGCTCGTGCCGAGGTATCGCCCCGTGGAAACCACCACAACGGGTTTTTGCGAGATCAGGACCATTTCGGGCTTGATCGTGATCGGTTGAGGTGTGGATGCATTGATCTGGAATTTGGCCAGTTGCAGCGCTCCCTGGTTGGGAAGATAGAGGTTGTCGATGTCGAAGCGCCACAGGTTGCCCTGAAGATCGCCGCCGTAGATTCGCTTGATGGTGTTGTCCGCACGGCTTTCGATCCATGCGTTGATCTTTGCCAACCCGCTGGGCGAAGCTGCGCTGCCCGCGGTGGTCGGAATATCGAGCAACTGAACGCCGGTGTTCGCATTCAACACATACAGGTGACCCTTGCCATCGCCAGACGAGTTGTTGTAGCCCGAGGTAAAGGCAACCACCCAGGTGCCATCGGCCTTCTTGCCGATAACCGGGTTGCCATACGTCTTGCCCATGTCGGCGCTGGTGAATTCCCAAAGTACCTGCGGATTCAGTGGGTCGGTGATGTCGAGTGCATAGTAGCCGGCACCCCCATTGCCAAGGCCGCCCACCAGGATGGTCTTCCAGGCGGTGCCTACCTTGATGTCCGCCATGATCGGTGGGCCATCGACATAGTACTGGTGGTGTGATGCGTAGTCGGTGTTGGCCAGCTTGAAGAGGTTGGGCATGACTGCGGTCGGCACATAAGCCCAGAGCTCGGTGCCGCCGTCGCTGCTGTCAGCCGAGAACGCGTGCAGCATGCCATCGTTGGCACCGACATACACCACCGGCTTGCGCGTGGCCTTGGTCGTCACGAAGTCGGCGTAGCCGGTGTCGGCGTAGCTGAAAGGCGGCTTGCCGACGCGCACCGGCGCGCCACTGATGATGTCGCCGAGGATGGACTCGCGGCTGCGATAGAGCGCGGCCACTGCGGCGCCGCCGCCCGTCCTGGGGCTCGAAGACTCGAAGGTCCGGACGCCGCGCAGGTAGTCCACGAGATTCGTGCCTGCGTTGGCGATCAGCTTGTCGTCGCTCGACAGCGAGTTGCATTGCGCTGGCGCACCGGCCTGAGCGCAGATGTTGTCGAAGTAGGCTTTCTGCGTGCCACTGAGGTTCGCATAAGTGAATGCCTGCAAGCCTGACGCACCCTTGAAGTAGATGTTGCGCGATGACGGCGTTGCCGTGCCCAGGATTTTGCTGGCAGACCAGGTGGCCGTGGCTCCGATGGCACCGGTCGTGCCGTTCAGCGGAAAGGCCTGCAGATCGCCGGTCCATGAGCCCGAGGTATAGCTTGCCCTGTAGACCTGATTGCTCTCGCCGGCGACCAGGTCGACGGAGCTGGTGGCGGCTGCCGCGGCGGCGCCCGGAATTTTTTGCACTTCGGTCACCACGCCCTGGATGGCCTCCGCGAGAAGACCAGCATTCAGGGCCGAGTAGTAGCGACCCCGGCCATTGACTGCTGCATGCCAAAGGTCGTCGACGTTGGTTGCGTCACCGCCGCCGCCGGAGTCGCTGTTGTAACCAGCCGGCACGGGCCACTTGACGGCCCCACTCTTCAGATCGACATACGAGCCCGATGTCTGGGTGAGATAATTTCTGTCGTAGGTCAGCGTTCCGCTGACACCAAGACCGATCGTGTACGTGTTCATGTGCTGCCAGGTCGCCGGATCGCTGTCTACGCTCTTCAGGATGTTGTCGCAGACCTTCTCGCCGGAGGAGCCCGACGTGCAATTGTCGAGCGCGCTGGTGCGCAGGTCGGTGGCGTAGTAGTACTGCGCGACGTCTGCCAGTGTGTCTGGCGTGCCATTGATGCTGGCGGTCGTCGAGGTGGGTGTTCCTGCCACGGGCGTGCCGTCGGTGACGGTCGAATAGGTCTTCGTTCCGGAGGTCCAACCCGACCACGTGCTCGGTGCTGTCGCTGCGGAAGGCACATCGACCCCCGAGCCCGCCGTGCTTTGACAGCTTGTAGTGGAACTGCCTGAGTTGCCAAAGGAGCCCGTGCTCTCACTGCTCACCGTCGATGGCGAAGGAACGTAGACCCAGTTGGAGTAAGTGTGGGTGCTGTAGCTGGGAGCGGACGGCGTCCCGCCATCTGTCACGGTCGTTGTGCCGGTATAGGTGCCAACGCCGGATTGCGGTGAGGTCGTGACCTCTGTTTGCGTGACGGTGGCCGTCTGGTTTCGCGTCGTCACGGTGTATGCCGACGGACAAGTCTTTGCGTTCGACTTGTTCTTGTCCTTGCTGGCGTTGGATACGGTGCGCGTCGCTGTGCCCGTCCTTGTTCGCGGTGCAAGCTCGTTGCGAGTGGCGCTCACAGTATAGGGAGTGACCGTCGTGACGACGATGTTGGCGCCGTCGCGCATTGGCCGGTTTTCCAGCCCGTCTTGCTGACCAACGTTGTTGCCATTCAGATCGGTGCCATAACCGCTGTTCCAGTAGCCATCGGTCGAAAGCAGCGCGAAGTTTCGCTGGCACGAATATTGAACGGGATCGTAGTTCTGCCCCGATGCCTTTTTGGCGAAGTACTGGCCGGCTTTTGCCAGGGCCGTGCGCAAGGGCGTACCCCCGTTAGGGCTCGCACCGTAGAGGCTGCTGTAGAAGTTAGCTTTCTGTGTTGCGTCGAAATCCTTCACGTCGCGGAAATTGGCGCCGTCTTCAACCGTGTCCTGGTTGATTCGGGAAAAGCCCACGCGATAGCTCGAATCCAGTCCGGAAATGGCTTTTCCCATTGCGGTGCGCATCAGCAGGTAACGCTTGCGGTAATAGGAATACCAGTTCGCGTACTTCTGTGCATCTGCCGATGAACTCGTCAGCGTGACCTTCTCGAACAGAGCAGAGTTGCTGGACGTACTGGTTGAACATTCGCCATAGAACGTGTTGTTGACCACGCCGTTCTTGGTGTATGCCCATCCCATGACGGACTGCGCGCCTTTGTACTTGTAGTAGTACGCGTTTGCGAGATTGGTTGTGGCGCTACCCGACACGTAGCCGTCGGACGGAGCAGCCGAGAACGATACGTCGGGATACGACGTGCCGTCAGCCTTGAGCGGTGGCGGGTAACTGAGCGAAGGGTCGAATGCAAGTCCGTTGCATTGAGAGGACCTGTAGCCGTACCAACCGGTGTAGGGCTCGTCGTTTGTATTGCGGGCCTGTCCCAGATCGTCGGGCATGAAGCTCCAGTTCATCGAACCCGAATCGTCCAGGATGAACATCAGATTCGGCTTGGCCTGCACGGCCTGCCGGGTCACCAGAGGTTGATCCGAGATGTCGGTCGTGGCTGCGAACACGGCGGGTGCCACGGCGGCGAGTGTTGCAGCCAGCGGAAGGAGTGAACCGAAACGCAAGGCAAGGGCCGTACGTCGCGGAGTCACCGAGACAATGGAATGTTTTTTCATGATTTCCTCCGGCTGCGCCAGGCAGCCTGTTCTCGTCAAAAGTGCACGATGGTTTCGGTGAAGCTGACGGTGTTGCGTGCGCCTGCGACGCGCACCACGATGCGGAAGTAGGGCGATGCGGCGCCACGAATGTCCGGGCGCGACGTGTAGTTCAGGTCACCGTGGTCCTCTGCGGCCGAGGAGCCGGTGCCTGCGTACTTGGCGCACTGGATGGATGTATCGGTCGTGTAGTCGCCGGCCTTGGAGCACAGGCGAAAAATCGCGAACTGAACCTTGTTGCCACCGACATCGGTCCCGGCAATGGGCTTGATCGAGCAACCGGTGTAGCTGCCACTGGCCGCTGCCTGGCAGTTGTCACCGTCCCAGTCGATCAGCTGCCGGCTGGTCCCCGCAATCTGATGCCAGGTGGCATCGACCGGTGGCTTTACGGTCGTGCCGTCGGTGTCGAACTCCATGTTTCTCGCGTAGTAACCCTTACTCTGCTGATCCGAATTCAGGCCGAACTTGTTCGTGGAGAGCCAGTTGATTGCTTGCCCGGCTGCCTGGTCGGCGGCGGCGGTCGCGTCTTGCTTGAAGCCAACGTTCCCCAGCACCAGTGCGCTGGTATCGACCGAGCGGATCAGGCCCAGCGTGGCCAGCATCAATGCGACCAGCGCAATCAGTGCAAAGAGCAGCGAGACGCCGTTTTGCGTGCGACGGTCTGTGCGGCGGCGAGGGTGGAGTGTGTTCTTTTTCATGGCTCTGACTCACGAATTCCAGAGCACGTTGCGCAGCGGCACGATCGTGTCGTAGATCTTGTAGCGATACTGCTGCCACTGCTCTCCGACCTGATTGACGACGGGCAGCCTGATGCACTTGCTGCTGCCGACCCTGCAGTTGACGGGGGTGACACCGGCGAACGTGGTCGCGCCGACATCCCACTCGGGTGGGTTGGGCGTTACAGCGTCCTTTTCGAACTGGTTGCTGCGCGCGACGAGCGCGATACGGATGGCCAGCACCTGTTTCCAGCCAGCGTTTGTGGTTGGCGTGGCCGCGTCGTAGAGGTCGATGAGGCCGTCGCCGTTGGTGTCCTTGCCATAGAAGGCCTTGAGATTGACGATTTCCGGATAGAGCTCGAGGGAGCTGGTCGCCCCGGTGTCCGGCGAAAGTTCGGCAAGCTGAAGGTTGTTGTTGCTATTGATGGAATAGACGCGGGAAACCATTGACCCCATGTTCAGCAGATAGTCGCCAGCCGCGTATCCGGCTGTGGGGTAGAGCGACGTGTGGTTCCACTTGCCGCTATCGCCGCTCGCATTGGGAATGCGTGTCGGCCCCAAGGCGGTCAAGGGGGACGACGTGTCATCGGTGACATTGAAAAGCGTGCACCATGTTCCGCTCCCCTGTACCTTCGGAACGGCGATCATCATGTTGCCTGCCACTGCGCCGAAGGACGATGTGACGATGTAGGCAGTGTCAGCCGATGCATGATTGCCCGACAGGATGATCGGCGTCGAGAAGCTTGCGGTTTTTCCTTGCAGCACGGTGATCGTGTCGGGTGCGCCGCTCGCACCGCTGGTGATCGTCACCGGAGCCAGTGTGAGCGTGAAAGCGGAACCGCCTTGGTACTGGCCCTTGACCTGGCAGCCCATGGCATCGGGGCTGGAGACCGCGCCATAGCCGGCCTGCTGGATATCGCGCTGCAGGGTGAACAGCGAAAGGGCGCCATTTACCTGAGCGTCACTGCCCGTCGTGATAGAGCGCTTCTTGCCCTCCGAAAGGGCGAGTACCTGCGAAATCACCAGAACGGTCAGCATGCCTAGCAGCAGCCCGATCATGAGTTCGATCAGTGTGAATCCGCGCTGTGCGGTGTTTTTTGAGATGGCGTGCGTTGTCATGCTAGGTCGTAGGCTTCGCCACGGTGGTATTGGTGACATAGCGATGAGAGTCGCCGTTCGGCATGGTCCAAGTCACGGTGATGGTGACGTTGCCCGAACCGCCGTCGTAGCTGACCGCACCAACTCCGGAGGGAAGGCTGCTCGCCACCTTGGTCTGCCATTCAAGGCATCTTGTCTGCGATGCGCAGCCTGTCCCGTTGTAGCCTGCGAGGTTGTTGAGGTCGGCCCACATGCGGCCCGTCAGCTCGCTGGCCAGATAGGCTGCATCGGCGCGCACCTTTGATTCGGTCTGCGCTCGAGTCATGGAGCTTTGCAGGCCGATCAGGCCCAGCACGCCCAGCATGAAGATGAGCATGGCGACCAGCACTTCGATCAGCGCAATGCCACGCACGCGCGAGGCGCTTGCCGGCGGCAGTTGACTGTGTCGTGAAAGGGACTGCATGGTTGTGGAGGCTATGGGCATTTGCGCGGGTCGGTGCTGTCGGTCACGCGTGGGTCGCACATGCGGACCTGACCCGCTGGAGTGATCCGGATCTGGAGGTAACGGTACTCGGTGCCACTCGTAGGTCCGGTGACGGAAATCTTGGCGATCGCGCCGGTGTTGGCGAGGCGACCGAAGCCGTTGAAGGTGATCGAAGTGGCAGCGGTCGTGTTGTCGCTTTGCACGGCCGCCACCAGTACGTTGCGTCCGCCGTTGCCGGCAGCACGACCAGTGACGATCTTTGGCGACGAATCGATAGAAGGGGCATCCCCGCAGTGCGAGGTAGGTGCATCGATGGACACGATCCAAGAGCCGCTTGTCGCCGAAAGCTGGCAGTCGTTGGCCAACAGGGCGGGATCCTCGAGGCTGACGAGCCAGAACGATACGTTTTCGTTGCGCCGAACGGCCTCGGCCCTGGCGATCTGTATGCCGTTCTGCAATGCGTCGGCCACGTTTCGGATGCGTGCGTTGTCCATCCACGTGCCGATGCTTGGCATTGCCGCCAAAAGCAGCAGTGCAAGGACGGCGATAGTCACGACGATTTCGATGATCGTGAATCCCCGCTGCCGCATGGTCGCTTTCAGCATGTCGTATCGCGAGTGAGCCAGCAACTCACGCTTACCGTGATGCCCTTGAACTTGGTGGTGCCCTGGGTGCCGAGCTCATTGATCGTGTAGACGTGATTGACCACGGCAGTCCCGGTATTGCCGGTCGCAGTCACGGTATAGCTCTGCTGGGCGGTATCACCAGTGCGGGTGTTGGTCGCGCAGCTGAACGTGAAGTTGGTTCCGGTCTTCGGAAACGTATTCCAACTGGCCGCCGACGAATCGGCGGCGCAACTCGTGGATGAACCGTAGTTCCTGTTGTCCTGGTAATACTGCTCCATCTTCGTGCGGTAGCTGGAGAGTTCCGAGAACGCTTCGGGCAGCTTGCCGCGGCGGATGTAGTCGTTGTACGCAGGCAGCGCCACCGCCGCCAGGATGCCGATGATGGCGACCGTGATCATGACTTCGATCAGGGTGAAGCCGCCGGTGCCGCGTCGTGCGTGGTGTGGGAGGCATTGAACTGCTTGTAATTTCATGGAAAGACACCCTCTTTGCCCGGCTCGGCGGGAGCGCCGGCAACAATTTGATATAGGCGGCAAAGAATGTCTCCAAATGTGTCTTTTCGCAAAGCCGCTTGTCTGCCATCGACCGCCACTCGTCGGCACTTGCCCGGTCGTCACAATGCGCAAATGACGCCTCGCACCGTTTCTCTCGAGGTTTCCGCCTCTTCGACGAAATTCATCGAAATCATCCGCACCGGGTTTCTCGCACTGCCGTTTCTCTCCCCTCTTGTGGCAGGCCCCTCTGTCAATGTCTGGCAGTTGCTGGTAACGGGGGCATGCGTCGCTGGCTTGTTGATCACTGGCCCCACAGCGGCTCCCGCAAGGTCGCTCCTCGCGTGGCTGGCGGCCGGGGCATTGATGGTTGCCATGTCGGCTCGCGGGAGCGGCATTTCATCGACGCTTCCTGCTTTCTTGGCGATCGCGGGAATTGCCATGGCCGCCTGCCTCGGTTCCGGCATGTTGCGGGGCGGCTTTGCTGGTGCGAAGCCGCTGGCGATCGGGGTGTTGGTCGCTGGGCTCGTCAGTGCCGTTCTCGGCCTGCTCCAGTACTACGGCCTCGCCGAATGGCTTGTTCCCTGGACGACCTCCCCCGCCCTCGGCCAGGCCTACGGCAACCTTCGCCAGCGCAACCAGTTCGCCACATTGATCAGCATGGCCTGGATTGCCGCGCTATGGCTCTATGCCATGCACTCATCGACGCGCAACCGGCGCGGACTGATGGCTGCGGCGCTGCTGTTGCTGGTTGCCGCAGCGGCTTCGACATCGCGCACGGGGTTGCTGCAACTGTTGGCCATTGTTGGCGTGGCGAGCTTCATCGCCTGGCGGGAGCGTCGGGGCTGGCGCGTCGAAGAAACCGGGGTGCGGTTGCGGCTGCCCTCGCCACTGCTCCTGCTATCGACCATCCCGCTCTACTTCGCCATCGCCTGGGCATTGCCTCAGCTGGTGGGCGGCGGCAGCGGCAGCGTCGAAAGCATGCTCCAGCGCCTGCACACTGGCGCGCCAGACGACCACAGCCGGCTGATCCTGTGGCACAACGTGCTCACGCTGATCGCAGAGCGTCCCTGGACCGGCTGGGGATGGGGCGAACTCAGCTTTGCGCACTACAGCACCCGGTACGACGGTGCCCGGTTCGTCGAGATACTGGACAACGCGCACAACCTCCCGCTGCATCTGGCAGTGGAGCTGGGCATTCCCGCTGCCGTGCTGATCTGCGGCGGCTTTCTCTGGATGGTGCTCGCCGCGCGGCCTTGGCGCGAGCGCGATCCCACTCGCCTGATGGCGTGGGGCATGCTGGGGGCGATCGTGTTGCACAGCCTGCTCGAGTACCCGCTCTGGTATGGACCGTTTCAGCTGGTTTTCGGCCTGTGCCTGGGCATGCTCTGGCCGGCCAGGCGCGGTCTTGCGATCCGGCCAGCGTTGTCATCCATCGCGGCTGGCGCCCTGCTGTTGATCGTCGGATGCGCGAGCTGGGACTACGTCCGTGTCAGTCAGATCTATCTCCCGCGCGACGAACGGCTTCCGGCTTATGAGGAAGACACGCTCGCCAAGGTGAGAGGAACGTGGCTGTTTTCGCGCCAGGCGGAATTCGCGGAGTTGACGCTGATCACCGTGACGCCTGCCAACGCCGCAGCAATGCATGCGCTCGCGCAGCGCGTGATTCATTTTTCACCCGAGCCACGCGTCATCGTCAAGCTGATCGAAAGCGCTGAGTTGCTCGGCTTCGAAGACGAGGCCAGGGTGCAGGCGGAACGCTTCAGGGACGCGTTCCCGTCGGATTTCGCCCGCTGGATGAGGGAGGATGCCAGTGAAGTCACCGCTCCCTAGCCGTGCGATTACGGCGCCACCCAACTCCCCGATTTCCCCCCATGCTTCTCCAACACATGCACATCGGTAATCCGCATCCCCCGGTCCACCGCCTTGCACATGTCGTAGATCGTCAATAGCGCCACCTGCACCGCTGTCAGCGCCTCCATCTCCACTCCCGTCGGCCCGACAGTCTCGACGGTCGCCGTGCAGACCACTTGCGGCACGCTCCCCGCGTCGGCAAGCGCAAACGCCACCGCCACCCGTGTCAACGCCAGCGGATGACACAGCGGAATCAGATCGCTGGTCTTCTTCGCCGCCTGAATGCCAGCGATTCGCGCGATGCCCAGCACATCACCCTTCTTCGCCGTCCCCGACTCGATCAGCGCCAGCGTCGCCGCCTGCATCTCGATGCGCCCGGTGGCCACGGCCACGCGGTGGGTGGCGGGCTTGCCGGCCACGTCGACCATGTGGGCCTGGCCCTGGGCGTCAAAATGGGTGAGAGTGCTCATGGTGAACGTTCGTTTTGAAGATGCATCATACGAGCCCGAGCCACAGACGAGGAATGCCGCGCTTGACTCTCCATCGCCCCACGAAAAGCCCGCCGATGCCTGCCTTGCGGTCGTTGTGCGCTACTTTTTTAATAGCTTCCCAGGTGCTGCTGCCGGTGCCCGCGCTGGCGCAGATGCAGCAGATCCTGCCCGGCATGGGCGATGGCGGCGAGATGACCGCCAGCGCGGAGCGCCACCTCGGCGACCAGATCGCCCGTGAGCTGTACCGCGACACGGACTACATCGACGACCCGGTGATCGCCGCCTACGTGCAGGACATCTGGCAGCGCCTGCTGACGGCCGCCCGCGCGCGCGGCGAGCTCACGCCCGAGCTCGACGAGCGCTTCGCCTGGACGATCCTGCTGGGCCGGGACCGCAACATCAATGCCTTCGCGTTGCCCGGTGGCTACCTGGGACTCAACCTCGGCCTGGTGGCGGTGGTCGGCAGCCGCGACGAGCTGGCCACGGTGCTCGGGCACGAGCTCTCGCACGTCACGCAGCGCCACATCTCGCGCATCATGAGCAAGCAGGGCAAGCAGATGCCATTGATGATCGCGGGCCTGATCCTCGGGATGATCGCGGCCGGCAAGAGCCGCAACGGCGACGCAGGCCAGGCCGTGATCATGGGCAGCCAGGCGCTGTTCATGCAGAACCAGCTGAGTTTTTCGCGCGACATGGAGCGCGAGGCCGATCGCATCGGCTTCGGCGTGATGACGCAGGCGGGCTTCGCGCCGCAGGGCGCGGCCGCGATGTTTGAGAAGCTGCAGTACGCCTCGCGCCTCAACGACAACGGCTCGTACCCCTACCTGCGCAGCCACCCGCTGACCACCGAGCGTATCTCCGACATGCAGGGCCGCTTCCAGTTCCGCATGGATGCGGCGCCGCCGGTTCCGCTGGCGATGGACCACGCGATGATCGCTGCGCGCGCCCGCGTGCTGACGCGCCCGGGCGTCGACGTGCTGCGGCTCTGGATCGAATCGGCCTCCAGCGGTGAGTTCGCGAAAAGCTCGCCGGCCCAGCAGGCCGGCACGCTCTACGCGGCGGCGATGTCGGCCAAGGAAATGCGCGACTACAAGAACGCGCGCACGCTGGTCGAACGACTGGTCGCGCGCACGGCGGAAGACCCGGCTGCGGCGAAGCAGGCGCGTTGGCTCAACGCGGAGATCGAGCTGGCCGCGGGCGCCGCGCCCAAGGCGGCTGCGCTGCTCGATGCCAAGTCGAAGGAGCGGCCCGAGATGATGCTCGCCGCCGAAGCCGCGACCGCAACGCGTCAGCCCGCGCCGATGATTCCCGTGCTGCGCGACTGGGTCGCCGTGAACCCACGCGATGCCACGGCGTGGCGCACGCTCGCCAATCTCTATGGCGCCCAGAACGACACGCTGCGCGCAGTGCGCGCCGACGCCGAGGCGAACGTGGCGATCCTCGACTACCCGGCCGCGCGCGACCGCTTCAAGGCCGCGCAGGAACTCGTCCGCCAGTCGAAGGTGGTCGACCACTACGAGGCGTCGATCATCGACACCCGTGCGCGGGCCGTGGAGGCGTTGGTGAAAGAGCAGGCCGCGGAGCCGCCGCTGAAGTGACGTAGCGCGGCAGCTGCAGATTCAGCGCTTGGACAGCAGCCCGCCCAGCGCGGACTCGATCAGCAGCCCCAGCAGCGAATACAGCAGCGAGCCGATCAGCGCGGCCAGGAAGCCGCTGACGTGAAAGCCGCCCAACAGCCCCGACGCGGCCCAGAACAGCAGCGCGTTGATGATGAACAGGAACAGCCCGAGCGTGACGATGGTGACTGGCAGCGTCAGCACCACCAGCACCGGCCGCACGACCATGTTGAGCAGGCCGATCACCGCGGCCGCGATCAGCGCGGAGCCGAAGCTGTTGACCTGGACACCGCTGTAGAGATAGGCAACCGCCAGCAGCGCCACGGCGCTGAGCAGCCATTTGATGATGATGCGCATAGGGCGCTCAGGATACCCCAGGGCCCACAAAACAACGAGCCCCGGTGCGTTGCCGCACCGGGGCTCGTCCAGAGAGACTCGTCCTGCCTTACTCGGCCAGTTCGTTCGCCAGCACCAGCAGCGCGCCCATGCCCATCACTGCGCCGGGAAAGGCCCAGCCCGATTGATGGGCCGGTGTCTGGTCGGGCGTTACCGGCTCCAGGTCGACGCCGATCTTCGGGCGGCGTGCATCGACCACGTGGACGGCCGAGTGCTCGCGCTTGAGCTGTGCCGTCAGTTCGGTCAGCGGGCCCTTGGCCAACACCGGGGTCACCTGGCCGCCATTGCGCTCCAGCAGCGGCAGCATCTGCGCCTGCACCTTGCTGAACCACTTGGCACGCCAGTTCTCGCGCGCGCTGTGGCTCACCCACTTGCTGATGCGATGCGTCATGCGCGGCGCGCAGGCCACGAGCACCCAATGGCGCGCCACGACGGTGCTCGCGTCCGGAGCAAGTTCGGCGAACTGCTCACAGGCGTAGGTGACGTCGTCGACATAAAGAATGATCTTTTCCATGGCGTGCTCCTTCAGGTAGTTAGAGTGAGAGACGAGGTGGGACAGGAAGTTTCTCGAAAGCGACGCCGGCTCAGCCGGTCGTCACCGCCTGTTCTTCAGGCTTGTTGCGGGCGTGGCGCGCGGCCACCCACTTGCCGATTGCCAGCACCAGCAGCGCACCGGCGATGCCGGCGGCGTACTTGACCACGTCGGTCTGCGGCACCTTCGGCACCCAGGTCCAGGCGGCGGCGTTTGCCAGCGCGGGGTCGGACACGGCCATCGTGCCGGCGATCCAGCCGAGCAGCATGCCGCCCAGCGTGATGATCATCGGGAAGCGGTCCATCAGCTTGATGACCAGCTGGCTGCCCCAGACGATGATCGGGATGCTCACGAGAAGGCCGAAGATCACGAGCGGCATCTGGTGGCCGTCGCCCGCGCCTTGCGCGGCACCGGCAATGGCGATCACGTTGTCGACGCTCATCACGAGGTCGGCCACGATCACGGTCTTGACCGCGCCCCACAGCTTGTCGCTGCCGGTGATGTTGCCGTGTGCGTCGTCGTGTTCAGGGGCCAGCAGCTTGACGCCGATCCACAGCAGCAGGATTGCGCCCACCAGCTTCAGGAACGGAATGGCCAGCAGCGTGAGCGCAAAGAAGATCAGGATCACGCGCAGCACGATGGCGCCCGCGGTGCCCCAAAGAATGCCCTTGGTGCGTTGGGCTGGCGGCAGCTTGCGACAGGCCAGCGCGATCACGACGGCGTTGTCGCCGCCCAGCAGGATGTCGATCATGATGATCTGACCGACCGCGACCCAGAACTCCGGGGTCATGAACATTTCCATAGATTCCTCTTTTGTCTTTGCGCCCCAGCCTCTCCCTTCAGGGGCGACGACGGAAGGCGCATGCCGATGCGTTTCGATTCATCCCGTGCGGGGAAGATCGAAAGCGAGGATTGAAGTCCGGGGGTGACACCGGGAGCTTGCGAACGCTTCGACCAAACCTGCACAGGTTCAAATCGAAGGTCTCGCTCGACAGCGCCCGCGCGAGTGCGCGTACGTTGTCCGGCAGGCCGGAAGTGTTTTGCTTCGTATTGACGACCTGACGATTCGCGCTGCCGTGGACAGCGGTCGGGAGCTACTCCCCTTCGTGGGGCGGATTAGAGCATCGAAGCTCGCGGCGGTGCAATCGAAAGTTTCCACGGGTTTAAAGAGAACACCTTCGAACTGCTGATGAACAGGGTGTGTGGCGCTCTGTTTTTCATAGCAATCTTGTCCCTTCGGCGTTTCGGGACATTGCCGGACTATGATCGCCGTCCGCTGCTTTTTCACGTTCCATGGCCGCCATACACATCACCGACATCGAGGCCGCCATCAACCACTGGCGCGAGAAGACGCCGTCGCCCGACGGGGTCACGCTCGGCCCTGAATTGCGCGCGTTGGCTGAGGTCTACGCGCTCATGGTTTTTCATCACGAGGACGAAGTCGACGAGGTCGGCTTTCCGCCCAAGGCCTGGGCCGCCTGGATGGCCTGGTACGAGAGCACGCCCGACACGCCCTGCATCGCGATCTGCTCCACCAGCCAGGGCGACGACGAATGCAAGGGCTGCGGCCGTACCTTCGACGAGGTGCAGTTCTGGCCCGGCATGACACCCGTCGAGAAGCGCGCCACGTGGCGCCGCATCACGATGGAAGACTCGGCCTGGCGCTTCAACCGCTATGCCGAACGGGCACGCGAGGCGGAACCGCCGCCGTCCGCCGCCGAGCCCGAGCTCGATCCCGACGACGAGAAAAACTGGGCCCCCTGACCATGCGCCGCCTCGCGCAAGCCCCCAACCTCGCGATCGCGACCGTGTGGGTGCACGCGCTGCGTGAAGAGGGCGTGGCCGCTACCGTGCAGCGCGAATTCCTCGGTGCAGTGATGGGCCAGTTGCCGCCCGACCAGTGCCTGCCCGAGATCTGGATCGACGACGAGGCCCAGTTCGATCTGGCCAAGAGGCTGCTGCACGAGTTGCAGCATCGCCCTCAGCGCAGCTGGCTGTGCGTGTGCGGCGAGCATGTCGAAGGCGGCTTCGAGCAGTGCTGGCAGTGCGGCGAGATGATGCCGGCCGCCTGACCGGCGCGAGCCCTACTTCCAGCGGAGCAGCTCGACGTCGATGCTGTTCGTGCCGTCGCCCAGCGTCAGCGTGTTTTCCTGAATGGTCGCCTGCAGCTGCATGCTGCGCTGCGCCAGCGCGGCCAGCGCCTGCGAGGCATTCGTCGGCACGCGATAGACCTTCAGGTTCTGCGGCCGCGTGAGCTTGTTCTCGATGCCGCGCCACCAGATTTCTGCCGCGTGGTTGAAGCAATAGACGATCACCTCGTCCGCCTTGCCGCAGGCCTTGATGATGGGCTTGTCTTCCGGCTGGCCGACCTCGATCCAGATCTTGACCTCGCCCGTGAAGTCGCGCAGCCACACATCGGGCTCGTCGACGTTCGACAAGCCGGCGCCGAAGGCCAGCGTGCCGTCGCCCTGGCAGATGTCCTGCAGCTGGTGTGCATTGAGCGCGAGCGCGACCAGCCGGATCATCATCCGCTCGTCGGTTTCGCTCGGGTGGCGCGCCAGGGTCAGCGCATGGTCGGCGTAGTAGCCGTGGTCGATGTCGGCCACTGCGAGGGTGGCCTTGAAGATGGTGGACTTGAGGGCCATCAGATGCGCTTGGCCAGCTCGGCAGCCTTGCCGACGTAGCTGGCCGGCGTCATCGCCAGCAGGCGGGCCTTTTCGTCTTCCGGAATCTCCAGCGAGCGGATCAGCCCGTGCAGCGCCTCGGCCGTCACGGTCTTGCCGCGCGTCACTTCTTTCAGCTGCTCGTAGGCACCCTGCACGCCGAAGCGGCGCATCACGGTCTGGATCGGCTCGGCCAGCACTTCCCAAGAGGCGTCGAGGTCTTCGGCCAGCGCTTCCTCGTTGAGCTCCAGCTTGCCCAGGCCGGTGGCCAGGCTGGCGTAGGCCAGAGTGGCATAGCCGAAGGCCACGCCGATGTTGCGCAGCACCGTGCTGTCGGTCAGGTCGCGCTGCCAGCGGCTGATGGGCAGCTTCTCGCTCAGGTGACGCAGCACCGCGTTGGCCAGGCCCAGGTTGCCTTCGGCGTTCTCGAAGTCGATCGGGTTGACCTTGTGCGGCATCGTCGAGGAGCCGATCTCGCCCTTCTTCAGCCGCTGCTTGAAGTAGCCCAGGCTCACGTAGCCCCAGATGTCGCGCGAGAAGTCGATCAGGATCGTGTTGGCACGGGCCACCGCGTCGAACAGCTCGGCCATGTAGTCGTGCGGCTCGATCTGGATGCTGTACGGCTGGAAGCTCAGGCCCAGGCCCAGCGGCGCGGGCGTCTCGATGACCTTGCGGCTGAAGGCTTCCCAGTCGAACTCGGGCCAGGCGGCCAGGTGGGCGTTGTAATTGCCGACCGCGCCGTTCATCTTGCCCAGCAGCTGCACCGAGGCGATCTGCGCGCGGGCCTTCGACAGGCGCACCGTCACGTTGGCGATTTCCTTGCCGACCGTGGTCGGGCTGGCGGTCTGGCCGTGCGTGCGCGACAGCATCGACACGTTGGCGAACTGGTGCGCCATCTCGCGCAGCTTGGTGATCAGACCGTCGATGGCCGGCAGCACCACCTTGTCGCGCGCGGCCTGGATCTGCAAGGCGTGGCTGGTGTTGTTGATGTCCTCGCTGGTGCAGGCGAAGTGCACGAACTCGGCGGCCGCAAGCAGCTCGGGCCGGGCCTCGAACTTGGACTTGATCCAGTATTCGACCGCCTTCACGTCGTGGTTGGTGGTTTTCTCGATTTCCTTGATGGCCAGCGCGTCGGCCTCGGAAAAGTGCGACACCAGGCCCAGCAGATACTTGCGGGCGCCGCCTGTCAGGGGCTTGAATTCGGCGAAGCCGCAGTCGGACAGCGCAATGAACCACGCCACCTCGACTTGCACGCGCCGGTGCATATAGCCCTGTTCGCTCATCAGCGGGCGCAACGCCGCGAGTTTGGCCGCGTAACGGCCATCAAGGGGGGAAAGGGCGGAAACGGTGGAAAAGCTCATGCCCGAATTTTAGGCGGCCGGCGGTCCGTGGGGCGGTACCGACACATTGGGGTCGATTTGGGGCTCCGGTTTTCCCGTTCACCTAAAATGACTATTAACAAACGTCATTAAAGCTAGGGAGAGAGCCTTCATGAAACTGATCGGATCCGCCGCCAGCCCTTATGTGCGCAAGGTGCGCGTGGTGCTGGCCGAAAAGCGGCTCGATTACCAGTTCGTGATCGAAGACGTCTGGGCTGCCGACACCACGATCTCCAATTCCAACCCGCTCGGCAAGGTTCCCTGCCTGATCATGGAAGGCGGCGAGGCGATGTTCGACTCCCGCGTGATCGTCGAATACCTGGACACTCTGTCGCCGGTCGGCAAGCTGATTCCGCAGCAGGGCCGCGAGCGCGCCGAGGTCAAGACCTGGGAAGCGCTGGCCGATGGCGTCATGGACGCCGGCGTGCTCTGGCGCCTGGAAGCCACCTGGGCCGGCCGCAACGACGGCGAGCGCAGCGCCGCCTGGATCGAGCGCCAGCGCACCAAGGTCGAGGACGGCGTTGCCGCCATGTCCAAGGGCCTGGGCGACAAGCCCTTCTGCAGCGGCATCCACCTGAGCCTTTCAGACATCGCGGTGGGCTGCACGCTGGGCTGGCTGGACCTGCGCTTCCCCGAAATCGACTGGCGCGGCGACCACGGCAACCTCGCGAAGCTGTTCGACAAGCTGATGCTGCGGCCCAGCTTCATCGACACCAAACCCTGAGAAGCGAGCCCTGAAGAAAGGCGCCACGCGGCGCCTTTTTCTTTTCAGCGCTTGCGCAGCGTGTACTGCACCACGTCGATGTTCGCCTGCGAGAACGCGGCCTCGCAGTAGGCCAGGTAGAACTCCCAGATGCGCATGAAGCGCTCGTCGAAACCCAGCTGCAGGATGCGGCCGCGCTGCCCGAGGAAGCTCTCGCGCCAGCGGCGCAGCGTCTCGGCGTAGTCGGCGCCGAAGGCGAATTCGTCCATCACCTCCAGCCCTGCGGCCTGGGCCTCGCGGCGGAACTCGCGCGGGCACGGCAGGCAGCCGCCCGGGAAGATGTACTGCTGGATGAAGTCGGTCGAGTCGATGTAGCGGTCGAACAGCAGATCGTCGATCACGATGCTCTGCACGCAGGCGCGGCCGCCCGGCTTGAGCAGCCGGCTCACGCTCTGGAAGTAGGTCGGCCAGTACGCGCGGCCCACGGCTTCCACCATTTCGATGGAGCACACCGCGTCGAAGGGGGCGTCGGCGATGTCGCGGTAGTCCTGCAGGCGCAGGTCGGTGGCCAGCCCGGCGGTGCGCTCGCGGGCGTAGGCCAGCTGCTCGGTCGACAGCGTCACGCCCGTCACCGAGGCGCCGAAGTCCGTCGCCGCCATCTCGGCCAGCGCGCCCCAGCCGCAGCCGATCTCGAGCACGCGGTCGCCGGGTTGCACGGCCGCCAGTTCGAGCGCGCGGCGCACCTTGGCGCGCTGCGCCTCGGGCATCGGCCTGGACAGGTCACCATCGAACCAGGCCGACGAGTAGTTCATCGTCTCGTCGAGCCAGAGTTTGTAGAACGCATTGCCCAGGTCGTAGTGCGCGTGGATGTTGCGTGAGCTGCCCGCCTTGCTGTTGCGGTTCATGAGGTGCCGCACGCGATACAGCAGGCGGCCGGGCCAACTGCCGTACACCACGTCCTCGATGGCGCGGCGGTTGGCGATGAACACCTTGATCAGCTCGGTCAGGTTGGGCGTGGTCCAGTCGCCGGCGATGTAGCTCTCGGCAAAGCCGATGTCGCCCGACTTGAGCGCGGCCTTGCAGGCATTCCAGTTGCGCAGCGTGAGCGAGGCCGTGGGGCCGCTGCCCGGCGTGGCGCCGAAGTGCCGCACCGAGTCGTCGGGCAGGCGCACGGTGAGCGAGCCATGGGCCAGCCGCTGCAGCAGGCCGAGTACGGTGCGCGCGGCGGCGGGCGCGCCCTGGGGCAGCGAGAAGCGGGACGCGGTTGTTGTGGACGTCATGGATTCACCTGCTGCTGCTGGTTGTCGCGTGAAACGAAGTGCGTGGGCGGCGCCGGCCTGGCGACCAAGGGCACGCGCTTGAGCCACAGCTTCGCGGCCTGCCAGTGGATGCGCGCGATCAGCCCGAAGGTCATGGCCGGGTAGCGCCACAGTGCGCGGCGCACGCTGGCCGCGGTCATGGGACCGAGGTCGCCGCTCACGCTGGTCTGCAGCAGCGGGCCGTCGGTGTCGTCGTGGTCGATGCGCACCACCGTATGTGCGCGGCCGGCATCGAGGAAGAAGCGAAAGCGGTAGCTGCCGTCGACGCGGCAGAACGGCGAGACGTGGAAGGCTTTCGTCGCCTGGAGTTCTTGGCCGTACACCGGGCGGTCCAGCAGGTAGCAATGGCGCTCGCCGAAGGTGTTGTTGACCTCGACCACGATCGCCCGCAGCACGCCTTCGGGCGTGTGGCAGTACCAGAAGCTCACCGGCTTGAAGGTGTAGCCGAACACGCGCGGGTAGCAGTGCAGCCAGGCTTCGCCGCCGGCGTCGTGGATCTGGTGGGCGGCCAGCAGGTCGTCGAGCCAGGCCAGCGCGCCGCCTTGTGCGGGCAGCCGGCCGTCGCCGTGATCGACGTCGTGAAAAGAGATGGCGGCCGCGCGGTTGAGCGCCACGGCTTTGCTGCCGTGCTCGCGCAGGGCGCGCATCGGCAGCATCAGGAAGTAGGTCGGATAGACGAAGGCGTTGCGCGCCGGGCGCAGGCGTGTGTGGCGGACTTCGCCGAAGCCCATCAGCGGCGCGGCCTGCGTCGGTGTCATGCTGCGCGCCTCGCGATCGCGTCGTTGCCAGAGGACAGCCGCGCGCGCAGGCCCTCGGCCACGGCCAGGCCGGCCTTCAGGCCGTCTTCGTGGAAGCCGTAGCCCATCCACGCGCCCGCGAACCACGTGTTGCGCTGGCCTTGAAGGGCGGGCACCTCGGCCTGCGCGCGGATCGCGGCGAGGTCGAGCACCGGGTGGTCGTAGTCGTATTCGGCCATGACCTGACTACGCTGGATTGCGCGCACCGGATTCAACGAAACGACGACCGGTTGTTCCCAGGGCAACGGCTGCAGCTTGTTCAGCAGGTAGTGCAGGCAGACGCGGCCCGATTCGCGCTCGCCGGCTCGTTCGTCGTCGGCGCGCTCGTAGTTCCAGGCGGCCCAGGCCGCGCGGCGCTGCGGCAGCACTGCGGCATCGGTGTGGAGCACGGCGTGATTCGGCTGGTAGCGGATCGCGTCCAGCACCGCGGCCTCGGCGGGGCTTGCGTCGCCCAGCATGGCGAGCGACTGGTCGGAGTGCGTGGCCAGCACGACGTGGTCGAAGCGTTCGGTGCCAGCTGCGGTGGTCACCAGCACCCCGGCGTCGTCGCGGGCGATGCCGCGCACGGGGGTGTTCAGTCGCTTGTCGGGCAGGCCGGTGACGATCTTCTCGACGTAGTGGCGCGAGCCGCCACGCACGGTGCGCCACTGCGGCCGGTTGGCGATCTGGATCAGGCCGTGGTTGTGGCAGAAGCGGATCATGGTCGCGACCGGAAACGCCAGCATCCGCGTGGTCGAGCAGCTCCAGATGCAGCCCATCATGGGCAGGAAGTACCACTCGCGAAACGCCGCGCCGAAGCGGTGGGCGTCGAGGAATTCGCCCAGCGGCTGGGCCATTTCGCCCTCGGTGCCGGCCTCGGCGATGTGCGTGGTCAGGCGGTTGAAGCGCAGCAGGTCGCCCAGCATTCCCAGGAAGCGGCCATCGAACAGGTTGCGCCGCTGCGCGAACACGGTGCCGAGGCTGTTGCCGCTCCACTCCAGCCGGCCGCCGCTGTTGTCGCGTGCGGCCTGGACCGAGAACGACATGTCGGAAGCAGCCGTCTCGACGCCGAGCTCGGCGAAAAGACGGATCAGGTTCGGGTAGGTGCGGTCGTTGTAGACCAGGAAACCGGTGTCGACGCCATGGGCGACCCGGGTGGTGTCGGCGGAGGAGCGTGGAAGCTCGATCGTTGCCGTATGGGCGTGGCCACCGAAGTAGTCACTGGCTTCATAGAGGGTGACGGCGGCCGCCTCGCGCAGCGAATGCGCTGCGGCCAATCCTGCGATGCCGGCGCCGATGACGGCGATGCGAGGGGGCCGCGTCATCGCGAAACCCCAGCCCGGCTGGAAGACAAAAATGCTGCGAGGCGCCCCGACGCGAAGGAGGGAGGGAGGGAGGAGGAGAAGAATCGCCTCGGGATTTCGACCAGACGGCAGGCGCCCGGAAGACCTCGCAACATGAAACCTGCTGGGCAATCACTGCCCACGCAAGTTAGGAGCGCGACATCCGCGGCACGGTTCCCGCGCGTTTGGTAAACGTTTGTGACGCCGAGTTCATGATGATTTAGACGCATCGGTAAATAATATTACCGATTCGTTTTCTTGTGAACTGCTCAGTCTCAATTTGACCCGAGTTGCTTCTCGATGACGTTCACAAAGCCGTTTTCATCGGGCGCCGTCATGCTCGACCACGCCTGCACGACCTTGCCGTCGCGCCCGATCAGGTACTTGTAGAAGTTCCACTTCGGCGTGGTGCCGGAGGCCTGCGCGAGCTGCTTGAACAGCGGATTCGCCTCGGTGCCGCGCACCGACGACTTGGCGAACATCGGGAATTTCACGCCGAAGGTGCTTTCGCAGAAGTCGGCAATTTCCTTGTTGGAGCCCGATTCCTGGGAGAAATCGTTGGACGGGAAACCCAGCACCACGAGCCCGCGCGAGCGGTATTTCATGTCCAGCGACTCCAGTCCCTTGTATTGCGGAGTGAATCCGCAGAAGCTGGCCGTATTGACCACCAGAACCACCTTGCCGGAGTACTGGCACAAAGACTGGGGTTTTTCATCCTGCAGCCGCGGGAAGGTGTGTTGCAGGATCGCCGGGCATCCTGCGGCCTCTGCTGGAGCGGGCGCGGCGGACGCCGTCTGGGCGTGGGCGGGAAGGGGCGAAAAGAGGCTCGCCACGAGGGAAATCGCGGGGGTGCAGCGCCAGAGCGTCGACAATCGGAAGAGGGTTCGCATGGCGGGCTCCTGGGTCAAAAAGGGGGGTGTGCATCCGTGCCGCAACGGCGCACGTATTCGCATCATCGCGCGTCTGTCATGGTCGCGCCAAACTGGCCGACTAAAATCGGCGGCCATAGAAAGACATTGATGCTCTATCCGGAACTCTTCAGACAACTCGAATCCGTCCGCTGGGACATGGACAAGGACATTCCCTGGCAGTCGTTCGACGCTTCCTTGCTGTCGGAAGAGCAGGCGCAAACCATCAAGATGAATGCCATCACCGAGTGGGCGGCGTTGCCGGCCACCGAGATGTTCCTGCGCGACAACCGCCACGATAGCGATTTTTCCGCTTTCATGTCGATCTGGTTCTTCGAAGAGCAGAAGCACTCGCTGGTGCTCATGGAGTACCTGAAGCGCTTCAGCCCCAAGCACGCCCCCACCGAAGAAGAACTGCACGAAGTGCGCTTCGACTTCGACCCGGCCCCGCCGCTCGAAACCCTCATGCTGCATTTCTGCGGCGAAATCCGCCTCAACCACTGGTACCGCCGTGCCGCCCAGTGGCACACCGAGCCGGTCATCAAGCACATCTACACCACGCTGAGCCAGGACGAAGCCCGCCACGGCGGCGCCTACTTGCGCTACATGAAGCGCGCGATGGAAAAGTTCGGCGACGAGGCCCGTGCCGCGTTCACCAAGGTCGGCGTCCTGATGGCCAGCGCGCGGCGCACGGCGCAGGCCCTGCACCCGACCAACCTGCACGTCAGCAAGGCGCACTTCCCGCGCGACACCATCCAGAGCCGCATGCCCGACCCGGACTGGCTCGAGCACTGGCTCGACAAGCAGATCAAGTTCGATGCCGTCTGGGAAACCAAGGTTGGCGAGCGCATCCTGCACAACCTCAGCCTGCTGATGAACCGCAGCTTCAAGACGGTCCAGGAACTGAACCGCTACCGCAAGGAGCTGGCGGCCACCCTGGGCCCCAAGCCCGAATACCAGGGCGCATGAAGAAAAACGCCCCGCACGCCGGGGCGTTTTTCTTGAAGGACCCGTGTCACAAACCGGGGACGCCAGCCGTCTAGCTCCCATGGACGACGCCACCCTCACCTTCGACCGCCACCGCCCTCGCCTGCAGGGCATCGCTTACCGCATGCTCGGCTCCATGGCCGAGGCCGAAGAGGTCGTGCAGGACGCCTGGCTGCGCTGGCATGAAGCCGCCAAGGACACCTTCGACAGCGCCGAAGCCTGGCTCGTGACCGTGGTCACGCGCCTGTCGATCGACCGGCTGCGCGCCGCCAAGGTCCAGCGCGAGCACTACATCGGCGCCTGGATGCCCGAGCCCATGCTGACCGAGGCGCCCGACACGCCCGAGCAACTGCTCGAGCACGCCGACAACATCTCCGTTGCCTTCCTCGCCGTGCTGGAGCGCCTCGCCCCCGAAGCCCGCGCCGCCTTCCTGCTGCGCGAGGTGTTCGACGCCGACTACGAAGAAGTCGCCCGCACCCTCGGCAAGAGCGAGGCCGCCTGCCGCCAGCTCGTGCACCGCGCCAAGGTCCAGGTGCAGGAAGGGCGTCCGCGCTTCACCGTGCCGCGCGAAACCCACGAGCGCCTGTTGCGCGCCTTCGCCGACGCCGCCGCGCGCGGCAGCCTGCAGGACCTGAAGGCGTTGATGGCCGAGGACGTCGAACTCATCGGCGACGGCGGAGGCAAGGTGCAGACCTTCAGCAAGATCCTGCGCGGCAGCCAGCGCCTGGCGCAGCTGTACTACTCGCTGTGGCGCCGCATGGGGCCGGCGGTGCGCATGGAAATGGTCGACATCAACGGCGAGCCGGGCATGCTGCGTTTTCTCGACGGCGAACTCGAATCGGCCCAGACCTTCGAAATCGAGAACGACCGCATCGTGCGCATCCGCGCGCAGCGCAACCCCGACAAGCTGGCGCGCATTGCGCAGCTCTTTTCTTCGAAATAGTTCGCGCGGCGTGTCACAGGGCGCATGGCTCGCCCGTCTTCAGTGGGTAGCAAGCAGATTTCATCGCAACCCACCTGGAGAAACCCATGAACACCACCGCACGCCTGAACTGGTTCAAGCTCGTCCCGAAGTCCTTCGAGGCCATCCTCGCCGTCAACACCACCATCGAGTCGAGCACGCTCGGCAAGACACTGGTCGACTTCGTCTTCGCCCGCGTCTCGCAGATCAACGGTTGCGCCTATTGCCTCGACATGCACGTGCGCGACCTGCGCAAGCAGGGCGAGGAGTGGCAGCGCATCAACAGCCTGCCCACCTGGCGCGAGGTGAGCTTCTTCAACGAGCGCGAACGCGCCGCTCTGGCCTGGGCCGAATCGCTCACGCGCCTGGCCGACGACCATGACGAACGCGAAGCAGAATTCGCCGCGCTGAAGGCCAATTTCAGCGACGTGGAAATTGCAGAACTCACCGTGGCAATCGCGCAGATCAACACCTGGAACCGCCTCAACGTCGGCATGCGCGTGCCGGTCGCGGTCAAGCCGCTGGCCTGAACGGGCTTACCTGCGCTCCACCACCATCGGCGAGATGCGCAGGCTCTCGCGCAACTGCGCGACCGCTTCGCCGGCCGCATTGCGCGAGGCGAAAGGCCCGGCCTGCAGCCGGTGCGTGCCGGCTTCGCTGAACACATGCAGCTGCGGCGCCAGCGAAGGCAGCCCGCGCGCGGCCTGGTTCAGCAGGCTCTGTGCACCGTCGCGTTCGCGAAAGGCGCCGAGTTGCACCCAGAAGCCCGGCAACGCCAGGGGCTGCGCCGCGCCGACAGGCGGCGGTGACGCGGGCATTGCCTGCAGTGGGGCCAGGTCGCTCACCACGATGGCCTGCCGGGTCGGCGGAATGGAAGGCGGCGACTGTGCCGATTCCGGCTCGGCCCCTGGCGGCAGCGCCGCAGCCATCGGTGTCTGCGGCGCGACGGGCATCGTCGATGCCGGTGGCGGCATGTCGTCATTCACCGTCGCGACTGGCGCCACCCATTCGGCCGGCACCCGCACCTGCTGCGCGCTCGCCACACGCACCGGAGCTGCGCGCACGGGAGCAGGCGCTTCAGCTGCCGCATACGCCGTCCCCGAATCCCGCCGCCATGCGCCCGTGCGGATATCTTCGTTCGTGATCCGCTCGATCTCCACCGGCGCGACGCCGCGTAGCAGGTCGAGCTTGAGCGCGGCCGTGTAGCTCAGGTCGATGACGCGGCCGTCCACGAACGGGCCGCGGTCGTTCACGCGCACGATCACCTCGCGCCCGTTGGCCGGGTTGCGCACGCGCACGTAGCTCGGCAGCGGCAGTGTCTTGTGCGCGGCCGTCATGGCGTACATGTCGTAGGGCTCGCCGCTGGAGGTCGACGCCGCGTGGAACTTGCGGCCATACCAAGAGGCCAGTCCCGACTCGCGGAACGGCCGATCGTCGGTGAGCGGCGCATAGCCGCGACCCAGCACCGTGTACGGCTTGCTGGTGCCGCCGCTGGTGCGGATGGGCTCGATGCGAGGTTCGGCATCGGGCACGTTGGCGAGGTCCGGCGGAATGTTGGTGCCCGGCCCGTCGCGGCCGCTGGCTACGCCGCTCCCGCTGCGCGGACCGCTCGCACAACCGGCCAGAAGGACGGCGACAGCCACCGCGCACGCAGCCAGCGCGGTGGCGGCGGAGGAGCGAGCGCCGTCAGCCAAATACCGCCTTCCACAGCGCCAGCATGGCCTCGCGCTCAGGGGCCAGTGCGGGCGGGGTGACCTGCGTCGGTTCTTCGTTCAGGCGCGCGCGATGCTGCACACGGCGCAGCTCGCGATAAGCCCGCGCCGCGCTGCGGCCCACGCCTTCGGGCAGCAGCCCCGCCAGTTCGGCGCGCAGCAGCAGCGCGATGTTGCCCACGTTCGGAATCAGCTCGGGATGCTCGCCCGACGACGACAGCACCAGAAACTGCACCGCGAACTCGGCATCAACCATGCCGCCGGGGCTGTGCTTCACGTCGAAGCGGTCGGCTTTCACCGGCCGCGCGCCGCGCAGCTTCTCGCGCATGGCGATGATCTCGGCCTTCAGCGCCTCGCGGTCGCGCGGCGACACGAGCACGGCCTCGCGCACCTGGTCGAAGCGCGCGCCCAGTTCGGCGCCGTGGTCTTCGCTGCCGAGCACGAAGCGAGCGCGCGTCATGGCCTGGTGCTCCCAGGTCCACGCGGTGTTGCTGCCGCGGCCGAGCTGGTATTTCTCGTAGGCCTCGAAGCTGGTGGTGAGCAGGCCCGAGTTGCCGTTGGGCCGCAGGGCGGTGTCGATCTCGAACAGGTCGCCCTCGCGCGTCTTCACCGTGAGCCAGTTGATGAGCTTGCGCACGTAGGCTGCATAGACCTCGCCGGCGCGCTCGTCGTCATCGTCGTAGACGAACACGATGTCGAGGTCGCTGCCGTAGCCCAACTCTTTTCCTCCCAACTTGCCGTAGCCGATGATCGCGAACTGCGGCACCTCGCGGTGCCGGTTGCGCACGTGCGGCCAGCACCAGCGGGCGGTCACGCGCAGCGTGGTGTCGGCCAGTGCGCTCAGGTCGTCGGCCACCTGCTCGACGGTGATGCGGCCGTCCACGTCGCGTGCCAGAGTGCGGAACACCTCGGCGTGGTGCGCGTGGCGCAGCAGGTTCAGCAGGCGCTCCTCGTCGGCTTCCCCGGTGCGGGTGAGCGATGCGTGGCGCGCTTCGAGCTCGCGCTCGAACTCGGCGGCGACGAAGCGGCCCGACAGCATTTCGTCGCTCGCCAGTTCGTCGATCACGCCCGGGTGCTGCATCAGGTAGCGTGCCGGCCACTTGGCCGCGCCCAGCAGGCGCAGCAGGCGCTCCTGCACGGCCGGCCGTTCGACCAGCAGCGCGAGATAACTCTCGCGGCGCATCAGCGGCTCGATCCAGTCGGCCCAGCGCATCGCGGCATCGACGTGGCGCGGCGTCTGCCCGGCGCCATCGCCATCGGGCTCCTTGAGCCACTGGCCGGTGCGCTGCACCAGCTGGCGCAGCCGCCCACGCGTTTCTTCGCGCAGGGCCAGCACGCGGGGCTGCTCGCACCAGTCGCGGATGCGCTCGGCAAACACCGGGGGCAGGTCGTCGAGCAGGTCGGCCAGGTCGGCGGGCGCGGCGGTCTTCTTGCCGCTGCACTTGCCGTTGCAGGGCTTCTCGCCGCCGAGCAGCTTGTCGAACTCCTGCGCGACGAACTCGCGGTGCGTGTCGAGCTGCGCCAGGAAAGGGCAGCACTCGGGATAGCCCAGGGTCTGGGCGATCCAGCGCAGATCGTCGTCGGACACCGGCAGCACATGGGTCTGCTGGTCGTCGAGGTATTGAATACGGTGCTCCACGCGGCGCAAAAACTCATAGGCCGCGGCCAGCGCATCGGCCGTTTCCTGCGGCATGAGGTTGGCGCGCGCCAGGCGCTGCAGCGCATCGAGCGTGGGCCGCGTGCGCAGCTCGGGAAACTGGCCGCCGCGCACCACCTGCAGCAGCTGCACGGTGAACTCGATCTCGCGGATGCCGCCGCGCGACAGCTTCACGTCGTTCGCGCGCTCGGGCCGCCCGGCGCTGCGGCGCGCCGACTGCTCGCGGATCTGCCGGTGCAGCACGCGCAGCGAATCGAACACGCTGTAGTCGAGATAGCGACGGAACACAAAAGGGAGCACCGCGCCGCGCAACCCCTGGGCCTGGCCCGCGAGCACGATGTCGCGCGGAGCCACCACCCGGCTCTTCATCCAGGCGAAGCGCTCCCATTCGCGGCCCTGCACCTGGAAATACTCTTCGAGCGCATCGAGCGAGACCACGCTCGGGCCCGAGTTGCCGTTGGGCCGCAGAGCCAGGTCGACGCGGAACACGAAGCCGTGCTCGGTGGTGTCGCCCACCAGCGCATAGATGCGCTTCACGGCGCGCGCAAAGTACTCCTGGTTGGCCAGCCGGCCGCGCCCGTCGGCGTCGCCCCTGGTCTCGCCGTCCACGTCGTAGAGATAGATCAGGTCGATGTCGCTCGACACGTTGAGCTCGCGCGCGCCGAGCTTGCCCATGCCGACGATCCACAGCTGCGCGCGCTGGCCCTCGGGCCCGAGCGGGGCGCCGTGCACTGCGTCGAGTTCGTGGCATGCGTCCTGGCACGCAATATCGAGTGCCAGTTCGGCCAGCTCGGTGACGGCGGTGGTCACCACGGCCAGCGGCGCCTGCTCGTCACAATCAAGCGTTACAAGCCGCTCCATCACAAGCTGCCGCACAATTCGCAGTGCATCGCCAACGCTGTCCCCACGTTGGCGCAATGCCTCGTAAGCCACCGTCATCGACTCGCGCCGCGGCGCACCAGGGGGAAGCAATGAAAGCTCGGCCGCATACCTGCGACGCAGGCGCTGCACGAAGCGTGAGTAAGAAGAGAGCGCGCTGCGCGTTGAAGTGGCTGGCAACTGGTTCACACTGATGCTGGTTTCCGTGGAACCCCTCTGAATGCTGGCGGTCATAATTCCCGACACAGCGCGATCCTCAATGAACGACACGGCGTCTACCCCTTCACGTCTGCTCAAAATCACCGCTGTGACGGCGCGCTGGCTGCTGGGTCTGTTGATCGCTGCATGGCTTCTGCTGGCGCTGTCAGTCGTTGTCCTACACGCGTGGATTGTGCCGCGAATCGGCGATTTTCGCGGCGCACTGGAGGCACAGGCTAGCAAGGCCATCGGCGTGCCGGTACGCATCGGATCGATCACCGCCCGCTCCGAAGGGCTTTTCCCGGCCTTCGAACTGCGCGACGTGGTGCTGCAGGATGCAGACAAGCGAGAGGCGCTGCGCCTCGTGCGCGTGGTGGCCAGCGTGTCGCCGCGCTCGCTCTGGCGGCTCAATTTCGAGCAGCTCTACGTAGAGGGCCCGGAGCTCGACGTGCGCCGCGACACTCAGGGAAAACTCCATGTGGCTGGATTGCACATGGCGACCGATACGACCGGAGAGACCCGCGGTGCCGACTGGTTTTTCGCCCAGCGCGAGCTGGTCATCGAAGGCGGCACCGTGCGCTGGACCGACGAACAGCGCCAGGCCGAACCCCTGCTGCTGACCGACGTGCGTTTCGTCGCGCGCAACAGCGCCCGGCGCCATGGCCTGCGGCTCGACGCCACGCCGCCGGCCGGCTGGGGCCAGCGCTTCACCCTTCGCGGCCAGTTCCGCCAGCCGCTGCTGTCGATGCGCAGCGGTCACTGGCAGACCTGGGACGGCCAGCTCTATGCCGACCTGCCCTACATCGACGTCACGCGGCTCGGCCAGTACGTCTCGCTCGACGCCCGCATTCGCCAGGGCAACGGCGCGCTGCGCCTGTGGGCCGACGTCGACGACGGCCAGGTCGTCGGCGGCGCGGTCGACCTGGGGCTCGACAAGGTCGACGTCTCGCTCGACAAGGGCCTGCCGCCGCTGGTGCTGAACGCCGTCACCGGTCGTCTCGCGGGGCGGCTCTCCGAGGAAACGCTCGAGTTCTCGACCACCGCGCTGCAGTTCGACACCAGCGACGGCCTGCGCTGGCCCGGTGGCAACCTGTGGCTGCAGCACGCGCCGAACAGGGGCCGCACGCCCGAGCACGGCGCGCTGCGCGCCGACCGCCTCGACCTGGCCGCGCTCGCCCTCATCGCCGACCGGCTGCCGCTGGGCGACGCCACGCACCGCGTGCTCGACGCCTATGCGCCGCGCGGCCTCGTCGAGCACGTCGACCTGAACTGGCAGGGCTCGCTGGGCGCGCCCAGCCGCTACCAGGCCAAGGGCCGCGTCAGCGGCCTGCGCATCGCCTCGCAGCCCGGCGCGGCGGATGAGGCTGCGGGCCCGCCCGCAGCGGCGGCGGCCTCGGCACCGTCGGCGACCACCGCTGCGGCCACCCCGCCCAGGGTCCATGCCGGCACCCCCGGCCTGAGCGGCGCCACGATCGACTTCGACGCCACCCACACCGGCGGCACCGCCACGCTCGCCATTGCAAAGGGCACGCTCGAATTCCCGGGCGTGTTCGAGGAGCCGGTCATTCCCATCGACCGGCTCTCGACGCAACTGCAATGGAAGCTCGACAACGGCAACGCGCAGCTGCAGATGTCGAAGCTGAGCTTCGCCAACGCCGACGCCGAGGGCGACGCCCAGGCCAGCTGGCGCACCAGCGACCCGGCCACATCGAGCAGCAAGGCCCGCTTTCCCGGCGTGCTCGACCTGCAGGGCAAGCTGACCCGCGCCGACGGCACGCGCGTGTTCCGCTACCTGCCGCTCGACATTCCCCAGCACACGCGCGACTACGTGCGCGAAGCCGTCACCAAGGGCGTTGCCAGCAGCGTCGACTTCCGCGTGCGCGGCGACCTGCACGACATGCCGTTCAAGGACCCGAAGCAGGGCGACTTCCGCATCGCGGCCAAGGTGGCGGACGTCAACTACGCCTACGCGCCGCCGTCCATCGCGGCGCCGTCGCGCAACGGCGTGCCCGCCCCGGTGTGGCCCCCGCTCACCGGCCTTTCGGGTGAGCTGGTGTTCGAGCGCGACGGCATGCTGGTGCGCAACGCGCGCGGTCGCCTGGTCGGCGCCACCGGCGTGGAGGTGACCAAGGGCGAAGCGCAGATCCCCGAGCTGTCGCACCACGCGCAAGTGCTGCGCGTCGATGTACAGGCCAAGGGCCCGCTCGGCGAGGTGCTGCGCGCGGGGGCGCCGCTGGCCGGCGAAACCGGCGAGATCATGCGCACCGCGCGCGCCACCGGCTCGGCCGACTACAAGCTGCACCTCGAACTGCCCCTTGCGGCCATGGAGAACGCCAAGGTGCAGGCCTCGGTCATGCTGGCCGACAACGAACTGCAGGTCGTGCCCGAGGCGCCTTCGTTCACGCAGGCCAAGGGCACGGTCAGCTTCACCGAAACCGGCTTCTCGCTGGCCGGCGTGCAGGCCAGGCTGCTGGGCGGCGACATCCGTGTCGAGGGCAAGGGCCGCTTCAGCGGCCCCAACCGCGAAGTCGCCCTGAAGGCGCAGGGCACGGCCACCGCCGAGGGCCTGCGCGGCGCGCGCGAGATCGACTGGCTCGCTCGCCTCGCGAAGAACTCGACCGGCAGCACGCCCTACGCGGCCACCTTCTCGGTGCGCGACGGCACACCCGAGTTCTCGCTCACGAGCAGCCTGCAGGGCCTGGCGCTGCAACTGCCGCTGCCGCTCGTGAAGACGGCCGAAGAGCAGATGCCGCTGCGCATCGAGAAGAAGGTGCTCGCGCGCGAAACCCGCCAGGGCACGAGCGTTGCCACGCAGGACCAGCTCTCGCTCGACCTCGGCCGCGTCGGCGCCATCCAGTACGTGCGCGATCTCGTCGGCAACGAGGCACGCGTGCAGCGCGGCAGCATCGGCGTCGGCCTCGCGCAGGGCGAGACGGCCAGCCTGCCCGACAAGGGCGTGTTTGCGAACGTCAACGTCGCCAAGCTCGACATGGCCGCATGGCAGGCGCTGATCGGCGAGGCCGCCAGCACCGGCACCGAGGCCGCGGAGCGGGCCGACGATCCGTCGCAGGCCTACCTGCCCACGCGCATCGCGGTGCGCGCGCAGCAGCTCGGCATCGCGGGCCGCACGCTGCACAACGTGGTGCTCGGCGGCACGCGCGAGGGCGCCGTCTGGCGCGCCAACATCGACGCCACCGAACTCAGCGGCTATGCCGAATACCGCCACACGCAGGCCGGGCGCCTCTACGCGCGGCTCGCGCGGCTGAAGATCGCGCCGGCCGAGGCCACGCAGGTCGAGGCCCTGCTCGACGAGCAGCCCGGCACCCTGCCGGCCCTGGACATCGTGATCGACGACTTCGAGCTGCTCGGCAAGCGCCTCGGTCGCGCCGAGATCGACGCCGTCAACCGCGGCGGCGCGGGCCGCGAATGGGCGCTCAACAAGCTGGTCTTCACCATGCCCGAGGCCAGCTTCGCGGCCAAGGGCAGCTGGGCCGCGGTGCCCGGCGCCGCGGCCGGCCAGCGCCGCACCGCCATGACCTTCAAGCTCGACATCGCCGATGCCGGCGAGCTGCTCACGCGCTTCGGCATGCCGGGCGTGCTGGCGCGCGGCCGCGGGCGGCTCGAAGGCGACGTCAACTGGCGCGGCTCGCCGTTCTCGCTCGACTACCCGAGCCTGGGCGGGCAGCTGCAGGTCGACGTGGAGCAGGGCCAGTTCCTCAAGGCCGACCCGGGCCTGGCCAAGCTGCTCGGCGTGCTGAGCCTGCAGGCGCTGCCGAGGCGGCTCACGCTCGACTTCCGCGACGTCTTCAGCCAGGGCTTCGCCTTCGACTTCATCCGCGGCGACGCGAAGATCAACAAGGGCATCGCCAGCACCAACAACCTGCAGATGAAGGGCGTCAACGCCGCAGCGCTGATGGACGGCTCGGCCGACATCGTGCGCGAGACGCAGAACCTGCGCGTGGTGGTGGTGCCCGAGATCAACGCGGGCACGGCCGCGCTCGTGGCCACCGCCATCAACCCGGCCATCGGCCTGGGCACATTCCTGGCTCAATGGGTGCTGAGCAAGCCGCTCGCGGCGGCCGCCACGCAGGAGTTCCACGTCGAGGGCACCTGGGCCGACCCCAAAATAGCGAAGGTGCCGCGCACCCTGCAGCTGTTGCCACAGAGCATTCCGAACATCCCCGGCCTGCCGGGCTCGTCGACGGCAGACGAAGGCAAGAAAACGGAGATCACGCAATGAAAGTCGCAGCCATCCAGATGGTGTCGGCCATCGCCCGCGAAGCCAATCTGGCGCGCGCCCACGACCTGCTCGCGCAGGCTGCTGCGGCCGGTGCCGAACTGGCCGTGCTGCCCGAGTACTTCTGCATGATGGGCGCGCGAGACACCGACAAGCTCGGCCTGCGCGAGACCGCCGGCGCGGGTGCGGTGCAGGGCTTCCTGGCCGACGCGGCGCGCGAGTTCGGCCTGTGGATCGTCGGCGGCACGCTGCCCATCGAGAGCACCGACGCCGAGCACGTGTTCAACAGCTCGCTGGCCTTCTCGCCCGAAGGCCGGTGCGTGGCGCGCTACGACAAGATCCATCTCTTTTTCTTCGACAACGGCACCGAGCGCTACGACGAGCGCCGCGTCATCGCGCCGGGCAAGGAGCCCGTGGTGTTCGACCTGCCCTCGCGAGACGGCCACAGCTGGCGCGTGGGCATGAGCGTGTGCTACGACCTGCGCTTTCCCGAGCTGTACCGCGCGCTCGCCAAACAGGGCGCCGACCTGCTGCTGGTGCCCAGTGCCTTCACACGCACCACCGGCGCCGCGCACTGGGAAGTGCTGCTGCGCGCCCGCGCCATCGAGAACCTGGCCTGGGTGGTTGCGCCCGCGCAGGGCGGCACGCACGAGAACGGCCGTCACACCTGGGGCCAGTCGCTGGTGATCGACCCCTGGGGCACGGTGGTGGCGCAGCAGGCCAGCGAAGAGGGCGTGGTGCTGTTCGATATCGATGCCGCACAGGTCGAGCGCACGCGAACGCAACTGCCCGTGCTCTCGCACTGCGTTCTCTAGCGATGTCCGATGCGCTGCTGACCGTCGCACCGCAGCGGTGGGCGCTGCTGGCGTACGCGCGGCTGCGCTCGCTGTGGCAGCGCTGGTTCTTGTGGCTGCTGCTGGCGGTGCTGGTGTCGGTGCTGCTGGTCACGGTGGTGTGGCTCGCGGGGCGGCATGAGGTCGAGCAGGTGCAGGCGGCGCTCGACCGCGACACCGCCGATGCGGTCTCCGACCTGCGCAGCGGCTTCCAGCGCAATGCGCAGAGCCTGCGCGCCACGCAGGCTCCGGGCGTCGACCGCGCGCAATGGTCCGAGGTGGCGGCCGCGCTGCTGCGCGAGCATCGCGAATGGCTGCGGCTCGAATGGCGCGACGCCGCGCTGCGCCCGCAGCAGGCCGTCAACACGCCCTATCGCATGCGCATCCTCGACGAGGAGAGCCGCGGGGCCGAGCAGTCCGACGTGACGCTGGCCTGCGCCGCCGCGCGCAAGCTCGGCGCGCCGGCCTATTCGCCGAGCCACTACGTGCCGATTGCCGGCGGCGGCGGCATCGAGGTGATGGAGCTGTGCGTGCCCATCGATGCCGGGGGCTATCTCGTGGCCAGCTACTCGCTGCGCGACGCGCTGATCGAACTGGTCGGCCCCACGCTCACGCGCGGCCAGGAAGTGGCCTTCACCGAGGCCGACGGCACGCGGCTGGTAGCGCTCGGCACCTCGCGGCGCACCGGCACGCGCGTGTTCACCTCGCAGCAGCTCATCGACCTGCCGGGCACTGCGTTGATGCTGCGTGTCGACGGCTGGCGCGCCGCGCCCGACCTGTTCCCGAACATGCTCACGGCGCTGGTCACGGCGATCTCCATCGCGCTGGTGTCGGTGCTGGTGCTGCTTGCGCGCGACACGCGCCGCCGCCTGCGCGCCGAGCGCGACCTGGCCGATGCGCTCGCCTTCCGCAAGGCGATGGAAGACTCGGTCATCACCGGCCTGCGTGCGCGCGACCTGCAGGGCCGCATCACCTACGTGAACCCGGCCTTCTGCGAGATGGTCGGCTTTAGCCCCGAGGAGCTCATGGCCGACAACGCCGATGCGCCCTACTGGCCCACCGAGCTGGCGCACGAATACCAGCAGCGGCAGGCGCGGCGCCTTGCGGGCGGCATGCCGCCGCGCGAAGGCTTCGAGTCGGTCTTCATGCGCAAGGACGGCACGCGCTTTCCGGTGCTGATCTTCGAGGCGCCGCTGATCAACGCGCACAAGGTGCAGACCGGCTGGATGAGCGCGTTCATCGATGTGAGCGAGCAGCGCCGCATCGAAGAGCTTTCGCGTGCCAGCCAGGAGCGCCTGCAGGCGAGCGCGCGGCTTGCAACGGTGGGCGAGATGGCCTCGCTGCTGAGCCACGAGCTCACGCAGCCGCTGGCCGCCATCGCCAGCTACGCGAGTGGTTCGCTCAACCTGCTCGGGCCGCATGCCAAGGGCGACCAGGGCGAAGTGGCGATGGCGGTGAGGCGCATTGCCGAGCAGGCCGACCGCGCGGGCCAGGTCATTCGCAGCGTGCACGACTTCGTGCGCCGGCGTGACCGCACGCGCGAGGCCGTGGCGCCGCAGGCGCTGATCGATGCGGTGCTGCCGCTGGTGCGGCTGCAGGCGCGCAAGCTCGGCGTGATCATCGAGGTGGTGCTGGAAGACCGCCTGCCCGCGGCCATGTGCGACCGCACGCTGGTCGAGCAGGTGCTGCTGAACCTCGCGCGCAATGCGATGCAGGCCATGGACGGCCCCGACAATGTCGGCAGCCGCGTGCTGCGGCTGCGCGTGGCGCGCGCCAACGCGGTGGGCGCCGCGGTGCAGGAAGACGGGCGGCGCTGGCTCGAGTTCTCGGTGGCCGACCTGGGCAGCGGCATCAGCGAGGAAGTTGCCGAGCGGCTCTTCACGCCCTTTTTCACCACGCGCGCCGATGGCATGGGGCTTGGCCTCAGCCTGTGCCGCACGGTGGTGGAGCAACATGGCGGGGCGCTGGTGTTCGAGCCGAACAAGCCGCGCGGCACCGTGTTCAGATTCACGCTGCCGGCCGCGGGCTGACGGCGTTTCAATCAATCAAACAATCTTCTGCTGGATCTCACCGCATGCAACCGCTGATCGATGGCTTGATCTTTATCGTGGACGACGACGCCAGCGTGCGCGAGGCGCTGGCCTGGCTGCTGCGCTCGCGGCGCCTGGCCAGCGAGCACTTCGCAAGCGCCGAGGCCTTCGAGCAGTTTCTCGACCAGGGCCCGTTGCCCGAACAGCCGCTGTGCCTGTTGCTCGACGTGCGCATGCCCGGCACCAGCGGACTGGTGCTGTTCGACCGGCTGGCCGAGCGCGGCCTGCTGCCCTCGATGCCGGTGATCTTCCTGACGGGCCACGCCGACGTGCCGACGGCCGTCGACGCGGTCAAGCGCGGTGCTTTCGATTTCTGCGAGAAGCCGTTCTCGGACAACGCGCTGGTCGACCGGATCGAGCATGCGTTGAATGCGTCGCTTCAGGCGCTGGAAGTGCAGCGCGTGCGGCGCGGGCTGGCCGAGCGCATCGGCGAGCTGACCGACCGCGAGCGCGACGTGATGCGGCTGGTGGTCGAGGGCCTGCCCAACAAGCTCATCGCCGACCAGCTTGCGATCAGCGTGCGCACGGTGGAAGTGCACCGCGCGCGCGTGTTCGACAAGATGGAAGTGAAGTCGGCCGTCGAATTGGCCAACCGACTTCGGGATCTCTAGAAGATCAGGCCTTTTCCGCGACGAAGATCTCGACGCGGCGGTTCTGGGCGCGGCCTGCTGCCGTGCCGTTGTCGGCCAGAGGCTCGCGCGAGCCGCGGCCGTCGGTGGTGATGGCCGTGGTCGACACGCCGCGGCCCACCAGGTGGTTGCGCACGCTGTCAGCGCGGCTCACCGAGAGGCGTTCGTTGCCTTCTTCGCTGCCCGTGTTGTCGGTGTGGCCGACCACGCGCACGCTGGCGGCGGTGGCGTTCTTCAGGCCGTCGGCGACCTTGTCGAGTACCTGAGCCAGGTTGCGCTTGACGTTGGCGCGGCCGGTGTCGAACGACAGCTCGTTCGGAATCACCACGTGCAACTGGTTGTCGGCGGTCTGTTCGATCACCGCGCCCGTGCCCTTGGTCGAGGCTTCGAGGTCGGTCTTCAGTGCGGCCAGGCGGGCCGTCCAGCTGTTGGCTGGCGCAGCCGGTGCAGCAGCCGGAGCGGCGGCTGCCGGCGGCGGCGACTGCGAAGCGCAGCCCGCAATAAAAAGCAAAGCGGCCGCAGCCGCACTAGCAACAACAAACTTCCTCATGAATTTCCCTCTCTATGGACCAATGGAACGGTAGTGGTGGGAACCGGCCTTTCAGCGCGGCCGGTTTCCCGGGGTGGTGAACGCTCAGCCCTGCGGCGCGCGCTCGCCCACGTAGATTTCGACTCGGCGGTTCTGCGCACGGCCGGCATCGCTGTTGTTGTCGGCAATCGGTTCGTGCGAGCCGCGGCCCTCGATGCGGAAGGCCGCCGCGTTCACGCCGCGCGCCACGAGGTAGTCGCGGGTGCTGGTGGCACGCTCGACCGACAGCGGGTTGTTGATGGCGTCGGAGCCGGTGCTGTCGGTGTGGCCGATGATGCGCACCTCGGCGTTCGGGTTGTTGCGCAGGCCGTTCGCGAACTGGTCGAGCACCGGCGCGAAGTTCGACTTGATGTTGGCGCGGCCCACGTCGAAGGACACGTCGCTCGGGATCTGCAGCTTCAGCTCGTTGTTCGGCGTCTGCGTCACGGCGATGCCGGTGCCCTGCGTGGCGGCTTCCATCTGGCGCTTCTGGTTTTCCATGCGCTGCGACCACAGGTAGCCGCCGAGCGCGCCGGCTGCCGCGCCGAGCACCGCACCCGTACCGATGGCGCCGCGGTTGCCGCCCGTGGCCGAGCCGATGGCGGCGCCGCCGAGCGCGCCGATACCGGCGCCGATGCCGGTGTTGCGCTGCGTGTCGGTCATGCCGCCGGCGCAGCCGGACAGGATGAGCGCTGTGGCAGTGGTGGCGAGTACAAACTTTTTCATGGCGATCCCTTTCTAGGTTGAATCAGGCGGGCCACAGCTTAGCTTCCGGGCGTACGCGATGGTACGGGCTCAAAGCCCCACAGAAAATAAGAAAAGTTTCGCCATAGCGCATGAATGCTACGATGATTGCTACTAAAGTAATAGCGATGGGGTAGTTGTCCGACATGGCGGCGCGGCGCGGGACTGCACAAGCAATTCACGTTTCCGGCGGCGGGTTTCGATCGGTGGCGTCGCGGCCTGCTTCAGGCTCGTCGTCGTCATGCAATTCACCCTTGTTGCGGCCGGAAAACATGGTCCACCAGATGATCAAGATGAACACGAGTCCAGCGGCGAGGGCTTCAAGCAGAATCAAACCCATGAGAAATGGACTCCAGTGGCTGGTCGGGCTTGTGATCGTAGCAACGCTCGCGGCCTGTTCCACCGGCCCGCGCGCGCCCGAGGCCCCCACCCGCCCCCCCGCCACCCAGCCGCGAGACCTCGGCCCGCTCACCGGCTCGCTCGCGCACCCCAAGAGCCGCTGGGTGCCGGTCGGGTGGGGCGAGCTGCCCGGCTTCGGCGAAGACCCGCTGCACGAGGCCTGGATCGCGCTGCTGGCGAATTGCTCGCGCCCCAACGCCGCCTTCGCGCCGCTGTGCCGCGACGTGCGCCAGCTGACCATTGCCACCCCCGAAGAGCAGCGCCAGTGGATGACCGACCGGCTGCAGCCCTATCGCATCGAGGCGCTCAACGGCCAGACCGAAGGCAAGCTCACCAGCTACTACGAGCCGGTGTACGAAGCCTCGCGCGTGCCCACCGCCGCCTTCAACGTGCCGATCTACCAGGCCCCCGACGGCCTGGTGCCGCGCCGCCCCTGGTACACGCGCCAGGAGATCGAGACCCTGCCCGAAGCCCAGGCCGCGCTGCGCGGCCGCGAGATCGCATGGATGGCCGACCCCATCGACGCGCTGATGTTGCACATCCAGGGCTCCGGGCGCCTGCGCATCACCGAGGCCAACGGCTACCAGCACACCGTGCGCGTGGCCTTCTCGGCCACCAACGAGCAGCCCTACCGCAGCGTGCAGCAATGGCTGATGAGCCAGGGCGTGAGCAAGGTCGGCAAGTGGCCCGACGACACAAAAGCCTGGGCAGCGCAGAACCCGCAGCGCGTGACGCAGCTGATGTGGAGCAACCCGCGCTACGTGTTCTTCCGCGAAGAGACGATGAGCGAGGTCGACGCCGCCTTCGGCCCGCGCGGCGCCCAGGGCGTGCCGCTCACGGCCGGCCGCTCCATCGCGGTCGACCGCGAGAGCATCCCGTACGGCACCCCGGTGTGGCTTGCGTCCAACGGGCCGGCGGCGCAGTTGCAGAAACTGGTGGTGGCGCAGGACACCGGCAGCGCCATCCTCGGCGCCGTGCGCGCCGACTACTTCGCGGGCACCGGCGCCGATGCGGGCAGGCTTGCGGCGAGCATGAACCAGCCGCTGCGCCTGTGGGCGCTGTGGCCGCGGCAACTGCCCGCGCCCTGAGCCGCGCGGGCCTGAAGGGTTGATGAAGAGGTGCTGAAAACAGCCTGATTCAACCTGACTGGAGCCTGAGCAATTCACGGAGTCGTCATACGAAGTGCCTAACTTCGCGGGCTGGTTTCTCCCCCAACCCACGAAGAAAGACATTGCGCATGACCGCAAATACCCGCACCGACGATCCCTCGGTCGACCTCGACGACATCGGCACCAACCCCACGTCGAACCCCTCGTTCACCGACCTGATCGCCTCGCGCCTGAGCCGCCGCCATCTGTTCGGCCTGGGCGTCGGCACTGCCGGTACCGCGCTGCTCCAGGCATGCGGCGGCGGTGGCGGCGGTGGCACCAGCTTCCCGGTCCTGCCCCCGGCCCCCGCACCCGCCCCCCCTGCGCCGGCTCCCGCTCCTTCCCCCGCTCCGATGAAGCTCGGCTTCAATGCCGTCGCAAAGAGCCTCGCTGACGTCGTGACCGTGCCTGCCGGCTACACCGCCAGCGTGCTGTACCGCCTGGGCGACCCGATCGCCTCGGGCGTCGCTGCCTACAAGAACGACGGCACCGACGACGCCACCACCTACGACCGCCGCGCCGGCGACCACCACGACGGCATGACCTTCTTCGGCATGAATGCCTCGAACAAGTGGGATGCCGCCAACGCCTCGCGCGGCATGCTCGTGATGAACCACGAGGCCATCACGCCGCTGTTCCTGCACCCCGCCGGCCAGACCATCACCGGCACCGGCAATGCCGCCGTGCGTACCGTCGCCGACGAAGTGCTGCGCGAGTTCTACCTGCACGGCGTGAGCGCGATCGAGGTCAACAAGAGCGGCAGCACCTGGAGCTACAAGCAGGACTCGACTTTCAACCGCCGCGTCCACACGCTGACCGAGATGACCTTCTCGGGCCCGGCCGCCAAGACCGACTACCTGAAGACCAAGTACTCGACCGACGGCAGCAAGACCCGCGGCACGCTCAACAACTGCGCCAACGGCACCACGCCGTGGGGCACGTACCTGACCTGCGAAGAGAACTGGGCCGGCTACTTCCGCCGCATCAAGGCCAACGACGACCCCCAGCGCACCGCGAAGGAAATCGCAAGCTTCACCCGCTATGGCGTGGCCAGCGCCGGCCGCGAGCTCTGGGCCACCGTCACGCCCGACACTGCCGACAACCTGTATGGCCGCTGGAATACCGAGGTCATCGGCGCGACTGCCGTCGACGACTACCGCAACGGCTCCAACACATACGGCTGGGTCGTCGAGATCGACCCGTTCGCTCCCACCAGCACGCCGAAGAAGCGCACCGCGCTCGGCCGCTTCGGCCATGAAGGCGCCTGCCTCGGCCCGGTCGTGGTCGGCAAGCCGCTGGTCTGGTACATGGGCGACGACTCGCAGAACGAGTACCTCTACAAGTTCGTGTCCACCAAGAACTGGGACGCGGCCAACATCGGCGGCGGCATTGCGGCCGGCGACAAGTACATGGACGACGGCAAGCTCTACGTCGCCAAATTCAAGGCCGACGGCACGGGCGACTGGCTCGAACTGAAGCTCGGTGTCAACAACATCACCTCGGGCTACGCCGGCTATGCATTCGCCGATGCGGCCGATGTCGTGATCAACGTACGCCACGCAGCCGATGCGGCTGGCGCCACGAAGATGGACCGCCCGGAATGGACGGCCGTCAACCCGAAGAACGGCGAGGTGTACCTCACCCTCACCAACAACTCGGCACGTCCGGTCACTGGCACCGACGCGGCCAACCCGCGTTCGTACAACGACCCGAAGAACGGCGTCGATCAGAAGGGCAACCCGAACGGCCACATCATCCGTTTCGCGGATGCCGGTGGCGACCCCGCTGCAGTCACCTTCAAGTGGGACGTGTACCTGTTCGGCGCGCGCTCGACCGCGTCGGCCGACGTGAACCTGTCCGCCCTTGGCGCTGACAACGACTTCTCCAGCCCTGACGGCATGTGGTTCAGTCAGGCCGCGCCGGGCCTGCTGTGGATCGAGACCGACGACGGCAAGTACACCGACGTGACCAACTGCATGCTGCTCGGCGCCCTGCCGGGCAAGGTCGGCGATGGTGCCGCGAAGACCATCACCAACGTCGATGGCGGCACCACCGCCACGCAGGCCACCTTCGTCGGCAAGGCCCCGGGCACCGACGGCCTGCGCCGCTTCCTCGTTGGCCCGGTTGATTGCGAAATCACCGGCATCGCCGAATCGGGCGACGGCCGTGCGCTGTTCGTGAACATCCAGCACCCGGGCGAGAACACGGCCAAGGCCAACATCAGCGATCCGACGAAGTTCCTCAGCCACTGGCCGCAAGGCGGCACCGCCCGCCCGCGTTCGGCGACCGTGGTCATCACGAAGGACGACGGCGGCCTGATCGGCCTCTGATCAACCTTTGAGCGTCCCTACAGCGGCGCTGCCGGCAACGGCAGCGCCGTTTTGTATCGCACTTGCTTGAGTGCAAAGCTCGAGCGGATCTTCTCGATTCCCGGAATTGGCGTGAGCTGTTCCAGGATGAATTTCTCCAGCGCAGCCATGTCCGCCACCGCGATGCGGATCAGGTAGTCGCTGTCGCCCGTCATCAGGTAGCACTCCATCACCTCGTCGTGCTCGGCGATGCGTTGCTCGAAGTCGGCGAGCGATTGCTTGCTCTGCGTCGTCAGGCTGATCGAGATGAACACGTTGAGCCCCAGGCCCAATGCCTTCGCGCTGACGAGCGCCACATAGCGGTCGATCACGCCATTCGCTTCGAGCACCTTCACGCGCGCCAGGCAGGGCGACGGCGACAGGTGCACGCGCCGCGCCAGCTCCACGTTCGACAGCGCACCGTCGCGCTGCAGCTCATCCAGAATGCGCAGGTCGATGGCGTCGAGTTGCATGAAATGCTTTGAATTCAAGGAATAGCGGAATTTTATGCCGCGAAGCTCGCGCGGGATTGCTCGCGCCAGTAGCTAATTTTCCGCAAGGCGGCCTAAAGTGCCGGTATGAACGCCCCGATTTCCGCCGACCAGATGCGCGCCTTGCTGCTCGACCCGCAGCTTTCGCACGACCCCGATCCCGCCGAGACCGCCGAGTGGCGCGATGCCTTCGTGGCGCTGGCGCAAACACAGGGGCCGCAGCGCGCCAGGCAGATGCTGGTCGAGCTGGCCCGCCTCGCGCGGCAGCAGCGCATCGGCTGGCAGCCCGAACTCGCGACGCCGTACGTCAACACCATCGCCGCGGAAGACCAGCCGCCGTTCCCGGGCGACCTTGCCATCGAGGAAAAGCTCGCCTCGCTGATGCGCTGGAACGCGCTCGCGATGGTGGCCAAGGCCAACCAGGCGTATGGCGAACTCGGCGGCCACATCGCCAGCTACGCCAGCGCGGCAGACCTGTTCGAGACCGGCTTCAACCACTTCTTTCATGCGCGCAGCGAGCAGCACCGCGGCGACCTCGTGTTCTTCCAACCGCACAGCGCGCCAGGTGTCTATGCGCGGGCCTACCTCGAAGGCCGCCTGAGCGAAGAAGACCTGAAGCACTATCGCCAGGAGCTCACCGCTCCCGCCTTCGTCGACGGCAGCGGCGCGCGCGGCTTGTGCAGTTACCCACATCCGTACCTGATGCCCGACTTCTGGCAGTTCCCTACCGGCTCGATGGGCATCGGCCCCATCAGCTCGATCTACCACGCGCGCTTCATGCGCTACCTCACGCACCGTAACCTGCTGAACTGCGAAGGCCGCAAGGTGTGGGGCGTGTTCGGCGACGGCGAGATGGACGAGCCCGAATCGATGAGTGCGCTGACGCTCGCCGCACGCGAAAAACTCGACAACCTCGTGTGGGTCGTCAACTGCAACTTGCAGCGCCTCGATGGCCCGGTGCGCGGCAACGGCCGCATCATCGACGAGCTCGAAAAGCTCTTCGCGGGCGCGGGCTGGAACGTCATCAAGCTCGTGTGGGGCAGCGACTGGGACGGCCTCTTCGCGCAGGACACGAGCGGCGCGCTGGCCCGCGTATTCGCCAACACCGTCGACGGCCAGATGCAGACCTTCGCCGCAAAAGACGGCCGCTTCAACCGCGACAACTTCTTCGGCCAGAACCCCGAGCTCGCGCGCCTGGCCGAAGGCATGACCGACGAGCAGATCGATCGCCTCAAGCGCGGCGGCCACGACCTCGTGAAGATCCATGCGGCTTACGCGGCTGCGGCCAAGCACAAGGGCCAGCCCACCGTGATCCTCGCCCACACCAAGAAGGGCTACGGCATGGGCAGCGCCGCGCAGGGCAAGATGACCACGCACTCGCACAAGAAGATGGGCGACGTGGACCTCATCGAATTCCGCGACCGCTTCAACCTGCCGCTGACCGATGCGCAGGCCACCGCGATGGACTTCTATCGCCCCGCCGAAGACAGCGCCGAGATGCGCTACCTGCGCCAGCACCGCGAATCGCTCGGCGGCGCCATGCCGCGCCGCGAGACCGCCTGCGACGTGGTGGCCAAGCCCGACATCGCGAGCTACGCGCAGTTCGCCACCGCCGCCGCCGGCAAGGAAATGAGCACCACCATGGCCTTCGTGCGCATGCTGGGCAATCTCATGAAGGACAAGGCCCTGGGCCCGCGCATCGTGCCCATCGTGGCCGACGAGGCGCGCACCTTCGGCATGGCCAACCTGTTCAAGCAGGTGGGCATCTATTCGAGCGTGGGCCAGCGCTACGCGCCGGAAGACATCGGCTCGGTGCTGAGCTATCGCGAAGCCACCGACGGGCAGATCCTGGAAGAAGGCATCAGCGAAGCCGGCGCCATCGCGAGCTGGACGGCGGCTGCCACCAGCTACAGCGTGCATGGCCTGGCGATGCTGCCCTTCTACATCTACTACTCGATGTTCGGCTTCCAGCGCGTGGGCGACGCCATCTGGGCCGCGGCCGACCAGCGTGCGCGCGGCTTCCTGCTCGGCGCCACTTCGGGCCGCACCACGCTCGGCGGCGAAGGCCTGCAGCACCAGGACGGCAGCAGCCACCTCGTGGCCGCGACCATTCCCAACTGCAAGGCCTACGATCCGGCCTACGCGGGCGAGATGGCGGTGATCGTCGATGCGGGCATCCGCGAGATGATGGTCGAGCAGAAGGACGTGTTCTATTACGTCACGCTCATGAACGAGAACTACGCGCAGCCCGATGTGCCCGAGGGCGCGGAAGGCGACATCCTGCGCGGGTGCTATCGCTTCGGCACGTATGCGCCGGCATCGGGCAAGGCGAAGAAGGTCACGCTGATGGGCTCCGGCGCGATCCTCACAGAGGTTGTGAAGGCCGCTCAGTTGCTGGCCGAGGAAGGCATCGAGGCCGAGGTGTTCAGCGTCACGAGCTGGAGCGAACTTGCGCGCGACGGGCTGGCCTGCGAGCAGCGCGCGTTGTCGGGTGAAGAAGCCGGTACCGCGTTCGTCGCGCAGCAGCTCGGCAAGGGCAGCAAGGCGCCCATCATTGCCGCCACCGACTACGTGCGCGCCGTGCCTGAGAGCGTGCGTGCCTTCCTGCCGGAAGGCCGTCGCTACATCACGCTGGGCACCGACGGCTTCGGCCGCAGCGACACGCGTGCGGCGCTGCGCGGGTTCTTCGGTGTCGATGCGGCCAGCATCGCGCGGGCTGCCCGCCACGCGCTGAACTGAGGCTGCGGCGGTCGCGCAGGGCCTGCGTTAGAGTCGCAGGCCCCACCCCATTCGCGCCCATGACCGCCCGCTTCCAATCCCTCGCCCCCAGCGTCCGCCTGGCCGACCAGGTCGCCGATGCATTGGCCGCCGAGGTGCGCAGCGGGCGCCTTTCCGAAGGCGACCGCCTGCCGACCGAAACCGCGCTGGCCGAGCAGTTCGGCGTGAGCCGCACCGTGGTGCGTGAAGCGGTGTCGCGGCTCAAGTCGCTGGGCCTGCTCGATTCGCGCCAGGGCAGCGGCGTGTATGTGCGTGCCGCCGGCGTCGAGCCGCTGCGCTTCGAGATGCCGCACGTGGCCTCGCGCGAAGCCGTCATCCAGATGGTCGAGCTGCGCCGCGCGCTCGAAGCCGAAGTGGCAGCGCTGGCCGCCGAGCGCCGCACGCCAGACGATGTGCAGCGCATCCGCGACGCCATCGATGCGCTGCACGCCGCCGTGGAAGCGGGTGGCAACGGCGCCGACGAAGACGTGCGCTTCCACCGCGCCATTGCCGAGGCTGCGCGCAACCCCTTCCTCATTGGCACGCTGCAGTACCTGCGGCAGTTTTTGCACGGCGCCACCCGCGTCACGCGCGCCAACGAGGCGCGCCGCGCCGACTTCGCGCGCGAGGTGGCGCAAGAGCATGCGCGCATCGTCGAAGCCATCGAGGCCGGCGATCCGCTGCGGGCGCGCGAGGCGGCCAAGAACCACATGGACAACGCGATCCGCCGCATCGAGCAGGCCGATCCCGCGTTCTGGCAGCAGGAAGGCGCGCAGCTCGCGCGGCCCTTGGTCGAAGGCTGGCCAATAGGCAGCTAAAGCGAGCTGTAGGCAGCCGAGCCGACACAGAAAGACACCAGAAAGTCGCCGCGAACGGCGCGATCTCCGGGTTTACCCGGGTCGGTTCACAAATCTCAAATTTGTATGATGACCTGACAAATTAACCGAGACAAAGCTTTCTCATGACTTCCTCGACCCTCCAGGCCGGCGCCATGCCGTCGTCCGCCGCAGCCGATGCCGCGCTCGAAAAGCGCACTTACGCCAAGGTGTTCTGGCGCCTCGTGCCCTTTCTCATGCTGTGCTACGTGGTCGCGTATCTCGACCGCGTCAACGTGGGCTTCGCCAAGCTGCAGATGGGCCAGGACCTGGGCTTCAGCGAAACCGTGTTCGGCCTGGGCGCGGGCATCTTCTTCCTCGGCTACTTCCTGTTCGAGGTGCCGAGCAACCTGCTGCTCAACCGCGTGGGCGCGCGCATCTGGATCGCGCGGATCATGATCACCTGGGGCCTGCTCTCGGCCTGCTTCATGTTCGTGAAGACGCCGACCAGCTTCTACATCCTGCGCTTCCTGCTCGGCGTGGCCGAGGCGGGCTTCTATCCGGGCGTGATCCTGTACCTCACGCACTGGTACCCGGCGCACCGGCGCGCGCGGATCATCGCGGTGTTCATGTCGGCCATTCCGGTGGCGGGCATCTTCGGCAACCCGCTGTCGGGCTGGATCATGGACAGCTTCCACGGCGTCTCGTCGATGAGCGGCTGGCAGTGGATGTTCCTGATCGAAGCCGTTCCCGCCGTGCTCGTGGGCGTGATGGTGCTGGTCTACCTCGACAACGGCATCGCCCAGGCGCGCTGGCTGAGTGCTGAAGAAAAGGCGCTGCTGCAGCGCGAGGTGGCGCGCGACGCAGCCCACGGCGCCAAGGGCCCGCACTCGGTGGCTGGCGTGTTCCGCGATGCGCGCATATGGTGGATGGCGTTCATCTACTTCGCCTTCGTCATGGGCCAATACGCACTCACTTTCTGGCTGCCCACGCTGGTCAAGGCCACGGGCGTGCAGGGCAACCTGAACATCGGGCTGCTCAGCGCGATCCCCTTCGTCTGCGCTATCGTCGCGATGAACCTCTTCGGCCGCAGCGCCGACCGCCGCCAGGAGCGCCGTTGGCACCTGATCGTGCCCGCGCTGATGGGCGCGATCGGCTTCACCGTCGCGGCTTCGTACACGCAGAACACGGTCGTGTCGCTGGCGTTCCTCTCGCTCGCCGCAGCCGGCGTGCTGACCTGCGCGCCGCTCTTCTGGTCGCTGCCCACAGCATTTCTCACCGGCACGGCGGCGGCCGCCGGCATCGCGGCCATCAACTCGGTGGGCAACCTCGCGGGCTTCGTGAGCCCGTACCTCATCGGCTACCTGAAAGACCTGACCGGCAGCACGCAGATCGGCATGTACGTGCTGGCCGGTGCGCTGGTGCTCGGCGCCATCGGCGTGTGGCTCACGCCCAAGCAACTCGTCAATCGCTGACCTCGAAAGAAAGAATCCCTGCATGACTTCCAGCACCAACACTCCCGTCGTCGGCCTCGTAGGCCTCGGCGCCATGGGCGCCGGCATGGCGCAATCGCTGCGCCGCGCGGGCCATGCGCCGCACGTGTTCGACGTGCGCCGCGAGGTCGCCGAAGCCTTCGCGCGCGATGGCGGCACGGCCTGCGACACGCTGGCCGCGCTCGGCGCGCAGTGCGACATCGTCGTCAGCGTCGTCGTGAATGCGGCGCAGACCGAATCTGTGCTGTTCGGCGACGGCACCACGCCCGGCTGCGCCGCATCGATGAAGCCCGGCAGCCTGTTCGTGATGTGCTCCACCGTCGATCCGAACTGGTCGGTGGCGCTCGAAGCGCGCCTCGAGAAGCTGGGCATCCTGTACCTCGACGCGCCCATCTCCGGCGGCGCAGCGAAGGCTGCGAGCGGCCAGATGACGATGATGACCGCCGGCACACCCGCCGCCTACGAGAAGGCCGGCGCGATGCTCGACGCGATGGCCGCCAAGGTCTACCGCCTGGGCGACAGCGCGGGCGCCGGCAGCAAGGTGAAAGTCATCAACCAGCTGCTGGCCGGCGTGCACATCGCCGCGGCGGCCGAGGCCATGGCACTGGGCCTGCGCGAAGGCGTGGACCCGGCGGCGCTGTACGAAGTCATCACGCACAGCGCCGGCAACAGCTGGATGTTCGAGAACCGCATGGCGCACGTGCTCGCGGGCGACTACACGCCACTGTCGGCCGTCGACATCTTCGTGAAGGACCTGGGCCTGGTGCTCGACGTGGCGCGCGCGACCAAGTTTCCGCTGCCGCTGTCGTCCACCGCGCACCAGATGTTCATGCAGGCATCGACCGCGGGCTACGCGCGCGAAGACGACAGCGCGGTGATCAAGATCTTCCCGGGCATCGAAGTGCCGGCGCCGAAAAAACAGGCCTGAACAAGACAAGAAGGACACACTCGCTCATGAACATCCTCATCACCGGCGGCTGCGGCTTCCTCGGCGCCCGCCTCGCCCGCACGCTGCTCGCGGGCGGCAACCTCGCACTGGCAGGCGGCGCCGCGCAGCCGGTGTCGCGCATCACCCTGGCCGACCGCGTGCCGCCGCCCGCCGACCTGGCCGGCGATGCCCGCGTGCAATTCGTGCAGGGCGATCTGTACGAGCAGGCTGGCAACGGCGCACTGCCACTGACCGACACCGACGCGGTGTTCCACCTCGCCGCCGCTGTGAGTGGCGAATGCGAGGCCGACTTCGACCTGGGCATGCGCAGCAACCTCGACACCACGCGCGGCCTGCTGGAGGCCTGCCGCCGCGCGGGCCACTCGCCGGTGTTCGTGTTCTCCAGCTCGGTCGCCGTGTTCGGCGATTCGCCCGAGCAGCGCCTGCCCGCCGTGATCGAAGACACCACGCTGCCGACACCGCAGAACAGCTACGGCATCCAGAAATTCATCGGCGAGCAGCTGGTGGCCGACTTCACGCGCAAGGGCTTCGTGCAGGGCCGCAATGTGCGGCTCATGACGGTGTCGGTGCGCCCGGGCAAGCCCAACGGCGCGGCCTCCAGCTTCCTGAGCGGCATGTTGCGCGAGCCGTTGGCCGGCGAGCGTGCACGCTGCCCCGTGTCGCCCGACACGCCTGTCGCGCTGGCATCGCCCGGCAACACCGTCGCGGGAATCGTGCGCGCGGCCACCGCCAGCGCCGCCGAATGGGGTGCACGCACGGCGATCAACCTGCCGGCATTGACGACCACCGTGCGCGAGATGGCGCAGGCGCTCGAACGCATTGCCGGCAAGGACGCCACCGGCCTGATCGACTGGGAGCCCGACGCCGCCATCGCGAAGATCGTCACCAGCTGGCCCAGCCGCATCCACGCGGCGCGCGCCGAGGCGCTGGGCCTGAAGGCCGACGCCAGCTTCGACGCCATCCTGCGCGACTACGTGCGCGAGAACGCACAGGCCGTGAAGCTGCCTGTCGTGAAGGGCTGAGCCATGGCAAAGCTCGTTCTCGGCTGCATCGCCGACGATTTCACCGGCGCCACCGACCTCGCCAACAACCTCGTGCGCGCGGGCATGCGCGTGGTGCAGGCCATCGGCGTGCCCGAAGGCCCGCTCGATGCCGATGTGGATGCCGTCGTCGTTGCACTCAAGTCGCGCACCATCGCGCCGGCCGAGGCCATCGCGCAGTCGCTCGATGCGCTGCGCTGGCTGCAGGCGCAGGGCGCAAAGCAGATCTACTTCAAGTACTGCTCCACTTTCGACAGCACGGCGCAAGGCAACATCGGCCCCGTGACCGAGGCGCTGATGGATGCGCTGCAATGCGACTTCACCATCGCCACGCCCGCCTTTCCAGACAACAAGCGCACTGTGTTCAAGGGCTACCTGTTCGCGGGTGAGGTGCTGCTCAACGAGAGCGGCATGCAGAACCACCCGCTCACGCCGATGACCGACCCGAACCTCGTGCGCGTGCTGCAGGCGCAGTGCAAGCGCAAGGTGGGCCTCATCGACTACACGGTGGTGGCGCGCGGCGCGACTGCCATCGATGAGCGCATCGCTCAGTTGAAGGCCGAGGGCGTGTCTATCGCCATCGTCGACGCCGTGTCGAACGACGACCTTCTGCGCATGGGCCCGGCGCTCGCGAAGATGCCGTTGCTCACCGCGGGCTCGGGCGTGGCCATCGGCCTGCCGGCCAACTTCGGACTCGCGCCTTCTTCGCAGGCCAGTGCATTGCCAAAGGCCGGCGGCAAGACGGCGGTGGTCTCGGGCAGCTGCTCGCTAGCCACCAACCGGCAGGTGCTCGACTTCATCCAGCGAGGCGGCGCGGCAATGGCCGTCGACCCATTGCGCATCGCCGCGGGCGTGGACGTTGCCGCCGAGGCTCTGGCTTGGGCCGCGCCCTTGATCGACAAGGGCCCCGTGCTCGTCTACTCGACCGCCGAAGCCGGCGCCGTGAAATCGGTGCAAGGCAGGCTCGGTGTCGAAGAGGCCGGCGCGATGGTCGAACGCACCATTGCAGCCATCGCGCGCGGTTTGGTCGAACGCGGCGTACACCAGCTGGTGGTGGCCGGCGGTGAAACCTCGGGTGCATGCGTGCAGGCGCTGGGCATCGCGCAGATGCAGATCGGCCCGCAGATCGACCCCGGCGTGCCGTGGTGCCATGCGCGTTCCGATGCTGCGCCAGAGGCAGGCGTGCATATCGCGCTGAAGTCCGGCAACTTCGGAAGCGACGATTTCTTCACCAAGGCATTTACAGTGCTCGCATGACCGAGAACGAAGCCCGCGAAGAAATCTGCCGCGTCGGCCGCAGCTTGTTCGAGCGCGGCTACGTGCATGCCACCGCCGGCAACATCAGCGTGCGGCTGGACGACGGCTTCCTGATCACGCCGACCGATGCCTGCCTCGGCTTTCTCGACCCGGCCCGATTGGCAAGGCTCGACGCGCAAGGCCAGCAGACCAGCGGCGATCGCGCCAGCAAGACCATCGCACTGCACACGCGCATTTACGCCGCGACGCGCAAGTTCGATGCGAACACCGCCTGCGTGATCCACACACACAGCACGCATTGCGTCGCGCTCACGCTGAACGAACCGGGCGACGAACTGCTGCCCGCGCTTACACCGTATTTCGTGATGAAGGTCGGCCACGTGCCGGTCATCCCGTACCACCGGCCCGGCGCGTCCGAAGCGGCCGAACAGGTGGCACAAACCATCGAGCGCTTCGGCACCGCCGGCACGCCGATTCGCGCCGTGATGCTCACGCGCCTCGGCCCCAACGTCTGGCACGACACGCCGGCCGCCGCCATGGCCGTGCTCGAAGAGCTCGAAGAAACCGCACGGCTTCAGCAGCTCGCGCAGGCCGCACGGCCCGAGCCGCTGAACGCCGATCAGATCGATGAACTGCGCCGTACCTTCGGTGCGCGCTGGTAGTACAAACACCCCATGCCCCAATTTGCCGCCAACCTCTCGATGCTCTACCCGGAGCTCGCTTTCCTCGACCGCTTCGACGCCGCCGCGAAAGACGGCTTCAAGGCCGTGGAATATCTCTTCCCCTACGACTTCGCGAAAGACGAAATCCTGGCGCGGCTCAAGCACAACGGCTTGCAGCAGGTGCTGTTCAACGGCCCGCCCGGCGACTGGAACGGCGGCGAGCGCGGCCTGGCCTGCCTGCCGGGGCGCGACGCCGAGTTTCGCGAAGGCATTGCCAAGGCTATCGACTACGCCGTGGCGCTCGACTGCCCCCGCATCCACGTCATGGCCGGCCTCGTGCCCGAAGGCCTGGAGCGCGACGCGCTTCAGCCCGTGTACCTCGACAACCTGCGCTGGGCCGCGGCCGAAGCCGCCAAGGCCGGCCGCGACGTGTTGATCGAGCCGATCAACACGCGCGACATTCCGCGCTTCTTCCTCAACCGGCAAGACCACGCGCACGAGATCGTCGAAACGGTGGGCGCGCCGAACCTCAAGGTGCAGATGGACCTGTACCACTGCCAGATCGTCGAAGGCGACGTGGCAATGAAGATCCGCAAATACCTTCCCACCGGCCGCGTCGGCCACATCCAGATCGCCGGCGTACCCGAGCGGCATGAGCCCGACATCGGCGAGCAGAACTACCCGTACCTGTTCGACGTGATCGACGAGGTGTCGGCGCAGTGCGGCTGGCAGGGCTGGGTCGGCTGCGAATACCGGCCGAAGCGCGGCTCGGAGCCGGGCGGCACCTCGGCCGGCCTCGGCTGGCTGCGGGCCTGGGAGCAGCGGCACGCATGAAGCTCGAGGCGCTGCGCATTCCGGCGCCGCTGCGTGCATTCGCGGCGGGCGATGCGCAGTTGTTTGATGTCACGTTGACTGGCGACAGCGTTGCATCCATCGTGCCGAGCGCCCAACAGAAGCACGCAAGCGGCACGCTGCTGAGCGCGCTGGTCGAGGCGCACGCGCACATCGACAAGAACTACACCGTGCAGGACGTCGGCGCTGCGCAAGGCAACCTGTTCGCCGCCATCGAGCGCATGAACAGGCACCGCGACAGCTGGACCGGCGAATCGCTGCGGCTTCGCATGGAGCGTGCGCTGCACGACGCGTGGCAATCGGGCACGCGCGCACTGCGCACGCACCTCGACTGGGTGCAGGCCGAACCGCCGGCCGCGCTGGCTGTGTTCGAGTCGCTGCGCGCGGAGTGGCGCGGCCGCGTCGAGCTGCAGTTCGTCTCGCTCACGCCGCTCGACCTGTTCGCCGACCACGCTGCAGCCGAACGCATTGCACGCGAGGTGAAGCGCGCGGGCGGTGTGCTCGGCGCGTTCGTCTATCGCAACGAAGGCATCGTCCACAAGCTCGGACGTGTGTTCGACCTCGCGCAGCAACACGGGCTGGGCCTCGACTTCCATGTCGACGAGGGGCTCGACCCCGAGGCCAGCGGCCTGCGCAGCATCGCGCAGCTGGTGCGGGCGCGCGACTTCAGGCACGGCGTGGTCTGCGGCCATGCCTGCTCGCTCTCGGTGCAGGACGACGCGGTTGCCGGGGAAACGCTGGCACTGTGCGCCGGCGCGGGCATTCACCTTGTTGCGCTGCCCACCACCAACCTCTACCTGCAGGGCGCCTGGGACCGCACACCGGTGCAACGCGGCATCACGCGCATCCGCGAGGCGGCGGCACGGGGCTTGCGTGCAAGCCTCGCAACCGACAACGTGCAGGACGCCTTCTATCCCTACGGCAGCTATGACTTGCTGGAGACCTTCGGCCTCGGCGTGCAGATGGCACACTTGGCGCCGGCCTCCGACTGGCTCGACACCGTCACCGTGAGTCCCGCGAAAGCGCTGGGGCTCGCATGGGACGGGCGCATCGCGCCGGGCTGCCCGGCGGACCTGCTGCTGCTGTCGGCCACAGACGAACACGAACTCATCGGCCCGCGTGGGCGGCAACGCACCGTCATCCGCGCTGGCCAGGTACTGGAGAAAACACAATGAGCACGATGGGCAAGCCAATGGCCAACTACGCCGCCGCCAAGCGCGTCGGGGATTTCGTCTTCATGAGCGGCGTGGTCGCGGTCGACCCGGCCACGCGCCGCGCCGTCGCCGGCTACGACGCGATTCCCGAAGCAGCACGCACCGCGCTGCAGGGCGTGGGCTACGCCACGGGGCAGATGTCGGTCGACGTGTTCGAGGCGCCCATCGTCGCGCAGAGCTGGTTCGTGCTGGAGCGCATCCGCCAGATCGCCGCCGAGCATGGCGGCACCATGGAAGACGTGGTGAAGCTGGTGCAGTACTTCCGCCACCTGCCGCACTACGCCTTCTACAACCGCGTGCGCGGCTTGTTCTATCCGGGCGAGCCGCCGGTGAGCACGGTGGTGGAGGTGTCGCGCTTCCTGCCGGGGGACGAAGTGCTGGTGGAAGTCGAAGCCACCATGTACCTGCCCCAGCGCTCTTCTACTTGACCCCCGCGCCCTTCAGCAGGAACTCCGTCACCTGCTCGATCAGGTAGCGCCGGTCTTTGCCGTCCTTGTCCTGGCCCTGCTGGGCTGCGTTGCGGTAGTAGGCCGCCTGCGTGGCGTGGTCGGCGTAGAACTGCGTCACCGCCCAGATGTGGAACAGCACCAGCATCGGGTCGGCCTTGTCCATCAGGCCCTGGTTCATCCAGTTCTGGATCACGGCTGCAGCCTGGTCGGTGCGCTGCTTGCTCGTGTCCATCATGTTGTTGATGACGGGCGCGCCGCGCATCATCTCGGCCGTGAAGATCCGCGAGCGCAGCGGGTGCTCGAACGAGAACATCATCTTGCGCTGGATCAGGTCGCCCAGCACCTTGCGCGGGCCGAAGGCCTCGTCGCTGAAGCCGAACACCACGATCCAGTCGGTGAGGATGTCCTGCAGCACCTGGCGGTACAACGCTTCCTTGCTCTCGATGTAGTAATGCAGCTGCGCCTTCGAAAGCCCCGCCTTGTCGGCGATGGCCTGCGTGGACGCGCCGGCCAGCCCTTCGCTTGCGAACACCTCGATGGCGGCCTGGTTGATGAGGCCGAGCACCTGCGTGTACTTGCGCGAGCGGCCGCGCGTGGCGGGCGCCTCGGCGTCGCTCTCTTCGTTGACGGAAGCAGGACGCGCGCTCACAGCTGGAGTTCCAGTTCCTGGCCCCTGGCGCGCGAGCAGCACAGGGCAATCTTGTGGCGGCGCTCGCTGCCCGTGAGGCAGAAGTCGCGGTGCTCGGCGTCTTCGCCGTCGCCCTCGACCACGCAGGTGCCGCACAGGCCCTGCTGGCACGACACGGGAATGTCGATGCCGACTTCGTGCAGCGCGTCGACGGCCGTCTGGTCGGCAGCCACCGGCACCGTGATGCCACGCCGGGCGAGCTTCAGCGTGAAGGGCAGGCCGGTGGTGGCGTTGGCGTCGGTCGGTGCGGCGAAGTATTCGGCGTGCAGCGCGTCTTCGGGCCAGTGCGCGGCTGCGTCGCGCACCGCCTTCATGAAGCCGCCGGGGCCGCAGACGTAAAGGTGCGTGCCGGGCGCGCGGTCGGCCAGCAACCCATGCAGATCGATACGCTGCAAGGCATCGCCCTGGTCGAGATGCAGCCGCAGGTGCGGCGCCAGCGCGGGCGCGTGCAGCGCATCGGCGAAGGCCAGATGCTCTTCGCTGCGCGCGAACACGCACAGCGTGAACTGCGCGCCGCGCGCCGCAAGCGCCTGCGCCATCGCCAGCAGCGGCGTCATGCCGATGCCACCGGCCAGCAGCAGGTGGTGCGTGGCTTCCTCGCGCAGCGGAAAGGTGTTGCGCGGCGCGCTGATCGGCAGCAGGTCGCCCTCGCGCACGCGCTCGTGCATCGAGGCCGAACCGCCGCGGCTGGCGAGCTCGCGCTTCACGCCGATCACGTAGGAGTTGGCGTCGGAGGGCGCGCACGCCAGCGAGTACTGCCGCGAGAAGCCGCCGGGCATGTGCACGTCGATGTGCGCGCCTGCCTCGTAGGAAGGCAGCGGCCGGCCCCACGGGTGGGCCAGCTCGAAGGCCAGGATTTCCGGCGTCTGCCGCGAGATGCGTTCGACGCGGACGGTGAGCGTGCGTTCGAGGCTCATGGAGTTGTCTCCCTGTGTCGATGTTTTCTAGATGCTGCCCAGCTTGCGCGACACGCGCTCGATGAAATGGGTCCGATCGCGTGCGGTCGCTGCGTTCATGTCGTGCAGCTGCAGCCACGTCACCTTGCAGCGCCACGCGAACAGCGCTCGCAGCGCGCGCGTGAACAGCCGCCGGCCCGGGTCGCCGATCATCAGCACGAACCAGCGCGGCGAGCCGCCGGTGGTCACCACCGTCAGCCGCCTGATGTGCCGCATGCCCGACTTCGCGAGCTGCCCCTTGCGTTCCGCCGGCAGGAAGGCCACGCCCGGCAGCCACACCCGTTCGAGCCAGCCCTTGAGCATCGACGGCGGCCCGTGGAACCAGGTGGGAAACACGAACACAAGATGCTCGGCCCACAGCAGCGCTTCGACGTGGGGTTTCACGCGTTCGCGGATCAGGTCGGGGTTGTCGAGGTAGGCGATGCGCTCTTCGCGTGTCAGCGTCGGGTCGAAGCCCTCGGCGTACAGGTCGATGGCCTTGACGGGGTGTCGCGGTTCGAGCGCCTCGAGGGCGGTGCGATAGAGCGCGTGATTGAAGCTGTCAGGGTTCGGATGGCAGTGGACGACTAGCGTTTTCATGGTTGAGGGCCGGTTCGCTCAGGACTTGCGTCGCTGGCGAGACGGGGTCAGAGCCCAAGGAGTGAAAGGCCGCGCGGTGCCTTATGGCAACCCAGGCGCCGGCATCTGACCCCGGCGCAAGCCCCGCGCGACCCACGGGAAAAAATCGGTGTGCTTACTTGCCTGTGAGCTTCTTGCGGACGTCGACGCCGACGCCCTTGTTGACGAACTGCGTGGTCACGACTTTCGAGAGATCGACCTCGCCGGTCTTGTACAGGCCGGCCTTGACCATCTTGTCGTAGAAGTCCTTCACGCGGGCCTCGTCCATCGCGCCGATGCCCTTGGTGAGCGATTCGCCGCTGTCGACGATGCCCATCTTCTTCATCAGCTCGATGGAGCCCTGCGAGGCGGCCACGGGCGAGTCGGGGTTGATCTTGGCGATCATCTCGTTGGCGGCCTTGTTGTCGCCGTAGAGGTAGTTGTTCCAGCCGATGATCGAGGCCTCGACGAACTTGCGCACCGTCTCGGGCTTGGTCTTGATCAGGTCGGCGCGCGTCTCGATGGTGGTCGAGTAGGTCGAGAAGCCGTTGTCTGCCAGCAGCTGCACCACCGGGTCGAAGCCGGCCTGCGCCTTGATCGACAGCGGCTCCGAAATCGCATAGCCCTGCTGGATCGACTTCTTGTCGGCCAGGAAGGGGCCCACGTTGAAGGTGTAGGGCTTGAGCTGCGAATCCTTGAAGCCGTGCTCCGACTTCATCCACTGCCAGAAGCTGAACTGGCCGTCCTTGCCGATGAAGGCCACGGGTGCCTTGGTCATGTCCTTGAAGGTGTCGAAGCCCTGGCCCGGGTGGGCGAACATGGCCTGCGGGTCTTTCTGGAAGAAGGCCGCGACCACCACCGTGGGCACGCCGTTCTTCACGTTGTCGAAGGACTGCAGCAGGTTGCCGGTCATCAGGAAGTCGACCTTGCCGGCCGGCAGCATCGGCCGGTTGTTGACCATCGGGCCGCCCTGCTGGATGTCGACGTCGAGGCCGTACTTCTTGTAGGTGCCGTCCACCAGCGCCTGGTAGAAGCCGCCGTGGCCGGCCTGCGCCTTCCAGTTGGTGGCGAACACCACTTTTTCCTGCGCCTGCGCGGCGAAGGCGGCGGCCGCGAGGGCCAGGCCGAAAGCAAGCGGTCGGAGATTGAAAGCGGGGATGCGCATGGGGACGGACTCCTGTGGAGGTTTTGGAAGGTACGGGATGCGGAGACTAAATCTTTTCAGCGTTCGGTAGCCATCTCTGGCGACCAGCCGCGCGTCTTGCCGGGATTCATCAGCCCCATCGGATCGCTGCGCTTCTTGAATTCGATCTGCTGCGTGTCGATGGTCTTCATGCCGCCGTCCTCGATGGTGACGACGTGCGGGTTGAAGATCTGGCAGCCGCCCTGCGACTCGATCTCGCGGATCACTTCGTACTGGTGGGCCTCGCCCTTCCAGCGCACGAGCAGGATGCCGAAGGTGCCGCACTCGCCGTTGGCGCGCGCGAAGTCCTGGTGCTGCAGCACGTCGTCGCCGAAGATCTGCAGATGGCGCTCGACCACGGCCGGGTCGAAGGGCTGGGCGTAGGCCACCTGCAGGTAGGTCCAGCCGCGGTCTGCCTTCAGCGCCTGCAGCGTCGTGTGGTTGAACGCGCACTCGTAGGCCGGGGGCAGGCCTTCGGCGAGCAGCTCGGCTTCGGTGCCGGCGACCGAGATCGTGCCGCCCTGTGCATCGGCCAAGGCGCGAAAGTCCGCCATCGACTCGGGCGAGACCATGGCGAACACGGCGTGCCGGTCGGCCGGAAATCGGTCGCGCATGGCGGTGTAGTAGGGCGAGAAACGCGCCTCCACCGTCGAGAGCAGGAAGATGTCGAGCGAAGGCGCCTGCGCCGCAATGCCGAAATCGAGCGCGCCGCGATAGGTCTCGAAGAGCACCGTGCAGTGCACCCATTCGACGGCGGGGCTCAGCGCGACTTCCACGTCGAGGATCACGCCGTTGGTGCCATAGGCGTGGTGCACCTGCTGGATCTCGTCGCCGTGCAGTTCGATGATGCGCGGCTCGCGCTCCACCGTCATCACGCGCGCGCGCAGCAGGTTGCCGGGGTCGCGCAGGATGCCGTGGCGGAACGAGCCGATGCCGCCGAAGCCGCCCGCGATGAAGCCGCCGATGGACGCCACGTGCCAGGTCGAGGGCCACATGCGCAGCGCCTGGCCGGTCTCGCGTGCGGCGAGGTCGATGTCGTGCATGCGCGCGCCGGCCTCGACGCGGATGCGTCCGGGGTTGATGTCGAGCACGCGGCACATCTGCGTCACGTCGAGCACGATGCCGCCTTCGAGTGGCACGCACTGGCCGTAGTTGCCGGTGCCGCCGGCGCGTACGGTGAGCGGCAGCTTCCATTTTGCGGCCACGGCGGCGGCCTGCCGCACGTCGTCTTCGGTGCTGACCTTGACGACGAGGTCGGCCACGCAGCCCGCGAGCTGCGCGCTGAGGATGGGGCTGTACCAGTAGAAGTCTTTCGACAGCTGCTTGCGCTGGGCCGGCGCGGTGATCAGGTTGAGGCCGCGCAGGTCGGCGCGCACGGCATCCCAGTCGACGGCGGGCACGATGGTCCTAGCGTTCACGGCGCATTTCGCTTTCGTGCCAATGCCCGAGCACCAGCCGCGACAAGGCCGCGAACACGATGAAGATCACGATGCCCAGCAACGACACCAGCAGCAGCGCCGCGAACATCATCGGAATCTCGGTGCGGAAGCTCGATTCGAGAATGCGCGATGCCAGCCCCGTCTCCTTGCCCGCCGTGCCGGCCGTGAATTCGGCCACCACCGCGCCGATCAGGCTCAGCCCGCCCGCGATCTTCAGGCCCGCCATGAAATACGGCAGCGCGCTGGGCGCGAGCAGGTAGCGGAAGGTCTGCCACGGTGAGGCCTTGTAGAGCTGGAACAGGTCGCGAAGGTTGCTGTCCGCGCTTTTCAGTCCGATGACGGTGTTCGACAGGATCGGGAAGAAGGCCACGATCCACGCGCACAGCAGCAGCGCCGCCGTGGTGCTCGACACGTAGATCAGGATCAGCGGCGCGATCGCGATGATCGGCGTCACCTGCAGGATCACGGCGATCGGGAACAGGCCGATTTCCACCCACTTGAAGAGCGCGAACGCAATGGCCAGCAGCACGCCGCCGACGATGGCCGCGGCGAGCGCGAGCAGCGTGAGCTTCACCGTGAACCACAGAGCGCTGGACAGCGAATCCCAGTTGTCGAACAGCGTGCGAAGAATGAGCGAAGGCGCGGGCAGGATGTAGTGCGGGATGTTGTTGGCGCGAACCGTCCATTCCCAGATGAGCAGCAGCAGCACGACGATGCCCGCGGGCACGACGATGCGCAGCAGCGACTCGCGCCGGCGCAGCCGGTCTTCGTGCGCGCGCAGCGATGCCTCGGAGGGCGCCGCATCCGCATTGGCATCCGCGAGGGCGACGGGCTCAGTGATCGATGTCGAGGCCATGCAGGGCTCCGTGCAGGGATTGCGACACGGCAGTGCAGTGCGCGTTGTAGCGGCTCGATGTGCGGAACTCTTCGCCGCGCGGATAGGGTTCGTCGATGCGGATCTCGTCGATCACGCGGCCAGGGCGCGCCGCCATCACCACGATGCGGTTCGACAGATACACCGACTCGTACACGCTGTGCGTGACGAACACGACCGAGAAGCGGTGCTCGCGCCAGATGGCCAGCAGGTCGTTGTTGAGCTTGATGCGCGTCATCTCGTCGAGCGCGGCAAAGGGCTCGTCCATCAGCAGCAGCCGTGGGTGCGTGACCAGTGCGCGCGCAATCGACACGCGCATCTTCATGCCGCCCGAGAGCTCGCGCGGGTACACGTCGGCAAAGCGCGAGAGCCCGACCATTTCAAGCACCTGCTGCACCACCGGCGCAGCCGCGTCGCGGCTCATGCCCGCGAGCTTGAGCGGCAGCCACACGTTGTCGAACACCTTGGCCCAGGGCATGAGCGTGGGCTCCTGGAACACGAAGCCCAGGTCGCGGTCGCTCTGCGTCTTTCCGGTGTTGGCACCCGACCAGTGCATGTCGCCCGAACTGAGGCGCGTGAGCCCCGCGATGAGGCGCAGCGCGGTGCTCTTGCCGCAGCCCGATGGGCCCAGGAAGCTGATGAAGTCGTGCTCGCCGATGTCGAGCGTCATGCCCTGCAGCGCGAGCGTGCCGTTGGCGAAACGCTTGCTGACGTTGCGCAGGGTGACCAGCGGCGGGGTGGATGGCGTGGTGCTTTCCATGATGGCTGCGAGCCTAGCGCCAGGCGGGTTGGTTGGCGAGGCGCGACAGGGGGAAGCGGTCGACCTCGTGCAGCAGCTCGACGAAGCGGCGGCCCACGTGGTCGAGCACCGCCGCGCCCTTTTCGGCGGTGGCGCGCGTGGCGTCGCCGGCTGCGCCCGCGGGGTTGATGTCGTGCATCTGCCAGCCGAGCTTGCCGCTGGGGGTGATCGACAGGAACTTGTTCTCGGCGGCCAGTTGCTCCGTCATCGAGCTGAAGTTCTGGAACTGGTCTTTGCGGACGTAGTCGGGCGTGAGGTGCAGCATGACCGAGCTTTCGAGGTCGCCGGCGTGGATGCCGTGCCTGCCTTCATGCGCGGTGAACAGGCCCTCGGGCAGGCCCAGCGTGTACCAGTTGGCGGCCACGACCATCATGTCGTGGGCTTCGCGCAGGTCGCGCGCCACGATGTCCATCACGCTCATCTGGCCGCCGTGGCTGTTGTAGAGCACCAGCTTGCGCACGCCGGCCTTGGCAACGCAGGCGCCGATGTCGGTCCACAGCGAGATTAGCGTGTTCGCCGACACGGTGAGCGTGCCGGGGTAGCGCGAGTGTTCGTTGCTCTTGCCATAGGGCACGGTGGGCAGGAACAGCACCGGCAGGTCGTCGGGCAGGTGCGGCAGCGTGGCGCGCACCATGCCGTCGATGGTGGCGGTGTCGGTCGACATCGGCAGGTGGGGGCCGTGCTGTTCGGTCGCGCCCACGGGCAGCACGGCGATCAGCCGTTCACGGTCGAGGCGGGAGAACTCTTCACTGGTCAGGTCAGACCAGAAACGGCTGCGCAGTGGGGGCGGATTCATCGTGGTGTACCTCGTGGCGACGGACGAGATGATGGTCTAAATTATCCATACGGTCAAAAAAGATTGGCTATCCGTGGATACCCGTTGATCTTTCATGACCGATCTCATGCAAGCTGCATGCCATCAAATTTGCTCGAATGGTCAAAAATTGACCCCGAGCGCCCGCCGCCCGGGGTTCACCAGCGCAGGCGCAGCCCCACTTGCCCCTGCACGCCGGTCTGCTCGGTGATGCCGATGGCGCTGGTGTACGCCAGGCCGCCGTAGACCGCCAGCGTCTTGTTCACCTCGCCGACAACGCCGCCGCCGACTTCGAGCGCGCTCGAATTGCGGCGGTTGACGACCTGGTCGGTGGGCCCGAAGTAGAGCGCGTTGCTGCCGCTGAAGGTGTGCCACAGGTTGACCTTCAGGTACGGCTTCCAGACGCCGCCGCCCGCGTCGAAGCGGCCTTCGAGCCGCGCGCCCAGCCGGCCGGTGACGGCGTTGTCGCGCTGGAAGCGCACGGTGGAAAGGCCGTCGTCGAAATCGTCGATCGAGCTGCGCTGCCAGATCAGCTGCGCCTGTGGCTGCAGCGTCACGGTGTCGCTCAGGGCAAACGGATAGCCCGCTTCCAGCGATGCGGTGATCGTCTTGCCGTGCGGCCTGCCGCCGCGGCCGAGCGTGGAAATCGCGTCGGTCTTGAAGCGGGTGGCCATAAGCACGGCGTCGCTGTACCAGCCGCTGCTCGCAATGCGGGTCCAGTACGCGCCGAGGCTGTAGCCCTCCACGCTCAGCCGGCCGGCAGCCTCGTTGGTGGCGCCGTCGGCGACGCCGCTCGCGCTGCCGCTGGCGCGCGTGTAGCCGCCCAGCACGCCAACGCGGTTGCGTCCGCCGGCGGCGTCGGTGCCCACCAGGAAGTCGTGGCCGAGCTGCAGGCCGTGGACGTTGCCGTCGAACTGCGGATTCGCATCGCCGCGCAGGCGCTGCCGCGTGCTCTCGCCGAACACGCGGCCCCACGAGGCCTGCCGGCCTTCGCTGTCCCCGTCGCCGGCCAGCAATTGCTGGTCGCCCTGCCGGTCGTGGAAGCTGCCCAGCTGCGCGAGCCCGAGGCGGCGCACCGCGATCGGCAGGGCGCTGTAGAGCGGGACCTCGGGCCGGTAGAGCTTGACCGGTTCCACCGACATGGCGGCTGGCGGTGCGCCGGGCACCGGCGGCGTTTCGTTGAGGACCGCGAGAGCTTCTGTCAGCGAGCCCACCACGGTGCCGCCGACCAGGTAGCCGTTGTTGCGCAGGTACCAGTTGTCGGGGCTGTTGCCGGCCGCGCCGCCTCGGAACAGCCGGTAGTTGTAGGCGCCGGCCTCGACCGCCTGGGTCAGCGAGAACGCGGTGGGGGCCGTGGTGGCGCCGTTGAGTGCCTGCACCACCAGGATGCCGTCGGCCAGCGTGGGCGCGCCCAGGCCGCCGCGGTTGACCACGCGGATGCCGGTGCTGCCCGAAGCCGCGCCGCCATCGATCACCAGCTTGTCCGATGGCGAGTTGTCGCCCGCCAGCACGGTGTTGACCTGCATCAGCGCGCCGCTGCCGCCGAAGTAGTTGCCGCGCACGGTGAAGGCGCCGAAGTTCACGCCGTCGTTGGGGCCGGGCAGCAGCGTGCCCTGGTTGGTCACGTTGCCCGCGAAGGTGCCGGTGCCGGCCACCGTTGTGCCGGGGAGCACCGTGATGACGGGGCTCGTCAGCGTCGCGGGGAGGTTGAAGCGGCCGGACTCCACCCGTATCGAGTCGGAGAAATTCGCGTCGGTCAGCCACGACCATTCGGTGCCGCGCATCGTCAGGTTCTGGAAATTGCGGAATGCGTTGTCCACCGTGCCGCTGCCTTCGAGGAAGGTGCTGGCGGTTTTTCCGACGCCGCCGTCGGCGCCGCCACGGATGACCGAGCCGGTCTGCAATATCAGCGTGCCGTTGCCGAGCGCGCCCATGTAGATCGCGTCGGTGTTGGCGGTGCCGCCGTGTCCTTCGATGGTGCCGGCGTTGACCAGCACGTCGTTGCCGTTCTGGCCCCGATAGCCGTAGCCGTTGGCGCTCGACAGCGTGCCACCGGCCCGGTTCTCCACGCGCGAGAAGAAGCTGGAGCCGAGCGTGTTCGCATGCACCGCGTCGGCGCCGCCCGCGGGCGAGTTGGCACCGGTGGTGGTGATGGTGCCGGTGTTCACCAGCAGGTTGGCGACGAGGTTGCCGCCCTGCAGGTAGACGCCCTTGGCCGAGGTGCCGCTGGTATTGATGGTGCCGTTGTTGATCACCGTGTTGCCCGGGCCCAGCATGGAGACGCCGTGCGAGCTGCCGCCCGTGGTGCTGATGCTGCCGTTGTTGGTGATGACCGTGCGCGTGCTGCTGTTCGATGTCACCAGGATGCCGGAGGTGCTGCTGCTCGTCGTGCGGATGGCGCCGTTGTTGGTCAGGGTGTTGTCATTGCCCGTGGCGACCATCGCCGCGCGGGCAGAACCCGAGCCGCCCGAGACGGTGATGGTGCCGTTGTTCGTGATGGTGCTGGCATCGCGCACCAGCAGGACCTGCGTGGCGTTGGTGCTGAGCGTGGCGCCGTTGTTCACGGTGATGCTGACGCCGGTGCTGCCCGGCGTGGCGATCACGCTGGCCGAACCGGTCGTTGCGCCGTCGCAGACCACGGCGGTGTTCGAGCCCGGCGTGGCGGTTGGCGCGCAGGCGGCATAGGCGCCATCGGCGGCCAGCGTGGCGAGCGTTGCCGCAAGGCAGTGAACTAGAGGGGAGGGGGAAGGAAGGTGACGCGGAATCCGATGCGATCGCGCGATGCTCATGCTTGCTCCTTTGTTCTTGGTTGTCTCTCGTGCATGACCCTGGGGCTGGGCGGTCGTTTGACCATTTGCCAAGACATTTGGCACGATTAACAATCAAGAAACAATCGAGCGAATGTTTGCATGTTGCTGTAGTGAGACGGCGCGGGCGCCGGTGTCTTTCAGGCCGCCACGGCCTGCGTCTTGCGGCGCGGCCACGGAATGAGCAGGCATGCGCCGAGCAGCGTGACAACGCCCACCAGGCCGCAAAACAGGGTCACGGAAAAGCGCGGGACGACGGTGCCCAGCGCGAACGAGACCGAGAAGATGCCCAGGTTGAGCAGGCTCGCGTGGTACGAGTTGATGGTGCCCCGGCAGCGCTCGGACAGCGCGCTCAGCCTGGCATGGTGCAAGGGCCCAGCGCAGCCATAGCCGAAGGCCCATGGCAAGCCGAGCAGCGCCAGTTGGGCCATCGACCCGACCGGCAGCATGAAGCCGAGCAGGCCCACGGCCGCGACGAGCGCGGCGCCCGGCAATGCGACTTCGCCCGCCATGCGCTGCAGCTTGCCGCTCGCGAGGTTGCCGGCGATCACGGCCAGGCCGTAGAAGCCCGCCAGCAAGCCGGTGTCGGTGGGAGACAGCGACAGCTTCCGCGAGGCGACTTCCGCCACCACCGCCCCGAACCCCGCGACCCAGCCGAGCCAGAGGTAGCTGGCCGACAGCCGGCGGCGGGCACCGGGCGTCTTCAGTGCTTCGCGGTGCGTGGCCATGAAGTCCATGTGCATCGCATGCGAGCCGGCGCCGGGTACGCGATCGGCGAAGGCGCGCGAAACCGCCAGCGCGGCCAGCACGGCGAGGGCGGCCAGCGCGTAGTAGGCCGACCGCCATCCCCACGTATCCGCCAGCCGCCCCGCCAGCACGGGCGTGAGAACGAACGCCAGCATCAGGCCGATGAAGACGTGGCCCAGGCGTCTTCCCACCTGCTCGGGCGGCGATTCGTCGGCCACCAGGGCCAGCGCGTTGGGCTGAACGACGGCCGCGCACACACCGGCCAACGCCGACAGGACGATGGCCGCCAGCAGATAGGGTGCACTGGGAATGAGCGCGCTGAGCAGCGCGAACCCGAGCAGCCCCGCCTGCAGCGGCCGCTTGCGTCCCCAGCGGTCCGACAGCGGTCCTGCCAGCAGGGCCACCGCGCCATAGCTGAGCCCGTAGGCGGCGGGCAGGTAGGCGATGGCGCTGGAGCGAACGCCGAAGTCGGCGCTCATGGCGCCCATCATCGGGCCGGCGAGCACCTCCGCCGAACCGATGAGGAAGAGGCAGCCGAAGAGCGTTGCGATCTGCGAGGTTTTCATGCTCATCGCCGCACCACATAGCGCGTGACCACGGGCGGCGATTCGCCGAGGTGAAAGGCCAGCCGCCGCTCGCGCAATGCCATGTCGCTGGCCGTCGCGCGGTTGAAGCGGCGCAGGTGGTCGGTCCACGACTCGTCGACGATCTGCTCCACGTAGCGCTCCGGCTGCGCGATGTCGTGCAGCAGCTCCCAGCCGATGGCGCCCTGGCTCAGGCGCGCGCGGCGGGTCTGCTGCATCACGAGGTGGAAGGCCGCGGCGCGAGCCGGGTCGATCATGAATTCGACGGTGATGACCACGCGGCCGTCTTCCTGCGGCGCCTCGGTCGGCGGGCCGGCGGCCCAGCCGGCCTGCGCGGGGCTGGTGTCGTCCTCGCCGCTCACGTCGGTGACCCAGCGCAGGGCCATGAGCATCAGCAGCGTGCCGCTGATGGCGGCGACGGAAAGGCTGGCGACCAGCGAGGTGACCGTGGCCACCTGCCCCCAGATCGCCGCGCCGATCGCGCTCGCGCCCATGATCGCCATCTGGTACATCGACATGCCGCGCGCGCGCACCCAGTCGGGCAGTGCGAGCTGGGCCGACACCGACAGCGAATTGGCCACCGTGATCCACGCCATGCCGCCGAAGAACATCGCGGGCACCGCGACCCATGCGTTGGGCGCGAAGGCCATGACGGCTGTGGCGCCCGACTGCAGCAGCGTGCCGCGCAGCACCAGCTGGTCGCGCCCCAGCGCCTGGCGCAGCCGCGGAAGGAACAGCACCGCGATGATCGCGCCCGCGCCCATGGCCGCCAGCAGCAGCGTGAAGGTGCCCGCGCCGCCGCCCTGGAGGTTGCGCGCCAGCAGCGGCAGCAGCGCCAGCAGTGCGGTCGAGTGAAAGAAGAAGATCGAGATGCGCGTGAGCACCGCGCGCATGCGCTGCGACTGCCGCACGAACTGCACGCCCACGCGCATCGCGCTGATGAGCTTCTCGCGGCCCAGCGGGTTGGGCGTGTGCTCGCGCCGCCAGCGCAGCACCACGAAGCCCGAGGCCACCGACAGCACCGCGTTCAGCGCAAAGACCCAGATGCTGCCCGCGCTCGCGATCAGCATGCCGGCCGTGAGCGGGCCGACGATGCGCGAGGCGTTCATCGCGATGCCGTTCAGGCCGAGTGCGGCCGGCAGCTGCGGCCGCGGCACCAGCTCGGGCACGATGGCCGCGAACACCGGCCAGCGCAGCGCCAGGCCGATGCCGTTGGCAAACGTGAGCGCCAGCAGCAGCGGCGCGGTCATGAGGTCGAGCGCCAGCGCGGCGCACAGCACGATGGCGGTGCCGGCCAGCCAGAACTGCGTGGCAACCAGCCAGCGCCGGCGGTCGAGGATGTCGGCCAGCGCGCCGCTGGGCAGGCCCAGCAGGAAAACCGGCAGCGTGGAGGCCGACTGCACCAGCGCCACCCAGATGGGCGAGGTGGTCAGCGAGGTCATCATCCACGCGGCGGCCACGTCGTTCATCCACATGCAGATGTTGGCGACGAGCCATGTGCTCCACAGCATGCGGAACACGGGGAGCTTGAGGGGCTCGAGGGCCGCGAGCTTCGTTGGCTGCGGCCGCGCGGGCGGGATCGGTGTCTCTTCGGGGGATATGGGTGGCATGTGCCGCTATTGTGGCGCGGCCTCTTCTCTCAACCCCTGTCGCTGCGTGCCAGGCGGTGTTCGAGGCGGCGCAGCATCGTCGTGAGCACCAGCGTCATCACCCAGTAGATGACCGAGATCGCGAGGTACGGCTCCCAGTAGCGCGCATAGGCGCCGGCCACGGTGCGCGCGGCGTAGGCCAGCTCGGCCAGGCCGATGGCGGAGACCAGCGAGGTGTCCTTCAGCAGCGCGATGGCGTTGTTCCCCAGCGGCGGCAGCATGCGGCGGAAGGCCTGCGGCAGCACCACGTAGCGCATCACCTGCGCGGGCGAAAAGCCGATCGAGCGGCCGGCATCGAACTGCCCGCGAGAGATCGACTGGATGCCCGCGCGGAACACTTCGGAGATGTAGGCCGCCGAGTTGAGCGTGAGCGCCACCACGCCCGAGATGAGCGCGCCGTGCTCCTGCTTGAGCGTGCGCGCGAGTTCGCCGTCGATCAGGATGCCCGAGGTCGGGTGGATGAAGACCGGCATCACCGCGAAGTGGATCAGCAGGATCTGCACGAACAGCGGCGTGCCGCGAAAGAAGCTCACGTACACCGTGGCCGGCCAGCGCAGGAAGAAACGCGCCACCCAGGTCCACGGCGCATGGCGCGGGTGCGCCAGGCGTGCGAGCGCAAGGCACAGCCCCCAGCTGGAACCCAGCAGCACGCAGACCACCGTCATGCGCAGCGTCATCCAGGCGCCCTGCCAGAACAGGTCTTTGTATTCCACCAGGATGTCCCAGCGGAACCATCCGAAAAGCAGCACTGGTTGTTCCATGCTTGCGTCCTCAACTCTCAGTCAACGAAAAACGAAACGGCCGCGTGAGGGCGGCCGTGTTCAGGGAAATGCCGTGCGGCTCAGCGCACGTTCGGGTCCTTGTTGAACCACTTCTTGTAGATCGTCACGTAGCTGCCGTCGGCGCGAATGGCCGCGAGGCCGGCCGTGAGCTTGTCGAGCAGCGGCTTGTCGCCCTTCTTCACGACGATGCCGAAGCCTTCTTCGGGGAAGGACTTGTCGTCCAGCGTCTTCAGCTCGGGGTTCTGCGCCACGCGATAGGCGATCACGCCGTTGTCGCCCATGGCTGCATCGACGCCGCCGCCGGCCAGCTCGGAAATGATGAGCGGCGTGCTCTCGAAGCGGCGGATGTCGGGGTTGGTCTTGCCGAATTCGCGCGAGGCGATGTCGTCGGCGGTGGAGGCGCTGACCACGGCGATCTTCTTGCCGGCCAGGTCCTTCAGCGAGGCGACCTTGCTGTTCTTCGGCAGCGCGATCAGCTGGCGGGCCGCGAAGTAGGGAGGCGTGAAGTCGTAGCTCTGCTTGCGCTTCTCGTTGATGGTGACGCCCGAGATCACGAGGTCGACGTCGCCGTTGTTCAGCGCGCCGAAGATGCCGGTGAAGGGCGTGTTGACGATCTTGATCTTCAGGCCCTGCTGCTTGGCCATGGCGTTGATGATGTCGATGTCGAAGCCGACGATCTGCTTGTCCTTGTTCTCGAAGGCGAAAGGCGCGTAGGTGGCGCTGGAGGCCACCGTCAGTTCGCGGTTCTGGGCCTGGGCGCCAAGGGCGAGCGTGGCGGCAGCGAGGCCCAGGGCCAGGGCGCGGCGGAGTGGATTCATTCGGGGTCCTTGCTTTTTCGCCGTCCGGCGGGAGGTGGTGGGCGGGGATTTTAGGCTGTCGCTATCGGCCGCCCCCGGGGCGCTCCCTGGAGTGCGGGGCTAACTAAGGTTCTCCGGGAGAGATGAAGGGCATCGGGGAGCGATCGCGGCCTGCTGACTAGTATCCGGGGCTTCCCGGTTCAGGAGCCTTGCATGACGACCTCGCGGCTTGCTTTTCTTCTCTGTGGCATCGGCCTTACATGCAGCGCTGCGAGCGCGCTGGCGGCTGATCCTCCGGCGCCGCGCTTCGATCCGCAGCGCCTGTCGCAGATCGTGAAGACGGTTTCCGGCGACGACTTCGAGGGCCGCGCGCCGGCTACGCCAGCGGAGGCCAAGACGGTCGACTATCTCGTGGCCCAGTTCAAGGCCGCAGGCCTCGCACCGGGAGGCGATCTCGAAAATGGGCGGCGTGGCTGGACGCAATCGGTGCCGCTGGTGAAGACCGAGTTCCACGGCACGCCGCGGCTCATGCTCCAGGTGGGGGCTCATAGCGACGCGCTCGTGCAGGGCGAGCAGATCGCGGTGCGCGCCGCGCTCGACGGCTCGACCGCGGTAGTGATCCAGCAGGCGCCGCTGGTGTTCGTGGGCTACGGCGTCAGCGCGCCCGAGCGGCGCTGGGACGACTACAAGGGCGTCGACCTGAAGGGCAAGATCGCCGTCGTGCTGGTGAACGACCCCGACTTCGAAACCGGCAGCGGCGACTTCGGCGGCAAGGCAATGACCTACTACGGCCGCTGGACCTACAAGTTCGAAGAGGCCGCGCGCCGTGGTGCGCTGGGCGTGCTGATCGTGCACGAGACCGCTCCTGCCGCCTATGGCTGGGCCACGGTCAAGAACTCCAACACCGCGACCATGCTCGACATCGAGCGCGAAAAGCCGGCCGCCGTGCATCCGAAGCTGGAGGGCTGGATCCAGCGCGAGGTGGCGGTCGATCTGCTGCGCCGCTCGGGCCTGGACTTCGAGGCGCAGAAGAAGCTCGCGCAAACGCGCGAGTTCCAGCCGCAGCTGCTGAAGGATGCGAGCCTGTCGGCCGAGTACGCGATCGATCGGCAGGTGATCGTCTCGAAGAACGTGGTGGGCCGCATCGAGGGCCGCAAGCGGCCCGGCGAGACGGTGATCTACAGCGCTCACTGGGACCACCTGGGCGTGGGCGCGCCCGATGCCAGGGGCGACAAGATCTACAACGGCGCGGTCGACAACGGCACGGGGCTGGCCGCGCTGATCGAGATGGGCCGCGCCTTCGCGAGCGCGCCCAGGAAGCCCGAGCGCTCCGTCGTCTTCCTGGCCGTGACGGCCGAGGAGCGCGGCCTGCTCGGCTCCGAGTACTACGGCGCCAAACCGCTGTATCCGCTGGCGCGGACCGTGGCTGTCATCAACATGGATGCGCTCGGCCCGGAAGGCCCGGCGCGCAATTTCAGCACCTCGGGCAGCGCGGCCTCGCAATTGCAGGATCTGCTGGTCGAGCAGGCCAAGGGCTTCGGCCTGGCCTATGCGCCGGACCCGCACCCCGAAGCTGGCTATTTCTTCCGCTCCGACCATTTCTCGTTTGCCAAGCGCGGTGTGCCGGCGTTGTCCTTCGCCTCGGGCAACGACCTGGTGGAAGGCGGCCTCGCGGCCGGCGAAGCGGCCAGCAAGGCCTACACCGCCGAGCGCTACCACCAGCCGGCCGACGAATGGCGCGCCGACTGGTCCTTCACCGGCATGGCGCACGACCTGCCGCTGCTCTACCGAGTGGGCGAGACGCTGGCCAACAGCCGCCGCTGGCCGGAGTGGGGGCAGGGGTCGGAATTCCGCGCGATCCGCGAGGCCAGCCGAGGGGAGCGGCGCTGATCCAAGACGCCTAAGACGCGCGCGTCCGAGCGGAACCGCCGAGATGGCCCAGCGGCAGTGCGCTGCTGGCCTTTACCTCGCCCAGCGAGAAGCTGGTGTGCAGGTCTTTCACGTTTGGCAGGTTCATGAGGTGCTGGCGCGCGAAGGTCGAGAAGCTGTCGAGGTCCTGCGCCACTACCTGCAGCTCGAAGGTGCCGGTGCCGCTGATGTAGTGGCAGGCGATCACGTCGGGCAGCTTGCGGATCGCGTCTTCGAGCCTGCGGGTGGCCTCGTGCGTGACGCGCTCGGTGTCCACGCGCACGAAGGCGAGCACGCCCAGGCCGATCTTGTGGCGGTCGATTTCGGCGTGGTAGCCCTTGATGAAGCCGGCCTCTTCCAGCGCGCGCACCCGGCGCCAGCAGGGCGCGGCCGAGAGGCCCACGCGCTGCGCAAGCTCGGCATTCGTGAGGCGGCCGTCGGCCTGCAGTTCTTGCAGGATTGCGAGGTCGAACTTGTCAATGCTTTCCATGGATGGCAATCTTAAGCAAGATTCTTTCTGGAAGCGGGTTTTTCAAGGCAAAGAACGCAAACACCTGTCGCGGACCCCGGCATACACTTTGCACGATCATGGGCTCGTGCCCTACCCGGGCACAGACCCACAGTAATCAGCCAGGCTCACAAGGCCCTGCCATACGGAGACAAAGAACATGAATGCACCGCTACCTGCGCACATTCGCAAGGCCCTGGAGACCGTCACGCTCGACGACAAATACTCTCTGGACTACGGCCGTGCCTTCATGAGCGGCGTCCAGGCCCTCGTCAAGCTGCCCATGCTGCAGCGCCTGCGCGACCAGCAGGCCGGCAAGAACACCGCCGGCTTCATCAGCGGCTACCGCGGCTCCCCGCTCGGCGGCTACGACCAGGCGCTGTGGAAGGCCAGCAAGTTCCTCAAGGAACAGAACATCGTCTTCCAGCCCGGCGTGAACGAAGAGCTGGCCGCCACCGCGCTGTGGGGCACCCAGCAGCTGGGCTTCTCTCCGCAGGGCACCAACAAGTTCGACGGCGTCTTCGGCATCTGGTACGGCAAGGGCCCGGGCGTGGACCGCTGCTCCGACGTGTTCAAGCACGCCAACATGGCCGGCACCACCGAGTTCGGCGGCGTGATCGCTGTGGCGGGCGACGACCACATCTCCAAGAGCAGCACGGCCGCGCATCAGAGCGACCACATCTTCAAGGCCTGCGGCACGCCGGTGTTCTTCCCGGCGAACGTGCAGGAAATTCTCGACCTGGGCATCCACGCCTTCGCGCTGAGCCGCTTCTCGGGCGTGTGGTCGGGCATGAAGACGATCCAGGAAATCGTCGAGTCCAGCGCCACGGCCATGATCGACCCCGAGCGCGTCGAGATCGTCATTCCCACCGACTTCGAAATGCCGCCCGGCGGCCTGCACATCCGCTGGCCCGACCATGCGCTGGAGCAGGAAGCCCGGCTCATGCACTACAAGTGGTACGCCGCGCTGGCCTACATCCGCGCCAACCGGCTGAACCACAACGTCATTCAGGGCCCGAACGACCGCTTCGGCATCATGGCCAGCGGCAAGGCCTACAACGACACCCGCCAGGCGCTGATCGACCTGGGCCTGGACGACGCGGCCTGCCGCCAGCTCGGCATTCGCCTGCACAAGGTGGGCGTGGTGTGGCCGCTGGAAGCGCAGCTCACGCGCGAATTCGCCACCGGCCTGCAAGAGATTCTGGTGGTCGAGGAGAAACGCCAGGTCATCGAATACCAGCTCAAGGAAGAGCTCTACAACTGGCGCCCCGACGTGCGGCCCAACGTGGTCGGCAAGTTCGACGAGGGCGAGGTGCACGCGGCCGAGGGCTACTCGGGCGGCGAATGGTCGATGCCCAACCCGACCTCCCACACGCTGCTGCGCGCCAACGCCGACCTGAACCCCGCGCTCATCGCCAAGGCCATCGCCACGCGCCTCAGGAAGACCGGCCTGCTGGCCGCCGCCGGTGCCGACATGGCCGCGCGCATCGACGCGCAGCTCGCCATCCTCGAAGCCAAGGAGCGTTCGATGGTGGTGCAGCAAGCTTCCACCAGCGTGGTCGACGCCACGCGCCAGCCCTGGTTCTGCTCGGGCTGCCCGCACAACACCAGCACCGTGGTGCCCGAAGGCTCGCGCGCGATGGGCGGCATCGGCTGCCACTTCATGGCGACCTGGATGGACCGCTCCACCATCGGCTTCACGCAGATGGGCGGCGAGGGCGTGCCATGGGTGGGCCAGCAGCCCTTCACGACCGACCAGCACATCTTCGCGAACCTGGGCGACGGCACGTACTTCCACAGCGGCCTGCTCGCCATTCGCCAGAGCATCGCGGCGGGCGTGAACATCACCTACAAGATCCTCTACAACGACGCGGTCGCCATGACGGGCGGCCAGCAGGTCGGCGAACGGCCCGAAGGCCACTCGGTGCTGCAGATTGCCGAGAGCCTGCATGCCGAGGGCGCCAAGAAGGTCGTCATCGTCACCGACGAGCCCGAGAAGTACGAGGGCGTGAACATCCCCGGCGACCACGTGCAGGTCAAGCACCGCGACCTGCTCGACGACGTGCAGCGCGAGTTCCGCAAGATCCCCGGCACCACGGCCATCATCTACGACCAGACCTGCGCCACCGAGAAGCGCCGCCGCCGCAAGCGGGGAACGGCCGTCGATCCGGCCAAGCGCGTGGTCATCAACGAGCTGGTCTGCGAAGGCTGCGGCGACTGCAGCGTGCAGAGCAACTGCCTGAGCGTGGAGCCGCTGGAGACCGAATTCGGCCGCAAGCGCACCATCAACCAGAGCAGCTGCAACAAGGACATGAGCTGCCTGAAGGGCTTCTGCCCGAGCTTCGTGACGGTCGAAGGCGGCCAGCTCAAGAAGAAGGGCAAGAACAAGGCGGCCACACCGGCCGAGTTCGGCCTGCTGCCCGAGCCCGCGATTCCGTCGCTGGTGGGCGGCAAGGTCTGGGGCGTGGTGGTGGCGGGCGTTGGTGGCACCGGCGTGATCACCATCGGCCAGCTGCTGGGCATGGCCGCGCACATCGAGGCCAAGGGCATCGTCACGCAGGACGCGGCCGGCCTTGCGCAAAAGGGCGGCGCCACCTGGAGCCACGTGCTCATCGGCGACACGCAGGACGACATCCGCACCACGCGCGTGGGCACCGCGGCGGCCGACCTGATCCTGGCCTGCGATCCGCTGGTCACGGTGAATGCCGAAACCATGGCGCGCATGCGCGAAGGGCGCACGCACGTGGCGCTCAACAGCCACAGCGCGCCGACGGCCGCCTTCGTGCGCAACGCCAACTGGCAGAACCCCGAAGACGCCTGCGCAGCCGAGATCGCGCGCGCTGTGGGCATCGACGGCATGGGCACCTTCGATGCCGACGCCGCCGCGACCACGCTGATGGGCGACACCATCTACGTCAACCCGATGATCCTGGGCTACGCCTGGCAGAAGGGCTGGATCCCGCTGGAGCACGAGTCGCTGATGCGCGCCATCGAGCTGAACGCCGTGGCGGTCGAGAACAACAAGACGGCGTTCGAATGGGGCCGCCAGGCAGCGGTGCGGCCCGAAGAGCTGCAAAAGCGCGTGCGCCCGGGCCAGGTCATCGAGTTCAAGAAGCGCGAGTCGGTCGAGGCCATCGTGGCGCGCCGCGTGGAGTTCTTGACCGGTTACCAGAACGCGGCCTATGCCGACGAATACAGGCAGTTCGTGGGCAAGGTGCAGCAGGCCGAGTCGACCACCGGCAAGAGCACGGCGCTGACCGAGGCGGTCGCGCGCTACCTGTTCAAGCTGATGGCATACAAGGACGAGTACGAAGTCGCCCGCCTGCACACCGACCGCACTTTCCTCGACCGCGTCGAGGGCATGTTCGAAGGTGACTACAAGCTCAACTACCACCTGGCTCCGCCGATCATCGCGAAGAAGAACTCCAAGGGGCAGCTGCAGAAGCAGAAGTTCGGCCCCTGGATGCTGACCGGCTTCAGGTTCCTCGCGAAGCTCAAGGGCCTGCGCGGCACGGCGCTCGACATCTTCGGCCGCACCGAAGAGCGCAAGACCGAGCGCGCGCTGATCGGCGAATACCGCGCCAGCATCGAGGAAGTGATCGGCGCCCTGCGCGCCGACAACCACGCGCTGGCGCTGGAGATCGCCAGCCTGCCCGAGCAGATCCGCGGCTACGGCCACGTGAAGGATCGCAACCTGGCAGCGGCCCGCACCCGCTGGAGCGAACTGATGGCCAAGTGGCGCAACCCGCAGGCGCAGCGCGTGGCGGCCTGATCCAGGATTGCTGGAGGTCGGCTCAGTCGGTCTTGTCCGCGAGCCGGCCGTCGAGCCGGGCGCGTGCAGCCATCAGGGCGCCGTGAATCTTCTGTTCGAATACTTCGCGAGGCGGCAGGACGGTGAGGTATTCCGCCACGTGAATGCCTGACTTGTTCAGCTCGAGCAGTTCGATCTGCTCCTGCTTCTTGCCGGTGCAAAGAATGATGCCCAGCGGGGGCGCATCGCCCGGCTCCTGGTCGTGGCGGGCCAGCCAGCGCAGGTACAGCTCCATCTGGCCCTTGTACTCGGCGCGGAATTCGCCCAGCTTCAGCTCGATCGCCACCAGGCGGCGCAGCTTGCGGTTGTAGAAGAGCAGGTCGATGTAGAAATCGTCGTTGTCGAGCTGGATGCGCCGTTGCCGAGCGACAAAGCTGAAGCCCGCCCCGAGCTCGAGCAGAAAGCTCTCCAGCTCGCGCAGGATGGCGTCCTCGAGATCCTTCTCCAGATGGCGGTCCTGCAAGCCCAGGAAGTCGAGCACATAGGGGTCTTTCAACAGCAGCGCCGGCTCGGTGGGGTTCTGGCGCTGCAGTTCGTCGAGTTCCTGGCGGATCAACACGTCGGGCTGGCGCGAGACCGCGGTGCGTTCGTAGAGCAGCGAGCCAATGCGCTCCCGCAGCGTACGAACGCTCCAGCCTTCCAGTTGGCACATCTGTGCATAGAAGTCGCGGGCGAGCGGGTCCTTGACCGGCAGCAACGCGAGAAAGTGCGTCCAGCTCAAATGTCGTATCAGTGGCACGACAATTTGCTCGGACGGGAACACCTCGGCGAACTGCACCATGCGCCGGAGGTTCTTCTCCTCGAAACCGCGTCCGTAGTCGCTCGCCAATTGTCGCGACAGCGTTGCGACAATTTCTTCCCCGTAGCCGGCACGCTGGCCCCCAAGCACTTCGGTGCGGATGCGCTGGCCAATGCGCCAGTACATGAGCGTCAGCCCCGCGTTCACGGCGGCGACGGCCGTTTGCCGGGCTTGCTCGATCAGTTGCCGCAGGTCTGCCAGGAGGGGATCCGGCCCCTCGTGAAGCGCCGGTGTGGCGTTGGCTGTCGTCAAGCTATTGCGCTTGCTCATGGAGGCTCCTTGCTTTGCGCGTCATGCGGGTGGAATTGTCCGGCGGCTGTCACCTCGGCCTCCACGTGCAATACGGTGTAGTCCGGAAAAGAGCTGAAAGCCGGTGATATTTGCAGGAATTGCTATCAAAAATGCAGCAAATGCGGGGCTTGGAAGCTTCCTGAAAGCCCCGCGCGTCGCGCCGGGATAGCGCCCTGAGAGGCGCCGCGCCCCGAATACAATGCCCGGTGCTGTGCGCGGCCAAGCCCCGCCAAGCTTTGATTTGCGGCCCGTTTCCCTTGTGGCCGCGAAGCCGCGAAAGAGGCGGAATGACGGACCCCGGTCCGCGCTCCTCTCGTTTTCTCTTCCCTCTGCTGGAGACTCTCTTGTTCATTTCCTCTGCTTTCGCCCAGACCGCGCCCGCTGCAGCCGGCGGCGGTGACATGTTGTCTTCCCTCGGCAGCATGCTGCCCCTGGTGCTGATGTTCGTGGTGCTGTATTTCGTCATGATCCGGCCCCAGATGAAGCGCCAGAAGGAAGCCCGCGCCATGATCGAAGCCCTGGCCAAGGGCGACGAAGTCGCCACCGCCGGCGGCGTGCTCGGCAAGATCACCTCGCTGGGCGACCAGTACCTCGGCCTCGAGATCGCCAACGGCATCGAGATCAAGATCCAGCGCAGCGCCGTCGTGCAGGTCCTGCCCAAGGGCGCCGTCAAATAAAAGCGTGAGCCGAGCCTTGCGCTTTGCGGCGCAGGGCCCCATTTCACGCCGTGTTCCATTTCTGAAAAGCTTGTAAAAAGCGCCCTCTCATGAACCGTTACCCGGTCTGGAAGTACGCGATCATCGTGATCGTGTTGCTCGTGGGACTCGTCTACGCCCTGCCCAATTTCTTCGGTGAGGCGCCTGCAGTGCAGGTGTCGGCGGCCAAGTCCACCGTCAAGATCGACGCGGCTACCCAGGCCAGGGTCGAAGGGCTGCTCAAGACGGCCGGCCTCACGCCCGATCTGCTGAGCCTCGAACCCACCGCGGTGCGTGCGCGCTTTGCCACCACCGACGACCAGATCAAGGCGCGCGACACGCTGCAGCAGGCGCTGGTGCCCGATGCGGACGACCCCTCCTACGTGGTGGCGCTGAACCTGGTGTCGCGCTCGCCCTCGTGGCTGACCGCGCTGCACGCCTTCCCGATGTACCTGGGCCTCGACCTGCGCGGCGGCGTCGACTTCCTGCTGCAGGTCGACATGCGCGGCGTGCTCGACAAGAAGGCCGAGTCCTTCGCCGGCGACATCCGCATGGGCCTGCGCGAAAAGAAGGTTCGCGGCAGCGCCGTGAACCGCAACGGCCAGACCGTCGAGATCACGCTGCGCGACGCCGACAGCGTGGAAACCGCCCGGCGCCTGATCCAGGACCAGATGCCCGACCTCACCACGGTCGAGAGCCAGCAGGGCTCCGAATGGCGCATCGTGGCCAGCATCAAGCCCGAAGCCGCGCGCCGCATCCAGGACGCGGCACTCAAGCAGAACGTGACGACGCTGCACAACCGGATCAACGAACTCGGCGTGGCCGAGCCGGTGATCCAGCAGCAGGGCATCGACCGCATCGTCGTGCAGCTGCCCGGCATGCAGGACCCGGCCCAAGCCAAGCGGATCATCGGCCGCACCGCCACGCTCGAAATGCGCCTGGTGGACGAAAGCGCCGAAGGCCGCTCGGCTGAACTGAACGGCGGTCCGGTGCCCTTCGGTTCCGAGAAATTCCTCGACCGCTCGGGCCGTCCGGTGATCGTGAAGAAGCAGGTGCTGGTCACCGGCGAGAACCTCACCGACGCGCAGCCCGGCTTCGACCAGCAGAGCAACCAGCCCAAGGTCGACCTGACCATGGACTCCAAGGGCGGCACCATCATGCGTGACGTCAGCCGTGAGAACTACAAGAAGCGCATGGCCATGCTGATCTTCGAGAAGGGCAAGGGCGAAGTGCTCACGGCCCCGTCGATCAACGGCGAGCTGGGCAACCGCTTCCAGGTGTCGGGTTCGATGACCGTGGCCGAAGCCAACGACCTCGCGCTGCTGCTGCGCGCCGGCTCGCTGGCCGCGCCGATGGAAATCATCCAGGAACGCACCATCGGCCCGACGCAGGGCGCCGAAAACATCAAGAAGGGCTTCGACAGCGTGATGTACGGCTTCGCCGCGATCATGGTGTTCATGTGCATCTACTACGCGCTGTTCGGCCTGTTCTCGTCGATCGCGCTGGCCGTCAACCTGATGCTGCTGGTGGCCATTCTCTCGATCCTGCAGGCCACGCTCACGCTGCCGGGCATCGCGGCCATGGCGCTTGCCATTGGCGTGGCCATCGACTCCAACGTGCTGATCAACGAGCGCGTGCGCGAAGAACTTCGCAACGGGGCGTCGCCGCAGGCGGCCATTCATGCGGGCTACGAACGCGCCTGGGGCACCATCCTCGACTCCAACGTGACCACGCTGATCGCGGGCATCGCGCTGCTGGCCTTCGGCTCGGGGCCGGTGCGCGGCTTCGCGGTGGTGCACTGCATCGGCATCGTCACCTCGATGTTCTCGGCGGTGTTCTTCTCGCGCGGCCTCGTGAACTTCTGGTACGGCCAGAAGAAGAAGCTCAAGACGGTGTCCATCGGCACGGTCTGGCGCCCCAAGACCGACGGCGCTGCCGTGGCCGAAACGAAGTAAGAGGCAGAAGAGACAGTCATGGAATTCTTCCGCATCCACAAGACCATCCCGTTCATGCGCCACGCGCTGGTGCTGAACATCGTTTCCTTCGTCACCTTCGCCCTGGCGGTGTTCTTCCTGCTCCACCGCGGGCTGCACCTGTCGGTGGAGTTCACCGGCGGCACGGTGATGGAGGTCGCCTACACGCAGTCGGCCGATGTCGGCAAGGTCCGCGAAATCGTCGGCACGCTGGGCTACACCGAAGTGCAGGTGCAGAGCTTCGGCAAGTCGGTGCAGATCCGCCTGCCTGTGAAGAAGGGCGCAACTTCCGCCCAGCAGAGCGCCGAGGTGATGACCGCGCTGAAGGCGGTCGAGCCGACGGTGGAACTGCGCAGCAACGAATTCGTCGGCCCGCAGGTCGGCGATGAGCTCACCACCAACGGCCTGAAGGCCCTGGCCATGGTGGTCGTCGGCATCATGATCTACCTGGCGTTCCGCTTCGAATGGAAGTTTGCGCTGGCTACCGTGCTGGCCAACCTGCACGACGTGGTGATCATCCTGGGCTTCTTCGCCTTCTTCCAGTGGGAGTTCTCGCTGGCGGTGCTGGCGGCGGTGCTGGCGGTGCTGGGGTATTCGGTGAACGAGTCGGTCGTGATCTTCGACCGGATCCGCGAGAACTTCCGCCGCTACCGGAAGATGTCGACCACCGAGATCATCGACAACGCGATCACCTCGACCATCAGCCGGACCATCATCACCCACGGCTCCACCCAGCTGGTGGTGCTGTCGATGTTCTTCTTCGGCGGCCCGACCCTGCACTACTTTGCGCTGGCGCTGACCATCGGCATCTGCTTCGGCATCTACTCGTCGGCCTTCGTGGCGGCGGCAATCGCCATGTGGCTCGGCGTGAAGCGTGAAGACCTGATCAAGGGCGGCCCGGCCAAGCGCGACGGCGAGTCCGAAGACGACCCGAACGCCGGCGCCGTGGTCTGACGGATACTTCGGGGTTCAACAAAGCGGTGGCGGCAGTGCTGCCACCGCGGTCTGCAGGCAACGCCGGGTACTCTTCGCACTTGTGCGGTAGCGCTTCCCGATGCAAGCTCGCGGTTGTTGCCGATGAATCGATCACCCAGGCCTTTCCGACTTTTCAATGAGCATTGCGCGGTCCGCCTCTTCCCTGCAGCTCGCACGCGAGACGCGTGAGCGTTTCGTATTGGCCACGGAAGGCGCCATTGCGCCGCTGGCGCGCGCGATCCGGGACCGGCTGACGTCGCTGTCCTCCGAGGCCGGCACCGCCCGCTCCATGCAGGAAAACCGCGACGACTTCGTCGCATTCCAGGGACAGGCCACGCAGTGGGTGACGCTCTCGCAGACCGGCTGGCGCAAGGCGCTGGGCGCCGGCTCCGGCAGTCCGTCGACGCTGCCTTCGGCGCTGCGGCTCGAGCTGATCGGCGACGAAGTGGTGGAAAGCAACATCCTCTCCTCGCGCCTCGCGCAGCTGATCCACGACAAGGCCAGCTTCGAACTCAGCGATCTGCGCCTGCGCATCCAGCACCTCGAAGGCACCACCGAACTCGACGCCAAGGACGTGCTCAAGCCCGAGACGCTGGCCAAGCTGCTGGTCGAGCAATGGCTGGCGGTCGGCCTGAGCCGCGGGCTCTGGACCCGCGTGCAGGACACGGTGCAGCAGGGTCTGGTCGAGGTGGTCGTCAAGGCCTACGAGAGCGCCAATGCCTACCTGATCGCCAACGGCGTGATGCAGGAGATCGACCTCAAGAGCTTCGTCCGTCGCACTGGCAGTGCGGGCGGCGGCGGTGGCAGCGGTGGTGGATCGGGCGCCGCGCCGGTGGACAGCGGCATGTCCTCTGGCGGACCCCACAGCGCGCAGCGGCCTGGTTATGGATTCGGAGGACAGCAGGCATCCGTGCCGTCGACCGTGGCCGCGGCGCCCGCGTCGACCACCGGCGGCTCGCCGCTCTCAATTGCGCGGCAGCGAGCGCAGACCGCGCTGCTGAGCCTCAAGCGCTTCGTGACGGCGCGCATCGGCGGCGAGGCGGGCGGCTCCGCCGCACAGTTCCAGACGGCGGGCGCGGAAGGGCGCGCCACGGGTGGCAGCGGCCAACCGGGCCAGGGCGGCGGCATTGCGGCGCCCCGCGTGTTCTCCAGGACCTTCGCCGGCGCCATCGCCGACGCCGAGGTCGCCTACCGGATGGCTGCCACGCAGTACATGGACGGCGCCGCCGAACAGGCCACGCTGATCCAGCAGACGGCAGTCGACCTGCGCCGGCGCAGCACCGAGCTCAAGAAACGCGCGCCCACCACGGCCGACAAGGCCACGGTCGAGATCGTGGCGCTGATGTTCCAGGCCATCCTGGCCGAGGAGCGCATTCCGTTTTCGGCGCGCGTGTGGTTCGCGCGCCTGCAGATGCCCGTGCTGCGCGTGGCCATCGCCGAGCCCGAGTTCTTCGGCACCCTGCAGCACCCCGCACGCATGCTGATCGACCGCATGGGCTCGTGCGTCATGGGCTTCGACGCGGCCGCCATCACCGGCAGCGCGCTCGAAGGCGAGATCCGCCGCGTGGTGCAGGTGATCGAGCAATACCCCGAAACCGGCCAGCGCGTGTTCAAGCTGGTGTTCGACGAATTCGTCGCCTTCCTCAACCGCTACCTGACGCAGAGCGACACCACGCAGCGCGTGATGAGCGTGGCGCAGCAGGTCGAGCAGAAGGAAACGATGGCGATCCAGTACACCATCGAGTTGCGCAAGATGCTCAACGACATGCCGGTGCGCGACGAGATCCGCGAGTTTCTCTTCAAGATCTGGGCCGAGGTGCTGGCCATTGCCGCGCTGCGCTACGGCGCGCAGGGCGAGCAGACCGTCATGCTCAAGCGAGTGGCCTCCGAGCTGGTGTGGGCCGCGAGCGCCAAGCCCAACCGCACCGACCGCGCCCGCGTCATCCAGGACCTGCCGCAGCTGCTGCAGCGCCTGCGCCAGGGCATGGCGCTGCTGGGCATCGTCGACGAGCCGCAGGAAGCCCACATCAAGACCATCGGCGCCACGCTGTCCGACGCCTTCCTGTCGAAGACCGAAGCCATTCCGCAGGCCAAGATCGAGGCGATGGCCGAGCGGCTGGCGCACCTGGAGGACTTCGTGAGCGACGTGGGCGGTACCGCCGACCTGCCGCTCGATGCCCACAGCATCGAACTGCTGCTGGGCGTGGATGCAGCGTCGATCGAAGTCATTCCGGACGCCGCCGGCACCAGGGTGCCCGAGGACATGATTGCCTGGGCGCACGAGCTGCAGGTGGGCAACTGGTTCATGCTCGACCATAACGACCGCGTGAGCCAGGTGCAGTTCGTCTGGCGCAGCGAGCGCAAGCAACTGCATCTGTTCGCGACGTCGGACGGGCGCAGCTTCCTCATTCAAGCCGGCCGGCTCGCAACCTACCTGCAGGCGGGTCTGCTGGTGCCGGCGGAAGAAGAAACGCTCACGGTGCGCGCCACGCGCGAGGCGCTGGCGAAGCTGGATGCCAACCCGGAACGGCTGCTGAACTAGCGGCGAGCCTGGTCAGTGAGCCGTGCGGCCTTCGCGGCTTTCGCACAGTTCGTCGAGCACCAGCGCATCGGGCTCGATGCCAGTGCTCCAGTGCACCATCAACACGATGATCTTCAGTTCGTCGAGCGCCACCGGGTCGCCAGGCGCGGCCATTGCGCGCTCAACGACGATCTCGCGCAGGCCGCAGGGCAGCACGTTCGACGATTCGAGAAAGCGGATGAAGCCGAGGCATTCGGCGCCAAGGTGTTCCTGCTCGGCCTGCGAATAGACGCGCATCGCGTCGTCAGATTGGGGCATTGCCGCTTCGGGTGTGCCCCGAAGAATGACCGTGGCGCTGGCCTCGTCGTTGGCGCTGCGTTCGATCTGCATGCCTTGCGTTGCAAGGCTGAGGCCGTCGAGCCAGTGAAGGGCCTCGCGGATTTCTTCTGCCTCGAAGCCGTGTGCACTGAGCTTGCGGCCCAGTTGCTCCGGCTCTGGGCAGGCATCGCCGCGCCAATAGTTTTCGTACACAAAAACAAGCACTTCGAACATGAGCCCAATATAGCCGACGTTCGTGCAATCCAGACTAGGTGGAAGCTGCTCGCTGGAAGAGTCCGCCCGGCAGGCGTGAGATATGGCCTTCCAGCTCGAGTTCGAGCATCTTCGCCTGCAGCGCGGCCGCACTCCATCCGGTGCGCGCGCTCAGTGCGTCGAGGCTGACGGGGTCGAAACCGAGGGCCTCCAGCAGCGGGTCTTTAGTGGCGGCAGCAGCAGGGTGCCCGTTGCCGGCAGAGGGCGCGGCCGCAGCTGGTGCCCCGAGGGGCGGAAGTTCTTCGAGGATGTCGCTCACCGACTCCACGAGCTTTGCGCCCTGGCGGATCAGCGCGTGGCAGCCGCGCGATTGCGGCGAATGGATCGAGCCCGGAATGGCGAACACTTCCTTGCCCTGCTCCGACGTGAGCCGCGCGGTGATCAGCGAGCCCGACTGCAGCGCCGCCTCGACCACCAGCGTGCCGCGCGCCAGCCCGGCGATGAGCCGGTTGCGCTTCGGAAAATTCTGCGTGAGGGGCGGCGTGCCCAGCGGCAGCTCGCTCACGATCAGCCCTTGCAGCGTGATGCGGTGCGCCAGGTCGCGGTGCCGCGCGGGGTAGACGCGGTCGAGCCCGGTGCCCACCACGGCCACCGTCGCGAGCCGCGGGGCGTCGCCGGCCGCATCGAGCGCGCCCTGGTGCGCCGCGCCGTCGACGCCCAGCGCCAGTCCTGAGACCACGGGCAGCCCCGCCTCGCCCAGCGCCCGCGCGAAACTGCGCGCATTGGTCGCGCCCTGCGGCGTTGGATTGCGGCTGCCCACCACGGCGATGCTGTGGCCGAGCTGCGTGAGGTCGAAGCCGGCGGCGCCGACCACGTAGAGCATCAACGGCGGGTCGGCCGTTTCGAGCAGCGAGGCCGGGTAGCTGGCATCGCCCGGCGTCACGACACGGCGCGAGACACCGTTGTCGGTCGTGTGGAGCCACTGCCAGGTCTGGTCGATCTGCGTCTGCAGGCCTACGGGCGGTTGCAGCAGCGCCTCGGCCTGCGCAGAGGAGACGACCTCGCGCAGCGCGGCATGCGGCTGCGCGAAGACGCCCTCAGGCAGGCCAAAGGCCGCAAGCAAACGGCGCGCGGCACCGTCACCGATGCCGGGCGTCAGCGAAAGTCGCAGCCAGCCTGCGAGTTCTGCGCGTTCCAAACGAGTGTCGAGAAGGAAAGCCGGAGTCGCAGGTCAGGGATTGACGAGGAAGTCGCCGGCGCGCGGAGTGTCGTTGATTTCGAGCACCAGCGCGTACGAAACCTTCTCGAAGGTGCGGAACACCATCAGCAGGCCGATGCGTTCGTTCGGCAGCTTGATGGTTTCCTTGCGGGTGCCGGTGCGGTCGAGGATGGTCTCGCCGTTCTTCAGGATGGCCAGCACGTGGCCGTTGTCGATGCCGTCGCGCGTGCCCTTGTTGATGGCCACCACCTGGTTCTGCGCCGCGAACTGCACCGCGTTGCCGTAGACCGAGATGATGCGGCCGTCGACCTGCGTCGACGGTGCGCGCGGCACGTAGCTCAGCAGCTGGCGCGGCGGCTCGGGCAGCAGGCGGTCGCCGGCGCGCATTTCCTCGCGCGACGCGATGATGTCGATGCTGGCCGGCACCACGGTGATGACGTCCTTGTCTTCCACCGTTTCGACGGTGGTCGACTCGCCGCGCTGCAGCCGGGCCTTGCCCAGGTACTGCGCCTCGTAGCCGAGGATTTCGCCCGTGCCCGGGTCCTTCAGCGGCGTGGCGTTGCGGAAGATGCGGAAGTTCTGCACCGGGCCCGGTGTCTCGACCAGCGGCGATTCGGCGTTGCCGCGGGCATAGGCCCGGTCGCCGCGCGACAGCAGCACGCGGCTGTCGTTGCCCGCAACGATGCGCGGGGCGCTTTCCAGCGTGCCGGCGTCGACCACGATGGGTTCGCTGAGGAAGGGCTCGATGATGCTCGGGTTGAGCGTGGGCAGTGCCATGCCGGCCAGCGAGTCGAAACGGGTGCGAGGTGACAGCTTGATGGTTCCGCCGTCGCCGCTGAAGCCGCCGCGGCGGGTGGTCAGGCGGGCGCGGCCACCGCTCTTGTCCAGGTAGAGCACCTGGCCCGGATAGATCCGGTGCGGGTTGGCGATTTCATTGATGTTCATCCCCCACAGCTCCGGCCAGCGCCAGGGGTGCAGCAGGTAGAGGCGGGAGATGGCCCAGAGCGTGTCGCCGGACTTGACGGTGTATTCGTCGGGCGCCTTGGGCGACAGTTCGTTCAGCGGCACGCCGGCCTGGGCGGTCTGCTGGGCGGTGGCGCGCTGTTGCGGCGTGACGGGGTAGTTTTGAGCCCAGGCTGTCGTGGCGCCGCAACTGCCGATCACCGCCAGGGCTGTCAGCGTGGCAAGGAGGGAGGGGCGCTGGCGGTCGGTGAGTCTGAGCTTTTTCATGTCTGGATGGGTGAGCGCGCGACGTATCGCTGCGCATACGAATCTCACAATTTGCTACGAATTCTGCGCTGAACCCCTTGGGAGGGCAACGTTTTCGGGGCCAGATGGCGCGTCACGTCGCGGAATTGGCGAAAATAGCCACAACTTTCCCCCGATTTCATGGCCAAACGAATCATTCTGAGTTACCCGGACAAACGCCTGCACACCGTGGCCAAGCCGGTGCAAGGCGTCGACGCGCGCATCAAGACCCTGGTCGCCGACATGCTGGAAACCATGTACGACGCCAACGGCATCGGCCTGGCAGCGACCCAGGTCGACGTGCACGAGCGCCTCGTCGTCATCGACGTGTCCGAGGAGCGTAACCAGCCGATCGTGCTGATCAACCCCGAAATCACCTGGGCCAGCGACGAAAAGGTGCTGAACGAAGAAGGCTGCCTCTCGGTGCCCGGCATCTACGACGGCGTGATGCGCTCGACATCGGTCAAGGTGCAGGCGCTCGACGAGAACGGCGAATCGCGCAGCATCGAGGCCGACGGCCTGCTGGCCGTGTGCATCCAGCACGAACTCGACCACCTGCTGGGCAAGGTGTTCGTCGAATACCTCTCGCCCCTGAAGCGCAACCGCATCAAGAGCAAGCTGCTGAAGCAGCAGCGCGAAGACATGCGAGAACGGGCTTGAACGCCATGGCGGCACGGCGCTTCGGCTCCCTTGCGGCACTGGGGGTCTTCGCGGTCGCCGGGCTGGGGCTCATTGCCGGCTGCGCCAACGAACCCACGCGCGTGCAACCCGGTGCCACCGCCGCCGACACCCTGCAGCGCCTGGGCGCCCCCACCGGCCGCTACCCGCTCACTGGTGGTGGCGAGCGGCTGCAGTACTCGCGCATGCCGGCCGGCTTCGAGGTCACCGACATCGACGTCGACGCCTCGGGCAAGGTTGTCTCGGTGACGCAGGTGCTCAGCGAAGCGCGCTTCGGCTACGACATCAAGGTCAACCAGTGGCGCCAGAACGACGTGATGGCCTTCTATGGCCGTCCCTATGAAATCACCCGTGTCAGCTCCTTTGACGGCGCGGTCTGGACCTGGCGCTACAAGGCCGTGAACGAGCGCCGCATGCTGTACATCTACATCGATCCGACCGGCGTGGTCCGGCGCTATCACACGGGGGACGATCTCGATTTCGATCGGATCCGGGATTGAGCCGCCTCAGAGTCGTTTTTGCGGGCACGCCCGAGTTCGCGCGCGTCGCGCTGGAAGCCATTGCCGCCGCCGGCCATGACATCGTGCTGGTGATGAGCCAGCCCGACCGCCCCGCCGGCCGCGGCATGAAGCTGCAGGCCTCCCCCGTCAAGCAGTGTGCCGTTGCCAACAACTGGCCCGTGGCCCAGCCGCGCAGCCTGCGACTGGACGGCAAGTACCCCGACGAGGCTTCGGCTGCACGCGACACCCTGCTGGCCGCCAGGCCCGACGTGATGGTGGTCGCGGCCTATGGCCTGATCCTGCCCCAGTGGGTGCTCGACCTGCCGGCGCACGGCTGCCTCAACATCCACGCGAGCCTGCTGCCGCGCTGGCGCGGCGCTGCGCCCATCCACCGCGCCATCGAGGCGGGCGACGCCCAGACCGGCATCACCATCATGCAGATGGACGCCGGCCTCGACACCGGCGACATGCTGCTGCGCGAGACCGTCGACATCGGCAGCGACGACAACACCGCGCGCCTGCACGACCGCCTGGCCGATCTGGGCGGAAAGATGATCGTCGAGGCGCTGGCGCACATCGGTACGCTCACTCGCACGCCGCAGCCCGCCGAAGGCGTCACCTATGCCAACAAGGTCGAGAAGCACGAAGCGCTGATCGACTGGGCTCAGCCGGCCGACGCCATCGTGCGCCGCATCCGTGCCTTCGACCCGTTCCCGGGGGCCAACAGCCCGCTCGACGGCGAGACCGTCAAGCTCTGGGCCGCGCACGCTGCGGGTTCGCCCGAGGCGTCCGCCGCGCCGGGCACGATCCTGGCCGTCAGCGATGCCGGCGTGGCCGTCGCGGCCGCCGGCTCGGTCGTGAACGTCACCGAACTCCAGCGTCCGGGCGGCAAGCGCCTGCCCGTGGCCGATTTCCTGCGCGGCTTCGACCTGAAGCCCGGGCAGGTGTTCGGCTGATGTTTCTCTCGAAAAGCATCCGCAGCCGCCCTGAATTCCGCGTCGGCATGCGCGACATGTCCCCGGTGGCGATGGGCATCGGCGCGTGGGGGCTCATGACCGGCGTGGCCATGGTCAAGTCGAACATGAGCACGGTCGAGGCGCTGGCGATGACGCTGCTTGTGTACGCGGGCAGCTCGCAGCTGGCGGCGATTCCGCTGCTGTTCGCGGGCGCCCCCGCCTGGGTGATCCTGGCCACGGGCTTCTGCGTCAACCTGCGCTTCGTGGTGTTCAGCCTGCATCTGCGGCCCTACCTCATGCACATGCCGCGCTGGCGCCGCATGACGCACGGCTACCTCACGGCCGACATGAGCTACGCGCTCTTCACGAAGAAGTACCCGAAGCCGCCGCTGACCATCGCCGAGCAGGAGTCGCAAGAGGCCTACCTCACCGGCAATTACTTCGTGACGTGGGGCGCCTGGATGGGCATGAGCCTGCTGGGCGTGGCGCTGGCCAACTTCATTCCGCAGACCTGGGGCCTGAGCTTTGCTGGCGTGCTGAGCCTGGTAGCCATCGTCTGCTCGATGGCAACGACGCGCCTGCGCGTGCTGGCCGCGCTGATTGCCGGCGCCACTGCCGTCGCGGCTTACTCGCTGCCGCTGAAGCTCAACATCGTGGTCGCCATCGGCGTGGCCGTGCTGCTGTGCTTCTGGCTCGAAAAGCAGTTCGGCCTCGACCCCACCGCGGAGGACGACAAGTGAGCGGCGCGAGCGCGACCACCGACTGGTGGACCATGGGCGTGATCGTCGGGCTGGCGCTCGTCACCGTGCTCACGCGCTGCTTCTTCTTCATCCTCGACCGGCCCTGGGGCCTGCCCGAGTGGGCGCACCGCGCGCTGCACTACGCGCCGGCCGCCGCGCTCGCGGGCGTGATCGCGCCCGAGATCGTCATGACGCAGGGCCATCTCATCACCACGCTGCACGACGCCCGCCTCTATGCGGCGGTCGTCGGCGCGGCTTACTTCTACTGGCGTCGCGGCGTGCTGGGCACCATGCTGGCCGGCATGGCGGTGTACCTGCCGCTGCACCTCGGCCTGGGCTGGTAACGGGCGGCCGCCGCCGGGCCGCCCCAAGGCGGGCCGCGCCTCCCCCTTGGGGGATGGAGTTACACGCAGCGAAGCGAAGTGAAAAGCCGGGGGGGCCCGTGGCTCGTCAATCCAGCTTCACGCCGGCGGCCGCAATGATCTTGCCCCAGCGCTCGCTCTCGGCGCGAGACAGCTTGTAGAAATCCTGCGGTGTTCCGGGCAGCGCCTCGAAGCCGAAGTCCGCGAACAGCTTCACCACCTTCGGCGCCTTCATCGCCTTGTGCAGTTCGCCGTTGAGCCGCGCCACCGTTTCGGGCGGCATGCCGGCCGGGCCGATCAGGCCGTGGAAGGCGTAGGCGTTGACGTCGCTGAAACCAGCCTCGACGAAGGTCGGCACCTCGGGCAGGGCGCTCGCGCGCTGCGGCAGCGCTATGGCCAGCACCCGCACCTTGCCCGACCTGATGATCGGCAGGCCCGAGGCCAGGTCCAGCATCATCGTCGGCACCTGGCCGCCCATCACATCGGTCATGGCGGGCGCGGCGCCCTTGTACGGCACGTGCGTGATCGTCAGGCCGGCCTTCTGCTTGAAGAGCTCCATCGCCATGTGGTGCGGCGAGCCGTTGCCGGGCGAGGCGTAGCTCACCCTGTCGGGGTTGGCCTTCACGTAGCGCACGAACTCGGCCACGTTCTTCGCGGGGAAGTCGGGGTGCACCACCAGCGCCACCGGAAAGCGGCCGATGGTGCCGATGTAGGTGAAGTCGCTCGCAGGCTTGTACGGCAGCTTGGCGAACATGTGCTCGTTGAAGAGCAGCGCCGCGTTCTCGGCCTGCATGATCGTGTAGCCGTCAGGCTTGGCCTGCATCATCACGGACACGCCGATGTTGGTGGACGCGCCGGGCCGGTTGTCGATGATGAGCGGCTGCCCGAGCGAAGGCTGCATCGCTTCGGCCAGCGTGCGCGCCAGGTTGTCGGTGCCGCCGCCGGCCACGTAGGGCACGATCCATTTGACGGGCTGGCTGGGGTAGGCGGCCGGCTGCGCCGACGCAAGGCTGCTGGCCAGCGTGAGGGCTGCGCTCAGCAGGGGCAGAAGGAATCGCTTCATCGTCTCTTGTCTCCGTTGCTTGTTTTGAAATCGGTTCAGGTCATTCGCCGCGCAGCGTCTGCCAGAGCTCGCGGTCGCGCTCGGCGGTCCACACCACGGGGTGCTCGATGCCGCGCAGTTCGTCGTACGCGCGCGAGACGTCGAAGGGCAGCACGTGCTGGAACACGGGCCAGTCGCCGAAGCGCGGCGTCATCGCCGCTTCGGCGCGCGCAAAGCAGCCCTTGAGCGTGTCGCCTGCGGCGATGCCGGCCTTCACGCTGTCGAGCAGCGTCGAGAGAAATGCCTTGGTCAGGCCGATGGCCTCGGCGCATGCGGCTTCGTCCTGCAGCACCGCGCCGCGCCCGGGCACCAGCATGCGCGGCTTCAGCGCCGCCACCGCGTCGAGCGTGCCGGCCCAGTCGCCGATGTAGGCGTCGCCCGCGTACACGCCGCAGCGGTTCTCGACCACGTCGCCCGAGAACAGCACGCCGCAGTCGGGCAGCCATGCGACGGTGTCGCCGCCCGAGTGACCGCGGCCCAGCGCCTTCAGATGCAATTCGCGGCCACTGCCGAGCTGCAGCGTCATCTCGCGCTCGAAGACCTTCGTCGGAAGGGTCAGGCCCGGAATCTCCTCGACGCCGGCGAACAGGCGCGGAAAGCGGCCGACCTCCGAATCGAAATCGGCCTGGCCGCGCGTGCGGATCCAGTAGAGCGTGCCGTTGCTCGCGATGATGTCCTTCACTTCGTCGAAGGCGCTTGCGCCCATCACGCGCACTGCGTGGTAGTGCGTGAGCACGATGGTGCGGATGGGCTTGTCGGTCACCGTGCGGATGGCCGCGAGAAAGTCGCGCGCCATGCGCGGCGTGGGGCGCGTGTCGATCAGCACCACCTGCTCGTCGCCGACGACGAAGCCGCAGTTGGGGTCGAAGTCGCTGATGTAGCCGTAGACGTCAGGCGCGAGCTCGCGCAGTTGCGGCTTCTGCTCGCGGGTGTCGGACGCAGAGGCGAAAGAGACGGAAGTGGTCATGGGGCGGTTGTTGTCGTGGTGTCTTCGGCGGCTGCGCGGATGCAGGCGAGCAGCACGTCTTGGTCGGCGCACTGGTTGGCCAGCAGCAGCACGAGGCGGGCGTTGAGGTCGGCGCTCTGCGCGTCGGTGCGGCCTTCGTGCGCGGCGAGCAGGGCCGCGTAGAAGCCATCGGGGTCCGGAATGCGGGGCTCGGTGATCATGGGTTGCTGTCGTGGCCCAGCGCGGTGCGCAAGGCGGAGGCGATGATTTCCGGCGTGGCATTCGCCAGCACGGCGGCGCGATAGGCGTCGGGCCGCACGAGAGCAAAGCTGCCCGCATCGCCGATGCCGAGATGGCTCGCGAGCCTGTCGTCGGCCTGCAGCGTGGGCAGGCCGCTGTCGCCGCCCACGGCCAGCAGGTGCAGCGGCAGCGACGCCGTGGCGTCGAGGGCCGCCTTCGCCTGCTCGCGCGTCGGCGCGAACCAGAGGCCGATGCAGTGCGTGCCTTCGGACAGCAGCTGCATCAGCGTCGTCTCGCGGCCATCGGCCCAGCGCAGCGGCAGGTTCTGCACCGAACGCGCGCCCTCGGGTAGCAGCGGCGCGGCGGGGTAGTCGTTGGCGACCGACATGCGCCCGGTGTTCACCAGCGCCCGCGCAAACGGATGGCGGGCCGCCAGCGCTACCACGGCGCGGCGCAGCGTGTGCTCGGCCGGCGAGCGCGGCGCCAGGAAGCGTGCCGACCGGCTCGTCACCTGCAGGTTCTGCTGCGCGGCGGGCTGGCGCTCGGCGTCGTAGCTATCTAGCAGCGCATCGTCCGCTTTGCCTTGAGCGACGAGCGCGAGCTTCCAGCCGAGGTTTGCCGCATCCTGGATGCCGCTGTTGCCCCCGCGCGCACCGAACGGACTCACCACATGCGCCGCATCGCCGATCAAGAACACGCGGCCATGCCGGAAGCTGTCGAGCAGATGGTCGCGGTAGCCGTACGGCCCGATCCACACGAACTCGAACTCCACGTCCGGCCCGAGTTGCTCGCGCAACCGCGCGCCCGCCACTTCGGGCTGGCTGATATAGGCCGTGTCGCAGTCTTCGGGCATCTGGTAGTCGATGCGCCACACGCCGTCGGCCATCAGGTGCTGCCACACGCCGCGGCCTTCGTTGAAGGGCGCATCGACCCAGGTCCAGCGCTCGGTCGGCAGCGGCTTCCTGAAGCGCACGTCGCTGATGCACCAGCGGTCGGTGCTGCGCGACGCGTGCGCCTCGATGCCGAGCTGCGTGCGGATCGGGCTGTTGGCGCCCGTCGCGTCGATCAGCCGGTCCGCCTCGATGGTGTAGCTGCCGGCGGGCGTTTCGATGTCCAGGCGCACGCCATCGGCCAGTTGCTCGACGCGCGTCACGCGGCTCTTCCAGCGCAGGTCGGTCAGCCCGAGTTCGAGGATGCGCTCGACGAGGAACCACTCGACGTAGAACTGCTGCAGGTTGATGAAGGGCGGCTGCCTCGAGACGCTGTTGGCCTGCAGGTTGAAGTTGTAGACCTCCTGCTCGCCGGAGAAGGTGCGCCCGAACGACCAGGTGATGCCCTTGGCGGCGATGCGTTCGTAGATGCCCAGGCGTTCGAAGATCTCCAGGCTCTTCTGCGCATAGCAGATGCCGCGCGACGAGGCGCCGCGCACGCCGACGGTGTCGTCTTCGTCGAGCAGCACGGCGCGCACGCCGCGTTGCGCGAGGTCGCAGGCCAGCGTGAGGCCCGAGGGGCCGGCACCGACGATCACGATGGGGTGGCGCACGACCTTCGCGCTGCCCAGTTCGGGCGGTGGCGTGAAGGGCCAGACCGGCAGTTCGTAGGCCGGCGCGAAAGCAAAGTTTTCCATGTCTCTTCTACAGCGCGTGCGCGAACTCGGCGATGGCGTCCGCCGCCTTGGGGATCAGCTCCGGCTGCCCCGCGAGATAGTGGTTGCCGCCGACGATGTCGACGTTGCGGATGCGCGACTCGCCCGCGGCCATCCACGCATCGCGCGTGCTCGGAAAGGTCGACTGGTCGCCCGTGTAGGTCAGCAGCAGTTTCGGCACCGTGGTTCGCGCGAGGTTTGTCGGCCCGTCGGCCTGCGAGCGCGACGACCATTGCGAGAGAAACGCCGTCAGCGAGGTGGTACGCCCCATCGCATTGGCCGAGTAGTTCACCTGCCGGGCGTCGCCCCACACGCTGCCCGGAAGGCGGTCGTTGGGGTCGAGCGACAGGTCCACGCAGCGCGGATCGGCATGCGTGCGATAGACGATGAAGGTCTGGTCGCGCGGCGCGCCCGGCGTGTTGCGCAGCAAGGCAAGCCGGTCGATGGCCCATTGCTCGATGCGGTCCAGCCGCGCCTTCTGCGCAGCGCTGAAGCGCGCGAGAAAGTCGCTGTCGTAGGGCACGCGATGGCGCGGGTCGTACATGTCGAGCTCGGGGTTCACCGAGAGCGGGTCGTGCTCGTCGGTGACCGACGGGTCGATCCAGTCGCGCATCAGCCGCGTGCGGCCCAGGTGCGCGGCGCACAGCGCGATGCCGTCCACGGGCGGAAGGTCGCTCGGGTGCAGGTGCGTGGGGTCACCGTCGGGCAGGTGCGTGGCCGTGAGCTTCTCGGCCTGCGCCTGGTAGAAGCTCGCGAGCGCCGCGCCGCCCGAGTTGCCGACGAGGAACACCTTTTCGTAGCCGGCAGCGCGCAGGTACTGCACGCCGGCGCCCAGGTCTTGAATGGCACGCTCCATCAGCAGCACCGTGTCGTTGCCCACGAAGCGCGAGTTGAGCCCCATGCAGCAGATGCCGCGCTCGGCCAGCGGGCCGATCAGGTAGTGGCCCATGAAGTTGCTGGTCGGATGCATCACGATGGCGGCGACCTTTTTCGGGCCTTGCGGCGCGCGGAAGGCGCCGTAGATGCGCGGGCGCAGCATCTGCAGACCCGACTGGCTCTCCATCGCCGCGCCGGGCTTCACGTCGATGACGGCGAGTTGCAGCTCAGACATTCGGCGCACCCTTTGCTGCTGTCGCACGAAGTTCGGCCTTGCGCGCGGTCCACGCATCGAGGTCGGCGCGTGCGCGCAGCGCGTGCGCGTCCATCTCCGTTTGCGGCACGGTCGGCGTGGTCAGCTCCACGCGAATGCCGTTGGGGTCGAAGAAGTAGATCGATTCGATGATGTGGTGGTCGGTCACGCCCAGTACCTCGACGCCCGCGCCTTCGAGCCGCGCCTTGGCCGCCAGCAGGTCGGCCACTGAATCGACGCGCAGCGCGATGTGGTTCACCCACGAGGGCGTGTTGGGCGAGGGCAGCGCGGCGATGTCGTCGCCGAGGTCGAAGAAGGCGATGTACGAGCCGTCGCGCATCTGGAAAAAGATGTGCACGTAGGGGCAGTACTCGCCCGTGCTCGGCACGTGGTCGCTCTTGATGACGTGGGCCAGCGGCAGGCCCAGCAGGTCTTCGTAGAAGCGGCGGGTTTCCTCGCTGTCGCGGCAGCGCCAGGCGAAGTGGTGCAGCCCGCGCACGGGTGGGGGGATCGGCATGGCTCGTGTCTCCAGTGAGCCGTTATTGGGCGATGCCGCGTCTTATGATGCAATCGAAATTAATTCATCGATTAATGAAATAACCGTATATATGAATCTCACCCTGCGCCAGTTGCGCGCCTTTGCCGCCGTGGCCGAAACCGGCAGCTTCACCGCGGCGGCGCAGCAGCTGCACCTCACGCAGTCGGCGCTCAGCGTGCTGGTGCGTGAGTTGGAGCGAGAGATGGGTGTGCAGCTGCTCGACCGCAACACCCGCAGCGTGCAGCTGTCGGAGGCGGGGCGCGAGTTCTTGCCGTCGGTGCATCGCCTGCTCGGCGACCTGACGAGCGCGGTGGCCGGCGTCACGGATTTGCGTGACAAGAAGAAAGGCTTGCTACGGCTTGCGGCGCCGCAGCTCATGGCCTGCACGCTGATGCCGCGCGTGATCGCGCTCTACCGCGAGCAGTACCCCGACGTGGATGTGCGCCTGACCGACACGCTGCCCGAGAACCTGCTCGCAGGGGTGACGGCCGGCGATGTGGAGTTGGCCGTGGGGCAGGACGTGGCCGTCGACAGCGCCATCGAGCGCCGAACGCTGCTGCGCGACCGGCACTGGCTGATCTGCCCGCCCGGCCATGCCTTTGCCAACCGCCGCAAGGTTCGCTGGCACGAGCTCGAGCCGTACACCTTCATCGCCCCCACGCGTGACTTTCGCCAGCGCGTGCTGCCCGAGCTGGCCCCGGCAGAGCGCGACTACATGTTGCGCCCCGCCACGCAGGAGGTGTCGTACATGACCACCGCCCTCGGCATGGTGGCCTCGGGGCTGGGGCTCACGGTGTGCCCGACCTATTCCGCGCCGCTGGTGCGCGCCCACGGCCTGCAGATGGTGCGGCTCGAATCGCCCGACTTTCACCGCGAGGTGTGCGTCTACAGCGCGGCGCGGCGCTCGCTGTCGCCGGCCGCCGCGAGCTTTGTCGGCGTTCTCGAAAGCTTCGCCAAGGCGCAGCAAAAGGGCTGAAAAGCATCGGAGCGCTGCAACAGGCGCGTAGAGCGGCAGTGGGGCCAAACCTACAATGCAGGCCGACCCGTCTTCCACCTCCTCCAGATCCATGAACGTCATTCGATTCACCGACCTCTGCGCACAGGGCAAAGCCGCCGGCCAACGCGTCTTCATCCGTGCCGACCTCAACGTGCCGCAGGACGACGCAGGCAACATCACCGAAGACACGCGCGTGCGCGCCTCGGTGCCTTGCATCCAGCTGGCGCTCGACGCTGGTGCAGCAGTGATGGTCACGTCGCACCTGGGCCGCCCGACCGAAGGCGAGTTCAAACCCGAAGACTCGCTTGCCCCCGTCGCCAAGCGCCTGGGCGAACTGCTCGGCCACCCGTACGAAAATGGAGTGCCGCTGGTCTCCAACTGGGTCGACGGCGTCGACGTCAAGCCCGGCCAGGTCGTGCTGCTCGAGAACTGCCGCGTCAACAAGGGCGAGAAGAAGAACGACGAGGCGCTGGCCAAGAAGCTGGCCGCCCTCACCGACATCTACGTGAACGACGCCTTCGGCACCGCCCACCGCGCCGAGGCCACCACCTACGGCATCGCGCAGTTCGCGAAGATCGCCGCGGCCGGCCCGCTGCTGGCGGCCGAGATCGACGCCATCACCAAGGCGCTGGCGCAACCCAAGCGGCCGCTGGTGGCCATCGTGGCCGGCTCCAAGGTCAGCACCAAGCTCACCATCCTCAAGAGCCTGTCGGCCAACGTCGACCAGCTGATCGTGGGTGGCGGCATCGCCAACACCTTCATGCTGGCGGCCGGCCTGAAGATCGGCAAGTCGCTGGCCGAGCCCGACCTGGTCGACCAGGCCAAGGCGGTGATCGACGCCATGCGCGCGCGCGGCGCCGACGTGCCGATTCCGGTGGACGTGGTCACGGCCAAGACCTTCGCGGCCGACGCGGCTGCCACCGTCAAGGACGCAAGCGATGTGGCCGACGACGACCTGATCCTCGACATCGGCCCGAAGACGGCCGCGATCCTGGCCGCGCAGCTGCGCGAAGCCGGCACCATCGTCTGGAACGGCCCGGTGGGCGTGTTCGAGTTCGACGCCTTCGCCAATGGCACCAAGGCCATCGCGCAAGCTATTGCCGACAGCAGCGCCTTCTCGATCGCCGGCGGCGGCGACACGCTGGCGGCCATCGCCAAGTACGGCATCGAAAAGCAGGTCGGCTACATCTCGACCGGCGGCGGCGCCTTCCTGGAAGTGCTGGAAGGCAAGACCCTGCCGGCCTTCGAGATCCTGTCGAAGCGCGCGGCTGGTTGAGCAAGGCCCTGCGCGGGAAAACCCATGGGTGACTTCCGTCCGACACACAAAGTGTATACAGTAGCGAATACAAAACGGAGACTACCCTCATGAGCACGGACCGCATCCCCCGCCACGCCACCAAGATCGTTGCCACGCTCGGTCCGGCGTCCAGCACCCCCGAATTGCTGGAAAAGATGATCCAGGCCAAGGTCAGCGTGGTGCGGCTGAACTTCAGCCACGGCACTGCGCAAGACCACATCGACCGCGCCGCCATGGTGCGCGAAGCCGCCCGCAAGGCCGGCCGCGAAGTGGCCATCATGGCCGACCTGCAGGGCCCCAAGATCCGCGTCGGCAAGTTCGCGCAGGGCAAGGTCTGGCTGGAGCCGGGCGCCAAGTTCGTGCTCGACGCCTCGCGCACCGAACTCGGCGACGCCGATGCCGTGGGCCTCGACTACAAAGACCTCCCGCGCGACGTGAAGCCCGGCGACAGGCTGCTGCTGAACGACGGCCTCATCGTGCTGACCGTCGACGCCGTCAAGGGCGAGGCCGTGCACACCACCGTCAAGCTGGGCGGCGAGCTGTCGAACAACAAGGGCATCAACAAGCAGGGTGGTGGCCTCACGGCGCCCGCGTTGACTGCCAAGGACATGGAAGACATCAAGACCGCGATGAGCTTCCAGGCCGACTACGTGGCCGTGAGCTTCCCGAAGAACGCCACCGACATGGAAATGGCGCGCCAGCTGTGCAACGTGGCCGCGGCCGAGTACGGCCACAAGCCCGGCATGATCGCCAAGATCGAACGCGCTGAAGCCATCCCGAAGCTGGAAGAAATCCTGCGCGCCAGTGACGGCATCATGGTCGCGCGCGGCGACCTCGCGGTCGAGGTGGGCAACGCGGCAGTGCCGGCGCTGCAGAAAAAAATGATCCGCATGGCGCGCGACATGGACAAGGTGGTGATCACCGCGACCCAAATGATGGAGTCGATGATCACCAACCCCGTGCCCACGCGCGCCGAAGTGAGCGACGTGGCCAACGCCGTGCTCGACGGCACCGACGCCGTGATGCTCTCGGCCGAGACCGCCTCGGGCCGCTACCCGCTCGAGACCGTGCAGGAGATGAGCCGTATCTGCGAAGCCGCCGAAGCTGCCGAAGACAAGACGCTCGACGCCGATTTCAGCGGCAAGACCTACAGCCGCATCGACCAGTCGATCGCCATGGGCGCGCTGTTCACTGCCCACCACCTGGGCGCCAAGGCCATCGTGGCGCTGACCGAGTCGGGCTCCACCATCCTGTGGATGAGCCGCCACCGCGCGCACATTCCCATGTACGCGCTGACCTCGCGGCTGGCCACGCAGCGCAAGCTGGCGCTGTACCGCAACGTGCGCCCGCTGCTGATGGATTCGGAAAGCGACCGCGACACCGCGCTGCAGCAGGCCGAAAACCATCTGAAGAAGCGCGGCATCGTGCAGAGCGGCGACGTCTACGCCATTACCTGCGGCGAGCCGATGGGTGCCCCTGGCGGCACCAACATGCTCAAGATCTGCCGCGCGAGCTGAGTCGGCTCAACCGTTGCGGAACAGGAAGCTGTAGGCGTTCAGCGCGGGCACCCCGCCCAGGTGCGCATACAGCACCTTCGAGCCGGCCGGGAATTCCCCCAGCCGCACCTTCTCGATCATCCCGTGCATCGACTTGCCCTCGTACACGGGGTCGGTCAGCATGCCCTCGAAGCGCGCGCACAGGCGAATGGCTTCCAGCGTGCCGTCGTTCGGCAGCCCGTACTCGGGGCCGCCGAAGCGGCGGTCGAGCACCACGTCTTTCTCGGTGATGTCGCGGCCCAGCTCCACCAGCTCGGCCGTGTTCTTCGCGATGCGCAGGATCTGGTCGAAGGTCTGCTGCGGCTTGGCCGAGGCGTCGATGCCGATCACGCGGTCGGCCCGGCCGTCGGCCGCGAAGCCCACCACCATGCCGGCCTGCGTGCTGCCGGTGACCGCGCAGACCACGATGTAGTCGAACTTGAAGCCCAGCTCGGCCTCCTGCTGGCGCACTTCTTCGGCAAAGGCGACGAAGCCGAGCCCGCCGCGCGGATGCTCCGAGCAGCCCGCCGGAATCGGAAACGGCTTGCCGCCTGCCTTGCGCACGCTCTCCATCGCGTCTTCCCAGCTCTTGCGGATGCCGATGTCGAAGCCTGCCGCGTCCAGCCGCACGTCGGCGCCCATGATGCGTGACATCTCGATGTTGCCGACCCGGTCGTACACCGCGTCGGAGTAGTTGACCCAGTTCTCTTGCACCAGCACGCATTTCAGCCCGAGGTGCGCGGCCACCGCGGCCACCTGCCGCGTCTGGTTCGACTGGATGCCGCCGATGGACACCAGCGTGTCGTAGCCGCCCTCGAGCGCCTCGGGGATCAGGTATTCGAGCTTGCGCGTCTTGTTGCCGCCGAAGGCCAGGCCGCTGTTGCAGTCCTCGCGCTTGGCGTACAGATCGACCTTGCCGCCGAGGTGCGCGCTCAGCCGCTTCAGCGGGTGAATCGGCGTGGGGCCAAAGGTCAGGGCGTAGCGGGGAAACTTCTTCAGATTCATGGGAGCGGCTCCAGGGAGTTGAAGCCTTAGATCGTAGAAAGAAGCGAACGCAACGTGCTTGCGAAGTTTTGTGGATTCTCTAGAGAAAAAAAGGCACTATGGCCAGATCGAAAACTTTCAAGCCGAAAAATAAGGCATGAGCACAACAAAATTGCGTATCGCGCCGGAGCTCGATCGCACCGACCGCGCCATCCTCCGCGCCCTTCAGCGCGACGCCTCGCTGTCGAACGTGGCGCTGGCCGCCAAGGTCAATCTCAGTGCGGCCGCCTGCCTGCGCCGCGTCGAGCGGCTCAAGGCGGAGGGGTTCATCAAGGGCATCGTCGCCCTGCTCGATGCCGACGCGCTCGACGTCGGCATGCTCGTGATGATCGGCGTGGTGCTCGACCGCTCCACGCCCGACTCGTTCGCCGACTTCGAGAAGGCCGCGCAGAAGGTGTCGGGTTGCCTCGAATGCCACGTGGTCACGGGCGAGTTCGACTACTTCATGCTCGTGCGCACGCGCGACAACGACAGCTTCAACCACCTGCATGCCGAGCAGCTGCTGTACCTGCCGGGGGTGCGGCAGGTCCGGACTTTCGTTGTGCTCAAGCAGGTGCTGTCGACCACGCAGTTGCCGATCTGACGAAACCGGCGCCCGCCCCCGTGCGTACTGTTGCGATGAGTCTTCCCACCTTCGCGTCACTCCGCCGGCGTCGCGGCGCTTTCTTCATCGCCCTCTGCGTCATCGCCGCCGCAGTGCTCCCGGCCTGCTCGCCGGTCAAGGTGCTCAACGGCCTGGTGCCAACCGACACCTACCGGTTCCAGGGCGGCATCGCCTACGGCCAGGCGCCCCGCCAGTTGCTCGACGTGTACCAGCCGTTGCCGGCCACGCAGCCGGCCCAGGGTGCGCGGCCGCTGGTCGTGTTCTTCTATGGCGGCACCTGGACGACCGGCGACCGCGCCAGCTACAGGTTCGTCGGCGAGGCGCTGGCCGCGCGCGGCGCGGTGGTGGTGGTGCCCGACTACGGGCTGTCGCCGGCCTTCACCTACCCGGCGTTCGTGCGCGACAGCGCGCTGGCCGTCAAATGGGCGCTCGACAACGCGGCCCGGCTGGGCGCCGATCCGAAGCAGGTGTTCGTGATGGGGCACAGCTCGGGTGGCTACAACACCGCGATGGTGGCACTCGACGAGCGCTGGCTCGGCGAGGTGGGCGCCAGCCCGAAGCAACTCGCGGGCTGGATCGGCCTGGCCGGCCCCTACGACTTCCTGCCCATCGGCGACCCGCAGGCGCAGGCCGCCTTCAACTGGCCGGACACGCCGCCCGACTCGCAGCCGCTGGCGCATGTCACGCCAGCCTCGCCGCGCGCGCTGCTCATGGCGGCATCGAAAGACGACCTGGTCTACCCCGACCGCAACACCGGGCAGATGGCCACGGCGCTGCGCGCGGCGGGCGTGCCGGTGCAGGTCAGGCTGTTCGACAACCTGAGCCACGTGACGCTGATCGGCGCTTTCGCCAGGCCCATCCAGTGGCTGGGTGGGCCGGTGCTGCCGCCGGTGATGGAGTTCCTCGGGTTGGCGTCAGTCCTGTCCCACAAGGGGGCTCGGTAGAATTGCGGCAGTTTTCTCCTGTCTTTCAGCCTTCTTCTTTCCCTAAATTCCGCGAGGTATTTCCATGGCACTCGTCTCGATGCGCGAACTGCTCGACCATGCCGCAGCCAATGGCTACGGCATTCCGGCCTTCAACGTCAACAACCTCGAACAGGTCCAGGCCGTCATGGAGGCCGCCAAGGAAACCGGCGCGCCCGTCATCCTGCAAGCCAGCGCAGGCGCCCGCAAGTACGCCGGCGAAGCCTTCATCAAGCACCTGATCCAGGCCGCCATCGAGCAGTACCCGAACATCCCGCTGGTCATGCATCAGGATCACGGCCAGAACCCCGACGTCTGCAAGGGCGCCATCGACCTGGGCTTCAGCTCGGTCATGATGGACGGCTCGCTCGAGGCCGACGGCAAGACCATCGCCAGCTACGACTACAACGTCGACGTCACCAAGAAGGTGTCCGACATGGCCCACCGCTTGGGCGTCACCGTCGAAGGCGAGCTCGGCTGCCTCGGTTCGCTCGAGACCATGAAGGGCGACAAGGAAGACGGCCACGGCACCGACGACACCATGACGCGCGAACAGCTGCTCACCGACCCCGAGCAGGCCGCCGATTTCGTCAAGCGCACCCAGATCGACGCGCTGGCCATCGCCATCGGCACCAGCCACGGCGCCTACAAGTTCACGCGCGAGCCCACCGGCGACATCCTGGCGATCGACCGCATCAAGGAAATCCACCGCCGTATTCCCAACACCCACCTGGTGATGCACGGCTCGTCGAGCGTTCCGCAGGAACTGCTGGCCATCATTCGCCAGTACGGCGGCAACATGAAGGAAACCTACGGCGTGCCCGTGAAGGAAATCCAGGAAGCCATCAAGCACGGCGTGCGCAAGATCAACATCGACACCGACATCCGCCTGGCCATGACCGGCGCGGTGCGCAAGTTCCTGGCCGAGAACCCCGAGAAGTTCGACGCCCGCGAGTGGCTCAAGCCCGCGCGCGAGGCCGCAAAGCTGATCTGCAAGCAGCGCTACATCGAGTTCGGCTGCGAAGGCCAGGGCGCCAAGATCAAGGGCGACACGCTGCAAGTGGTCGCCGCCAAGTACGCCAAGGGCGAACTGGCTCAGGAAGTCGTCTAAAAACTTCCCTGCGATTCGAAGGCCACCGTTCGCGGTGGCTTTTTTCTGCGCGCACAATCCGCTTTCCCGTCATCAGTTTCCCCACAGCATCTGTTCCCATGACCACCGTCCACACCTCCTCCATCCAGAGCCTGCCCTTGCTTGCGCGCGGCAAGGTGCGCGACAACTACGCCGTCGGCGAAGACCGCATCCTGATGGTCGCGAGCGACCGGCTCAGCGCTTTCGACGTGATCATGGGCGAGCCCATTCCCGGCAAGGGCGAGATCCTCACGCAGATGGCGCTGTGGTGGTTCGAGCGGCTGGGCCAGATCTGCCCCAACCACCTGACAGGCGACGCGCCCGAAAGCGCTGTAACACCCGATGAAGTGCCGCAGGTCACGGGCCGCTCGATGCTGGTCAAGCGCCTGAAGCCGATTCCGGTCGAGGCCGTGGTGCGCGGCTACCTGGCCGGCAGCGGCTGGAAGGAATACCAGGAAAGCCGATCGGTCTGCGGCGTGCCGCTGCCCGAGGGCCTGACCAACGCCAGCAAGCTGCCGCGCCCGATCTTCACGCCCGCCGCCAAGGCCGCGGCCGGCGAGCACGACGAGAACATCAGCTACGACCGCGTGGTCGAGATCGTCGGCCCCAAGCTGGCCCAGCAGATCCGCGAGACCAGCATCGCCATCTACGAAACCGCCGCCCAGATCGCCCTGACCAAGGGAATGATCATTGCCGACACCAAGTTCGAGTTCGGCCTGGACGAAGCCGGCACGCTGGTGCTGATGGACGAAGTGCTCACGCCAGACAGCTCGCGCTACTGGCCGGTCGAGGGCTACCAGGCCGCGCTGGCCACCGGCGCCAACCCGCCGAGCTATGACAAGCAGTTCGTGCGCGACTGGCTCGAAGCCACCAAGATCAACGGCAAGCCGTGGGACAAGACGCCCCCGGCGCCGCGCCTGCCGGCTGAGGTCATCGAGAAGACGGCTGCCAAGTACCGCGAGGCGCTGGAGCGCCTGACGGGCTGATCCTCCTCTTCCTTTTCGTCGCTTCGTAGTTCATCCCGGGCGCCTTGTCGCCACGGGAATCGGGGATGTACGAACGCCCCCGCCCCGCCATCATGCGTACTCAAAACATGAGGGGCGGGGGATATGAAAACCGGGAATGTTCTTCGTTGGCAGCGCTGCGTGGCGGCGGGGCTTGTGGTGGCTGTCACGGGCTGCAGCAGCACCAATCCCTACCAGCGCAGCAAGCGGGTCGACGTGCCGATCGCCCAACTTGGCCGCGAGGAGGTCCGCAACGCCCATGCCGAGCGGTTCGCGGGCAACCTGCATGGCGCGCTCGGCGTATTGAAGGACCAGCGCCGCGAGTGGTACGACTCCCTCTCGACGCAGGCGCGGGTGCGTGCCGTCACGCAGCTCGGACTGCTCGGCGTCACGGCGGCGGCGCTCTACAGCGGCCTGAAGTCGGGCGTGACGAGCGACCACGACAAGAAGCGCCTGGCCCTGGCCGGTGCGGTCGGCTTCGCGGCGTATTCGGGCAGCACGTGGTTCGTCAATCCCAACCAGGAACTGGCGTATGTCGAAGGCATCCGTGAGCTGACGTGCGCGATGATGAACATCGAGCCGCTGCGCATGAGTGCGGTCGACTTCTCGCTGATGCGACAGGAGCGGCAGGCCTTGACGGAAGCCATCAATACGCTCGACAAGGATTTGCTCGAAGCCGAGGCCATCGACCGCTATGGCAGCGACAGCAAGCTTCCCAGGGCACGGGTTCGCGCAGAGGCGAAAGAAGCGCTGTGGCGTGCCCGCAAGACCCTGGCCTCCAGCGAACAGTTGGCCGACCAGCTGAACAACAGCGGCGTCATCCTGATGCGCGAGGGCGATCTGGTCTTTGCCCGCGTGGCGGCCCGCATCAATGCCGCCAACAAGCCCATCACCCCGCCGGACACCATGGCCAGCCAGGCAGCGGGAATCATCGGCAAGTTCAGGGCGGTGAAGATCGATGCGCCGAGCGAAAGCAGCGGTGGCGGCGGCGCGGCCCCGCCAGCGCCTGCAGCGGCTGGTGCCCGGGCGCCGGCTGCGCCGGCGGTCGCAGCAAAGTCACTTGGGACTGCGAGCTTGCAGGAGCTGCTCGCGCAGATCACTGTGCTGCAACAACAACAGATCGCCGCCTTGGCCGCGGCAAAGAAAACGCAGGAAGACAAGCTCGAGGCGGATGCCAAGAAGCAGCCAGCCAATGCATCCGAGGCCAGCATGGCGCGCAAGCTGGCCAAGGAAACGGCTGATCTCTACGCCGCCCGCCGCCCCCTGAGCAACCGCTTGCTCAGCTTTGCCGAGCAGCGCAAGTCCGTGGAGCGAAACGGCAGCTGCGTGGGGAGCGTCAGTGCCATGACTGTCGCGCCGGCCGACGATGCGAAGGTCAGTCCGGGCGAGGTCTACGAGATTGCCGTGAGCGGCATAACGGTCTGGCCGCAGGTGACGGTCAAGGGCCCGGCAACCTCCGAAATCCTGGTTGGTCCCGCGGTGAACCAGTTTGTCGTGCGCATCAAGGTGGCGGCAGACGCCAAGGGCACGGTGGACGTCAGCATCTCCGACCGGGGCCTGGCCACCGAAGACATCCAGCTGACCGTCGGTGCCCCCGCGGCCAAGTGAAGGTAGGCGCGGCGAGTGCGCTCAGCGCCCCCCGCCGCTGTTCAACAGCGCCACCGTCCGCCCGCCGCCGTCCAGCAGCGCCAGTCGGCTCGGCCCCGCCAGCCGGTAGCTCGCGGTGCTCTGCAGCGCGGAAATGAACTGCGCTTCATTGGCCCCACGCGCCGGGTCCGCGCAGGCCATGCGGGTAGAGGCCAGTTGGCCGATCCTCAGCGTGATGCCGCTGCGCGTGAAGGTGCCGGAGATGCGGTTGCAGCCGCCCGATCCGCTGACGCGGCCGCTGCTGCGGTCGAACTGAACTTGCGCTTCGCTCTGCCCTACCGGCTCGTCACCCAACTGAGCAAGGCGCCAGACCGGCCCTTCGATCGGCTCGTCGAGGCTGATGCCGCTGCCGCAACCGGTAAGGACGGTCAGCAGCGCCGTCGTGGCAAGAAGGGGAAACACGATACGGCGGGCGAAGGAGCGCATGGCCAGTCTTCCTTTTCAATCTGCAACAAGTTGAATCGGGCGTGATCGTATTCGAGGCGGCCACGAAAAAGCGACCCCGAGGGTCGCTTTGTGGATCCGCTTTCCGGATCAGCTCAGCACGATGCTGCTGAGGCGGCGGCGATAGGTGGCCACCACCGGATCGTCCGGCGGGATCTGCCCGTCGGCCACCTTCACCTTCGGCGGCTCGATCAGGTCGAGGATGGCGATGTAGGTCTTGCGGGCCAGGTCTTCGCTCCAGGTCTTGTCGCGCATCAGGATGTCGAGCAGCTCGTCCATCGCGTCGGTCCAGCGCTGTGCGGCCATCAGCAGGCGGGCGCGGCCGAAGCGGGCGTCGAAGTCGCGCTTGTTGGCGGCGATCTTTGCCTCGAAGTCGGCGATCGCAGGCGCGGCGCCTGCCACCGGTGCTGCGAAATCGATAGCATCCATCCAGCGCTGCAATGCATCGAAGCGGCGTACCAGCGTGGTCTTGGCGATCACCGGGGCAAAGGCGACCTTGGCGTCGTCGACGCGGCCTTCCTGCAGCAGCAGCTTGATGTAGTCGAAGCGGGCGTCGTCGTTGGCCGGGTCGGTGGCCACTGCGTGCTGCAGCCGTTCGAGTGCGCCCTGGGTGTCGCCCTCGGCCAGCGCTTCCTGCGCGGCGGCTTCTTCAGAGGCGGCCTCGGCTTCGTCGGCGCCCGGCACGTGCTTGTCGAGGAATTCACGGATCTTCTCGGCCGGAATGGCTCCGACAAAGCCGTCCACCGGCTGGCCGTCCTTGAACATCACGCAGAACGGGATGCTGCGCACGCCGAACATTTCGGACAGCTGCGACGAAATCTGCGGCACCTTGTCGGCGTCGAGCTTGGCCAGCGTGAAGCGGCCGGCGTACTCGACTTCGAGCTTTTCGAGCACCGGGCCCAGCTGTTTGCAGGGGCCGCACCATTCGGCCCAGATGTCCAGCAGCACCGGCGTGGCCACTGAGCCTTCGATCAGTTCGGCCTGGAAATTTTCGAGAGTGATGTCGATCATCGGAACCAGCTGAGGGTGAAACGTAAAATTGAAACCATGAACGAAACCATTCAGGTCGGTGTAGTGATGGGCTCGAACTCCGATTGGGAGACGATGCGCAACGCGGTCGAGATTCTCCAGCAATTCGGAATCAGTCACGAAGCAAAGGTGGTCTCGGCCCACCGGATGCCCGATGCGCTCTTCGCGTACGCCGAAAGCGCCGCCGGGCGCGGGCTCACCGCGATCATCGCGGGCGCGGGCGGCGCGGCCCATCTGCCGGGCATGCTGGCCTCCAAGACCACGGTGCCGGTGCTGGGCGTGCCGGTGGCCAGCCGCCACCTGCAGGGCGTCGATTCGCTCTACAGCATCGTGCAGATGCCCAAGGGCGTGCCGGTGGCCACTTTTGCCATCGGCAATGCGGGCGCGGCCAACGCGGCGCTGTTCGCGGTGGCAATGCTGGCGGTGAACGACCCGGCGCTGCGCGCGAAGCTCGATGCCTTCCGCACGGCGCAGACCGCCGCCGCCGAGGCCATGACGCTGCCGCCGGCTCCTGCCGGCGGTGTCGGAGAAGTGCCCCCCGTGTCCCCTTTCTCGCCGCAAGGCGGAGGTGCCCTGTGAGCAACAGCAAGAACGGTGACCTGCCCATCCTCCCGGGCGCCACGCTCGGCGTGCTCGGCGGGGGCCAGCTGGGGCGCATGTTCGCCCATGCGGCCCAGCGCATGGGCTACTTCACGGCGGTGCTCGATCCCGACACCGACAGCCCCGCCGGCCGCGTGAGCCACCACCACATCCACACCGACTACGACGACGTCGACGGCCTCGCCCGCCTCGCCGGCCTGGCCGATGCGGTGACGACCGAGTTCGAGAACGTGCCAGCGCCCTCGCTGGAGCACCTTGCGGTCGCGCGGCCGGTGTCGCCCGGCGCCTCGGCCATCGCCATCGCGCAGGACCGCATCGCCGAAAAGGCCCACTTCACCCGCTGCGGCGTGCCCTGCGCGCCCTATGCGGTCATCGAGACCGCGGCGCAGCTCGCCGCCGTTGAAGACAGCCTGCTGCCCGGCATCCTGAAGACCGCGCGGCTGGGCTACGACGGCAAGGGCCAGCAGCGCGTGAAGACGCGCGCCGAGCTGGTCGATGCCTGGCAGGCCACGGGCTGCGTGCCCTGCGTGCTCGAGAAGATGCTGCCGCTGGAGTTCGAATGCTCGGTCATCCTCGCGCGCAGCCGCGATGGCCAGATCGTGCACTTCCCGCCGCAGCGCAACCTGCACCGCGACGGCATCCTGGCCGTCACCGAGGTGCATCCGCAGAACATGCCGAAGACGGTGGCGCAGGGCGCGGTCAATTCGGCGAAGAGCATCGCCAACGGCCTGGGCTATGTGGGCGTGTTGTGCGTCGAGTTCTTCGCGCTGGCCGACGGCTCGCTGGTCGTCAACGAGATGGCGCCGCGCCCGCACAACAGCGGCCACTACACGATGGAAGCCTGCGACGTGTCGCAGTTCGAGCTGCAGGTGCGCACGCTCGCCGGCCTGCCGCTGGCCGCGCCGCGCCAGCACAGCCCCGCGATCATGCTCAACCTGCTGGGCGACCTGTGGTTCACCGCCGAGGGCGGCGACAAGCCGGTTTCGCCGCGCTGGAGCGAGGTGCTCGCGCTGCCGGGCGTGCATCTGCATCTCTACGGAAAGATCGACCCGCGGCGCGGCCGCAAGATGGGCCACCTCACGCTCACCGGCGTCACGCTCGAAGCCGTGCGTGCCACCGCCTCGCAGGCCGCGCTGCTGCTGGGCCTGCCGGCGGTGACCACCGCCGATCTCGCATGATCCTCGACGGCCGCTCCCCCGAGTCCATTGCCGAAGCCGCGCGCGTGCTTCGCGCGGGCGGGCTGGTGGCCTTTCCGACCGAGACTGTCTACGGCTTGGGGGCTGACGCGAGCAGCGACATGGCCGTGGCAGGCATCTTCAAGGCCAAGGGGCGGCCCGCCGATCACCCGCTGATCGTCCACGTGGCGGCCGGCATCAAGGGCACCGAGTCGCTGTCGCGCTTCGCGCAGCCGCTGCCGCTCTTCGCGCAGAAACTCGTGCAGGCCTTCTGGCCCGGGCCGCTCACGCTGATCGTCACGCGCCAGCCCGGCGTGGGCGCGGCGGCGGCCGGCGGGCAGGACACCATCGGCCTGCGCTGCCCCTCGCATCCCGTGGCGCAGGCGCTGCTCGAAGCCTGCGCCCAGCAGGGTGTGCCCGGCCTTGCGGGGCCCAGCGCCAACCGCTTCGGCCGCGTCAGCCCGACCACCGCGCAGCACGTGCACGACGAGTTCGGCGACGCGCTGCTGGTGGTCGACGGCGGAGCCTGCGAGGTCGGTATCGAGTCGACCATCGTCGACTGCAGCCGCGGCGCCCCCGTGCTGCTGCGGCCCGGCCTGATCACGCGTGCGCAGATCGAGGCCGCCTGCGGCGAGAAGCTCAGCGACCGCGAAGTGCTCGAAACACCCGACCCGCGCGCCTCGGGCACGCTGGAGGCGCACTACGCCCCGGACGCCAAGGTGCGGCTGATGGACGCCAAGGCGATCCAGACCGGCCTCGACGTGCTGGGCGCGAATGCCGCGCACATCGCCGTGTGGTCGCGCACCGTGGTGCGCAGCCGCTCGCAGCGCGTGCTGCAACGGCGCATGCCCGACGATGCGGCGGCCAGTGCGCAGCAGCTCTTCGCGGTGCTGCGCGAGTTCGATGCGCAGGGCGTCAAGCTGATCTGGGTCGAGATGCCACCCGACACGCCCGATTGGGAAGGCGTGCGGGATCGGCTGCAGCGCGCGTCAGCGGCCTGATCCTCGATCAGCCCCCAGCGGCGAGCACGCCCTGGAAGAAGCCACGGGCGGAGGCCAGGCAGAACGGCGGCGCCAGCGTGCCGTGGTACGCCAGCGTGACCGCCTGCGCCTTGTCAGATGCGCTGCCCGACGTGTTCTGCGCCAGCAGGGCCTTGGCCTGCGCGAAGCCGGCACGGGCCGTCGAGTAGGCGTCGATCGCGGCCGAATCTTCCAGATCGACCACCGCCAGCGCGGCAGCCGGCACGCCCTTGGCGCGGAAGTAGCCTGACGTGGCGCGGGTGCTCACGAAGTTCACCGTCGGATCGTTGGCGCCGCCGCACATCAGCATCGGGCGGGTCGGCGTCCAGTTGCGCAGGTCGTTGGCGAGCGCCGCCTTGCGGAAGCCCGTGGACGGCTTGCAGTCCAGCGGCGATGCCGTGCTCAGCGACGCCGACGTGGCCGGCAGCGCGTTGCCGGGGCAGGGCGTGGCCTGGATGTCGCCGGCGGCCTGCGTCAGGAAGCTCTGCTTGATGAGGTTGTTGGCGCCGTAGAAGATCGACAGCGAGGGGCTCACCGGCCCAGGCGTGGCATTGGCCGGGAACAGCGCCAGCTGCGGCAGCTTGCCGCTGGAGAACAGCGTGCCGGGCGAGGTGCTCGGCAGCAGGGTGTCGATGCCGTTGGCGTACTGCGCTTCATACACGTCGCTGGTGGAGCTGTAGACGTTGCCGAACTGCTGCTGCCAGCTGGTCGACAGCAGCGGCACGAACAGCGTGGCGCCCAGCGCCGGCCAGCCCTGGTAGGTGTAGTCCGTCAGCAGGCTGATGGCCGAGGGTGCCGACAGCGGCGCCGACGCCGTCACCGTCTTGCCCGTGGCCTGCATCTCGCGGTGCGCCGCCATTGCCACGTAGCCGCCCTGCGAGTAGCCGGTGATGAACAGCGAGCCGGCGTCGTTCGCGCCGATGCCCGAGAAGATCTTGCGCGCGGCGGTGAGCGCGTCGACCATGTCCTTGCCCTGCTGGTCGCCGTTGAGATACGGGTGGTAGGGCAGGGTCGACTTGTCGTAGCCCGCGTAATTGGGCGCCACCACGATGTAGCCCTGCGCCGCGAACATGGCGGCAACCATCAGGCCCTCGCCGGCAGCCGCCTGCGTGCTGTCGGTCCACTTGGCCAGGTTGTAGGCCTTGGCGGCGGTGGTGCCGTGGGCATAGAGCACCACCGGACGCTGGCCGCCGCAGGCCACGTCGGAGCCGGTGGGCACCATGATCGCGGCGGTGGCGTTGGTGGCCTCGCTCTTCGCGCCGATGGTGCGGTATTCGAGGTAGCGCAGGTCGATGCCGCACTTGGGCGTGCCCGCCACCTGCAGCAGCGCCTTGCCCTGGTCGCTGGCCTGCAGGCTGGCGGTGAACTGGTCGGCGGTCAGCTTCGCCGTCTGCTCGGGCGGGTTGGTGACCACCGAGCCCCGGCCGTCGTCGGTGGCGGGCGGCGGAACGCCCACCCCGATGCCGATACCCCCGCCACCACCACCGCCTCCGCAGGCGGCGAGCAGCAACAAGGTTGCGCCTGCGAGCGCCGTCAGGGCTGCTGTCTTGCGCATCGGGACGGACGAATGGGGGTGGGGCTTTGTCAAGGCATGTCTCCTGCGTTGGTTTTGTACGGAAAAGAACGACCGTCCGATTCTGTGCAGGGGCATGCCCGCGCGCAAGCGGGCGTTTGCCCTCAGAAGATTTCAGTACACGGCCGCTGGCCGTGCGCCTTGCCGAGCCGTCGGCCTCAGTTGTCCTGCGAGGCCCAGTCAACCAGCGCGTCGAACGCCGCGCGCGCCGCGCCCGCGTTCTCGCCGTTGGCAATGGCCACCAGCACGTAGCGGCGCCCGCTTGCGCCGTCTACGTAGCCGGCCACGCCGGATGCGTCGCGCAGGGTGCCCGTCTTCAGATGGGCCGAGCCGCCGGAGCGCAGCGTGCGCTTCTTCAGCGTGCCGTCCACGCCCATGGCCGGCAGCGAGGACATCAGCTCCGGCATCACCGGCGAGCGCCACGCCACCTGCAGCATCTTGCCGAGCGCGGCCGCGCTGATGCGCTCGTCGCGCGACAGGCCAGAGCCGTTCTCGAACACCGGCTGCGCCTCGCCCGTGCCGATGCGCTCGCGCCACCACTGGCCCAGCGCTGAGCGCGAGGCCTCGAAGGTGCCGCGGTTCTTCTGCGTGAGCCCGATCGTGAGGAACAGCTGCTGCGCCATCACGTTGTTGCTGTACTTGTTGATGTCGCGGATCACCTCGGCCAGCGGCGGCGACTCGAACTCGAAGGCCGGCTTCAGCCCCGCCGGCACGCGCCCCTCGCGCATCTGCCCGCCGACGCGCCCGCCCATCTCGGCCCACATGCCGCCGATGGCGCGCATGGCGTAGGTGCGCGGATCGCCATAGGCCACGGCCCAGCTCTTCTCGCCGCAGCCGGCCGGGAAGCCGCCGTTGAAGCGGATGCGGTTCACGTCGCTGAAGTCGGTGCGCAGCGCGGCGCGCCAGTCGCCGCATTCGCCGGGCACGATCGCCACGGTTGGCGGCATGGCCACGCTCGCCAGCGGGGGCTCGTAGCTCACCCGCGCGATCTGGCCGGCGCGGTCGGGCGCGAAAGTCATGTTGACCGACTTGAAGTTCACCAGCAGCGCGTCGGGCGAGGCGTTGTAGGGGCGCAGCGGCTCGCCGTCGAAGGCGCTCGGGTCGCCCTCTACCGTGGTCTCGAAGGCGCTGCGGTCGATGACGATGTCGCCGCTCACCGTGGTGATGCCCAGCCCCTGCACGTGGCGCAGCAGCAGCCACACGCGCTCCAGCACCAGCTTGGGGTCGCCCTGGCCCTTGATGTAGAGATTGCCGTTGAGCACGCCGTTGTTCACCGTGCCTTCGACGTAGACCGGCGTGGTCCAGCTGTAGGCCGCGCCGAGCAGGTCGAGCGCGGCGTAGGTGGTGACCAGCTTCATGATCGACGCGGGGTTCACCGGCGCCTGCGTGCGCCAGGCCAGGCGCGGCTGGCGCGTGCCGTCGGCCTCGGCCACCAGCATGGTCACGGACTCGCGCGGCACCTTGGCGCGGGCGAGGGCGGCATCGACCTGGGTCGGGAGTGCTTGCTGGGCGAAGGCGCCAGCCGGGGCCAGCAAGGAGAGAGTCAGTGCGCAGGCCGCGCGGCGGAAGGCAAGAGGCATGCGGCGATTATCCCGGCGCAAACACATGCAGCTTCGCGTGATACAGCAGCATCACCGTCTTGGCGTCGGCGATGCGGCCGTCGGCCACCATGGCCAGCGCCTCGTCGATGGCCAGCTCCAGCACCTCGATGTCCTCGCCCTCCTCGGCCAGCCCGCCGCCCGCGCCGATGCGCATCGAGGGCTCGTAGGGCGCGACGAAGAAATGCAGCTTCTCGGTAACGGAACCCGGGCTCATGAAGCTCTCGAAGATCTTCTGCACCGTGCCGAGCCGGTAGCCGAGTTCTTCCTCGACCTCGGCGCGGATGCGCTCCTCGGGCTCCGCGTCGTCGAGCAGGCCGGCCGCGGCCTCGATCAGCAGGTCGTCGTGGCCGTTGACGAAGGCCGGGTAGCGGAACTGGCGCGTCAGCAGCACGGTGCGCTGCGCGAGGTTGTAGGGCAGCAGGGTGGCGCCGTTGCCGCGGTCGTAGGTTTCGCGGTGCATGCGCTGCCATTGGCCGTCGTTGCGCCGCCAGTCGAAGGCGGTGGTGCGCAGCGTGTACCAGTTGTCGGAAAGCAGGGTGACTTCGTGCACCCGGACGCGGTCGTGGATGGTCATGGCGGCGAGCATATGTGCGAATTCGTGCAAAAACAAGAAAAAACGTGCAATAAACGGCGCGCACCGATACCATCGGCCGATGCTCACCAGCCAGCGCAAGCAACACATCCTCTCGGTCCTGCGACGTGACGGAAACGTCGTCGCGAAGTCGCTCAGCGAAGAACTCGGCCTGTCGGAAGACACCATCCGCCGCGACCTGCGCGAGCTGGCCGCCGAAGGCCTGTTGCAGCGCGTGCACGGTGGCGCGCTGCCGGTCGCGGCGGCCGAGGCCGACTTCGCGGGGCGCCAGCAACTGGCTCCTGATGAAAAGGTGGCCATCGGCCGCGCCGCTGCGCGCCTCGTGAAGCCGGGACAGGTGGTATTCATCGATGGCGGCACCACGGCCGTGCAGCTTGCGCGCCACCTGCCGGCGAATCTGCAGGCCACCGTGGTCACGCACAGTCCGTCGGTGGCCATCGAGCTGGTGGCGCATGCCGGCATCGAGGTGGTGCTGATCGGCGGGCGCCTCTTCAAGCACTCGGTGGTGGCGGTCGGCTCGGCGGCGATGGCGGCCATTGCGCGCATCCATGCCGACACGTATTTCATGGGCGTTACCGGCGTGCACGCCGAAGCAGGGCTGACCACGGGCGACCTGGAAGAGGCCGAGATCAAGCGCGCGCTGATGGCGTCGGCGGCCGAGACGGTCGTGCTGGCCTCGTCGGAAAAGCTCGGCGCGGCGTCGGCCTGGGTGGTGAACCCGGTGACCTCGGCCACCAGCCTGCTGGTATCGCCGGACGCTCCTGCCAAGGCGCTGGCGCCGCTGCGCAAGGCGGGGCTGGCCATTTTGCGCAGCGATAACGGCGCGTGACCCTGGGGATTGGCCGCCCCTCGATAATCGGCGGATGCCCCTCGCCCTGCCCAAGCTGCTCGCCTTCGACACCAGCACCGAGCACCTGTCCGTGGCCGTGCTTCACGGCGACAGGCTGCTCGCGCACAACGGCGTTGGCGGCGCGCAAGCCTCGACCACCTTGCTCCCGCTGATCCAGCAACTGCTGGGCGACGCCGGGCTGGCACTGTCCGAGCTCGACGCCATCGTCTTCGGCCGCGGCCCCGGTTCGTTCACCGGGCTGCGCACCGCCTGCTCGGTGGCACAGGGACTGGCCTTCGGCGCCAAGGTGCCGCTGCTGCCGGTCGACACGCTGCTCGCCGTGGCCGAGGAAGCGCGCCATGCCTTCGGTGCCCAACAGGTGGTGGCCGTGCTGGACGCCCGCATGGACCAGATCTATGCCGCGCGCTACGACTTCGCGGCCAACGGCCCGCTGGGTGGCGACGACGAGCCCCTGCTGCTGTCGCCCGAAGACCTCGAAGTGCCCGCCGGCTGGGCGCTCGCCGGCAATGCCTTCGCCGCCTACGGCCTTCGCCTGGCCCCGCCCGCCACCCGCCACGAGGCGCTGCCGACCGCCACCGCCATGCTGCGGCTGGCCCCCGCGCTGCTCGCGGCCGGGCGCACAGTGCCGGCCGCGCAGGCCTGGCCGCTCTATGTTCGGGATAAAGTGGCGCAAACCACCGAAGAGCGCGCCGCCATCAAGGCGGCCGCAGCCGCCGCCAACTGACCCGCATGAGCGCCGTCCTCCAGCCCGTCGAAGCCCGCCTCGAACCGCTCACCGTCGAGCGGATCGATGCCGTCTGCGCGGTCGAGCAGACGGCCTACAGCCATCCCTGGACGCGCGCCAACTTCACCGATTCCATGGCCGTGGGCTACCACTGCCAGTGCCTGCTGGCGCCCGGCGTGGCACCGGGTGTGAGCTCGCCGGTCACGGAGCTGGGCGAAACGCTGATCGGCTACTTCGTCGCCATGAAGGGCGTCGACGAGGTGCACCTGCTGAACATCACCGTGGCGCCGGCCTTCCAGCGCCAGGGCTGGGCGCCGCTCATGCTCGAGGCGCTGGGCGGCTGGTCGCGCGGCGAGGGCGCGCAGTGGCTGTGGCTCGAAGTGCGCCAGAGCAACCAGCGCGCGCTCGACATCTACATGCGCCAGGGCTTTCGCAGCGTCGGCGTGCGCAAGGGCTACTACCCGGCGCACGACGGCAAGCGCGAGGACGCCGTCGTCATGAGCCTGCGTTTGAACGAATCAGGCTCCGCCTGGGGAGCCCTGCGATGAGTGCGGTACAGACATTGAAGCTCGACGCCCGCCAGCGCGCGATGCTCGACGAAATGGGCGTGAAGGTCTGGTGGCCTGTGCCCGAGGCTGTCGAAGTGGCGGTGCCTGAGACGGCTGCTGTTGCCGAAGAAGAGGTGGCCGTGGCCGAGGAACGCGTGCAGGTCGAAGCACCCGTTGCCGCGCCAGCACCGGCCGCCCGGCCTGCCGCGGCACCAGCACCGGCTGCCCGCCCGGTGGCTGCGCCGATGTCCCAGGGCGCTGCCGTACTGGTCGAGGCGCCCTGCCGCCTCTACGCCGACGCCGGCGCAGCGGAATCCACGCAGGGCGGCTGGCTGGTCGTGGCCGACATGCCGCCCGAAGCCGACGGCCGCCACGGCGAGCCCTTCGAAGGCGACGCCGGCCGCCTGCTCGACAACATGCTGCGCGCCCTGAAGCTGCACGATGGCCATACGCCAGTGCACCTCATGCGCACCCACCGCGGCGTGGCCGCCGGCCAGCCCGGCAGCCCGCGCGCAATCGATGAGGCCTTCGACGAGCACGCCGCAGCGCTCGCACCCCGCATCGTGCTGGCGATGGGCCCGCTGGCGGCGCAGAGCCTGATGCGCAGCGGCGACCCGCTGGGCAAGCTGCGCGGCCGCGTCGTGCCGCTGGATTCCGTCAGTGGCGCGGCGGTGGTGGCGACCTACCACCCCGCGTATTTGCTGCGCAACCCCGCCGACAAGGCGCGCGCCTGGGCCGACCTCTGCCTGGCCGCCGAACAGCACACGCCCGCGCCCAACTGAGGGCCGGAAACGGGCCGCCTAAAATCAGGCCCCATGACTTTCCTCGACAAGCTGGCCGCCGCACAGCAAAAAAACGGTTCCTTGCTCTGCGTGGGGCTCGATCCGGAGCCAGCCAGATTCCCGGGGCAATTCAAGGGCGACGCCAGCCGCATCTATGACTTCTGCGCGCGCATCGTCGACGCGACGGCCGACCTGGTCATCGCCTTCAAGCCGCAGATCGCCTACTTCGCGGCCCACCGTGCCGAAGCCCAGCTCGAACAGCTGATGGAGCACATGCGCCGCAACGCGCCCCACGTTCCCACGATCCTCGACGCCAAGCGCGGCGACATCGGCTCCACCGCCGAGCAATACGCCCTGGAAGCCTTCGAGCGCTACGGTGCCGACGCGGTGACGCTGTCGCCCTTCATGGGCTTCGACTCGGTCGCGCCATACCTCAAGCACGAGGGCAAGGGCGCCTTCCTGCTGTGCCGCACCAGCAACCCTGGCGGGTCCGACCTGCAGGGGCAGCGGCTGGCGGACGTCGAGGGGCAGCCCTTTTTGTACGAACACGTCGCCAGGCTGGCGCAGGGGCCCTGGAACCTGAATGGCCAGCTCGGCCTGGTGGTGGGTGCGACCTACCCCGCCGAGATCGAGCGCGTGCGCGAGCTTGCGCCGACGGTGCCGCTGCTGATTCCGGGCGTCGGCGCCCAGGGCGGCGATGCTGTAGCCACGGTACGCGCCGGCTGGCGTGCCGATGCGCCGATCGTCGTGAACTCTTCGCGAGCGATCATTTATGCGTCGTCGGGCGACGACTTTGCCGAAGCGGCAAAAATCGCCGCGCGCACCATGCGCGACACCCTGGAAGCCGCCAAGCCCTGATCGGCCCCGAGTTCAGCCCCGGCGCAGGCGGGTGAAGAGCTCGAATTCCCAGTTGCGCATGCCCAGCAGCAGCGTGTAGCCCTCGCGGTCCTTGGCCGACAGCTTCTGGTCTGTCTGGTGCTGCTGCGCGAAGTCCTGCGCCACGCGCTGCAGGCGCTCCAGGAAGGCCGGCGCCAGCGAGCGGCTGATCGAGCCGTGCACCAGCAGCAGGCCCTCGGCCGGGCCGTCGAAGCCGCCGCGGTAGTAGTCGAGCACCACGTTCTCGCGGAAGAACTCCATCACAGGGCCGTGCGGCCGCCAACGGAAGGTCTTGGCGAGCTTCAGGCGATACCGGTTGAGCGGGCGCAGTTCGATGATGCCGATGCGGTCCAGCTGCGCCAGGCAGCCGATGCACTCGGCCTCGCTCACGCGGTAGGCCGCCACGATCTGCTCCAGCGTCCACTGGCTCAGCACGCTGATGGCCACCAGCAGCAGCTTCTTGTCCTTGACCACCGCCTTTTCCTGCTCGTGCGTCAGCTCCTTCAGCAGCGGCTGGGCGTCGGCCACGCGGCGCGCCAGCTCGGCGAAATCGATCTTCAGCGCCCGGCAGATGGCGTCCACCCGCGACAGCGGCATGTCGCTCTTGGCCAGCATCCGCTTGACGCTGGATTCGGCCATGTCGAGCGACCGCGCCAGGTCGGCGTAGGTCATGCGGGCGCTCTTGAGTTCGTTCTTGAGGGCTTGGACGAGATCGACGGTGGTGCTCATGGGGCGGAAGCGTACACGGGCGCCGGCAAGTATCGATTGAAGATACCGTCAGGTGTGAATTAGTGCCACGTATCGATTCTCGATGCCTGTGGAGCGGCCCGCCACTAAATTCCGCGGCTCGTACAGACCACCCACCGAGGACCGCCATGCTCTTGCCCTCTCTCAGCCGCCGCGAACGCGGGTTGCTTTTCACCTTCGTGCTGCTCGCGCTGATCGCCTTCTTCGGGCCCGAGCTGCCGGCCGCCGAAGTCGCCATCGCCTCGGTGTTTGCCGACGACCGCGCCTGGCATGGCCTGCCCAACGCCATGGACGTGCTGAGCAACATCCCCTTCGTGGTGATCGGCCTGTGGGGCCTGTACCGGCTCAACCGCATCGACCGCTCGCACCAGGAGGCGCTGTCGCAATTCCCCCTGGCCCCGCCCGCCAGCGACCCGCCCGACAACACGCTGGACTGCGCCTGGCTCTTCTTCGCCGGCCTGATCGCCACCGCCGCGGGCTCGGCCTTCTTCCACCTCGTGCCCGACGCCCCCCGGCTCGCGGCGGACCGCGCCGGCATGGCGGTGGCCTTCGCAGGCTTGATCGGGGTGGCGGTCTGCGAGCGGGTGAGCCAGCGCGCCGGCTGGCCCGCCGCCTGGTTCGTGCTGACGGCCGGCCTGCTCTCGGCCGAGGTGTTCCAGGAAACCGGCAACGTCATGCCATGGGCGCTGGTGCAGTTCGGCGGAATGGCGCTGGTGGTGACGCTGGCGCTGGCCACGCCGATGCGCAAGTCGGTCGGGCTGAAGCTGGGCTGGGTCATCTTCTTCTACGTGCTGGCCAAGGCTTTCGAGCTGGCCGACCACCAGATCTACGAATTCACGCGGCACACGGTTTCGGGCCATACGCTGAAGCACCTGACGGCCTCGCTCGCCGGGCTGCCCGTGGTGCTTGCGCTCCACAAGCTCGAAATGCGCTGGGAAGCCGCACTACGGCACAATCCGGGCGCCGCCGCCGTGGCCGCCTGAGGAGCACTCTTCGAATGACAAATCCCGCCGCTGCCGCAGCCACACCCGTGGCCCATGAAGCGAACGCCCACGCCAACCAGTTCGCCCTCCTCAAGCAGCGGCGCTTCGCGCCTTTCTTCTGGACCCAGTTCGCCGGCGCGGCGAACGACAACCTCTTCAAGTTCGCCTTCACCGTCATGGTGACCTACCAGCTCCAGCTGAGCTGGATGCCGCCGGCCATGGCGGGGCTGGTGATCGGTGCGCTGTTCATCCTGCCGTTTTTGCTGTTCTCGGCCACGTCCGGCCAGCTCACCGACAAGTTCGACAAGACGAAGATGATCCGCTTCGTCAAGAACCTCGAAATCGTCATCATGCTGATCGCCGCCTGGGGCTTCGTCACGGCCAACGCCGTGGTGCTGCTGGGCTGCGTGTTCCTCATGGGGCTGCATTCCACGCTGTTCGGGCCGGTCAAGTTCGCCTACCTGCCGCAGGTGCTCGACGCGCGCGAGCTCACGGGCGGCAACGGCATGGTCGAGATGGGCACCTTCGTCGCCATCCTGCTCGGGCAGGTGGCGGGCGGGCTGCTGGTGGCGATACCGCAGATCGGCCACATGAGCGTGGCCGTGGGCTGCGTGCTGCTGGCGCTGGTCGGGCGGGGCGTGGCACAGGCCATTCCGAAGGCGCCGGCCACCGATCCGGGGCTGGTCATCAACTGGAACCCCATCAGCGAGACCTGGCGCAACCTCAAGCTCGCGAACGAGAACGTGGTGGTGTTCCGCTCGCTGCTGGGCATTTCGTGGATGTGGTTCTTCGGCGCGGTGTTCCTGAGCCAGTTTCCGAGCTTCGCCAAGGAAGTGCTGCACGGCGACGAGCAGGTGGCCTCGCTGCTGCTGGTGGTGTTCTCGGTGGGCATCGGCGTCGGCTCGCTGCTGTGCGAGACGCTGAGCCGCCGGCAGGTTGAAATCGGCCTGGTGCCGCTGGGCGCCATCGGCATGAGCGTGTTCGCGATCGACCTGTACTTTGCCTCGCGCGGCCTGCCCAAGGTGCCCGAGATGGGCATCGGCGCCTTCGTGCACCAGGGCGCGCACTGGCGCGTGATGGCCGACCTGGCGCTGCTGTCGCTGTTCGCGGGGCTCTACAGCGTGCCGATGTATGCGCTGATCCAGCTGCGCAGCCAACCCACGCACCGCGCGCGCATCATCGCGGCCAACAACATCCTCAATGCGCTGTTCATGATCGGCAGCTCGGTCATCGCCGGCGCCCTGCTGGGCGCGGGCTTCACCATTCCGCAGATCTTTTTGTTCACCGGCATCGCCAACGCGGTGGTGGCGTTCTACATCTTCATGCTGGTGCCCGAGTACCTGCTGCGCTTCGTGGCCTGGGTGCTGTCGCGCTTCGTCTACCGCTTCGATATCAAGGGCGAGTCGCACATTCCCACCGAGGGCGCGGCGGTGCTGGTGTGCAACCACGTGAGCTTCATCGACGCGGTGCTGCTGATGGCGGCGAGCCCGCGGCCGATCCGCTTCATCATGGACCACCGCATCTTCAAGGTGCCGGTGCTGGGCTGGCTGTTCAGGCTGGCCAAGGCGATCCCCATCGCGCCGCAGAAGGAAGACCCGGCAGCGTACGAAGCGGCCTTTGCCAAGGCGCTGGGCGTGCTGCGCGAGGGTGACCTGCTCGCCATCTTCCCGGAGGGCGCGATCACGCGCGACGGCACGCTGCAGCCCTTCAAGGGCGGCGTGATGAAGATCGTCGAGAGCGCACGCGCCGAAGGCCTGGAGCCGCCAGTGATCCCGATGGCGCTGATCAATCTCTGGGGCTCGTACTTCAGCCGCATCGAGCTGCGCGGCGGCGAACAGGTGGCCATGGCCAAGCCTTTCCGCCGCGGCTTCTTCAGCCGCGTGGGCCTGAACGTCGGCGGCCCCGTGCCGCCGGCCGAGGTGCAGCCCGAGTCGCTGCGCCAGCGCGTGAGCGCCCTGCTGGGCGCCTGAAACACCTCAAAAGTATCGGCTGCAGATACCGGTGGCGCTGAAAGCCGCCACTGGTGCAAGCATTCAAGCCTCGCGGTGCGGGGGCGAACCATCATTCGCTCACCTTCACTACGCCGCGAGGCACACATGCAACCCCTCTCATCCACCTCGACCGTTTTCATCCAGCGCGACACGCGGGCCTGGCAGTTCCAGGCCTGGGCTTCGTTCGCGATCGCCGTCTTCCTGTGCGCCACCGGCCTGAGCTGGCTGCCAGGGGAGGCGCTGGACCGGGCGTTCATGGTGATGGGCTACGTGTTCTGCCTGAGCACCGCCTTCATGCTGGCCAAGTTCGTCCGCGACAGCCAGCAGGCCGCCGAGCGCGGCGCCGATGCGGGCCGTGACGTGCCGATGTGGAAGCTGGTCGTCTGGGGCAGCTTCTTCACCGCGATGGGCCTGACCGGCTGGGGCCTCGTGCGCATGGAGATCAACGAGGCCTACAAGGCCTTCCTGGGCGTGAGCTGGCTGTTCCTCATCAGCTCGGCCTTCACGCTGGCCAAGACGCTGCGCGACCGCCATGAGGCCGACATGGCCGAAGCCCGCATGCAGGGCCGTCGCCAGGCCCGCGCCGAAGCCGCTGCTTCCTCTGCCGAATAACCCGTGTCCGATCAACGAAAGCCCATCATGAAAAAGTCGATTGCCGCTGCCCTCGTCGCTGCCTGCACCGCCTTCGCCGGCGTCACGGTTCCCCTGCTTGCCCAGGCGCAGAGCGAAGCCTCGGTTGCTCTCTCTTTGATGCCTGTGGCATCGGTGGTGGTTACCGCCTCGGCCGTTGGAGCTTCTGCCACCACGGCGGTTGCGCTGCCTGCCGCGCTGTCGGTTGCCGGCTCTACGCTCACCGTGGTCGCGGTCGAAGCCTCGGCCGGCGGCACGGTGTATGTACTCGAACGCGCCTCGGACGGCGCGCGTGCCAGCATCAAGGTGGCAGGGCGCGCGGCCAACGGCCTGTCGAATGCGGTGGGCACCAGCGTCGTCGTCAGCGTGATCGGCACGGGCGTCGTGCTGTCGGCCGCCGGCGAGGTGCTGGCCTTCGTGCCCAACGCCATCGGCCGCGCGCTGCTCTACAACGAGAGGCTGTCATGAAGCGCGGCGCGCTGCCCGTGTTCTGCGGGCTCGCCACCATCGTCGTCTTCGCCGCGATGGCCTTGCTGCCGATGCAGGCGCAGGCCGGCCGCTCGTGCGAGCAGGTCAAGCCGACGCCCGACGTGATCGTCAAGGGCATGCAGATGGCCGAGCGCACCTCGCAGGCGCTCGACGCCAGCGGCGCGCGCGTCGTGATCCTCGCGCGTGCCGGGCAGGACCTGAGCAAGTACGGCCTGCGCTATTCGCACCTGGGCTTCGCCTACAAGACCGATGCCGGCCCGTGGCGCGTGGTGCACAAGCTCAACCAGTGCGGCACCGCAGTGGCCGCCGTCTACCGCCAGGGGCTGGGCGAGTTCTTCCTCGACGACCCGTGGCGCTACGAGGCGGCCTGGGTCGTGCCAACGCCCGACGTGCAGACGCATCTGCTGGCCGCGCTGAACGAATCGCCCGCGCGCATCGTGCGGCTGCACACCGCGCCCTACAGCATCGTGAGCTACGTCTGGGGCCAGAAGTACCAGCAGTCGAACCAGTGGGCAGTGGAGACGCTGGCCGCCGCCATGGAGCCCGCCACCATCGGCAACCGAGCGCAGGCGCAGGCCTGGATGCAGTTCAAGGGCTACGAGCCGACCACGCTGAAGCTCGGGCCGCTCACCCGGCTGGGCGGGCGCGTAGGCTCGGCCAACGTGGCCTTCGACGATCATCCGAACGACAAGCGGTTCTCGGACCGCATCGAGACGGTGACGGTCGATTCGGTGTTCGCGTGGCTGCCGCGTGCGGGGCTGGGTGCGGCGCCGGTGACACTCAGGCTTCAATGAAGAAAGACAAGAAGGAGAAAACAACATGAGCAAATCCCTGCGCCTTTCCGAAAAATGGTTCCGCCGCGGCCTCTGGCTGGTGGCGCTGGTGTTCGCGAGCTTCCTCATCGGGCTCGGCAGCACCGTCGTGAGCGACCTGCCGCAAGTAGAGCGTGTGCGCCAGCTCGACGACTTCATCGACAAGCCCAGGGCCGAGCCGCTGCGCGCCACCATCAAGGCCTCGGAAGCCGCGGAGCTGCAGGCCGCGCGCGACCTCGACCAGATCCGCCTGCAACTCAACGCCGCGCAGCAGGCCAGCGCCAATGCACGCGAAACCTTCGGCAACTGGATCGCCACGCGTCGCGCCACCGCGCAGCCCGACCAGGACACCGAGCTCATCGCGCGCACCAAGACGCTCGACGCCTTCAAGCAGAAGGAAGACGAGCTGCAGCGCAAGGTCAACGCGCAGCAGCAGATCACGCTCGATGCGCGCCAGGCCGAGCAGCGCGCCCGCACGGCGCTTTCCGACCTGGAGCGCGACGCGCAGATCAAGCTCGACGCCGAATACCGCCGCATCGAGCTGCGCGTGTTCGCCTACCGGCTGGCGCTCACGCTGCCGTTGCTGCTGGTGGCCGGCTGGCTGTTCGTGAAGAAGCGCAAGAGCACCTACTGGCCGTTCGTGTGGGGCTTCATCTTCTTCGCGCTGTTCGCCTTCTTCGTCGAACTGGTGCCCTACCTGCCGAGCTATGGCGGCTATGTGCGCTACGTGGTGGGCATCTTGCTCACGGTGCTGGTGGGGCGCTATGCCATCGTCGCGCTCAACCGCTACCTGGCGCGGCAGAAGCTGGCCGAGCAGCAGCCCGACCAGGTGCGGCGCGAAGAGCTCAGCTACGACACCGCACTTGCGCGCCTGGGCAAGAGCGTGTGCCCCGGCTGCGAGCGGCCGGTGGACCTGAAGAACAACGAGATCGACTTCTGCCCGCACTGCGGCATCGGCCTGTTCGACCACTGCGGCAATTGCGAGACGCGCAAGAGCGCGTTCTCGAAGTTCTGCCATGCCTGCGGCACTTCGGCCGCGCCGCGCGTTCTGCCGCCCATTGCGTCACCTGCCGCGTAGTCTGCGAATTCGGTCACAGGAGGCGGCCCGATCGACACACCGTGTAGCTGGTATGCCGCACGGCCGTGCTACAACCGCCGACTGCGACACAAACGTTGCCGCAGACTTCCAGCCAACCCCTTCGACGGAGCACCAGCATGAGCATTTTCGGCAGCATCCTTTCCAAGATTTTCCCGTCCGCAAACGCCGCGCCCGCACCTGCTGCGCCGGCCCCCGACGCACCCGCAGGCGCCCCCGCCGCAGCGGCGCCGCCGCCCGCCATCACCGTGGTGGACGTCGAGGCCCTGCTCGACGGCATGCCCGGCGCGAGCAGCCTGAACTGGCGCACCTCCATCGTCGACCTGATGAAGCTCCTGGGCCTGGACAGCAGCCTCGACGCACGCAAGCAACTGGCCGCCGAACTGAGCTACGGCTCGGACACCAGCGACAGCGCCAAGATGAACATCTGGCTGCATCGCCAGGTGATGACCAAGCTGGCCGCGAACGGCGGCAAGGTGCCCGCAGAACTGCGCGACTGACCTGCTCGCAACGCACATCAAAAAAGCCCGGCATGCCGGGCTTTTTGCTTGGGGGAGAAGGCGAAGAAAGGCTTCAGGTCCAGCCTGCATCGACCACATAGTCCTGCGCTGTGCACATGCGCGAATCGTCCGCCGCCAGGAACAGCGCCATCGCCGCAATGTCCTCAGCCATCACGCGGCCCGGCAGGCATTGCGCCGCATCGATCTCCGCGCCCGATTCGGGCTTGACCCACAGCTTGATCTGCCGCTCGGTCATCACCCAGCCCGGCACGATCGAATTCACGCGAATGCTCTGCTTGCCCAGGTCGCGCGCCAGCGAGCGCGTGAGGCCGCGCGCCGCCGCCTTGCAGGCCTGGTACACCGGGTAGCCCTTGCCCTTGATCATCCAGCTGATGGAGCCGAAGTTGACGATCGAGCCGCCGCCCAGCGCGCGCATGTCGTCGGCCACAGCCTGCGCCGCGAAGAACTGGTGCTTGAAGTTGACGGCCACGAGGCGGTCGAAGTCTTCGCTGGTCACGTCGGCCATCTCGTGGCGGCGGTCGTTGGCCGCGTTGTTCAGCAGCACGGCGATCGGGCCGAAGCGCTGGCGCACTGCGTCGATGGCGGCGGCGAGCGCGACTGTATCGGTCACGTCGCACGGTACGAACAGCGCCGGGTGCTCGCCTTGCAGCTGGGCCGCGAGCGCGTTGCCGGCAGCCGCATCGAGGTCGCAGAAACCGACCTTCGCGCCCTGCGCGTGAAAGGCCCGCACCAGCGATTCGCCGATGCCGCTGGCGCCGCCGGAGATGAACACGGTGCGCCCGGCCAGCGAGGGATAGCGGGCGGTGTAGGGCGAAAGTTGTGATGCGTTGGTCATGTGAATGCAGCAACAGCAGTGAGGAGAGGCGGCAAGCGTACCGGATGCATGTGCCCCTGCCGGGCGCGGGGCCGCCGGCCGGCGTATGGCTTACGGCGAATGGGCAGCGCGGGCCTGTGTGACTACGCTTGCCCGCATGACGAAGACCTTTCCCCGCCGCGCCCTCCTTGCGCTCTCGCTTCTCCCTGCCGCCCTGGCGGTGCGCTCAGTTCGCGCCCAGGCGCCGGCAGCGCCCGTGCAGCTCTTCAAGGTGGTGTCACCGCGTGACGAGGTCGTCGTGGGCGTCGATGCGGCGCAACTCGGCGCGGGTTCCAACCCCGCCGTGGAGCGGCTGGCCGCGCAGCTCGCGGCGAAGGGTCAGCTCACGCTCTGGCAGTACGCCTCGCACAAGGACGCGAGTGGTGCGCTGGTGCAGGCGCCGCTCAAGCAGATCGTCGTCTTCAAGAACGAGCTGCTGCGCATCGAGCCCTATGCGACGCCGCTGCCGATCCAGCCCTTGAAGTAGCGGCCGGCGGCCCCGGGCGTCAGACGCCTCTTGCGCGCTCCGACTTGAAGCGCGCGCGAAATTCCGTGAACGTGCCCGCGTCCAGCGCCTCGCGGATCTCGCTCATCAGGTTCAGGTAGTAGTGCAGGTTGTGGATGGTCGTGAGCATCGGCCCCAGCATCTCGCCGCAGCGGTCCAGGTGATGCAGGTAGGCGCGGCTGAAGCCCTCGCGCCCGCCGTCGTTCCAGCTCACGCCCGAGGTGCCCGCGCAGGCGTGGCAGGTGCAGCTCGGGTCGATTGGCTGCGGGTCGCTCTTGTGGCGCGCGTTGCGCATCTTCAGGTCGCCGAAGCGGGTGAAGAGCGTGCCGTTGCGCGCATTGCGCGTGGGCATCACGCAGTCGAACATGTCGACGCCGTCGGCCACGCCCTGCACCAGGTCTTCGGGCGTGCCCACGCCCATCAGGTAGCGCGGCTTGTTCGCGGGCAGCCGGTGCGGCGTGTGGCCCATGATGTGCAGCATCTCTTCCTTGGGCTCGCCCACGCTCACGCCGCCGATGGCATAGCCAGGAAAGTCCATGTCGACCAGCGCTGCCAGCGACTCTTCGCGCAGGTTCTCGAACATGCCGCCCTGCACGATGCCGAACAGCGCGTTCGGGTTCTCGAGCCGCGCGAACTCGCCCTGGCAGCGCCTGGCCCAGCGCAGGCTCAGCTCCATCGAGATGCGCGCCTCGGCCTCGGTCGTGATGTGGCCCTTGGTGTCGTAGGGCGTGCACTCGTCGAACTGCATCACGATGTCGCTGTTGAGGATGGTCTGGATCTGCATCGAGACCTCGGGCGTGAGGAACAGCTTGTCGCCATTGACGGGCGACGCGAACTTCACGCCCTCTTCGCTGATCTTGCGCATTGCGCCCAGCGACCACACCTGGAAGCCGCCCGAGTCGGTGAGGATGGGCTTGTCCCACTTCTCGAACTGGTGCAGCCCGCCGAAGCTCGCCATCACGTCGAGGCCGGGGCGCATCCACAGGTGGAAGGTGTTGCCCAGGATGATCTGCGCGCCCATCTCTTCCAGGCTGCGCGGCATCACGCCCTTGACGGTGCCATACGTGCCCACGGGCATGAAGATCGGCGTCTGCACCTTGCCGTGGTTGAGCGTGAGCGTGGCGCGGCGCGCGTGACTGTCGGGGTCGGTCTTGAGGAGTTCGAAGTTCAGCATGTCATTCAGTCCTTGGTCCGTGCGAGCAGCATGGCGTCGCCGTAGCTGAAGAAGCGGTATTGATGGGCGATGGCGTGGGCATAAAGCGCCATCACGCGCTCGTAGCCCGCGAAGGCCGAGACCAGCATCATCAGCGTGCTCTTGGGCAAATGGAAGTTCGTCACCAGCAGGTCGACGTGCTCGAAGGCGAAGCCCGGCGTGATGAAGATGCGTGTGTCGCCCGTGGCCTCGCCGCTCTTGGCCCACGACTCGAGCGTGCGCACGGTGGTCGTGCCGACCGCGACGATGCGACCGCCCCGCGCCTTGCACTCGGCAATGGCGCGCTGCGTGGCCTCGGGCACCTCGTAGCGCTCGGCGTGCATCGTGTGTTCGGCGATGTTCTCGGTCTTCACCGGCTGGAAGGTGCCGGCGCCCACGTGCAGCGTGACGTTGGCGCGCTGCACGCCGCGCGCTTCGAGCTCGGCCAGCAGGCCTTCGTCGAAATGCAGCGCGGCCGTGGGTGCCGCCACCGCGCCGGGCACGCGCGCGAACACGGTCTGGTAGCGGCTTTCGTCGTCAGCCGAATCTGTATGCGTGATATAGGGCGGCAGCGGCACGTGGCCGCAGCGGGCCATCAGTGCGTACGGGTCTTCGCCCGCGTCGCTCTCGAAGCCGAAGCGGAACAGCGCACCCTGCTCATCGGGCCAGCGGCCGAGCAGCGTCGCGCGAAAGCCGCCGACCATCTGCAGCGTGGTGCCCACGGTCGGCTTCTTGCTGACCTTCATGTGCGCGACCACCTCGTGGCCCTGTAGCACGCGCTCGACCAGCAGTTCGAGCTTGCCGCCGGTCGGCTTCTCGCCGAACAGGCGCGCCTTGACCACGCGCGTGTCGTTGAAGACCAGCAGGTCGCCCGCGCGCAGCAGCGAAGGCAGGTGCTTGAAGATGCGGTCGACCGGCGCGGGCCCTGTGCCGTCGAGCAGACGGGAGGATGTGCGTTCGGTGGCCGGGTGTTGCGCCACCAGATCGGGTGGCAATGCGAAATCGAAATCGGAGAGCGTGAAGGCGCGCATGGTGCTTGAGGGCCGGACGGGCCCGTGCCAAGGAGGCATGGGGAAAAGAAAAAACAGGGCGGGAGCCGGGCAGAATTGTCCCATGCCCGCCGCGTCCAAGCCCGAACCGCCCGAAAAGACCGCAGCCGCGCCTGCGGCACCGGCGGCACCAGGTTCGGGCCTGAGCCTCGTGCAGCGCGCGCTGCGCAAGCTCGGCCTCGTGCGCGACATCGACTTTGCGCTCTACCTGCCGATGCGCTACGAGGACGAGACGCGCATCGTGCGGCTCGCCGACACGCGTGACGGCGACATGGCGCAGATCGAAGGCGTCGTCACTGAATGCGAGGTGGTGTACCGCCCGCGCCGCCAGTTGCTGGCGACCATCGACGACGGCAGCGACACCTGCCAGCTGCGCTTCTTCAACTTCTATCCCTCGCAGCAGAAGCAGCTGGCGATCGGCGCGCGGGTGCGCGTGCGGGGCGAGATGCGTGGCGGTTTCGTGGGGCGGCAGATGATGCATCCGACCGTGAAGGCGGCCGGCACCGCGCTGCCGAATGCGCTCACGCCGGTGTATTCGACCGTGGCCGGGCTCGCGCAGCCGGTGCTGCGGCGCGAGGTGCGTTCGGGCCTTGCCCGCGCGGTGCTCGACGAGACGATTCCCGTGCAGATCGGCCTGCGCGGTGCGTGGGACCTGCGCGCCTCGCTGAGCTTCCTGCACTACCCGACGCCCGACGTGGCGATGGCCACGCTCGAAGACCACAGCCATCCGGCCTGGCAGCGCATCAAGGCCGAAGAACTGCTCGCGCAGCAGCTGTCGCAATTGCAGGCCCGGCTGGAGCGCGCGGCGCAGCGTGCGCCGGTGCTGCCCGCGCCTGCCGAGCCGGTCGCTACCTCGCTGCACGCGCAGCTGCTCGCGGTGCTGCCCTTCGGCCTTACCGGCGCGCAGCAGCGCGTGGGCGAAGAGATCACGCGCGACCTGGGGCGCGAGATCCCGATGCACCGCCTGCTGCAGGGCGACGTGGGCTCGGGCAAGACCGTGGTGGCGGCGCTCGCGGCGGCGCGCTGCATCGACGCGGGTTTTCAGTGTGCGCTGATGGCCCCCACCGAAATCCTCGCGGCGCAGCATTTCGGCAAGCTGGTCGGCTGGCTCGATCCGTTGCTGGCCGAGCGTGGCCTGCGCGTGGCGTGGCTCACGGGCAGCCAGAAGAAGAAGGAGCGCGATGGGATGTCCGCCGCCGTCGAAAGCGGCGAGGCGGCGCTGGTCATCGGCACCCACGCGGTCATCTCGGAGAAGGTGCGTTTCAAGAATCTCGCGCTGGCCATCATCGACGAGCAGCATCGCTTCGGCGTGGCGCAGCGCCTGGCCTTGCGCGGCAAGGCCGGCGGGCACCTGGAGCCGCATCTGTTGATGATGAGCGCCACGCCCATCCCCCGCACGCTCGCGATGAGCTACTACGCCGACCTCGACGTATCGACGCTGGACGAGCTTCCGCCGGGCCGCACGCCCATCGTCACCAAGCTGGTGGCCGACCACCGGCGCGATGAAGTCATCGACCGCATCCACGCGCAGATCGCGCAGGGCCGGCAGGTGTACTGGGTATGTCCGCTGATCGAGGAGAGCGAAGCGGTTGACCTGCGCAACGCGACCGAGACGCGCGACGAACTGGCCGAGACGCTGGGCGAGCCCATCCAGGTCGGCCTGCTGCATTCGCGCATGCCCACGGCCGAGAAGCAGGCGGTGATGGCCGCATTCACCGCCAATGAAATCCAGGTGCTGGTGAGCACGACCGTGATCGAAGTGGGCGTCGACGTGCCTAATGCCTCGCTGATGGTGATCGAACACGCCGAGCGCTTCGGCCTCTCGCAGCTGCACCAGCTGCGCGGCCGCGTGGGGCGCGGCGCGGCGGCCTCGGCCTGCGTGCTGCTCTATGCGCCGGGCGACAGCGGCCGCGTCGGCGAGGCGGCGCGTGCGCGGCTCAAGGCGATGGCCGAGACCAGCGACGGCTTCGAGATCGCCCGGCGCGACCTGGAGATTCGAGGGCCCGGCGAGTTCCTTGGCGCGCGGCAGTCGGGCGCACCGCTGCTGCGTTTTGCCGACCTCACGACCGACACGCTGCTGCTCGACTGGGCCCGTGAACTTGCGCCGGTCATGCTCCGCAAGCATCCCGACCTGGCCCAGCGCCACATCGACCGCTGGCTCGGCACCAAGGCCGAGTACCTGAAGGCCTGAGGAAGATCAGGCTGCAGGACGGCGCGTGAAGGCCAGGATGAGGCCGAAGCCGACCATCATGCTGCCGCTCACCCGGTTGAACCAGCGCATCGCGCGGCTGCCATCGGCCAGCCGGCGCATGCGCGCACCGAGCATCGCGTAGAGCGCGATCGCGACCAGCTCGAACACCAGGAAGGTCACGCCCAGCAGCACATAGCTGGAGGCGTAGGCACCGGGCACCACGAACTGCGGAAAGAAAGCGGTGAACACCAGGATGGCCTTCGGGTTGCCCGCCGCCACGGTGAACTCCTGCCGCGCCAGCGCGCGCATGGAGGGCGGCGCGGATGCGTCGCGCGCCTGCACCTCGGCCGTCGGCGCCGGGGCGCGCAGCAGGCGGATGCCGATCCACACGAGATACGCCGCACCGATGTACTTGATGACATCGAAGGCCAGCTCCGACGCCACCAGCACTGCGCCCATGCCCAGCCCCGCGATGGCGATCATGATCGCGAAGGCCACGAGCCGGCCGCTGGCCGCGATCACCGCCGGCGACACGCCGTGCTTTGCGCCGTTGGTCACGGACAGCAGGTTGTTGGGGCCGAAGGCCATGTTGATGGCGAAGCAGGCCGGCAGGAAGAGCAGGTAGGCAGACAGGGTCATGGCGGGTCCGTCGGCGGGGCGTTGCAGGGGCTGCCATTATTTCAGCTCATCCCGAGAAAGCCGCGGCGAGCGCCATGACAACGAATTCCCCTCTGAAGATACGCAAGGCCGTACAGGCCGATCTCCCCGCCATCACCGCCATGCTGGCCGACGACGTGCTCGGCGCAGCGCGCGAGCGCCTGGGGTTCGAGGCCACGCACGAGGGCATGAAGCTCGAACTGGCGGCTGCCTAGTTGTCGATGCCGCTTTCCGGCATCTGCCGCGCGTAGACCGCGAGCACGATGCGCTCGGAGTGAATGAGGTAGTCGTTGAGGGACGCCGAGCCCTCGGCGAACTTGCCGGCCTCGATGAGTTCGAGCAGCTTCGTGTTCATGTCCACGTAGGGCGCGTGCAGGAACTCCGGGTCCTTGAGCAGGCCGAAGGCCAGCCGCAGCTCGACCAGGATGTGCGCGAACAGCACGTTCAGCCGCTCGCTGTCGGCCAGCTCCACGATGCCCTTGTGGAACTCCATGTTGGCCGTGCCCACGCCCAGCCAGTCGCCTGCGTCGCGGCATTTCAGGGCCATTTCCACCGCCTCGCGCATGTGCTTCTTGGCCGGATGCCGCGGGTAGGCCTGCGCCAGCGCCTGGCATTCGATGAGGCGGCGCACCCGGTAGATGTCGATGATCGACGCGATGCTCGGCACCGCCACGAACACGCCGCGGTTCGGCGCGTGCTTGAGCAGCCCTTCCTTGGTCAGCGTGCGGAACACCTCGCGCAGGGTGTTGCGCGAAATCTCGAAGCTGTCGGCCAGCGCGGCCTCCGACAGCCGCTGCCCCGGCGAGAACTCGCCCTTCACGATCTTCTGGCGGATGAGCTCCGCCACCCTGTCGTTGAGCGTCTGCGCGCCGGCGGCTGGCGAGGCGGGTGAAGTCGGGGAGGCCAGTGGAGTCATGCCGGGAGGGGGTGGAAGGAGCGGGGAGTCCGGGCGTTTGTAGCAGGTTTTCCCCGCCGGACGGCACCCGCGCGGCCGCCGCCCGATGCACCAAGTGTTGACACGCTCAGGGTTTTCATGGGGTCAATCAAGCACTGTTGTTGGGCACACTCGCACAAATTGTTCAACAATTTATGAGAAATGAGTGATTCAGATGATTTGAATTGCTCATTCATTGGCACGCAGTTTGCAAGAAGCGGCTTGCCGGCGCCCCCGCGCAAGGTGTCTCCGAATCCAGAACCGAAAGACCAACATGACTCCTGACATCCCTCATCTGTGGCCGCTGATCGGCGTCGCCGTGATCATTGCGGGCTTCATCCTGCGCTTCAATCCGATGCTGGTGGTGATCGTCACCGCCATCGCCACGGCGATCGCCGCGGGCTTCGGCCCGATGGCGATTCTCACGGCCATCGGCACCGGGTTCATCAAGACCCGCAACCTGCCGCTGATCATTCTTCTGCCGCTGGCGGTGATCGGGCTGCTCGAGCGCCACGGCCTGCGCCAGCACGCGCAGAACTGGATCAGTCGCATCAAGTCGGCCACCGCCGGGCGCCTGCTGATCGTCTACCTCGCGGCGCGCGAACTCACGGCGGCAGTTGGCCTCACCAGCCTGGGCGGCCACCCGCAGATGGTTCGCCCGCTGCTCGCTCCCATGGCCGAAGGCGCCACCGAAACCCGCTACGGCAAGCTGCCCGACCGCATCCGCCACAAGCTGCGCGCCTATGCAGCGGCCACCGACAACGTGGGCCTGTTCTTCGGCGAAGACATCTTCGTGGCCTTCGGCGCCATCGTGCTGATGAGCACCTTCCTGCACGAGGCCGGCATCGACGTCGAGCCGCTGCACATCGCGCTGTGGGGCATCCCGACCGCGATTGCCGCCTTCATCATCCACGCCTGGCGCCTGCGCCGGCTCGACCAGTCGCTGGCGCGTGAACTGGGCGGCGCACCGGCGTCCGATGCGCCCGCCGTTCCGGCCACGCAGGAAGGCCGCTGATCATGATTCTCTCGATCCAGCACCTCTACATCCTGGTCGGCCTGATCCTCGCGATCACGGCAGTCATGACGCTGGCCGACCGCCAGCACCCCAAGCGCTACACCAGCGCGCTGTTCTGGGGGCTCTATTCGCTGGTCTTCCTGGTCGGCGACAAGCTGCCGCCCGCATGGGTCGGCGTGGGCGCCATCGGCATGGCCGTCATTGCCGGCCTGCGCGGCGTCGGCGCGGGCAAGCACAAGGAGCCCACGCCGGCCGAGTACGAAACCAGCGCCAGGCGCCTGGGCAACAAGCTCTTCATGCCGGCGCTGGCGATTCCGCTGGTCACCGTCATCGGCACCGTGCTGATGAGCAAGGTGAAGATCGGCGACGCCTTCCTGCTCGACCCCAAGAACACCACGCTGGTGAGCCTGGGCGTGGGCTGCGTGGTGGCGCTGGCGCTGGCCTGCTGGCTGACGCGCGAGACGCCGGTGCAGGGCATGCGCGAGTCGCGCCGCCTGACCGACGCGCTGGGCTGGGCCGTGGTGCTGCCGCAGATGCTGGGCATGCTGGGCCTGGTGTTCTCCGACGCGGGCGTGGGCAAGGCCGTGGCGTACATCACCACGAGCTACATCAACATGGACATCCGCTTCGTCGCCGTTGCGGTGTATGTGCTGGGCATGGCGCTGTTCACCATCATCATGGGCAATGGCTTCGCGGCCTTCCCGGTGATGACGGGCGGCGTCGGCGTGCCGGTGCTGGTGGGCGTGTACCACGGCGACCCGGCGGTGATGGCGGCCATCGGCATGTTCTCGGGCTACTGCGGGACGCTGATGACGCCGATGGCGGCCAACTTCAACATCGTGCCGGCGGCGCTGCTGGAGCTGCCCGACAAGAACGCGGTGATCAAGGTGCAGATACCGACCGCGGCCGCGCTGCTGGTGGTCAACATCTTCCTGATGTACTTCCTGATGTTCCGCTGAGGCGCCGAGCATGACGAAGACCACCGATGGCGCGGCGCCCCGCGTGCTGCTCGCGGGCTTCGAGCCTTTCGAGAACGATCCCGTCAACCCCGCGTGGGAAATCGCGCGCTCGCTCGACGGCTGGGCCTGCGAAGGCACCGTGGTGCAGGCGGTGCAGCTGCCCTGCGTGTTCGGCCGCGCCATCGACACGCTCGACGAGGCGCTGGTGGGGCCGGCGCCACGGCTGGTGCTGTGCATCGGCGCGGCAGGCGGGCGCACCGAGATCTCGCTGGAGCGCGCCGCGCTAAACGTCGACGACGCGCGCATTCCCGACAACGCCGGTTACCGGCCCATCGACACCGAAGTGGTCGCCGGCGGCCCGGCGGCCTATTTTTCGACGCTGCCGATCAAGGCCATGGTGCGCGACATGCGCGCGGCAGGGCTTCCATCGGCGGTTTCCAACACTGCCGGCACCTTCGTGTGCAACCACATCTTCTATGCACTGATGCACCGCATCGCGACGAGCCCGGCGCTCGCGCACACGCGCGGCGGATTCATCCACGTGCCCTACCTGCCCGAGCAGGCGGCCTCCAAGCCGGGCGTTGCCAGCATGGCGCTGGCCACGCAGGTCGAAGCCTTCCGCGTGGCGATACGCACCGCGCTCACCGTGCGCGACGATGTGCGCGAGACCGCCGGCCGCCTGCATTGATGACCCTGGGACCAACGATGAACATCGACTTGAACAGCGACCTCGGCGAGAGCCTTGGCGTTTGGCGCATGGGCGACGACGCCGCCATGCTTTCCCTCGTGAGCAGCGCCAACGTGGCCTGCGGCTTCCATGCGGGCGACCCGGCCGGCATTCTGCGCACGCTGCGCCAGGCGAAGGAGCGGGGCGTTGCCGTCGGCGCTCACGTGGCCTACCGCGACCTGGTGGGCTTCGGGCGCCGCAACATGGACGTCGACAGCGCCGACCTGCGCGCCGACGTCATCTACCAGATCGGCGCACTCAAAGGCCTTGCCGCCGCCGCCGGCACCACCGTGCGCTACGTGAAGCCGCATGGCGCGCTCTACAACACCATCGCCCACGACGAGCGCCAGGCGCGCGACGTGATCGCCGCCATCCGCGAGATCGACCCCGGCCTGTGCCTGGTGGCGCTGGCGGGCTCGCCGCTGCTGGGCTGGGCGCGCGGCGAAGGCCTGCGCGCCGTGGCCGAAGCCTTTGCTGACCGCGCCTACACGCCGCAGGGCACGCTGGTGTCGCGCCGCGAACCCGGCGCCGTGCTGCACGACGCCGACGAGGTGGCCGCGCGCATGCTGCGGCTGGCCACCGACGGCGTGGTCACGGCCATCGACGGCAGCACGGTGCGCATCGAAGCCGAATCGGTCTGCGTGCATGGAGACAGCCCGGGCGCGGTCGAGATGGCGCGGCAGGTGCGCGCGCGGCTCGAACAGGCAGGCGTGACGATCCGCTCCTTCGTGGATTCAGCCGCATGACGATGCGCTTCCTGCCGGTCAACCTGAATGCGGTGCTGGTCGAGCTCGACGACCTGTCGCAAACCCTCGCGCTGCTGGCCTCGCTGCGCGCCGAACCCGTCGCGGGCATCGAAGAACTGGTGCCTGCGGCGCGCACGCTGCTCATCACTTTCCGCCCTGCCGCGATTGCGGCCGATGAACTAGTGCGGCAGGTAGGCCGGCGCAGCCTCGACGCGCGCGAGACGCGCATCGACAAGCGCATCGAGATTCCCGTGCGCTACGACGGCGAAGACCTGGCCGAGGTGGCCGGTCTGCTGGGCATCGCGCCCGAGGAGGTGGTTCGCCGCCACACCGGCAGCGACTACACCGTCGCCTTCACCGGCTTCGCGCCGGGCTTTGCTTATCTCTCGGGCGGGCACCCGAGCCTGAACGTGCCGCGCCGCACGGTGCCGCGCACGCGCATTCCGGCGGGCGCGGTCGGCCTTGCGGGCAGCTTCAGCGGCGTCTATCCGCAGGCCAGCCCTGGCGGCTGGCAGATCATCGGCATCACCGATGCGCCGATGTGGGACCTGGCGCGCGAGACGCCGGCGCTGCTGCAGCCGGGCGACGCGGTGCGCTTCGTGGATGTCACCGGATTGCCGCAGGCTGTGCCTGTGACCGTGGCGCCTGCGCCTGTGCCTTCGCAACCCGCTGCCGTGGAAGGCGGCTGCGCCTTCGAGATTCGCGCTGCGGGCCTGCAGGCACTGCTGCAGGACGGCGGCCGGCATGGCCAGGCCGGGCAGGGCGTGTCGGCCTCCGGCGCGATGGACCAGCGTTCGCTGCAGGCGGCCAACCGGCTGGTCGGCAACGCATCGGACACGGCCTGCGTGGAGATTGCCTATGGCGGCTTCCAGCTGGTGTGCCGTGGCGACGCGGTGGTCGCCATCACCGGCGCTGACGGCCCCGTCATGCTGACCCGTGCCGATGGCGCGACGTGGACGCTGCCGCGCTACCAGCCCATCGCGCTGGCCGACGGCGACGTGCTTGCGCTCGGCGAGCCGCAGGCCGGCATCCGCAGCTACATCGCCGTGCGCGGCGGCTTCGACATCGCGCCCGTGCTGGGCAGTCTCTCGACCGACACGCTGGCCCGCGTCGGCCCGCCAGCCATTGCCACGGGCGACGTGCTGCCCGTGCGCGCGGTCGCCACCGGCGCCGTGGTCGGTGCGCCCGAAACGCCGCCGGCGGACCTGCCCACCGTGCAGGAAGAAGTCGTGCTCGACATCGTGTTCGGCCCGCGCACCGACTGGTTCACGCCCGATGCGGTCGAGCTTCTGTGCAGCCAGCCGTGGGTGGTCACGCCGCAATCGAACCGCGTCGGCATCCGGCTCGCGGGCGAGGTGCCGCTGGCACGCGCCAATCACGCAGAGCTGCCCAGTGAGGGCACGGCGCGCGGCTCGATCCAGGTGCCGCCCAGCGGCCAGCCCGTGCTGTTCCTGGCCGACCATCCGCTGACCGGCGGCTATCCCGTGATCGCCTCCGTCGCCACCCACCACCTCGACCGCGCGGGGCAGATTCCCGTGAATGCGCGCGTCCGCTTCAAGCCGATGGCCGACGCCGGCTTCGTCGAAACCTTTGCACCGTGAGAGCCTCCAGATGAAAAAACTCCTGATCGCCAACCGCGGCGAAATTGCCGTGCGTATCGCACGCGCCTGTGCCGACCACGGCGTGCAATCGGTCGCGGTGTATGCCGACGCCGACCTGAATGCGCTGCACGTTCGCATGGCCGACGAGGCCTATGGGCTCGATGGCAACAAGCCCGCCGACACCTACCTGAACATCGGCAAGCTGCTGGCGGTGGCCGCGCGCAGCGGCGCCGACGCGGTGCACCCGGGCTACGGCTTTCTCTCGGAGAGTGCGGCGTTCGCGCAGGCCGTCATCGACGCCGGCCTCACCTGGGTCGGCCCGTCGCCGGCCGCGATCGCGATGCTGGGCGACAAGGTGCAGGCCCGCAAGCTCGCGATGAAGGTCGGCGCGCCGCTGGTCGCGGGCACGGCCGATCCGGTGAAGAACGCTGGCGAGGTGCTTGCCTTCGCCGAGAAGCACGGATTGCCGGTCGCGATCAAGGCCGCGTTCGGCGGCGGTGGCCGCGGCATCAAGGTGGCGTGGCGACTCGACGAGGTTGAAGGCCTCTACGAATCGGCGGTGCGCGAAGCGGTAACGGCCTTCGGTCGCGGCGAGTGCTATGTCGAGCAGTTCCTCGACCGCCCGCGCCACGTCGAGGCGCAGGTGCTGGCCGACACGCACGGCAACGTGGTGGTGCTCGGCACGCGCGACTGCTCGCTGCAGCGGCGCAACCAGAAGCTGGTCGAAGAGGCGCCCGCGCCCTTCCTGAGTGACGAGCAGCGCGAACGCATTCACCAGTCGGCACGCGACATCTGCGCGGAAGCCGGCTACACGGGCGCCGGCACGGTCGAGTTCATGCTGAGCGCGAGCGGTGCGATCTCTTTTCTCGAAGTGAACACGCGGCTGCAAGTGGAGCATCCGGTGACCGAGGAAACCACGGGCATCGACCTCGTGATCGAGCAGCTGCGCATTGCCGAAGGCCTGCCGCTGTCGATCAGGCAGACGCCGGTGCCGCGCGGCCATGCCTTCGAGTTCCGCATCAACGCCGAGGACGTGGGGCGCGGCTTCATGCCTTCGCCCGGGCCGGTCAAGGTGTTCGATGCGCCTTCGGGCCCCGGCGTGCGTGTCGATGCCGGTGTGGATGCCGGCTCGCAGGTGCCGGGCACCTTCGATTCGCTGATGGCCAAGCTCATCGTCACCGGCGCCACGCGCGAGCAGGCCATTGCGCGGGCGCGTCGTGCGCTGAAGGAGTTCCGCATCGAGGGCCTGCCCACGGTGCTGCCGTTTCATCGTGCCGTGATGGCGCACCCGGACTTCGTGTCCGGCGATGCATTCAAGGTGCACACGCGCTGGATCGAGACCGACTTTGCGAACGGCGAGGCCGCGGCTATGCGGCCGGACCCGTTGCCCGATGCGGCCCTGCTGCGCACGTCGATCGAGGTGAACGGGCGGCGGATGTCACTGGGCCTGCCTGCCGTGCTGCTGAGCGGGCTGTCGGCGGCCGCTGGCGGCGCGGGCGCTGCACCGGTTGAAGCGGCAGCAGTGGTGGACGCCGCAGCCGTGGCCGCGCCGGTCTCCGGCACGGTGCAGGGCTGGAAGGTCGCGGACGGCGACGAGGTCGCAGCGGGTAGTGTCATTGCCGTGATGGAGGCGATGAAGATGGAAATGCAGGTGCTCGCGCATCGCGCCGGACGCATCGCGTTCTCGGTCGCTGCGGGCGGCTACGTGGCGGCCGGCGCCGCCATCGCGACCATCGGCTGAGGCCATGAGCCAGCCCCTCATCACCCGCCGGACCTTCGCACTGCTGGTGGGCGGTGCGGGCGCCTTGTCTTCCGCCGCATCTGCCGCTCCCGGGGCGACGGTGTGGCGGCTGGCCACCGGTTATCCGGCGGAAAACTTCCACACGGCCAACCTGCTGGCCATGGCGAAGGAGGTCGTGCTCGCGACCGCAGGGCAACTGCGCATCGAGATCCACGCCGGCAATTCGCTGTTCGCGCTGAACGCGATCCGTGCGGCGGTGCAGGACGGCAAGATCGAGGCCGGCGAAGCCATCATGAGCAGCCTTGCTGCCGACGTGCCGCTGGCCGGCGCCGATTCCGTCCCGTTCATCACCAGCAGCTATGCCGACGCGCAACGGCTCTGGCGTATCCAGCGTCCCCTCATCGAACAGGCCTTCGCCGAGCGCGGGCTGCGCGTGCTCTACGCCGTGGCGTGGCCGCCGCAGGGCCTGTATTCGACCAAGCCGCTCGGCGCGATGAGCGACCTGCGCGGCATGCGGATGCGTGCCTACAACGCCACCACCGCGCGCATCGCGACGCTGATGGGGGCGGTGCCCGTCGACGTGCCGGCCACCGAACTCGACAAGGCGCTGGCGGATGGCCGTATCGACTGCATGATGACCTCCGCCGTCACGGGCGTGGAGAGCCGGGTGTGGCAATCCATGCGCTTCTTCTACGAGATCAATGCCTGGTTTCCCAAGAACCTCGTGTTCGTCAACGACAAGGCCTGGAGCGCCCTCGAGGCGCCTTCGCGCGATGCGCTGAAGGCCGCCGCTGCAGCCGCCGAACTGCGCGGCTGGGCGAACAGCGCTGCCGCAGCGGCACGCTCCATGGACGAATTGCGGCGCAACGGCATGAAGATCGAGCAGGTGTCCTTCCTGTTCGGCCGTGACCTGCAGCGCCTTGGCGAGCACTTCTCGCTGGACTGGGTCAAGCAGGTGGGCGTGGCCGCCAACGGCGTTTTCATTCCGTATTTCGACAAGCAGTGAGGCGGCGAACAGAGGGAAGACCCTACTCGCCGCTGAAGAAGTTGCTGCACCGCAACATGCTTTTGTAGCGGTTTTTTTTCGCAATACGACTAAAGATTCCCAATTCCGGAAACCGCGAATTGGGTGATCGCTTTGCGATGAAATCTTTCGCGCTCAAAGCTCCACGTGAAATGTTTTCACCCGGAAAGCTGTCTCTGAAATTGTTGAAACAGCTTGTACATTGATTCGGAGTTTGCGATTGTTTCCTGAGGGATTCGATCGCTGCCGATTCAATTCAAGACGTGGAGAAGTTCATGAGCACGGTCGATCCCCAGGGCGCCGCATCTGCCCTTACCTCGGGTCAGATGGCGATGTGGCTCGGCGCGAAATTCGCCTCGCCCGACACCAACTTCAATCTCGCCGAAGCCATAGAAATCGACGGCTGGATCGATCCCGCCGTCTTCATGGCCGCCATGCGGCAGGTGACCGAAGAAGCCGAGGCCACGCGCCTGAGCTTTGCCGACACCCCGCAGGGGCCGCGCCAGATTGTCGCGCCCGCTTTCATGCGCGAAATGCCTTACCTGGATTTCAGCGGCGCAGAGGATCCGGCCGCCGCCGCGCAGTCGTGGATGCACGCCGACTTCAGCCGCAAGGATGACTTGGCGCGGGACCAGCTCTGGATGTCCGCGCTGATCCGCATCGCGCCCGAGCGCCACATCTGGTACCACCGCAGCCATCACATCGTGCTCGACGGTTTCGGCGGCGGCCTGGTTGCGCGCCGCTTCGCCGATGTCTACACCGCCCGCATCAACGGCACCGAGGTGCCCGAGGCTTCGCGCATCGCGCCCATCTCGCAACTGGCCGAGGAAGAGAAGGCCTACCGCGAGTCCGGCCGCTTCCCGCGCGACCGCCAGTACTGGACGGAGCGCTTCGGCGACGCGCCCGATCCGCTGAGCCTTGCTTCGCACCGCTCGGTCAACGTCGGCGGGCTGCTGCGCCAGACGGCGCACCTGCCGGCCGCCAGCGTGCGGGCCCTGGCGGACATCGCGCAGCAGCTGGGCACCACGCTGCCGCAGATCCTGATTGCCACCACCGCGGCCTACCTGTACCGCGCCACCGGCATCGAGGACATGGTGATCGGCATTCCCGTCACGGCGCGCCACAACGATCGCATGCGGCGCGTGCCCGCGATGGTGGCGAACGCACTGCCGCTGCGGCTCGCGATGCGCCCGGACCTGCCGGTGCTTGAGCTCATCAACGAAGTGGGCCGGCAGATGCGGCAGATATTGCGGCACCAGTCGTACCGATACGAGCACCTGCGCAGCGACCTGAACATGCTGGTCAACAACCGGCAGCTGTTCACCACCGTGGTCAACGTCGAGCCCTTCGACTACGACTTCCGCTTTGCCGGGCATGCCGCCAAGCCGCGCAACCTGTCCAACGGCACGGCCGAGGACTTGGGCATCTTCCTGTACGAGCGCGGCAACGGGCAGGACCTGCAGATCGACTTCGACGCCAATCCGGCGGTCTACACCGCGCAGGAGCTGGCCGATCACCAGCGCCGGCTGCTTGCCTTCATGACGGCAGTGATCCGCCAGCCCGACCAGGCCATCGGCCACATCGACCTGCTGCAAGCCAGCGAGCGCGAGCAACTGCTGGTGACGTGGAACGACACGGCTCATGCGGTGCCCGACACCCATCTCACCGCGTTGATCGAGGCACAGCTTGCGGCCAACCCGCAGGGCATCGCATTGCGCTTCGCCGGCGAGGACATGCGCAACGACGAGCTCAACCGGCGCGCCAACCGCCTCGCGCACCTGCTATGCGCACGCGGCGCGGGCCCGGAGCGCACCGTGGCACTGGCCATTCCGCGTTCGCTGGACCTGATGGTGGCCTTGCTTGCCACGCTGAAGACCGGCGCCGCCTACCTGCCCGTCGACCCGGACTTTCCGCAGGACCGCATCGCCTTCATGCTCGGCGACGCGCAGCCGGTGTGCCTGGTCACCACCGCAGCGCTCGCGGAGTCGCTGCCGGCAGACGCCCCGAAACTTCTGCTCGATGTAGCGCAAACGTTTGCGGATCTGACGAATTGCGCCGAAACCGATCCCGCCGTCGCGATCGATCCCTCGCACCCGGCCTACGTGATCTACACCTCGGGCTCGACCGGGAAGCCGAAGGGCGCGGTCGTGTCGCACCGCGCCATCGTCAACCGCCTGCGCTGGATGCAGGACCGCTACGGCCTGCAGGCCAATGACCGCGTGCTGCAGAAGACGCCGTCGAGCTTCGACGTGTCGGTCTGGGAATTCTTCTGGCCGCTGATCGACGGCGCCACGCTGGTGCTGGCAAAGCCGGGCGGCCACAAGGACGCGGCGTACCTCGCGGGGCTGATCGCGGACGAAGGCATCACCACGATCCACTTCGTGCCGTCGATGCTGGAGGTTTTCCTGCTCGAACCCATGGCCGCCAATTGCACCTCGCTGCGGCGCGTGATCTGCAGCGGCGAGGCCTTGTCGCCCGCGCTGCAATCGCAGTTCCAGCAGATCCTGCCGTGCGAGTTGCACAACCTCTACGGGCCGACCGAGGCCGCTGTCGACGTCACTTCGTGGGAGTGCCCGCGCGCGCCCGAAGACGAGCCGTCGTCGAAGAGCGTGCCTACCGCTCCTACCGTTCCGATCGGCCGCCCGATCTGGAACACGCAGATGCACGTGCTCGACAGCGGCCTGCAGCCGGTGCCGCCCGGCACGACCGGCGAGCTGTACATCGCGGGCATCGGCCTGGCGCGCGGCTATCTGAACCGCCCGCTGCTGAGCGCCGAGCGCTTCATTGCCAACCCGTACGGCGAACCCGGCAGCCGCATGTACCGCACCGGCGACCTCGCGCGTTGGCGCGCCGACGGCAGCCTGGACTTTCTCGGCCGTGCCGACCAGCAGGTGAAGATCCGCGGCCTGCGCATCGAGCCCGGCGAGATCGAATCGGCGCTGCTGCAGCATCCGCAAGTCGCGCAGGCCGCGGTGATCGCGCGTGAAGACGTGCCGGGCGAGAAGCGCCTTGTGGCCTACGTCGTGGCGGCCGATGCGGCCGACCCGCAGGCGGCTGAACTGCGCACCCACCTCGCGCAAACGCTGCCCGAGTACATGGTGCCCTCGGCCTTCGTCGGCATGCCGGCCTTGCCGCTGGGCCCGAGCGGCAAGCTCGACCGCAAGGCGCTGCCGCCGCCCGAACTGCAGGCGGCCACGCCTTATGCCGCGCCTCGCACGCCCACCGAACGCATCCTCGCGGGGCTCTGGGCCGAGACGCTGCACCTGCCGCGCGTCGGCATCAACGACAACTTCTTCGAGCTCGGCGGGCACTCGCTGATGATCGTGCAGCTGATCTCGATGATCCGGCAGCAGTTCATGATCGACCTGCCGCTGGACACGCTGTTCCAGGTCTCCACCATCGCCGGCCTCGCGGAGCTGCTCGACCAGGCCTCGCAGGCGCGGCCCAGCCTCACGCCGATGCCGCGCCCGGCGCGCATTCCGCTGTCGTTCGCGCAGCGCCGCCTGTGGCTGATGAACCAGCTCGAGAACTCGAACCCGGCCTACAACATGCCGCTGGCCCTGCGCCTTTCGGGCGTGCTCGACCGCGATGCGCTGCAGGCCGCGCTGGACGACCTGGTGCAGCGCCACGAAAGCCTGCGCACCATCTACCCGAACGAAGACGGGCTGCCGTACCAGCAGATCCTCGATGGCGCACAAGCGCGCGCGCTGCTGATCGAAGCCGACAGCAGCGAAGACGAGATCGCTGCCCAGTTGCACGCCGCGGCACGCCTCGGTTTCGACCTCGGCAACACGGCCCCCTTGCGCCCCCATCTGTTCAGGCTGGCCGCCGACGAGCACGTGCTGCTGCTGCTGACGCACCACATCGTCGGCGATGGCGCCTCGCTGCTGCCGCTGGCGCGTGACCTGAGCATCGGCTACGCCGCACGCAGCGAAGGCAAGGCGCCCGGCTGGTCGCCGCTGCCGCTGCAATATGCCGACTACGCGCTGTGGCAGCAGGAACTGCTCGGCAGCGAAGACGACGCCGAGAGCATGGCCGGTCGCCAGCGCGAGTTCTGGCGCGAGACCCTGCGCGACCTGCCGGAGCGGCTGAGCCTGCCGGTCGACCGTCCGCACCCGGCCGTTCCCAGCTACCACGGCGACGTGGTGCCGGTGCAGATACCGGCGCACGTTCACGAGCGCATGTTGCAGCTGGCGCGCGACGGCCAGGCCAGCGTCTTCATGGTGCTGCAGGCCGCGCTCGCAGGCTTGCTGAACCGGCTGGGCGCGGGAGACGACATCGTCATCGGCACGCCGGTTGCCGGCCGCAGCGATCACGCGCTGGACGACCTGATCGGCTGCTTCGTCAACCCGCTGGTGCTGCGCACCGACACCTCGGGGCAGCCGGGACTGCGCGACCTCGTCGCGCGGGTGCGGGCCACCAACCTTGCCGCGTACGCGAACCAGGAGTTCCCGTACGACCGGATCGTGGAACTGCTGCGGCCGCAGCGCTCGGGCGCCAACCTGCCGCTGTTCCAGGTCATGCTGGGATTCCAGCAGGGCGGCAACCGGCTGTCGTTCAGCCTGCCCGGCCTGTCGATCACGCCGCAGCCGGTGGCCGTGGACACCGCCAAGTTCGACCTGTCCTTCATCCTCGACGAACTGCGCGGCGCCGATGGTCTGCCGGGCGGCATTGCCGGCGGCATCCAGTACAGCACCGACCTGTTCGACCGCAGCACCGTCGAAGCCATCGCGGCGCGACTGGTGCGCCTGCTGGAGCAGGCCTGCGACGCGCCCGACGCCGCGCTGGGCAGCCTGGACATCCTGAGCGAAGAGGAAGACCAACGCCTGCTTGCCGACTGGAGCGGCAGCGCGCTCGACATCGCGCCGCTCTCGCTGGCCGCCATGGTGGAGTCGCACGCCGCCGCGCGCCCGCATGCACCGGCGGTGGTGCTCGACGGCGCGACCGTCAGCTACGCCGCGCTCGACGTGCGGGCCAACCGGCTCGCGCACCTGCTGCGGGGCCGGGGCATCGGCGCCGGCGCCATCGTTGCGACGGTGTTGCCGCGTTCGCTCGATCTCGTCGTGGCGCACCTTGCCATCGTGAAAGCAGGCGCGGCCTACCTGCCCATCGACCCGAACCACATGGCCGGGCGCAGCGCCTTCGTGTTCGGCGAGGCGGCGCCCGCGGGCGTGTTGACCCATGCATCGCTGCTGCCGGAACTGGCCGGCATTTCGCATTGCCTGGCGCTCGACAGCGACGAAACGGTCGCCGCACTGGCGATCCAGTCTGACGACCCCGTGTCGCAGTCGCGAGCGGTCGATGCGCGCGATGCCGCCTACGTCATCTACACCTCCGGCTCCACCGGCCTGCCCAAGGGCGTGGTGGTGCCGCATGCCGGCCTGAGCAGCCTTGGCGCATCGATGGCGCAGCGCTTTGCCATCGGCCACGACTCGCGCGTGCTGCAGTTCTCTTCCAGCGGCTTCGACGCTTCGGTGATGGACCTGCTGATGGCCTTTCACGCCGGCGCCGCGCTGGTGGTGCCGTCGCCGCAGCAACTGCTGGGCACGGAACTGGCCGAGCTGCTCGAGCGCCAGGCCGTGAGCCATGCGCTGATTCCGCCGGCCGCGCTGGCAACCCTGCCGCACGGCGAATTCCCGCATCTGCAGACGCTGGTGGTGGGCGGCGATGCCTGCCCCGCCGCGCTGGCCGCGCGCTGGTCGCAAGGCCGCCGCATGATCAATGCGTACGGCCCGACGGAGATCACCATCTGCGCGAGCACGAGCGCGCCGATGAATGCCGAAGAGCAGCCCTCCATCGGCCAGCCGGTCTGGAACACGCGGGTGTACGTGCTCGACGACAGCCTGCAGCCGGTGCCGCCCGGTGTCGCGGGCGAGCTCTACATCGCCGGCAGCGGGGTGGCGCGCGGCTACCTGAACCGCCCGCTGCTCAGCGCCGAACGCTTCATCGCCAACCCCTTCGGCGAACCCGGCAGCCGCATGTACCGCAGCGGCGACCTGGTGCGCTGGCGCAGCGACGGCAGCCTCGACTTCCTGGGCCGCGCCGACCAGCAGGTGAAGATCCGCGGCTTCCGCATCGAGCTGGGCGAAATCGAATCGGTGCTGCTGCAGCACCCGCTGGTGACGCAGGCGGCAGTGATCGTCCGCGAGGACGTGCCGGGCGAGAAGCGCCTCGTGGCCTACGTGGTCGCTGCGGCCGATCCGCAGCCGATCGAGTTGCGCGCCCACATGGCGAAGGCGCTGCCCGACTACATGGTGCCTTCGGCCTTCGTCCACCTGCCGTTCCTGCCGCTGACCCAGAGCGGCAAGCTCGACCGCAAGACATTGCCGGCGCCCGAGCAGCAGGCCGCCGCACCGTATGCCGAAGCCCGCACGCCCACAGAAAGGCAGCTGGCCGCGCTCTGGGCCGAGACGCTGCACCTGGAACGCGTCGGCATCCACGACAACTTCTTCGAGCTCGGCGGGCATTCGCTGATGGCCATCCAGCTCGGCATGCGCATCCGCCAGCAGGTGCGTGCGGACTTCCCGCACGCCGAGGTCTACAACCGACCGACCGTCGCCGAACTCGCCGCGTGGCTCGACGACTCTGCCGGCACGGCCGAGGCGCTGGACCTGTCGCGCGAACTGGATCTGCCCGCGCATATCCGCAGCCAGGATGCTTCGCCGCCGCTGGCTGCAAAGCGCGTGTTCCTGACCGGCGCCAGCGGCTTCGTCGGCAGCCACCTGCTGGCTGCGCTGCTGCGCGACACATCGGCCTGCGTGGTCTGCCACGTGCGCGCCGCCGACGAAGAGGCGGGCAAGCGCCGCCTGAAGCTCACGCTGGCCCAGCGCCAGCTCGGCGCGATCTGGGACGACACGCGCATCAAGGTCGTCACAGGCGACCTCGGCAAGCCGCTGCTCGGCCTCGACGACAGCGCCGTGCAACTGGTGCGCGACGGCTGCGACGCCATCTACCACTGCGCCGCGCAGGTCGACTTCCTGCATCCCTATGCCAGCCTGAAGCCCGCCAACGTCGACAGCGTGGTCACGCTGCTCGAGTGGACGTCGCAGGGCCGGCCCAAGAGCATGCATTACGTCTCGACGCTGGCGGTGATCGACCAGAACAACAAGGACAGCACGGTCACCGAGCAGTCGGCTCTTGCTTCCTGGAGTGGGCTGGTCGACGGCTACAGCCAGAGCAAATGGGTCGGCGATGCGCTGGCCCGCGTGGCGCAGGCGCGTGGCATGCCGGTCGCGATCTACCGGCTGGGGGCGGTCACCGGCGACCACACCCACGCGATCTGCAACGCCGACGACCTGATCTGGCGCGTGGCGCATCTCTATGCCGACCTGGAAGCGATTCCCGACATGGACTTGCCGCTCAACCTGACGCCGGTGGACGACGTGGCGCGCGCCATCCTCGGCCTTGCGGGCCAGCAGGCGTCGTGGGGCCAGGTGTTCCACCTGATGAGCCAGGAGGCGCTGCGGGTGCGCGACATTCCGCCGGTGTTCGAGCGGCTTGGCATGCGGCTCGAACCGGTGGGGCTCGAGCCCTGGCTGGAGCGGGCGCATGCACGGCTCGCCGTGGGGCAGGACCGCGACCTTGCCGCGGTGCTGGCGATTCTCGACCGCTACGACACCTCGGCCACGCCGCCGCAGGTCAGCGGCGCGGCCACGCATGCACAGCTCGAAGCCATCGGCGCGGCGATCCGCCCGGTGGACCGCGAGCTGCTGCAGCGCTACTTCGTCGACCTCGGCATCGACACCAAGGCACGCCGTGCCCTGGAAACCAGCGCTTCATAGGAGATCCGACATGGCACGCTATCTCATCGCGGCAACCGCATTGCCGGGGCATGTGTTGCCGATGCTGGCCATCGCCCAGCATCTTGTGAACCTCGGGCACGAGGTGCGGGTGCACACCGCGAGCCGGTTCCGGGCGCAGGCCGAGGCCACCGGCGCAAGCTTCACCGCCTTCGACGCCGCGATCGACTTCGACTACCGCGAGCTCGACCAGCGCTTTCCACAGCGCCAGCGCCTGCCGTCTGCGCATGCGCAGCTGTGCTTCGGCCTGAAGCACTTCTTTGCCGACACCATGGCCGCGCAGCGGGCCGGCCTGGGCGCGATCCTGGAGAACTTCGAGGCCGACGCCATCGTGGTCGACACGATGTTCTGCGGCACCTTTCCGCTGCTGCTGGGGCCGCGCGAGCATCGCCCGGCGATCGTTGCCATCGGCATCTCGGCGCTGCCGCTGTCCAGCTGCGACACGGCCTTCTTTGGCACCGCGCTGCCGCCGTCGTCCACGCAGGAAGGGCGCGTGCGCAACCGGGCGATGAACGCCAACCTCAAGCAGGCGATGTTCGGCGAGGTGCAGCGCTACTTCGATGCATTGCTGACGTGCGCAGGCCTGCCCGCGCTGCCGGATTTCTTCATCGACGCCATGGTCAAGCTGCCGGACCTGTATCTGCAGCTGACGGCGGCGTCCTTCGAATACCCGCGCAGCGACCTGCCCGCCTCGGTGCGTTTTGTCGGCCCGCTGCTCGCGCCCGCCAGCCGCGACTTCACGCCGCCCGACTGGTGGCACGAGCTGGACGACGGCCGCTCGGTCGTGCTGGTCACGCAGGGCACGCTGGCCAACCAGAACCCGGCGCAGTTGATTGGCCCGACATTGCAGGCGCTGGCCGGGGTGAAGGACATCCAGGTCATCGCCACCACCGGCGGCCCGCTGCCGGCCGCGCTGAACATGGCGGTTCCCGCCAACGCCCGCGTGCTGCCGTTCCTGCCCTACGACCGGCTGCTGCCCAAGGTGCATGCGATGGTGACCAACGGCGGCTACGGCTCGGTCAACCATGCGCTGAGCCTCGGCGTGCCGCTGGTCGTGGCCGGCGCCACCGAGGAAAAGCCCGAGATCGCCGCGCGCGTGGCGTGGTCGGGCGCGGGCATCAACCTCGGCAACGGCCAACCGAGTGCACGCCAGATCGGCGACGCCGTGCGCAGGCTGTTGAGCGAACCCAGCTACCGCCAGCGTGCGGGCGTGCTGCGCGAGGACTTCGCGCGCCATCACGCATTGACCGAAATCACCACGGCCCTCGTGGCACTGCGCGAGGCAGCGCCCGAGTCCGTGGAAATGGCTTGAACGCCTGAACCCATTCAAGGAAATCGACCATGAGCAACCCGTTTGACGACAAGAACGCCACCTTCCTGGTGCTGGTGAATGAAGAAGGCCAGCACTCGCTGTGGCCGAGCTTCATCGAGGTGCCCGCCGGCTGGCAGGTCGCGCTGGCCGCGACTGACAGGGCGGCCTGCAGCGCCTTCATCGAGGCGAATTGGACCGACATGCGGCCGCGATCCCTTGCGGCCATGGACCTCGATGCCGCCAGGGCATGAGGGTGTTTGCCCTGCATCGGCGCGGCGCTGCCTGGGCGTATGCGTCCCGGTTCCGGTCGCCTGCTGCCGATGACGTGAACAAGGAACGCACCGAGCCAGTGGGGGGAGGGGCCAGCGTTCTTGCGAAGGCGCCTGGAGCAAGAAGGCAACAACAGGGCAGGCCGCGCCAGCGATGAGCGTCTTGTCCGTCTGGCCGTATTTCGTGCTCGTGCTGGTCGTGCTCGGTGCGCTGGCGCTGCCAGTTTTCCGCGCGGCCGACGAACCACCGCAGCGCGACCAGCGCACCGCCACGCTCGACGGGCTGCGCGGCTTTCTCGCGCTGAGCGTGTTCGTGCACCACCTGACGGTGACCCACGGCTACATCGAGCGCGGCGAATGGACGTTTCCACACTCGGGCTTCCACACCCTGCTCGGGCAGGTCGGCGTAACGGTCTTCTTCATGATCACCGGCTTCCTGTTCTGGGGGAAATTGCTCGACGCCAAGGGCAGGCCGGACTGGACGAGCCTCTACGTCGGCCGGCTCTGGCGCATCGGGCCGATGTACCTGGTGGCGGTGGGCCTGATGTTTCTCATCGTCGCCTGGAGAACCGGGTTCGAGCTCAAGGAGCCGGGCTGGTCCGTGCTGGGCGAGATGCTGCAGTGGCTGGCCCTTGGCATCGTGCCGATGCAGCCCGACATCAACGGCCATGACGGGACAAGGTTCATCCTCGCGGGCGTGACCTGGACGGTTTTCGTGGAATGGCTGTTCTACGGATCGCTCCGGCTGATGGCACCGCTCGCGCGCGGCGGCCGAACGCCGCGCTTCGTCGCCGGTGCCTTGCTGCTGTGCCTGCTGGTGCTGACGTTCTCCGCGCTTTCGCCGGACGGTTCGCTTTGGCACCCGACGCTTTTGCTTGTGGTCGGCGCCCTGGCGTGGGTGCTGGCGTCGTTCCTCATGGGCATGCTGTCGGCTTGGCTGATCCGTCGCGATGGCGCGAGCATGGCGAGGCTGCGACTGCCGGAATGGGCGGCTTCGCTGCTCGCACTGGTCTGCCTCGGTGCCGTGTTCCTCTGGTTCGAGCACATGGTCGGCCCCATTCAGGCCTTGCTGCTCTGGGTCTTCTTCCATCTGGTCTGCCGCGGCAGCACGCTGTTCGGCCTGCTGGCCACGCGTGCGGCCCGGCGCATGAGCACGGTGAGCTACAGCATCTATCTGCTGCAGGGGCTCGTTCTGACCGTGGTCTTCGCGGCACCGCCGGTGCGCGATTTCGCGATGACCGGCGCGCTGCAGTACTGGCTGGTGGGCATCCTCTGCGCGCTGCTGCTCGTGGCGGCCTCGGTCGCCAGCTACCGCCTGGTCGAGAAGCCGGGTATCGCGCAAGGCAAGCGTGCGCGATCGGGCCTGCGTCGGCTGCCCGCCGCACAGGGCGCCCGGCCCTGAGGGGGCGGATCTGCGCTCTCCAAGACCCCAGGCCTGCCGGGTCACACACCCTTGCGCATAATTGACGCAAGCTATGACTCTCACCGAACTCAAATACATCGTCGCAGTAGCCCGCGAACGGCACTTCGGCAAGGCGGCCGAGGCCTGCTACGTTTCACAGCCGACCCTCTCGGTCGCGATCAAGAAGCTCGAGGACGAGCTCGAAGTCAAGCTCTTCGAGCGCAGCGCCGGCGAAGTGACCGTTACGCCGCTGGGCGAGCAGATCGTGCAGCAGGCGCAGAGCGTGCTCGACCAGGCGGCCAGCATCAAGGAAATCGCCAAGCGCGGCAAGGACCCGCTGGCAGGTCCGCTGAACCTGGGCGTGATCTACACCATCGGGCCGTACCTGCTGCCCGACCTCGTGCGCCAGGTGATCGCGCGCACGCCGCAGATGCCGCTGGTGCTGCAGGAGAACTTCACCGCCAAGCTGCTCGAGATGCTGCGCGCCGGCGAGATCGACTGCGCCATCATGGCCGAGCCCTTTCCCGACACTGGCCTCGCGATGGCGCCGCTGTACGACGAGCCCTTCATGGCGGCGCTGCCCAACAAGCACAAGTTTGCCGATCGCGAATCGATCACCTCCGAAGAGCTGCAGAGCGAAACCATGCTGCTGCTGGGCACCGGTCACTGCTTCCGCGACCACGTGCTGGAGGTGTGCCCGGAGTTCGCGCGCTTCTCCAGCAATGCCGAAGGCATCCGCAAGAGCTTCGAAGGCTCGTCGCTCGAAACCATCAAGCACATGGTGGCCTCGGGCATGGGCGTGACGCTCGTGCCGCGCCTGTCGGTGCCGGCCGAGGCGATCAAGCCCAAGGTCAAGGGCCGCAAGGAGCCCGAGCAGATGGTGCGCTATCTGCCGGTGCGCGATGCGCACGACCGCGACCCGCCCACGCGCCGCGTGGTGCTCGCATGGCGGCGCACCTTCACGCGCTATGAGGCGATCGCGGCGCTGCGCAACGCGATCTATGCGTGCGAGCTGCCGGGCGTCAAGCGCCTGTCGTAGATCGCTGGGATAGAGTCACGCTGTTGCGAAGCCGCGTGCCGGCTTTCAGAATTCAGGTGTTCTCCCCTCCAAATTGAAGAAAGACCTCCCGCCATGGCCAAAGACTCGAAAAAATCATCGTCCGCCTCCTCCGCCGGCAAGGTGCCCAAGAAGGGCGGTGCGGTGGTTGCGCAGGAGTCGGGCAGCCGCAATGCGCCGATCATCAACATCGGCATCGAGCGCCAGGACCGCGCCGCCATCGCCGAAGGCCTGAGCCGCGTGCTGGCCGACACCTACACGCTCTACCTCACCACGCACAACTTCCACTGGAACGTGACGGGCCCGCACTTCAATTCGCTGCATGCGATGTTCATGGGCCAGTACACCGAGCTTTGGGGCGCAACCGACGTGCTGGCCGAGCGCATTCGCGCCCTGGGCCACTATGCGCCGGGCTCGTATGCCGAGTTCAGCAAGATCGCCACCGTGCCCGACGTGCCGCAGACCCCGCCCAAGGCGATGGAGATGGTGCGTATCCTGGTGAAGGGCCACGAAACCGTGTCGCGCATTGCGCGCGAATTCATTCCTGTCGCCGAAGAAGCCGGCGACGACCCGACGGCCGACATGCTGACCGCGCGTTGCACGGTGCACGATCAAACGGCCTGGATGCTGCGTTCGCTCCTTGAAGACTGAGTCCGCTCCTCCCGTCACTGCGCCCGCGCCTCCCCGCGGGCGTTTTGCGTTGTACCTCGACCTGATCCGCTGGAACCGTCCCGCGGGTTGGCTGCTGTTGCTGTGGCCCACTCTCGGCGCGCTCTGGTTCGCGGCGGGCGGCTGGCCCGGCTGGCACCTGCTGGTCGTGTTCACGCTCGGCACCTTCCTCATGCGCAGCGCGGGCTGCTGCGTCAACGACGTGGCCGACCGCGACTTCGACCGCCATGTGAAGCGCACGGCGCAGCGGCCCGTTACCAGCGGCGCGATGTCGGTCAAGGAAGCGCTTGGGCTGGGCATGGTGCTGGCGCTGGCGGCCTTCGGCCTGGTGCTCACGACCAACCGCACGACAGTGCTGTGGTCGTTCGCGGCGCTGGCCATCACGCTGATCTATCCGTTTGCGAAGCGCTTTGTCTCGGTGCCGCAGGCGGTGCTGGGCATCGCATTCAGCTTCGGCATTCCGATGGCCTTTGCCGCGGTGCAGTCGACCGTGCCGGTCTTTGCCACATGGCTGCTCGCGGGCAACCTGTTCTGGGTGCTGGCCTACGACACCGAGTACGCGATGGTCGACCGCGACGACGATCTCAAGATCGGCATGAAGACCTCGGCCATCACCTTCGGCCGCTTCGACGTGGCGGCAGTGATGGCGAGCTACGCGATCTTCCTTGCGGTCTGGACCTGGGCCGGCGCGAGCCGTTCGCTGGGCGTGCTGTTCTACGTGGGCATTGCCGTGGCCGTGGCGCAGGCGCTGTGGCACTGGCGGCTGATTCGCGACCGCACGCGCGAAGGCTGCTTCAAGGCCTTTCGCCTGAACCACTGGCTGGGCTTCACGGTGTTCGCCGGCGTCGTGGCCGGCTACGCCGTTCGCTGAGAGCGCGCATGCTGGAGCGACTGAAGCAGAAGATCGGCCAGGAGGGCTTCTCTGAATGGCACCGCATCACGCAGGAAATGGTCGATCGCTATTCGGAGCTGTCGGGCGACGGCGAAGGCGAGTGGATCCACCTCGACCCCGAACGCGCGGCTCGCGAGGCGGGTTACGGCGGCACCATCGTGCAGGGCTTCTTCCAGGTCTCGCACCTCATCCGGCTGACCGGCGAAGCCATGCGCACGCTGCTGCCCTTCGATTCGAACCATGCGCTCAACTAGGGCTTCGACCGTCTGCGCTTCGTGCGGCCGATGCCGGTGGGCGCGCGCTTCAGGGCACGGTTGCGCATCGCGGAAGTGACGCCCAAGCCCGGCGACAGCTTTCTGCTGAAGGAAGAAGTCTGGCTCGAGCTGGAGGACGGCACCGTCACGCTGGCCGCCGAATGGCTGTTCTTCCTCGGGCCGCGCGCGCTGCCCGAGGCCTGAAATCAGTCGCGGCCGAATTCTTCGCCCAGTTCGGCAGCGCGCTTCTGTGCTGCACGGATCGCGGTCTTGAATTGCGCTTTCACGTCGGCCTGCTGAAGCGAGGTGATGGCCGCGTAGGTCGTGCCGCCCTTGGAGGTCACACGCTCGCGCAGCACCGAGGGAGGCTCGGTCGCGCTGTGCGCCAGCGCCGAGGCGCCGGTGAAGGTGCCGATGGCCAGCCGCTGGGCTTGGTCGGGCGTGAGGCCCATCTCGACGCCGGCTTCGGTCATCGCCTCGATGAAATAGAAGACGTACGCCGGGCCCGAGCCGGACATGGCGGTCACGGCGTCGAGCGCCGGTTCGGTGTCGACCCAGATCAGCTCGCCGGTGGGCGCCAGCAACTTCGCGACCGTCGATCGGTCGGTGCTCTCGACGCCTGGCCGGGCGAACAAGCCGGTCATGCCCTTGCCCACCAGCGCGGGCGTGTTGGGCATGGCGCGCACCACGCGCTCCGTGCCCAGCCAGCGGGCGATGCTGCCGGACGGAATGCCCGCAGCCACGCTCAGGTGCAGGGCGTCTTCGGCAAAGTCGCGCACCGCGCGGGCGGCTTCGGCAAAGGTCTGGGGTTTGACCGCCCACACCACCACGCCGCAGCGCGACAGGGCCTCGCCCGCCTCGGCCTTCGCGACGATGCCGAAGGACTGGGCCAGCTTCGTGCGGGCCTCCTCGAAGGGCTCGACCACCTCGAACGCATCCGCCGGGGTGCCTTGCTGGATCAGCCCGCCGATGATGGCGCTGGCCATGTTGCCGCCTCCGATGAAGGCGACGGGGGGCAGCGGCGCGGGGCCGGTGCGGGGCAGGAAGGTCACGGCGATGGTCATGGTCGGTCGGCGTATTCGAAGGCTGCGAACTGGGTGATTTGAAGCGGATTGAAATTGTCGTCGCTCACGACCACCAGCATGCGCTTGCCGTTCGGCAGGGGCGGCCCCCAGCACATGCCTTCGGTGTTGTCGAGGCGGGACAGTCCGAGTGCGGCGAAGTCGGCCACCAGCGTCCTGGCGGCCGGCCGGTGGTTGCCTGGTGCCAGCGTGTCGACCGCGAGCACGTCGCTGGCAGCGCGGGTGTCGATTTCGTAGAGGCGCAGCGAATTGCCGGCGCCGGTGGCGTAGGCGCGCTCCAGCACCAGCATGCGGTCGGCGTCGAGCATCAGGATCTCGCTCACGCCGTTGTCGGCGTAGCTGCCGGGAATCAGCGGGCGCAGCGGTATGGCGTCGGGTATGTAGGCGATCTGGCGGTCGGCCTGGCCGGTTTGCAGGTCGATCCGGGTGAAGCGGCAGGGGCCGCCGGGCGCGCTGGTGGTGGGCTTGGGGCCGTCCTGGATCAGGGCGTTTTCCATTGCCAGCCAAGCGAAGCGGCCGTCGGGCGTGAGGGCGACGCCTTCGAAGGTCAGGTTGTCGCGCGGGCCGCGGCGCAGGGCCGGGTCGGGCCGGAACATCGCCGGCATCGGGAATTCGCGCAGGAAGCGGCCGTCGCGGGCCGATTCGTACAGCGCGGGGCCGAAACCACGGGCGATGTCGCCCTCGCTGGTCCAGAGCAGGGTGTTGGTCGCCGGGCGCAGCCGCAGGGCTTCGGGGTCGGGCACGGGAAGTCCGTCGACCGCGTGGCGACGATCCGGCCAGGGTCCGCCGCCGGGGCGTTGCAGCTGCACAACGCCCGTCGGTTCGGGCTGTTGCGCGGCCTGTGGGTGGGGCCAGCGGGCGATGTAGTAGCGCACGGGTGCTTGGTCTGACCGGTCATCGCTGATGAGCAGGTACTCACCTCGGATCGGGTCGTAGTCGATGCCGGAGAGGCCGCCGGCCACGGTGCCTTCTATATAAAGGCGGTGCGGCCAGCGCGCCTCGCCAATGCGGCGCAGCCGGCCAGGGTCCGGATTCGGAGTCGCGCTCTTGCAGCCGGCCAGGCCCAGCGCTACCAGGCTGGCCCCGCTCGCCAGCAGGTGACGACGCTGGAGCAATGGGGGCGAAAAGGGTGGTTTCAGGGGCTGGCGCACGCCCCGGAGTCTAGTGGCAGCGCGAGATGGTGTAATGGGGTTGTTGACATCGGCATTAGTGCGTGCAACAATCGCGGGCTTCGCTTCTAAAAGGCGAAGCTTTCAGCCCAAAGCGGAAGTGCCTCGAGTGGTTCGAGGCATGGACGACGGGCCCAAGACTGACCGCGGTGCCTCCCTCCTGGATGCACATCGGTACAAGTTGGGAATATCAAGAAATGATCCAAACTGAATCCCGGCTCGAAGTGGCCGACAACACAGGCGCGAAATCCGTCCTGTGTATCAAGGTGCTCGGTGGCTCCAAGCGGCGTTATGCCAGCGTGGGCGACGTCATCAAGGTCAGCATCAAGGAAGCCGCTCCGCGTGGTCGCGTCAAGAAGGGCGAGATCTACAGCGCAGTGGTGGTCCGCACCGCCAAGGGCATCCGTCGCGCTGACGGCTCGCTCGTCAAGTTCGACGGCAACGCAGCAGTGTTGCTCAACGCCAAGCTGGAGCCTATCGGCACCCGCATCTTCGGACCGGTCACGCGCGAACTGCGCACCGAGAAGTTCATGAAGATCGTGTCGCTGGCACCTGAAGTTCTGTAAGGACAACAACGCCATGAACAAGATTCGCAAAGGCGACCAGGTCATCGTGTTGGCCGGTCGTGACAAGGGCAAGCGCGGCACCGTGTCGCTCCGCAAGGACGATTCGCACGTGCTCGTCGAAGGCATCAACGTCGTCAAGAAGCACACCAAGCCGAACCCGCTCAAGGGTACGACCGGTGGCATCGTCGAAAAGTCCATGCCCATTCACCAATCCAACGTGGCGATCTTCAATGCCGCGACCGGCAAGGCCGATCGCGTGGGCATCAAGATCACCCAGGGTGCTGACGGCAAGCGCGTGGCTGTTCGCGTCTTCAAGTCCAGCGGCGACGAAATCAAGATCGCCTAAGAGGTACTCACATGGCACGTCTCCAACAACACTATCGCGAAAAGATCGCGAAAGACCTGACGGAAAAGTTCGGCTACAAGTCGCCGATGCAGGTTCCGCGCCTCACCAAGATCACCCTGAACATGGGTGTGGGTGAAGCAGTCGCCGACAAGAAGGTTCTCGACAACGCTGTCGCCGACCTGACCAAGATCGCTGGCCAGAAGCCCGTGGTTACCAAGTCGAAGAAGGCTATCGCCGGTTTCAAGATCCGCGAAAACCAGCCGATCGGCTGCATGGTCACGCTGCGTGGCGTGCAGATGTATGAGTTCCTGGACCGTTTCGTGACCATCGCGCTGCCGCGTGTTCGCGACTTCCGCGGCATCTCCGGCCGTGCGTTCGACGGCCGTGGCAACTACAACATCGGCGTCAAGGAACAGATCATTTTCCCCGAGATCGAGTACGACAAGGTCGATGCCCTGCGCGGTCTCAATATCAGCATCACGACGACGGCCAAGACCGACGAAGAAGCCAAGGCGCTTCTCGCTGGTTTCCGTTTCCCGTTCAAGAACTGAGGTGATCTGTGGCTAAAGCATCTTTGATCCAGCGCGAACTCAAGCGCGACAAGCTGGTTGCCAAGTTCGCTGCGAAGCACGCGGAACTGAAGGCAATCTCCAACGACGTGAAGAAGAGCGACGAAGAGCGCGCTGCAGCCCGCCTGGGCCTGCAAAAGCTCCCGCGCAACGCGAACCCCACGCGTCAGCGCAACCGTTGCGAAATCACCGGTCGCCCGCGTGGCACCTTCCGTCAATTCGGTCTGGCCCGCGCCAAGATCCGCGAACTGGCTTTCAATGGCGACATCCCCGGTGTCACCAAGGCCAGCTGGTAAGCCAGGCAGGAGCAAACAACATGAGCATGAGTGATCCCATTGCCGACCTGCTGACGCGTATCCGTAACGCGCAGATGGTGGCGAAGCCCACCGTGTCGGTCCCGTCTTCCAAGGTGAAGATCGCGATCGCACAAGTCCTGAAGGACGAGGGCTACATCGACGGCTTCCAGGTCAAGACCGAAGCCGGCAAGAGCGAGCTTGAAATTTCGCTGAAGTACTACGCTGGCCGTCCGGTCATCGAGCGCATCGAGCGCGTGAGCCGCCCTGGCCTGCGCGTCTACAAGGCCAGTGCTTCCATTCCGCAGGTTCAAAACGGCCTCGGCGTTGCGATCGTCACGACCCCCAAGGGCGTGATGACCGACCGCAAGGCTCGCGCCACCGGTGTCGGCGGCGAAGTTCTGTGCTACGTCGCCTAACCGAGACATCGAGGAGTTACTGAAATGTCCCGAGTAGGAAAAATGCCGATCACCATCCCCGCAGGCGTGGATGTGTCGATCAAGGAAGACCAGATCAGCGTCAAGGGCACGGGCGGCACGCTCAGCCTGTCGCGCAATGCACTGGTGAAAATCGTCAGCAATGACGGCAAGCTGAGCTTCGAGCCCGCAAACGAGTCGCGTGAAGCGAACGCGATGAGCGGCACGATTCGCCAGCTGGTGAACAACATGGTCGTCGGCGTCACGAAGGGCTTCGAGAAGAAGCTCAGCCTGATCGGCGTCGGCTACAAGGCTGCAGCGTCCAACAACAAGCTGAACCTGCAAGTCGGTTACTCGCACCCGGTCAACATCGACATGCCGCAGGGCATCACGGTGGCCACCGCGACCCCGACCGAAATCGTGATCAAGGGTGCTGACCGTCAGCGCGTTGGTCAAATCGCCGCTGAGATCCGCGCTGTTCGTCCGCCAGAGCCCTACAAGGGCAAGGGCATCCGCTATGCGGACGAGAAGATCGTGATCAAAGAGACCAAGAAGAAGTAAGGGGCAGCAAAATGATGTTGACCAAAAAAGCACAGCGTCTTCGCCGCTCGCGCCAGACCCGCATTCGCATCGCGACGCAGGGCGTGGCCCGTCTGACGGTGAACCGCACCAACCTGCACATCTACGCGACCGTCATCTCCGACGACGGCACCAAGGTGATTGCAACCGCATCGACGGCAGAAGCCGAAGTGCGTACCTCGCTCGGCGGTTCGGGCAAGGGCGGCAACGCCGCTGCAGCCACCGCCGTCGGCAAGCGCATCGCTGAAAAGGCGAAGGCTGCCGGCGTCGAGAAGGTCGCCTTCGATCGCGCAGGTTTCGCATACCACGGCCGCGTCAAGGCGCTGGCCGAGGCCGCCCGCGAAGCCGGCCTGCAGTTCTAACCGGACACGAGATTCAAAATGGCAAAGATTCAGGCAAGAACGCAGAACGAAGGCCCCGAGGACGGTTTGCGCGAGAAGATGATCGCGATCAACCGTGTCACCAAGGTGGTGAAGGGTGGTCGTATCCTCGGTTTCGCAGCACTCACCGTGGTCGGTGATGGCGATGGTCGCGTCGGCATGGGCAAGGGCAAGTCGAAGGAAGTGCCCGCTGCAGTGCAGAAGGCCATGGAAGAAGCGCGTCGCAACCTGCTGAAGGTTTCGATCAAGAACGGCACGCTGCACCACCAGGTGCAAGGCCACCATGGCGCTGCGACGGTCGTGATGTATCCGGCTCCCAAGGGTACCGGCATCATCGCCGGCGGCCCGATGCGCGCCGTGTTCGAAGTGATGGGCATCACCGACATCGTGGCCAAGAGCCATGGTTCGTCGAACCCCTACAACATGGTTCGCGCCACGCTCGACGGGTTGAAGAACTCGACGACGGCGGGCCAGGTGGCTGCCAAGCGCGGCCTCACCGTCGAAGAAATCTTCGCTTAAGCGCAAGCCGAAAGAAGCATTCAAATGACGACGCAACAACAAACCCTCAAGGTCCAATTGGTCAAGAGCCCGATCGGTACCAAGGAATCGCATCGCGCGACCGTGCGTGGCCTCGGCCTGCGCAAGCTCAACAGCGTGAGCGAGCTGCAAGACACCCCTGCGGTGCGCGGCATGATCAACAAGATCAGTTATCTGGTCAAAGTTCTGTAAGAGAGACTGATATGGAACTCAATGGCATCAAGCCGGCGGATGGCGCCAAGCACGCCAAGCGCCGCGTCGGCCGCGGTATCGGCTCCGGCATCGGCAAGACCGCAGGTCGCGGTCACAAGGGCCAGAAGTCGCGCGCAGGCGGTTTCCACAAGGTCGGCTTCGAAGGCGGTCAAATGCCGCTGCAGCGTCGCCTGCCGAAGCGTGGCTTCAAGTCGCATCTGCTGAAGTTCAACGCCGAAGTCACGCTGACTGCCCTCGAGCAGCTCGGCCTGGCCGAAGTGGACGTCCTGGCGCTGAAGCAAGCCGGCCTCGTTGGCCAGCTCGCCAAGGTCGTCAAGATCGTCAAGACCGGTGAGCTCACCAAGGCCGTCAAGCTGACGGGCGTGGGCGCAACGGCTGGCGCCAAGGCTGCGATCGAAGCGGCCGGCGGCAGCATCGCCTGATCACCATCGGACTGAAAGAAGTTCTTCGTGGCAACTAACGCGGCAACGATCGCAAAAACAGGCAAGTTCGGCGACCTCCGTCGTCGGCTCGTCTTTTTGCTGCTCGCGCTCGTGGTCTACCGGATTGGCGCGCACATTCCTGTGCCGGGTATCAACCCGGACCAGCTGGCGGCGCTGTTCCAGGGCCAGCAGGGCGGCATTCTGAGCCTGTTCAACATGTTCTCGGGCGGGGCGCTGTCGCGCTTCACCGTGTTCGCGTTGGGGATCATGCCGTACATCTCGGCGTCGATCATCATGCAGCTGATGACCTACGTGCTTCCGACCTTCGAGCAATTGAAGAAGGAAGGCGAGGCCGGCCGCCGCAAGATCACGCAGTACACGCGCTACGGTGCGCTGGGCCTGGCGCTGTTCCAGTCGTTCAGCATCGCGGTGGCTCTCGAGTCGTCGGCCGGTCTGGTCATCTCGCCTGGTTTCGGCTTCCGCCTGACCGCCATGGTGAGCCTGACGGCAGGTTCGATGTTCCTGATGTGGCTCGGCGAGCAGATCACCGAGCGCGGCCTGGGCAACGGCATCTCGATCCTGATCTTTGCAGGCATCGCGGCCGGTCTGCCCAACGCCATCGGTGGCCTGCTGGAGCTGGTGCGTACCGGTGCCATGAATGTCATCGTCGCGCTCTTCATCGTCGCGGTGGTGGTGCTGGTCACCTACTTCGTGGTGTTCGTCGAACGCGGTCAGCGCAAGATCCTCGTGAACTATGCGCGGCGCCAGGTCGGTAACAAGGTCTATGGCGGCCAGTCGTCGCACCTGCCCTTGAAGCTGAACATGGCCGGTGTAATCCCGCCGATCTTCGCTTCGTCGATCATCCTGCTGCCCGCAACGGTGGTTGGCTGGTTCAGCACCGGTGAAGGCGGCTTCCGCTGGATCAAGGATGTTGCCGGCGCTCTGCGTCCGGGCGAGCCGATCTACGTGCTGCTGTACGCTGCTGCGATCGTTTTCTTCTGCTTCTTCTACACGGCACTCGTGTTCAACAGCAAGGAAACGGCCGACAACCTGAAGAAGAGTGGTGCATTCATTCCTGGCATTCGCCCGGGTGACCAGACCGCTCGCTACATCGACAAGATTCTGGTTCGCCTGACGTTGGCTGGCGCGGTGTACATCACCTTCGTCTGCCTGCTGCCCGAGTTCCTGATCCTGAAGTACAACGTGCCGTTCTACTTCGGTGGTACCTCCCTGCTGATCATCGTGGTCGTCACGATGGACTTCATGGCCCAGGTGCAAAACTACATGATGTCCCAGCAGTACGAATCGCTGCTGAAGAAGGCGAACTTCAAGACATCGTAGGGCTGTGTTTCAGTATTGAGTCCGGGCGGTAGACCGCCACGTTAAACAGTTTTAGGAGAATGAAATGAGAGTTTCGGCTTCGGTCAAAACCATCTGCCGTAATTGCAAGGTCATCCGCCGTAAAGGTGTGGTGCGTGTGATTTGCACCGACCCGCGCCACAAGCAGCGCCAGGGTTGATTGAAGAGTATTAGAGGACGCACATGGCACGTATTGCTGGCATCAACATTCCGCCGCACAAGCACGCTGAAATCGGCCTGACCGCCATCTTCGGCATCGGTCGCACTCGCGCCCGTCAGATCTGCGAAGCGAGCGGCATCGAATATTCGAAGAAGATCAAGGATCTGACCGACGCCGATCTCGAAAAGATCCGCGACCAGATCGCTCTGTTCACCATCGAAGGCGATCTGCGTCGCGAGACGACGATGAACATCAAGCGTTTGATGGACATCGGCTGCTATCGCGGCTTCCGTCACCGTCGCGGCCTGCCGATGCGCGGCCAGCGCACGCGCACCAACGCTCGCACCCGCAAGGGTCCGCGTAAGGCTGCGCAGTCCCTGAAGAAATAAGGATAGAACAGCATGGCTAAAGCACCTGCAAACAACGCCGCACAGCGCGTTCGCAAGAAGGTTCGCAAGAACGTCGCGGACGGTATCGCTCACGTGCACGCTTCGTTCAACAACACCATCATCACGATCACCGATCGCCAGGGCAACGCCCTGTCGTGGGCTTCGTCGGGTGGCCAGGGCTTCAAGGGCTCGCGCAAGTCGACGCCGTTCGCTGCGCAGGTGGCTTCCGAAGTGGCCGGCCGTGCTGCTGTCGAACAAGGTATCAAGAACCTCGACGTCGAGATCAAGGGCCCTGGCCCCGGTCGCGAATCGTCGGTGCGCGCACTGGCTGCGCTCGGCATCCGGATCAATTCCATTGCCGACGTGACGCCCGTTCCGCACAACGGCTGCCGTCCCCAGAAGCGTCGCCGCATCTGATCGTCAGTCCGCAAGGCGCAGCCAGCTTTGAATAGCGGCTGCGCATTTGTTTTTTAACTAAGCCCACCGCCATCCGCGTTTCGCCGATGGCTCCCGCAGGCAACTGCGGCAGATGACACAAAGGAAAAATCGTGGCACGTTACCTCGGCCCCAAGGCCAAACTTTCCCGCCGTGAAGGCACCGACCTGTTCCTGAAGAGCGCCCGCCGTTCGATCCAGGACAAGGCCAAGTTCGACTCCAAGCCCGGCCAGCACGGTCGTACCTCGGGTCAGCGCACTTCCGACTACGGCCTGCAACTGCGTGAAAAGCAGAAGGTCAAGCGCATGTACGGCGTGCTGGAAAAGCAATTCCGCCGCTACTTCGAAGAAGCTGATCGTCGCCGTGGCAACACCGGCGCCAACCTGCTGTTCATCCTCGAATCGCGCCTGGACAACGTCGTCTACCGCATGGGCTTCGGCTCGACCCGCGCCGAAGCGCGCCAGCTCGTGTCGCACAAGGCGATCACGGTGAACGGTCAGTCGGTCAACATCCCGTCGTACCTGGTCAAGACCGGCGACGTGATCGCCGTGCGCGACAAGTCGAAGAAGCAGAACCGCATTGTCGAAGCGCTGCAACTCGCCCAGCAAGTCGGTATTCCGGCTTGGGTCGACGTGAATGCCGACAAGGCCGAAGGCACGTTCAAGAAGGTGCCCGATCGCGACGAATTCGCCGCCGACATCAACGAATCGCTGATCGTCGAACTGTATTCGCGTTGATTTTTTCTACCCGCTTGCGCGTCTTTGCGCTGGCGGGAGATTGATATTGTTGTTCACGTTCCTGCTCCGCGCTTCGTCGCGGATCAGGTGCTTCACCAGCCTTACCGGTGTAACGAGCCGGGGGTATTGAGAGGAAGTCTGCATGCAAACCACCCTGCTGAAACCCAAGACCATCCAGGTCGAGCAACTTGCCCCCAACAAGGCCAAGGTCACGCTCGAACCTTTCGAGCGCGGCTACGGCCACACGCTCGGCAACGCGCTGCGTCGCGTTCTGCTGTCGTCCATGGTCGGCTACTCGGCCACCGAAGTCACGATCGCTGGCGTTCTGCATGAGTACTCGTCGATCGACGGCGTGCAGGAAGATGTCGTCAACATCCTGCTGAATCTCAAGGGCGTGGTGTTCAAGCTCCACAACCGCGACGAAGTCACGCTGAGCCTGCGCAAGGACGGCGAAGGCCCGGTCCTGGCGTCGGACATCCAGACCCCGCACGACGTCGAAATCATCAACCCTGACCACGTGATCGCGCACCTGTCGCAAGGCGGCAAGCTCGACATGCAGATCAAGGTCGAAAAGGGTCGTGGCTACGTGCCCGGCACGATGCGCCGCTACGCCGACGAGCCGACCAAGTCGATTGGCCGTATCGTTCTCGACGCGTCGTTCTCGCCCGTCAAGCGCGTGAGCTACACGGTCGAAAGCGCCCGTGTCGAACAGCGTACCGACCTCGACAAGCTGCTGGTTGAAATCGAAACCAACGGTGCGATCACCGCCGAAGACGCCGTGCGCGCATCGGCTAAAATCCTGGTCGAACAGCTCGCCGTGTTTGCGCAGCTCGAAGGCGGCGAACTCGCAGCATTCGATGCACCGGCACCGCGCAGCGCACAGCAATTCGATCCGATCCTGCTGCGCCCTGTCGACGAGCTCGAGCTCACCGTGCGTTCGGCCAACTGCCTGAAGGCCGAAAACATCTACTACATCGGTGACCTGATTCAGCGCACCGAAAACGAGTTGCTCAAGACCCCGAATCTGGGTCGCAAGTCGCTCAACGAAATCAAGGAAGTCCTCGCTTCGCGCGGCCTGACCTTGGGTATGAAGCTCGAAAGCTGGCCGCCGGCCGGTCTCGACAAGCGTTGATTTGAATTTTTGAAATAGGCCTCCTGAAAAAGGCCAGTGCACCGGGCAGTACCTGATACGGCTGCCTGTTTTTATAAAGTAAAGGAAAGCACCATGCGTCACGGACACGGACTCCGCAAACTCAACCGCACCAGCTCGCACCGCCTTGCGATGCTGCAGAACATGATGAATTCGCTCATCGAGCACGAAGTCATCAAGACCACGGTCCCCAAGGCCAAGGAACTGCGCCGCGTCATCGAACCGATGATCACGCTCGCCAAGAAGCCCACGCTGGCCAACAAGCGCCTGGCTTTCGACCGCCTGCGCAGCCGCGACAGCGTCGTCAAGCTCTTCGGCGAGCTCGGCCCGCGTTTCGCCGCGCGTCCGGGCGGCTACACCCGCATCCTGAAGATGGGTTTCCGCGTGGGCGACAACGCTCCGATGGCACTCGTCGAACTGGTCGACCGTCCTGAAATTAAAGAAGAAGCAGCCGAGCAAAACGCTGCTGAATAAGCTATAATTCCATCTTGCCGCGCGATGGAGCAGCCTGGTAGCTCGTTGGGCTCATAACCCAAAGGTCGCAAGTTCAAATCTTGCTCGCGCAACCAATTTAAAAGGCCCTTTGAATTTCAAAGGGCCTTTTTTCTTGGCCGGTAAATGAATTGAAAAAGCCCTCGCAAAGAGGGCTTTTTTGTTTCCGGAATTTGCGCGCTCGCCTAGTCTAACCGTGCCAGGCCGAGCAGCGGATTACGCTGCAGAAGTTGCCCCGGTGGAAGTGCGGCTCTTTGTCCGCGATCACGTCCGCCTTGACGTTCCCGAACGTCGTCTCTGGCTTGTGCCGGATGCCGTCGTAGAAGGCCTGGATGATGTCTTCTTTGAAGTGTTCGGTGCGCGGATGCGCATGCACGACCTTCGTGCGCTCGGCCTCGCTGTACTCCTTGTAGGTCAGGCCCAGCACGTCCATCTCGACGCCGGCCGTGACCAGCGCCACCACCGGATGCATGTGCTGCGGGATGCCCGGCGTCGTGTGCAGCGCGATCGAGGTCCACACCAGGTCGATGTCCTGCTGCGAGATCCCGTGCCCGTACAGGAAGTCGCGCGCTACGTTCGCGCCGTCGACTTCGAAGCGCTCGCGCGCGCTGCTGTGCTTCTTCACCAGCCCCATGTCGTGGAACATCGCGCCGGCGTACAGCAGCTCAGGGTCGAAGGTCAGCCCGCGGCGCTTGCCGGCGAGCGCTCCGAAGTAGTAGACCCGGCTCGAATGGTGAAAGAGCAGCGGCGGGGCCGTGTCCCGGACCAGTTCCGTGATCTCGTGTGCGAGCTTGCTGTCGGGGATGCGCACCCCTTCGATATCAGTCGTCGTCAAAGTCACTTGGATTTCTCTTGTGAAGTTGAGACAACTTTAGGAGTAGCCTGTGATGGCTTCAATCGACGTAATACGACGAATCCAGACATTGTCCGTCCGAAAGCGCCACAGATCCATGAAAGCTCCGAAGACCGTCGCCATCCTCGCCATGCCCGGCGTCCAGTTGTTGGACGTGTCCGGCCCGCTCGACGTGTTCGCCGAGGCCAACCTGCAAGCCCGCGCGCAAGCCTACAGGCTGCAGGTGATCGCAACCCGGCGAGGGCCCGTGCGCAGCTCCTCGGGTGTGCGGCTCATGCCCGATGCAGTGATCGGCGATGCAATGGACGAGCCCATTCACACACTGCTCGTCGCGGGCTCACCGCACGCGGCCGACGCGGTGTCCGATGCCAACGTGACCACGTGGCTGAGGAAACTCACACCCAAGATGCGGCGTTTCGGCTCGGTCTGCAGTGGCGCCTTCGTGCTGGCCCAGGCCGGGCTCCTGAATGGCCGGCGCGTCACCACGCACTGGGCCGTTGCCGACCAACTCGCGCAGGAGTTCCCTTCGGTCACCGTCGACGCCGATGCCATCCACGTGCGCGACGGCCGCCTGCGCACCGCCGCAGGTGTCACGGCGGGCCTGGACCTGTCGCTCGCACTGGTGGAAGAAGACCTCGGCCGCGACATCGCAATGAAGGTTGCCGCGCAGCTCGTGATGTTCTTCAAGCGCCCTGGCGGCCAGATGCAGTTCAGCCGCAAGGGCGAGGCCGCGCCCACCGGCCGTTCGGCCCTTCAGGAGGTCCAGCGATGGATCACGGCCAACCCTGCCGAGGATCACGGCGTCGCGAATCTCGCGGCGCGCATGGGCCTCAGTGAACGCCACTTTGCGCGGCTCTTCAGGCAGGAGGCCGGGGTCACACCCGCAGCGTTGGTGGAAGACGTTCGCGTGGCCGCCGCGCGCCGCCTGCTGGAGGCTGGAGACGCGGCACCCAAGCAGGTGGCATATGAATGCGGATTCGCCGATGCCGATACGCTGCGCCGCGCGTTCCAGCGGCAGGTCGGCATCACGCCCGCGGAGTACCGCAAGCGTTTCGGGGCGGCGTCAGTCAGTCTGGAATGACTGCCGTCACCTCGATCTCGACCTTCGCGCGGTGCTCGACCAGTGCCGCCACCTGCACGCAGGTCATGGCCGGGAAGTTGCGGCCCATCGCATCGCGGTAGACGGGGCCGAGCTCGGCGAGCCGGCTGCTGTATTCGTCGCGGTCGGTCACGTACCAGGTCATGCGCACCATGTGCTCAGGGCCCGCACCGCCTGCGCGCAGCACCTCGGCGATATTGCGCAGCGCCAGGCCGCATTGGTCGATGAAGTCGTCCGACTCGAACTGCTGCTGCGCATTCCAGCCGATCTGTCCGCCGACGAACAGCGTCGTGCCGCGCGCGGCAACGCCGTTCGCATAGCCTTTGGGAGGCAGCCAGCCTTCGGGCTGCAGGAGTTTGTGGATCATGATGTTGTGTTGAGTTGTCTCAGTTTGAATCGCTGGAGCTTGCCGGTTTCGGTGCGTGGCAGCACCGGCACGAACTCGATTTCCCGCGGGTATTTGAAAGGCGCGATCGTCGCCTTCACGTGGTCCTGCAGCGCCTTCACGAGGGCTGCGTTGCCCTCGTTGCCGGGCTTCAGGACACAGAACGCCTTCACGATCATGCCGCGGTCGGCATCGGGCTTGCCGATCACGCCGCACTCGGCCACGGCCGGGTGCTTGAGCAGCGCGTCTTCGACCTCCGGACCGCCGACGTTGTAGCCGGCCGTGATGATCATGTCATCGGCGCGTGCCTGGTAGAAGAAATAACCGTCGTCGTCCTGCACGAACGAATCGCCTGGATAGTTCCAGCCGTTCTTCACGTAGTCGGCCTGGCGCGGATCGTCGAGATAGCGGCAGCCCACTGGGCCCTGCAGCGCGAGTTTGCCGACCGTACCGCGCGGCACTTCGTTACCTTCGTTGTCCACCACCTTCGCGGTGAAGCCCGGCACTGCCTTGCCGACCGCGCCGCGGCGCACGTCGTCGCCCGCAGCCGAAATGTAGATGTGGAACACCTCGGTGCCGCCGATGCCGTCGAGCATCTCGATGCCGGTGGCGTCCTTCCACAGTTGGCGCGTGGCGTCGGGCAGGGCCTCGCCGGCACTCACGCTGATGCGCAGGCTGGGCATGCCGTGCTGCTTCACGAACGGTGCCATCTGGCGATAGAACGTGGGCGCCGTGTAGCAGATGGTCGCGCCGACTTCGTTGATGAGCTTCACCAGCCCCTCGGGCGTGAACGGCGCATCGGGAAAGTAGACCGAAGCCCCCGCCCACATCGGGAACACCAGCAGCCCACCGAGGCCGAAGGTGAAGGCCAGCGGCGGAGAGCCCACCACGATGTCGTCGCTGCGCGCGCGCAGCACATGGCGCGGCCAGGTCTCGCACATCGCGAGCACGTCGCGGTGTGTGGTGACGGGCGCTTTCGGCTTGCCCGTGGTGCCTGATGTGAAGGCCAGCAGCGCGATGTCGTCCGATGCCGTAGGGCAGGCCTTGAACACACCGCTCTTCTTCGCCGCGCGTGCAGAGAGCGAGTCATCCGCATCGGGCTTGTTGAATGCAATCACCGCGGCGAGCACCGGATGTGCCTGCTGAGCGATCACGAGTTCGTCGAGCAGGCGCCCATCGCACAGCGCGGCCACGGGTTGCGCCTTCTCGATGATCTCGCCCAGCTCCTTCGCGCGCAGCAGCGGCATCGTTGCCACCGCGATGAGCCCGGCCTTCACCACCGCGAGCCACGACAGCGCCATGGCCACCGAGTTGCCGCCACGCAGCAGCACGCGATTGCCCGGCACGAGCCCGAGGTCTTCCGTCAGCACCTGCGCGATGCGATTGACCTCGATGGCCGCTTGCGCGTACGTCAGCGTGCCCTGCGGCGAACGCAGCATCGGCTTGTCGCCGATGCCCTTGGCCACCGCCTTGTCGAGCAGCTCCTCGACCAGGTTCAGCTGGTCGGGCAACTGCAGCTCGGGCAGTTCGTAGCGAAAGACGGGCAGCTGCGCGGCAGGCGGCAGGCGGTCGTGAACGAAGCGGTCGACTTGGGCAGACACGGTGTTTATCCCCGCAGAACAGATTTGCCGATGATCAGTTGTTGGACTTCCGTCGCGCCCTCGTAGATGCGCAGCGAGCGGATGTCGCGGTAGAGGCTTTCAATCTTCGTGCCAACCTTCACGCCGAGGCCGCCGTGCATCTGCAGCGACATGTCGATCACGCGGCCTGCGTTTTCGGTGGCGCACATCTTGGCCATTGCGGCTGCGGCAGAGACGTCGCCCACTGCCGGTGCACCGCGTTGCTCTGCGTCGTCGCGCATCCACGCAGCGCGGTACGTGAGCAGAGCAGCGCTGTCGATCAGCGCGGCCATCTCGCCGAGCTTGGCCTGCGTGAGCTGGAAGTCGGCCAGCGTCTGGCCGAACATGCGGCGGCTCTTCGAATGCGCAATGGCTTCAGCCAACGCGCGACGACCCATGCCGAGCGCAGCAGCCGCTACCGAAGCGCGGAAGATGTCGAGCGTGCGCATCGCGAGCTTGAAGCCGCCGTTGAGCTCGCCGAGCTGCGCCGAGCGCGGCACGATGCAGTTTTCGAAACGCAGCGTGGCCAGCGGATGTGGCGCCATCACGTCGATGTGCGCAGAGGTGTCGAGGCCGGGCGCCGTTGCATCGACGATGAAGGCCGTGATGCCGCGCGTGCCACCGGTGGGGTCGGTCTTCGCGAAGACGCAGTAGAAGTCGGCGATGCCGCCGTTGCTGATCCAGGTCTTCTCGCCGTTGAGCATCCAGCCGTCGGCGGTTGCTTCGGCGCGCATGGCCATCGCGCCCACGTCGGAGCCCGCTTCGGGTTCGCTGAGCGCGAAGGCCGCGATCTTGCTGCCCTTGGCAACCGCCGTCAGGTAGTTGGCGTGCTGCTCCGGCGTGCCTGCAAGTGTGATCGCCCCGCTTCCGAGGCCTTGCATCGCGAACGCGAAGTCGGCGAGCGGCGAGTGAAAGGCAAGCGTTTCGCGCAGCAGCACGAGGGCACGCGAGTCGAGTCGTTCGAGCGCGCCGCCGGACGTTCCCGGCACGCAGTAGCGCAGCCAGCCGCCGGCGCCGAGCCGCTGAACCCAGTCGCGACAGGCGGCGCGGTCATCACGCTCGTCGACTTCCTGCGCAGCAGCCCAGGGCAGCAGGCCGTCGGCGAGCGCGCGATGCGCATCGTCGAAGAACGGCAGCGCAAGGTGCGCAGTCGATGGCGGGGCGGGTGCTTTGGTCATCATCGCGTCAGTCTCCGCCGAACACCGGCTTGCGCTTGGCTGCGAAGGCTTCGTACGCGCGCTTGAAGTCTTCCGTCTGCATGCAGATGGCTTGTGCCTGCGCTTCGGCCTCGATGGCCTGGTCGATGGTCATCGACCATTCCTGCGACAGCATGGTCTTCGTCATGCCGTGCGCGAAGCTCGGGCCTTCGGCCAGCTCGCGCGCCACCTTGGTGGCGGCTTCGAGCAGCGCATCGCTTTCGTGCAGCGCGTTGAAGAAGCCCCAGGCGTGGCCTTCCTGCGCCGTCATCGCGCGGCCGGTGAACAACAGCTCCGATGCGCGGCCCTGGCCGATCACGCGCGGCAGCAGTGCACAGGCGCCCATGTCCGCACCGGCAAGACCCACCCGCGTGAAGAGGAATGCAGTGCGCGTGGCGGGCGATCCGTAGCGCAGATCGCAGGCCAGAGCGATCATTGCGCCGGCGCCGGCACACACGCCGTCGATGGCGCCGACGATGGGCTGCGGGCACGCACGGATCGCCTTCACCAGATCGCCTGTCATGCGCGTGAACTCCAGCAGCTCGGGCATACGCATGCCGGTCAGCGGGCCGATGATCTCGTGCACGTCGCCGCCAGAGCAGAAGTTGCCGCCCGCGCCGGTCACGACGATCGCCTTCACGTCGGTCGCGTAGTTCAGCGCGCGGAACAGGTCGCGCAACTCGGCATACGAGTCGAACGTGAGCGGGTTCTTGCGCTCCGGCCGGTTCAGCGTGACGGTGCCGACGCCGGCCTCGTAGCTCCATGCGAAGTGCTCGGCCTTGTAGGCTGCCTTCGCTTCGAATTGCGCGCGCATGGGGTTGCCTGCGCCGATGTAGTGCTTCATTCGGTCTCCACTATCAATTGGTTGTGTGAGTGTTCCTTGACCTTGCCGAGCAGCTTGTGGAGCTGGGAGATCTCCTTGCCGCTGAGGCCCGCGAAGGCTTCGACGATCCAGTCTTCGTGCTGCTGCGCCATTTCGTTGAAGAGCTTGCGCCCGCGCGGCGTGAGGCGCACGCGCCAGGCGCGGCGGTCGCCCTCGACGTTGATGCGCTCGACCAGCCCTTCGGTCACGAGCTGGTCGGTGATGCCGGTCACGTTGCCGCCCGTCACCATCATGCGGCGCGAGAGCTCGTTCATCTTGAGACCGTCGGGCGAGCGTTCGAGCTGCGACATCAGGTCGAAGCGCGGCAGCGTGGTGGCGAACTGCGAGCGCAGTTCGTTGCGCACCTGCTTCTCGATCAGCTGGGTGCAGGTGAGCAGCCGCAGCCAGAGCCGCAGTGCTTCGGGGTGTTCGCTGTGCGCGCGCGCTTCGAGGTCCATGTCAGTGCGTCTCCTCGCCGCTCTGGGCGGCCATCGCGGCATTCGCTGCCGCTGCGAGCTGTTGCTGCTTGGCGATCTCGCGGTACATCTGGTCGCGTCCGCTCAGGTATTGCTTGGGCCAGTCGACGTCGCGGCTCTGCAGCTTGGCGGCTTCGTGCAGCGTCCACGCCGGGTCGGCCAGGTGCGGACGCGCGACGGCGCACAGGTCGGCGCGGCCGGCGGCGATGATGCTGTTGGCCTGGTCGGCGTCGGTGATGGCGCCGACCGCGATGGTCGAGATGCCGACCTCGTTGCGGATGCGGTCCGAGAACGGCGTCTGGTACATGCGGCCGTACACCGGCTTCGCGTCGCGCGTGGTCTGGCCGGAAGACACGTCGATGAAGTCGGCGCCGGCTTCCTGGAAGAGGCGCGCGATCACGATTGCATCGGCATCGGTGTTGCCGCCGGGCGCCCAGTCGTGCGCGGAGATGCGCACGCTCATGGGCTTGTCCGCTGGCCACACGGCGCGCATGGCGCGGAACACTTCGAGCGGATAGCGGCAGCGGGCTTCGATGTCGCCGCCGTATTCGTCGGTGCGCAGGTTCGTGAGCGGGCTGATGAAGGCCGACAACAGGTAGCCGTGCGCGCAGTGCAGTTCGAGCCAGTCGAAGCCGCATTCGACGGCGCGACGGGTGGAGGCGACGAACTGGTCGCGCAGCGTGTCCATCTCGGCCCGCGTGATGGCGGCGGGCAGCTGGTTCTGTTCGCCGTAGGGCAGCGCGCTCGCAGCCAGCAGCGGCCAGTTGCCGCTTTCGAGCGGTTCGTCGGTGCCTTCCCAGCCCACGCGGGTGGAGCCCTTGGGGCCGCTGTGGCCGAGCTGCATGGCGATCTTTGCGCTCGACTGCGTGTGCACGAAATCGACGATGCGCTTGAACGCGGCCTGCTGCGTGTCGTTGTACAGGCCCGTGCAGGCCGGCGTGATGCGGCCTTCGGGCGTCGGGCTGGTCATTTCGACGAACACCATGGCGGCGCCGCCGAGAGCGCGCGCGCCCAGGTGCACGAGCAGAAAGTCTTGCGGCACGCCGTCGACCGCGCTGTAGGTGGCCATCGGCGACACCAGGATGCGGTTCTTCAGCGTGAGCCCGCGCACCTTGTAGGGCATGAGCATCGGCGCCATCGCCTTGCCGCCCGCCAGCCATTGCTCGTAGCCGCCGAGCCATTGCGTGTCGCGCACGCGCAGGTTCTCGTGGCTGATGCGCTGCGAGCGCGTGAGCAGCGAATAGGCGAACTGCTCGATCTCCATGCCGGTGTAGCGCGGCACGTTCTCGAACCACTCGGTGGAGTTGCGCGCGGCGTTCTGGATCTTCAGTACCTCGACGCTGCGGCGCGCTTCGTAGCCTTCGAGCACATGGTCGACCGTGCCGCCCTGCGCGAATTCGTTGGCCAGGTCGATCGCGTCTTCCAGCGCGAGCTTGGTGCCCGAGCCGATGGAGAAGTGCGCCGTGTGCGCGGCGTCGCCCATCAGCACCACGGGCACCGAGCGGCCTTCGACGTCGATGCGGTGCGTCCAGCGCTCGCACACCACGCGCGGAAAGCGGATCCAGTTGGCCGAGCCGCGCAGGTGCGTGGCATTGCTGATGAGCGAGTGGCCACCGAGGTACTTGGCGAACAGCTTCTCGCAAAAGGCGATGGCCTCGGGCTGCTCCATCTGGTCGAGGCCATGGGCCTTCCAAACGGCCTCGGGCGTCTCGACGATGAAGGTCGATGTCTTGTCGTCGAACTGGTAGGCGTGCGCCTGGAACCAGCCGTGCTCGGTCTGTTCGAAGGCGAAGGTGAAGGCGTCGAAGGTCTGGTGCGTGCCCAGCCAGACGAAGCGGCAGTTGCGCAGATCGACGTCGGGCTTGAACACGTCGGCGTAGCGCTGGCGGATGCGGCTGTTGAGGCCGTCGCTGGCAATGACCAAGTCGGCGTTGTACTGCGCGGCAATGGCCTGGTCGTCGGTGGCGTCGGTCTCGAACACCAGATCGACGCCAAGCGCGAGGCAGCGCTCCTGCAGGATGTTCAGCAGCCGCTTGCGGCCGATGCCGCAGAAACCGTGGCCTCCCGAGCGCACCTGGCGGCCCTTGAAGAACACCTGGATGTCGTCCCAGTGATGGAACTCGTTGCCGATGAGCGCCGCGGTGTCGGCGTCGGCCGCGCGCAGGTTGCCCAGCGTCTGGTCGCTCAGCACCACGCCCCAGCCGAAGGTGTCGAAGGGGCGGTTGCGCTCCACCACGGTGATCTGCAGCGCAGGGTTGCGCGCCTTCATCAACAGGGCGAAGTAGAGACCCGCCGGCCCCCCGCCAATGCACAGGATGCGCTGGAGGTCCGAAGCGGGAGCGGATTTGAGCGGGCTGATGCTGTTCATGGTTCAATAGTTTAGACATAAACAATCTCATGTCAATCCCGATTCGCACCGGGCGCCCGGCGTGCCGCTCGCGGCCGCCGCTGACACGGGTAGTCATGCAAAAACTTGGAAAAATCAATACCATGGGCCCCATGCAAAACTTGATACCCAAGATCGAGTCGCAGCTGGCTTCGCTGCCTGTCCCCATCGCGCTGGAGCTGCCAGATGGCCGGCGCGTTGCCCAGGCGGGAGCCCGCGTCACCCTGGCCTTCAAGGAGTGGACGGTGCTCGCCAAGCTGGCGGCCCGACAGGTGGGAGCCATCGGCGAGGCGTATGTCGAGGGCAAGGTGCAGATCGAGGGCGCCATGCGCGACCTGATCGACGCCACCGTCGGCATGCTGCCCGGCAACCCGGCCGAAACCGACACTGGTTGGTGGAGCCGCCTGCAGCACCGGGCAAAGTCCCATGGCTCGCACTCGCTGCGCAAGGACGCGGCCCAGATCGAGTTCCACTACGACGTCTCCGACGACTTCTACGCGCTGTGGCTGGACCCGCGCCGCGTGTATTCATGCGCCTACTTCCGCACGCCCGACCTCACGCTGGCGCAGGCGCAGGAAGCCAAGCTCGACCACATCTGCCGCAAGCTCATGCTGCAGCCGGGCGAGCGCTACCTCGACATCGGCTCAGGCTGGGGGGCGCTGCTGCTGTGGGCGGCCGAGCACTACGGCGTGGACGCCACCGGCATCACGCTGTCGAAGAACCAGCATGCCTACGTGCAGCGGCTCATCGAGCAGAAGGGCCTGCAGGGCCGCGTGCGCGTCGAGCTGCGCGACTACCGCGAGCTGTCGGTCGACCAGCCCTTCGACAAGATCTCGTCGGTCGGCATGTTCGAGCACGTGGGCGCGGCCAACATGCCGACCTACTTCCGCAAGATCCATTCGCTGCTGAAGCCGGGCGGCCTGGTCATGAATCACGGCATCACTTCGGGCGAGCTCAACTACCGCCAGCTGGGCGCCGGCATGGGCGACTTCATCGAGAAATACATCTTCCCCGGCGGCGAACTGCTGCACGTGACGCACGTGCTGCGCGAGACGGCCGCGGCTGGCCTGGAGATGGTCGACACCGAGAGCCTGCGCCCGCACTATGCGCGCACGCTCTGGGCCTGGTCGGATGCACTCGAGGCGCAGCTCGACACCGCGCGCGAGGTGCTGCAGCGCAACGGCGGCCGCCAGGCCGAGAACGCCGAGCGCGTGCTGCGGGCCTATCGCCTCTACCTCGCGGGCTCGGCCATGAGCTTCGAGCAGGGCTGGATCTCGCTGCACCAGATGCTGTCCACCAGGCCCGACGGCAAGGTCGAGCACGGCGTTTTGCGCGGCGCGCAATCGGTGTACCCTTTTGCCCGTGACTACATCTACAAGTGAGTGAAAACACCATGCTCTATCGATTCCAGTCCCGAGCCTCCCCCGACTTCGTGATGCTCGAAGTGCATGCGCGCCAGTTGCTCGACATCGTCGGCAAGTCGGCGGCCCCGCAAGGCATCATCACGGTCGAGCAGATCCCCGACGCCATCGCGGCCATCGAAGCCGCGCTGGCGCGCGAGGGCTCCAACGCCCACAACAACGACGACTACGCCGTCGAAGGCCACGCCAACGAGGCCGAGAAGCAGCATGTCGGGCTGCACCAGCGTGCAATCCCGCTGCTTCACATGCTCAAGGATTCGCTGGCCGAGAAGAAAGACGTGACCTGGAAGACCTGAGCTCCGTCAGTCGACTTTCGCGCCTGAGTCTTTGACGACCTTCGCCCACTTCACATGCTCGCTCGCAATGAGCTTGGTGAAGTCGGCGGGTGAATTCCCGCTCGGAATCGCGCCCTGCGCGAGCATCTTTTCCTTGATGGCCGGCGTGCCCAGCGACTTGGCCACTTCCTGCTGAATCCGGTTCACGATTTCGGGCGAAGTGCCGGCCGGTGCCAGCAGCCCGAACCACGAGCTCGCCTCGAAACCCTTGAGCGACGGGCCCCCCACTTCTTCCACCGTCGGAATGTCCGGCAGGGCAGGCGAACGCTGCGCGCTCGTCACGGCCAGGGCAGTGAGCTTGCCGGCCTTGATCTGCGCCATCGACGAGGGCAGGTTGTCGAACATCACGTCGGCGTTGCCGCCCACCATGTCCAGCAGCGCAGGGCCCGAGCCCTTGTACGGAATGTGCGCCATGAACGTGCCCGTCATGCTCTTGAACAGCTCGCCCGCCAGGTGGATCGACGTGCCGCTGCCGCTCGACGCCATGTTCAGCTTGCCCGGGTTGGCCTTGGCGTACTTGATGAAGTCCTGCACGTTGCGGATGTTCAGCGTCTTGGCCTTGTCGGCGTTCATCTCCATCACGTTCGGCACGGCGGCCACCAGCGTGATGGGCGCGAAGTCCTTGATCGGGTCGAAGGGCAGCTTGGGGTACAGCGCACGGTTGATGCCGTGCGTGCCCACCGTGCCCATCAGCAGCGTGTAGCCGTCGTTCGGCGCGCGCGCCACGATCTCGGCGCCCACGTTGCCGCCCGCGCCCGCACGGTTGTCCACGATGAACTGCTGGCCGAAGGCCTTCGACAGCTCGGGCGCCACGGCGCGCGCCAGGATGTCGGTGGTGCCGCCGGCCGCAAACGGCACGACGATGCGCACCGGCTTGGTCGGCCAGGTGCCTTGTGCCCACGAAGGGGCGGCCATCAGGGTCAGGGCGGTGGCTACGGATGCGGCCAGCGCGGTGCGGCGACTGGGCTTGAAGAGAGAGAAAGAAGAAGTCATGCGCGCGTTTGTACAGGTGCGCGCCACGGGCGTCGCGGGTGAAAACCCCGTGAGCCGGTGGGTCGACGCACAGTCGGCTCAGGCGACCTGCATGCGCTGCGCAAACCGCTCGTTGCGAAAACGCTCCAGCACGAAGTCGATGAACACGCGCGTCTTCGGCGGCAGCAGCTTCTTGCTCGGGTAGTAGAGCCACACGGCGCCCGCGTCCTGGTGCCATTCGGGCAGCAGCCGCAGCAGCTCGCCGCTGCGCAGCCCGCGTTCCACGAAGGGCATCGGCAGCATCGCCACACCCAGCCCCATCAGTGCGGCATGCGCGATGGCTTCGGGGTCGTTGAAGATCGCGCGCGGCCGGGGCAGATCGACCGTGACCTCCTCTCCGCGTGCCTGCCGCAGCGTCCAGCTGCGCAGCCGCCCCGTGGGCGAGGAGCGGCGCAGCAGGGCGTCGAGTTCCGCCAGATCCGAGGGGTGCCGCGGCCGCTTGCGCCCCTCCATGTAGCGCGGCGACGCCACCGCCACCACGTGGATGCGCGCCAGCTCCCGCGCCACCAGCCCGGCCGACAGCTCGATGCCGCCGCCGATGGCCGCGTCGAAGCCCTCGCCGACCAGGTCGACCTGCTGGTTGTCGAAATGCCAGTCCGGCAGGATGGCCGGGTAGCGCGCGAGAAAGTCACCCATCAGCGGCAGCACGTGCTCGCGCCCGAAGGCCTGGCCCATGCTCACCTTCAGCGTGCCGGCGGGCTGACCGTCGTCGGTGTCGATGCCGGCCACGGCCTCCTGCAGCGTGGCCAGCGCGGGGCCGATCTGCGCCAGGAAGCGCTCGCCGCCCTCGGTGAGCGTCAGGCTGCGCGTGCTGCGCTGGAACAGCCGCACGCCCAGCCGCGCCTCGAGCCGCGCCACATTCTTGCTGACCGCGGCCGGCGTCAGCCCCAGGCGCCGGGCGGCGGCCGAGAAGCTGCCGCCCTCCGCGCTCTGCACGAAGGATTCGAGGTGATTGAGCGGTTCCATGGCCGCATTTTCATTCTCATCTTCAACTTTAGGTTGAATTTGATTGCGCCAATTGATGGCTACCGCCGAGGGAATGAAATGCCGACACTGAAGGTCTTCTTTCTCCCGTCCTCCTTCAACTGATCGGAAAAATCATGACTTCCAGCACTGCTTCTTCTTCCGCCGTCCTGGCCGGCAAGGTCGCCTTCGTCACCGGCGGTTCGCGCGGCATCGGCGCCGCCATCGTGCGGCGCCTGGTGCGCGACGGCGCCGCCGTGGCCTTCAGCTACGCCAGCTCGGCCGCCCCGGCCGACGAACTGGTGCGCAGCATCCAATCCGAAGGCGGCCGCGCCCTCGCGCTGAAGATCGACAGCGCCGACGCTGCCGCGCTCACCGCCGGCATCGACGAAGCGGCCCGCGCCTTCGGCAAGATCGACATCCTCGTGAACAACGCCGGAGTGTTCCTCGGTGGCACCCTCGACGACTTCTCGCTCGAAGATTTCGACAAGACGCTGAACGTCAACGTGCGCGCCGTGTTTGTCGCGGCCAAGGCGGCCTCGCGCCACATGGGCGAAGGCGGCCGCATCATCAACATCGGCAGCACCAACGCCGAGCGCATGCCCTGGCCGGGCGGCAGCGCCTATGCGATGAGCAAGTCGGCGCTGGTCGGCATGGTCCAGGGCCTGTCGCGCGACCTCGGCCCGCGCGGCATCACGGTCAACAACGTGCAGCCCGGCCCGGTCAACACCGACATGAACCCGGTCGACGGCCCCAACGCTGCCGCCATGCACGGCCTGATGGCGCTGGCCCGCCATGCCCATCCGGAAGAAATCGCCGGCATGGTCGGCTACCTGGCCAGCCCCGAAGCGGCGTTCGTGACCGGTGCCAGCCTGAATATCGACGGCGGCTTCGCGGCCTGACTGTTGCTCGCCAGGCCGGTCCCTTCTTCTCTACTTATTTTTCTTATTAAAGATAGTAGTAGTAGATAAGGGTAAACCCCCGCTGTGGAAACTGTGCTTTTTTCCATGGCTGACAACGACTTGCGCTGCCTGCTTCACTGTGCGCACCTCTGCTTTCGGGACGGCCTCGAAAGAGGAACAACTTAAGGGCGGTCGGGCCGGCTGTGGACAACCGGCTCCTTGTGCCAAAACTTTCCCCAGAGTTTTCCCGCGCGTCTGCGCTCAGCGTCTGCACGCAGTGAAGACACCGGAGCGGGTCGTCCTTCGCCTACGCAGGATCGCCCAATGTGACGACGCGGCGGCGCCGTCGATCTTTCAACCATGGGTCTTCGCTCAGCCGCCAGAGCAATCAATGAAAGCAGAGGCAAGGCTGAACCCCGCAGACTTGGCCCGTCGCACAGACGGGCAACGAAAGGACCCCGACATGGCATACACCGAAGCAACCACAGACACCCTGAACACAGGCCCCATCCTCGCCAACGACGAGGTCGTGGACGTGCTCAACGACCTGCTCGAAAACTCGCGCGACGGCGAATACGGCTTTCGCGCCTGCGCCGAAGAAGTGAAGGACCCCGCGGCGAAGCAGTTGTTTGCCAGCCGCGCCGAGCAATGCAGGAAGGCCGGTGCCGAACTGATCGCGCTCGTCACCACCTACGGCGGCACACCGGCTTCCGGCGGCACCACCAGCGGCGCATTGCACCGCGGATGGGTGCACGTGAAGGGATCGCTGGGCGCGAACAGCGAGCTTTCGATCCTGGAGTCGTGCGAGCGCGGCGAAGACGCGGCGGTTGCACGCTATCGCAAGGCGATGAAGCAGAACCTGCCTGCCGACGTGCGCGGCGTGATCGCGATGCAGGCCGAAGGCGCGCAGCGCAACCACGACCAGATCCGCGACCTGCGCAACGCCGCGCGTGCGCGTGAGTAACTCGCGCTGATCGGATTCGCGCCGATCTCGCGGCGCCTCACGAAAAGGCCGGGACCTCCCGGCCTTTTTCACGCGTGCCTTCACCCGGATAGCGCACGCATTGCAGCGCCTCGAAACCCTTCTGCGTGACCGCCAGCACCTGCACCACGCGCAGGCCCGGCATCTTCGCGATGTCCGCGGCCGAGGGCACCAGCGCGAGCACCAGTCCGGCCGCGCGCAGTTTCAGGACTTCATCGATGTCCTTGCGCGAGGACATCACCATGGGTAGCCGCGTGGCGGCAATCTGCCTGAGCATGAGCATGTCTGTGAGCATTTCTTGTCTCCTTGTTCATCGGCGACAAAGGTCGGGAGAGCGTTCGGAATATGGCCTCCCGCCAGGCGGGAGGGATGCGAAAGATACCGGGCCGCACACGCCCGCAACGTAGGACCGCATCCCGCGACAAGGGTCGCAATGCGCTCCGGGAATTCCCGGATGCCCAGAGTCCCGCCGCGATGGGATAGTTAGTTCGCCCTTCAAACTAACTAATTTCTTACACGGCTGATCCCTGCGGGGCGCACCAACATTGGAGAGACATCGATGCAACTGAAACACACCCTGGCCGCCATGGCCTTCGGTCTCACGGCCGTGGGCGCGATGGCGCAGACCGTGGTCGGCGTGAGCTGGTCGAACTTCCAGGAAGAACGCTGGAAGACCGACGAGGCTGCCATCAAGGCCCAACTGGAGAAGCTCGGCGCCAAGTACATCAGTGCCGATGCGGGCGGCTCGCCCGAGAAGCAGCTCGGTGACATCGAGGGCCTGATGTCCAAGGGCGCCAAGGCGCTCATCGTGCTGGCGATGGACAAGGACGCCATCCTGCCCGCCGTCACCAAGGCCACGCGCCAGAAGGTGCCCGTGGTGGCGTACGACCGGTTGATCGAGGCGCCCGGCGTCTTCTACATCACCTTCGACAACGTCGAGGTCGGCCGCATGGAGGCGCGCGAAGTCTTCAAGGTCAAGCCCAAGGGCAACTACGTGATCATCAAGGGCTCGCCGAGCGACCCGAACGCCGACTTCCTGCGCGCAGGCCAGCAGGAAGTGCTCGACGCCGCCGTCAAGAAGGGCGACATCAAGATCGTCGGCGACGAATACACCGAAGGCTGGAAGCCCGAGGTCGCGCAGAAGAACATGGAGCAGATCCTCACCAAGAACGGCAACAAGGTCGACGCGGTGGTCGCGGCCAACGACGGCACGGCCGGCGGCGCGGTGGCTGCGCTCACGGCCAAGGGCATCCGCGGCATTCCGGTGTCGGGCCAGGACGCCGACTTCGCGGCGCTCAACCGCATCGCGCTGGGCACGCAGACCGCCACCATCTGGAAGGACTCGCGCGAACTCGGCCGCGAAGCCGCCACCGCCGCCGTGGCGCTGGCCGCCGGCAAGCCGGTCGACAAGGCCGCGCCATGGGCCGGCGGCGCCAAGAAGATCTCGCTGTCCTCGCGCCTGCTGACGCCGGTGCCGATCACGCGCGACAACCTCGACGTGGTCGTCAAGGCCGGCTGGATCAAGAAGGACGAGCTCTGCAAGGGCGCCTCGGGTGCGAGCGCACCCGCCGCCTGCAAGTAAGCCGTAACAACGGACGCGCCGGTCGCGCGTCCATCCGCGCAACGCTGCCGCCTCGGGCCGGCCCATCACGGGCCTGGCCAGGGCAGGTTGCGCACCTGTAGTCCCTGGGGGTTTCAAGAATGAGCAATCCAACACCGGGCTGGTGGCGCCGCACGGGCATCGACCTGCGGCTGATATTGATGTGCGTGCTGCTGGCCGTGATGGCCGTGGTGTTCAGCGTCATGTCGGGCGGCGTGTTTCTGTCGCCCGAAAATCTCTACAACGTCGCGCAGCAGACAGCCGTGGTCGGCATCGTGTCGACCGTGATGGTGCTGGTCATCGTGGCGCGCCACATCGACCTGTCGGTCGGCTCGGTGATGGGCTTCGTCGGCGTGCTGATCGCGTACCTGCAATACACCTCGGGCTGGTCGTGGCCCACGGCCTGCCTCGCGGGGCTCGCGGTGGCGCTGCTGGTGTCCATCTACCAGGGCTGGCTCACGGCGGTGCTCGGCGTGCCGTCGTTCGTGGTCACGCTGGGCGGCCTCATGTCGTTTCGCGGCGCGGCCTTCCTGGTGGCCGACGGCAAGACGCAGCCGGTGAACGACGAATTCTTCCAGCGCCTGGGCGGCGGCTATGACGGCGGCATCGGCGTCACCGCGAGCTGGGTGCTCGCTGCCATCGTGGCGCTGGTGCTGTTCGGGCGCATGCTGCAAAAGCGCCGCGCGCGCCAGCGCTACGACATGCCGACCGAGGCGCTGTGGCTCGACGTGCTGATCACCGCGGTGCCGGTGGCGGTGGTGATCGCCTTCGCATGGGTCATGAACAACTACCAGATCTCGTCGAAGAGCGAGCCGCAGGGCATTCCGATTCCGGTGCTGATCTGGGCGGTGGTGGCGATCGTGCTGTCGTTCATCGTGCACCGCACGCGCTTCGGGCGCTATGTGTTCGCGATGGGCGGCAACCCCGACGCTGCGGCGCTGGTGGGTATTCCGGTCAAGCGCGTCACGCTGATGCTGTTCGCGCTGCTGGCGGTGCTGGTCACCATTGCGGCCATCGTGTCGATCGCGCGGCTCAACGCGGGCACCAACTCGCTGGGCACGGGCATGGAGCTGTACGTGATCGCGGCGGCCGTCATCGGCGGCACGGCGCTCGCGGGTGGCAGCGGCTCGATCTTCGGGTCGGTCCTGGGCGCGCTGATCATGCAGTCGCTCGACAGCGGCATGCTGCTGCTCGACGTGCCCATCGGCAAGCGCATGGTCATCATCGGGCAGGTGCTGATCGTGGCCGTGGTGTTCGACGTGCTGTATCGCCGCAAGTTTGGGGAGAACTGAAATGGCAGACATCGACACCTCCAGACCCCTGGTGGAACTGCGCGAAATCCGCAAGGCCTTCGGCGGCGTCAAGGCCGTGGACGGCGTGAGCGTCAACCTCTACCCCGGCGAAGTGGTCGCGCTGCTGGGCCACAACGGCGCCGGCAAGTCCACGCTGATGAAGATGCTCGCGGGCGCCTACCCCATCGACTCCGGCGACACGCTGATCGCGGGCGAGAAGGTCAACATCCGCACGCCCGCCGAAGCGCAGGGCCAGGGCATCGAGACCATCTACCAGACCCTCGCGCTGGCCGACAACCTCGACTCCGTGTCGAACCTCTTTCTCGGCCGCGAGAAGATGACCCCGTGGCGCACGCTCGACGATCACTTCATGGAAGTGCAGGCGCGCAAGGTGTTCCATCGCCTCAACAAGAACTTCACCAACATCCGCGTGCCGGTGCGCAGGCTCTCGGGCGGGCAACGGCAGGTGGTGGCGATCTCGCGCGCGCTGTACTTCAACGCGCGCATCCTCATCATGGACGAGCCCTGCGCGGCGCTCGGCCCTGAAGAAACCGCGATGGTCGGCGGCCTCGTGAAGCAGCTCAAGGCCGATGGCGTGGGCATCTTCCTGATCACCCACGACATGCCCGACGTGTTCTCGCTGAGCGACCGGCTCGCGGTGATGAAGAACGGCAAGCTGGTCGGCACCTACCGCACCGCCGACGTGACCGAAGACGAAGTGCTCGGAATGATCATTGCCGGCAAGCGGCCCGAGGGCAAGGAGCAGGCCCATCACGCCGACACTGCCGCGCTCGCCTGATGTTGTCGTGAAGACGATAGGCGACCAGCAATTGCTCAAGCGCATGAACCGCAGCGTGCTGCTGCGGCTGCTGCGCGCGCAGCCCGGCCTGTCACGCGCGCGGCTGGCCAGCGAGAGCGGGCTCACCAAGTCGACCGTGAGCCTGCTGGTGCGCGAGCTGATCGACGAAGGCTGGCTCAGCGAGGCCGGCGCCACCGTGGCCGACGGGCTCGGCCGGCCTTCGACGCCACTGCAGATCAACGTCGGCGTGCGCGCGCTGATGGGCGTGGAGATCGCGGTCGAGACCGTGCGCCTCGTGTGCGTCTCGCTGCAGGGTGAGGTGCTTCACTCGAACACCCACGCACTCACCGACGGCTCGCCGGCCGGCGTGTGCGCGCAGGTCGCGCGCATGGCGGCCGCCGCGAATGCGCAGCTGGAGCAACTGGGCCTGCGCCTGTCGAGCATCGGCGTGTGCGTGCCCGGCGCGGTGGACGACTGCACCGGCGTGGTCCGCTTCGCGCCCAACCTCGGCTGGCGCAACGTGAGCCTGCTGCCCGCGCTCGAAAAAGCCTTTGCCGCCATCAGCCTGCCCGGCGTGACCGTGCAATTGCAGAACGACGCCGATGCCGCCGCGCTTGGCGAATACGAGTTCGCGGCGGGCGAGGGCGAAGACCCGCTGGTCTTCGTCAACTGCGACGTCGGCGTGGGCGCCGGCGTGGTGCTGAACGACCGGCTCTTCACCGGCGCGCAGGGCATGGCCGGCGAGATCGGCCACACCATCCTTGAACTCGACGGGCCGCTGTGCTCGTGCGGCCGACGCGGCTGCGCCGAGGCCTTCTTCGGTTCGCGCGTGCTGGAGCGCAAGGGGGTCGACCTGCCGCGCGCCGCCGCCTTCTTCGGCGTGCTGCTGCAGAACCTGTGGGTCACGTTCAATCCGCGCGCGATCGTGCTCGGCGGCAAGGCGTGCGCCGAGCATCGCGGCTTTGCGCAAGCGGCGTTCGAAAGCATGAAGCGCCACGCTGACGATGCCGGTATGCCCGCGCCCGACCTGCGCACCGCGCGCTACGGCGCGCTGGCGCCTGCGGTGGGCGCAGCTGCATTGGCGCTGCACGAATACCTGCGGCCGCTGCAGCCCGATGCGAAGGCGCGTCGCGCGCGTGCGCTGGCCCGCGCCGCGGCCTGATCAGTCCGCGGCGTCTTCTTTCCAGCCGCGCAGCCGGCGATAGAGCGTGCCGCGCGACACGCGCAGCTGCCGCGCCGCCTGCGACACATTGCCGCCGTGCGCCACTAGCGTTTCCTCGATCAGCTTGCGGCTGTGCTCGCGCAGCGTTGTCTCGGCATGGGGCTCGGGCTCGCAGGCTTCGGCAGCAGGCATCTGCGCATCCTGCTCGATGGCCAGCGGCGTGGCTTCGCCGGGCATCGCCACCGCATGCCGGAAGTCCACGCCATCCGCGCCCTTCAGCCGCGCCTGCACCCACACGCCCAGCCCGCTCGCCAGCCGCAGCGGCTGCGCTGCCTCGCGCCGCCCAAGGCGCAGCAGGCTCGCAAGGTCATGCCCCAGCAGGCGTTCGACATCGCGCTCGTCCGCCGCTTCGGGCAGCCGGCCCAGCAGCCGCGCGCCCGCGTTGTTGAGCCACGCGATCGTGCCGTCGGGCGCGATGCCGGCCAGCGCTTCGAGCGGCGTGCCCAGCAGCGTGGGGCTGGCCTGGAATCGCAGGATCAGGTGGTCGCGCGACTGCGCCTGCAGCAGCCGGTTCTCGATGGTCGTGGCATAGAGCGCCACCATCGATGCCGCGTCGAAGCCGAAGCGCCGCGCCTCTGCCGTGAGGTCGAGCACGCCGGCCAGTTGCCCCGTCACGTCGCGTATCGGCGCCGCCGCGCACTGCATCTGGCACAGCACGTCGAAGTAGTGCTCCGCGCCGTTGACCGTGCAGGCCTGGCCGGTGCTCGCCACGATGCCCGGTGCCGTGGTGCCGACGATGCGCTCGGAGATATTCACGCCCACGCGCGCGGTCTTGCACAGCACCGGCTGGTGCGCCATGGCGGGCTGCTGCGTGACGTGCACCAGCACGCCCTCGCTGTCGGTGAGGATCACGCGGCAGTCGGTGCCCGCGAGTGCGTGCTCCATCTGCACCAGCTCCTGCCGTGCCACCTCGAGCAGTTCGCGGTTGCGCGCGAGCGTGGCGTGCAGCCGGCTCGGCGTGACCGCGTCGAAGGGCACGATGCGCTGGCGGTCGGTGTGCGTGCGGCTGCAGCGCATCCACGACTGGATCACCGCCTCGCCGACGAGGCCCGAGGGGCGCACGCCTTCCTCGAAGAACTGCTGCCGCGCGAGCGCCACGCGCTGCGCGGGCGTGCTGGCAAAGAGCTGGCGCGGCGCATCCGCCGTGCCGATTCTTCTTCCGTCGAGGGCCATGGTGTTCGCTGCCTCCCGCAAGGGACCGAGTCCGGGACCAGCATCGAATGTGTTCCGCAATGGAACAGCACCGGACTGGGGAAATCCCGAAGATGAATGCGAAGCCCGCGCAGACCATCCTTGAGCCACAAAGGAGACCTGCGATGAAAAAAACACACTCCGGGCTGCTCGTGCTCGCCGGCGCTTTGCTGTGCCTGGGCGCAAACACGGCGGCCACGGCCCAGAGCGCACAGGACCGCGCGGCAGCCGCCACTAGGCGCGTCGACGGCAGCTTCATCCGCGCCAACGCGGCGCAGAAGAAAACACCCGACTGGCCCAGCGTCGGCCTCGACTATTCGGAGTCGCGCTTCAGCCAGCTCGACCAGGTGAACGCCGGCAACGTCAAGCAACTGGGGCTGGTCTGGTCGTACAACCTCGAGTCGACGCGCGGCGTGGAGGCCACGCCGCTGGTGGTGGACGGCATCATGTACGTCACCGCCTCGTGGAGCGTGGTGCATGCCATCGACACCCGCACCGGGCAGAAACTGTGGACCTTCGATCCGCAGGTCGATAAGTCCAAAGGCTTCAAGGGCTGCTGCGACGTGGTGAACCGAGGCGTTGCGATCTACGAAGGCAAGGTCTACGTGGCGGCCTACGACGGCCGACTGATCGCGCTCGACGCAGCCACCGGCCAGAAGGTCTGGGAGAAGAACACCATCGAGGGCCAGAAGGGCAGCTACACCATCACCGGTGCGCCGCGCGTGTTCAAGGGCAAGGTCATCATCGGCAACGGCGGCGCCGAGTACGGCGTGCGCGGCTTCGTCACGGCGTATGACGCGAAGACAGGCGACCAGAAGTGGCGCTGGTTCGTGGTGCCGGGCGACCCGGGCAAGCCCTTCGAAGACGAATCGATGGCGCGCGCCGCCAAGACCTGGGACCCGAGCGGCAAGTACTGGGAAGCCGGCGGCGGCGGCACCGCGTGGGACAGCTTTGCCTTCGACCCCGATCTCAACCTGATGTACGTGGGCACCGGCAACGGCTCGCCATGGGCCGCCAAGGCGCGCAGCCCCAAGGGCGGCGACAACCTCTACCTGGGCTCGGTGGTGGCGCTCAACCCCGACACCGGCAAGTACGTGTGGCACTACCAGGAGACGCCCGGCGACAACTGGGACTACACCTCCACGCAGTCGATGATCCTGGCCAACGTGAAGATCGACGGCAAGGCCCGCAAGGTGCTGCTGCATGCGCCGAAGAACGGTTTCTTCTTCGTCATCGACCGCACCAGCGGCAAGTTCATCTCGGCGAAGAACTTCGTCGAGGTCAACTGGGCCACCGGCTACGACAAGAACGGCCGGCCCATCGAGATTGCCGCCGCGCGCCAGAACGAGAAGCCCGGCGACAGCATCCCCGGCCCCTTCGGCGCGCACAACTGGCACCCGATGTCGTTCAACCCGCAGACGGGGTACGCGTACCTGCCCGCGCAGCACGTGCCGATCAACCTGATGGACGACAAGGACTGGAAGTTCGACCAGAACGTGCCCGGCCGCCCGCACTCGGGCCTGGGCTGGAACCTCGGCAAGTTCGCCAATGTCGAGCCGCCCACGAGCAAGCCCTTCGGCCGCCTCGTGGCGTGGGACCCGGTGGCTCAGAAGGAAGCGTGGGGCGTCGACTACGCATCGCCATGGAACGGCGGCACCCTCACCACCGCCGGCAACCTCGTGTTCCAGGGTACGGCCGATGGCCGCCTGCTGGCCTACAACGCGAAGACCGGCGAGAAGCTGTGGGAAACGCCCACCGGCACCGGTGTGGTGGCCGCGCCCTCGACCTACATGGTCGACGGCAAGCAATACGTGTCGGTCGCTGTGGGCTGGGGCGGCGTGTACGGCCTGGCGCAGCGCGCCACCGAGCGGCAGGGCCCGGGCACGGTCTACACCTTCGCGGTGGGCGGCACGGCCAAGATGCCGGACTTCGTTCAGTACCGCATGGACAAGCTGGTGCAGGGCGTGAAGTACGACCCCGCCAAGGTCCAGGCCGGCACCATGCTCTACGTGAGCAACTGCGTGTTCTGCCACGGCGTGCCCGGCGTGGACCGCGGCGGCAACATCCCCAACCTCGGCTACATGGACCCGGCCTACATCACGAACCTGGACAAGTTCATCCTCAAGGGCCCGGCCATGGCGCGCGGCATGCCCGACTTCACGGGCAAGCTCTCGGGGGACGACATCGAGAGCATCAAGGCCTTCATCCAGGGGACGGCGGACGCCATACGCCCGAAGTAGGGAGGGCCGCTCTCTCCTTGGCTACCGGCCGCCGTACCAGTACTGGGTGCTGGCGGCCCAGGTCGAATCCGGGTATTTCGCGTGCAGGGTCTGAAGGCCCTTGCGCGACCAGTCGCCCACCGCCTTGTCCGGGCAGGCGTAGCGCGCCATCTTCACCGCGACCGATAGCGCCTGCGGCACCAGCGGATCAGCGCGGTTGCGCTGCATCAGCGCCAGGCTTTCCTGGGTGAAGTAGATCGAGTCCTGCGGAATGGCGCGCAGCTTCGCGACCAGCGCGGCCTGCTGTGCACGCTCGTCCTGCGGCAGGAACTCGGGCATCTCGAAATCGGCAGCCGTGGCGGCCTGCGGGCCGGTGGTCATCACGCCGAGCGGGCGGCACCACTTGCTGTAGCTGCCGGTGGCCATGCTGCGGTCGTACGCCGGTTCGAGCCAGGGCTTGAGCGGCGTGGGCCGGATGCCGTCTGCCACGGGCCAGTGCGGCGGCAACAGCACCTCGGTGGTGCTTGCCATGCGCTCCAGCAGCAGGTGACGCCAGGCGGCGGTGTCGGTGACCGACAGCGCCATCGAGCGGCGGATGCCGGCGATCATGTCCGGCCCCTTGGCGGTAGCCCCCTGCGACGGTGACGCGATACGCATCTGCGCAGCGCGGCGAGCGCTGGCGTAGTCCTCGGCCAGCACGGCGCGGGTCCATGCGGTCTCCAGCAGGGAGTCGCGCAGCGCGGGCGAGAGCGCCGGGTCGGCCGCGAGCCGCAGCCACATTGCGAGCGGCGCGCGCGTGTTCAGGAAGCGCGTCGCGTCGTCGTCGAAGGTGCTGGCCAGCGGCACCGCATTGGGTTTGGCTTCCATCGCCTCGGGGTCGCGGCGAGCAACCACCAGGCGGATCGCCAGGCGGCGCCATTCCTCTTCCGACGAGGCCGTGGGCAGCAGCAGCGCCTTCACGATGTTCTGGCCCGAGAGGCTGTGTGCGATCAAGGGCGAATCGGCTGCACTGGCGACCAGTTCACGCGTCTCCTTGAAGCGGCCCTGCGCAAACAGGCGCTGGGCGCGCAACTGGGTGGCGGCGAAGCGTGCGGGGTGGTCTTCGGGCACGGCCGCCAATGCGGCCTGCAGTTCGGCCTCGCGCTTGTCGTCGGTGGCGGTGCTCACGGGCACCAGGCTTGCCGCGGCCATCAGCCAGGCGAGGTCGTGCGTGCGCTGGTAGTTGCTCCAGCTGAACTTCTCGCGCCACTTGTCCTGGGCGGTGATGCCGCTCGCCGGACCGTTGAAGCCGCGCACCGTGTTGAGCCACTGCACGAGATCCGACTTCTGATCCGGGCCGGCGTACGAACAACCGGCCATCATGCAGTAGCGGAACTCGTGGTTCAGCAACAGCAGCCTGGCGGCGGCGACATCGGGTGCGCCCATGGTCTTCAGGCTGTCGGCCAGGCGCTGCAGGCGCGTGCCGGGCGTGAGGTAGCGGATGCGCAGTGCCTCGGCCAGCCGGTGCACCGACGGATGCAGCGCCTGCAGGCGTGGGTTCTTCAGCAGCGGCAGCGCGATGGCATCGACCGCTTTGGTGAGTTCGGCCTGCTGCTTCAGCGCCTCGGGGCTTTCCTTGCCGGCGTCGTCCCGTTCCGAGAAAGACGGCTCGCCGCCCGGGCTCTGCCGCGCCAGCACGCGCAGCCGCATGTAGGCCGCGAGGTCGCGCCAGGGGCTGGCCTTGTCGGCCGCGATCTCGGTGAACGCGGTGTCGGCCTCGTCGAGATCGTCGGCGTAGAAGCGCTGTGCGGCCAGCTGGTAGGCATGGTCGGCCTGCAGCCAGGCGGGGGCGCGGGGTGGCAGTTCGGGGATGGTGCCGGGCTCCTTGTTGCAGGTGTCGAACACCGCGTCTTGCGCCTGCAGCCAATGCCGCACGTAGGGGGTGGCCGCCTTGTCGCCGGCGGCACGCGTCATGCGCTGGGCCAGCGTCTTCGTGGCGTTGCGGAAAGCGTCGCCGTAGAAGCAGTTGGGGCTCGCCTGCAGGCTGCTGGCGTTCCATTTCGGCTGCTGCTGCGAAGGCGCCAGCAGGGCGGGCCTGTCGCGGGGCGACTGGGGATCGAGCTTCGCATTGGCGTCGTCGCGCGCTTTTCGCCATTCGATCCAGGCGTCGTCCGTTTCGGCCATGCCGTTGTCTTCGCGCGGCAGCTTCTCCAGCAGATCGGAGAAGGCCCGCACGGCGTCGGAAGAGAACGGCTGGCCGTGCAATCGCCAGTACCAGAGCACCTGGTAGGGCACGAGGTAGTCGGTGTAGTAGCCCGCGGGCCGCTCGACGAACTCGCGCACCGGCTGGTCGGGCCGGGTGGTGGCGAAGAACAGGTCCTCGGGGTCGCCGCCGCCGCTGGCATGAGCCGCGAGAGCGCTGCCGAGCAGCGCGGCCATTGCAAGCAGCCTGGCGCCGGCGCGCATCGCGTTTGCTGTTGAAAGAATCATTTATGCGAATCCCTGTTGCCGAGTTGTTCGAAGTCTTCGTTCTTCCATGCGCCCGCGTGGAACACATAGCGCCGCTTCACGCTGCCGAGCACGGGCCATGCCTCGCCGAGCATCAGCCCCGCCGCGTCGCGGCAGGCCGGCACCGTGGCCGCGCCCGTGGCGTCGAGCCGCTGGCGAATGCGCGCTGATTCCGCCCCCATGCGGAAGTACATCGGCACGATCTCGTCGAGCAGGCCGGGAGGCAGCCACGCGTCGCTCATGCACCATGAGGCGAGCGCCGTGGCCGAGAGCCGCACGCCGCCGGCGCGCACCGGCTGCAGCCGCCGCAGCAGTGCGACATACGCCTCGCGCTGGCTGCGGCGCGCCTCGAAGTCGAGCTGCACCCAGCCCGAGCGGTTGCCGTGCTTCGCGGCATGCTCGATGGCGGCGGCAATGGCCTCCTGCTGCGCGTCGTTGACGGGCGAAGGCGCGAGGTTGTCGAGTGAAACATGGACCACCGGCACCACGGTGGTGGCGCCCGGCGCGATGCGCAGCGGCCACTGACGCCAGCTCGTGCGGCTGCGCTCGCCGCTCAGCTGCACCGTGGCATGCAGGTAGGCCACGCCTGCGCCTTCTGGCAGCGCGGAAAAAAGCTGGGGCCGGTCCCAGACCCACAGCAGCGTCTGCGGCTGGGCCATGCCGTCATGCGCCAGCAGGGCCAGGAAGACCGGAAAGGCCGCGCTGCGAAAACGCATGGGAGAGGGCGAAAGGGGCGGGAGGGTGGAAGAAAAATCCCGGCCAGCATAACGAAAAAAGCCGCCTGGCCCGGGGGGCGCAGGCGGCCTTGCGGCTGCTTGTGGCTGCGGTGAATCGATCAGTCGGCGTACACGCCGGCAGCCTTGATGATCGGACCCCACTTCGCGATTTCAGCCGAGACGAACTTCTTGTGCTCCGCCGGCTCGACGCGCTTGTCGGTCGTGATCACGGCGCCCAGCGCTTCTTCGCGCTTGATGAAGCCTGGGTCCTTCATCGCGGCCTTGATGGCCTCGTTGAGCTTCTTCAGCACCGGCGCGGGCGTGCCCTTGGGCGCGTACATGCCGTGCCAGATCGTCACTTCGAAGCCCTTCAGGCTCGACTCGTCCAGCGTCGGCAGGTCTTTCAGCGCGGGGGTGGTCAGGCGCTTGGCGGTGGTCACGGCATAGGCCTTGACCTTCTTGGCCTCGATCTGCGACGTGGTGTTGGTCGTCTGGTCGCACAGCAGGTCGATCTGGCCGCCCAGCAGGTCGGCGATGGCTGGGGCCGTGCCCTTGTACGGCACGGGCGTCATCTCGACCTTGATCGCGCTCTGGAACAGCAGGCCGCACAGGTGCGACGCAGCGCCCAGGCCAGCATTGCCCAGGTTGATCTTGCCCTTGTTGGCCGCGATCCAGGTCGTCAGTTCCTTGTAGTTGTTGGCGGGCAGGCCGGGCTTGCCGATCAGCGTCATCGGCACTTCGTTGACCATGCCCAGGTATTCGAAGTCGGTCTCGACGTTGAAGGGCAGCTTGCGATACAGCGCCGGCATCGTCGACATGCCGATATGGTTCAGCAGCAGCGTGTAGCCGTCGGGGTTGGCGCGCGCCACCTTGGCGGTGCCGATGGAACTGCCCGCGCCCGCGGTGTTGTCCACCACGATCGTGGTGCCGAGCGTCTTCTGCATGGCCTCCGCCAGATCTCGTGCGACACGGTCGGTCGGGCCGCCGGCTGCGAAAGGCACCACCAGCGTAACGGTCTTGCCCGCGGGAAAGTCCTGGGCGTGAGCACCGGCGGCTGCGGCGGCAATCGCCGCGAGGGCGAACAGTTTCTTCATGTCGTCTCCGGGAGGGGGTAATAAAAACGCCGCGATCTTAAAGGCTGACTGCTGCCTGACCTATAGCGAATAGCCCTTAGGTTCGCGTCGTCATCCGATACCCTTGCTTCTTCCGCGCATGCCACCGCATGCGCCATGTAAAGCGAGAAAAAGCATTCCCATGACGACGACCCCTTCCCCCGCAAGCGCGCAGCGCCTGCCGCGCGATCTTGCGCTCGTCACCGTGGCCATCGATGCCGCGATGGTGCTGGTCAACATGGCCATCCAGCTCTGGCCCGATTCGCCCCACGGCGAGCAGCTGCGCAGCACCTATGCCCTGCCGGGTGTGTGGATACCGATGGTGTTCAGCATCGGCATGGCCTGGGTGCTGGCGGCGGCGCTGGCCTGGAGCCACGGGCGCAATGCGCTCGAAAAGCGCGGCGTTGGCAGCGTGGCGCGGCTGCCCCAACCCCGCATCCGCTACGCCGCGGTGTACATCGCGGTGCTGGTGCTGAACTTCTACTTACTGAGCCCGCTGTTCTACGAAGTGCAACTGCTCTTCATGCCGGGCGGCCGCCTGCATGATTTTTTCGGCTCGACGTCCATGAGCGCGGCGATGGCGGTGTTCACGGTCTTGCAGTCCGTCGCCCAGCTGATATTGCTCGTGCTCGGCGTGTGGGTCTCGGCCTGGTTCGCGCTGAGAGCGGGCAGTGCAGTGCCTTCCGATGCGCAGCAGCAGGACGACGATGAAGCCATCGGCACATCGCCGCGCCGCGCCGTGGCCCTCGTGGGCGCCGCGGTGTTCGCATCGCTGCAGATGTGGAGCGGCGTGGTCGTGAGCCGCTGGACATCCGTCGCGCGCGGCATGGATGGGCTCGAACTGCTGATCGCCTGGATGCTGCCGCCGTTGGTGGCCTTCGCGCTCGCGTTCTGGGGCGGCTGGCTGGGCGCCAATGCCGGGCTGGCGCGGGTGCGGCCTTTCAGGGCCGTGGCGGCCGCGGTGCTGGCTTTCGTGCTGGTACAGGTCAGCTGCATCGCCATCGCATTGGCCTGGGTGATGCTGGCGACGTGGTCGCACAGCTTCGACAACGCGGGCGGCCTCATCGGCTTCGCCCTGGCGCTCGTGCTGATCTATTCGGTGCTCGTGGTGGTGTTGATGCGCGCCGCCACGCGCTGGCTGTACCGCCGCGACTGACTGGCTACTTGTAGCTGCGCGCGTCCTCGATCACCTTGCCGTCGTTGGGCAGACCGCCCGCACCCACGACGACGACCTCGCCACGCAGCTTGGTCACTTCGCGGATCACCGCGCTCACGCGGGCCTCGAGCCCTTCGGGCACCGCCCCCGCGCATTCGAGCTGCAGCGTCATCTTGTCGTCGCCCATCTCGCCGGACACGATGAGCCGCGCGCGCTGCACTTCGGGAAAGCGCCGTGCGATCTCGGCCACCTGCGAGGGATGCACGAACATGCCGCGCACCTTGGTGGTCTGGTCGGCGCGGCCGAGCCAGCCCTTGATACGCTTGTTGGTGCGGCCGGTGGGGCAGGTGCCCGCGAGCACGGCAGAGAGGTCGCCGGTGCCGAAGCGCACCAGCGGGTAGTCGGGGTTGAAGGTGGTGACGACGATCTCGCCGACCTCGCCATCGGGCACCGGGTCGCCGGTGCCGGGCCGCACGATTTCCACAAGCACGCCTTCGTCGATCACCAGGCCTTCGCGCGCGCTGGTCTCGTAGGCGATCAGGCCCAGGTCGGCAGTGGCATAGCACTGCGTGCCCTTCACGCCGTGCGCGGCAATCCAGTCGTGCAGGCTGGGCGGAAAGGCTTCGCCGGAGACGAGCGCCTTGGTGAGCGAGGGCAGCTTCTGCCCTTTCTCCTCGGCCTTCTCCAGCAATATCTTCAGGAAGCTCGGTGTGCCCGCATAGCCTTCGGGCTTGAGGTCGACCATGGCTTCGAGTTGCTGCTCGGTCTGCCCGGTGCCGCCCGCGAACACGGTGCAGCCCATGGCGCGTGCGCCGCTTTCCATGATGGAGCCGGCGGGCGTCATGTGATAGCTGAAGCTGTTGTGAATGAGCTCGCCGCTGCGAAAGCCCGCCGCATGCAATGCCCGAGCGGTGCGCCAGTAGTCGCGCGCTTCGCCCTCAGGCTCGTAGATGGTGCCGGGGCTCGCGAACACGCGCGGCATGCGCGGGCCGCGCACGATGGTCGAGAAGCCGCCGAAGGGGTCGTCGGTGCGGCGTGCCTTCTGCAGGTCGAGCAATTCCGATTTGCGCGTGACCGGTAGTTTCGCCAGCGCCTCGCGTGTCGTGATGTCTGCGGGCTTCACGCTGGAGAGGATCTTTGCGAATGCGGGTGCTGCCGTCTGGGCCTGTGTGATCTGTTTTGGCAGCGCGGCCAGCAGGTCGCGTTCGCGTTCGGCCGGGTCGCGGATCTCGAGCTTGTCGTAGTGGTCGGTCATGTCCGTACCCTTTGTCTTTCAGTTCGGTTTTTCGCCACGCTGGCGTTTGTTCGGGGTGCGTGCGAATGACACCGGGTGCTCCCCTCCGAGAATGTCCCCTGTCGGCGTGATCGCACCCCAAGCAGCGACACATGAATACATCAAGCCAGCCACCTCTTGCGCCGCTTGTAGCTCTTCACATCGCGAAAGCTCTTGCGATCCGCGCCGCCCACGCCAAGGTAGAACTCCTTCACGTCCTCGTTCTCGCGCAGGCTCTTGGCCTCGCCGTCCATCACGATGCGCCCGTTCTCCAGGATGTAGCCGTAGTCGGCGTAGCGCAGCGCCATGTTGGTGTTCTGCTCGGCCAGCAGGAAGGTCACGCGCTCCTTGGTGTTCAGGTCTTTCACGATCTCGAACACCTCCTCCACGATCTGCGGCGCCAGGCCCATAGAGGGTTCGTCGAGCAGCACCATGCTCGGGTTGGCCATCAGCGCGCGGCCGATGGCGCACATCTGCTGCTCGCCGCCCGATGTGTAGGCCGCCTGCGAAGTACGCCGCGTCTTCAGGCGCGGGAAATATGCGTAGACCTTCTCCAGCGTCTGCTGCACCGCCGCCTTGCCATCGGTGCGCGTGTAGGCGCCGGTCATCAGGTTCTCTTCGATGGTCAGGTGCGCGAAGCAATGACGGCCTTCCATCACCTGGATCAGCCCGCGCTTCACCAACTCGGCGGGCGAAAGCGCCTCGATGCGATCCCCGCGCAGCTCGATGGTGCCTTTGGTGACAGCGCCGCGCTCACCCGCGAGCAGGTTGCTCACTGCGCGCAGCGTGGTCGTCTTGCCCGCGCCGTTGCCGCCGAGCAGCGCCACGATGCCGCCGTCGGGCACCGTGAGCGACACGCCCTTGAGCACGAGGATCACGTGGTTGTAGATGACCTCGATGCCGTTGACATTGAGAAGGATGTTGGGTTCGCTCATGGTGTGGTCCGAAGCATTCGCAAGAACAGCGCGTGCAGCGCAGTGCTGTTCTTGCGAATGGCGGCTCTCGCGAGCCGCCACGGCACGCTCAGTGCATCAAGACTGGCAATCTGCTGCCTCGCGGCGCGTCAGCTTCTTCTCGCCCGCGTACTTGTCGGCAGCAGACTTCACCATCGGCTTGATGATCTGGTCGTCGGCCTGGTACCAGTCGGACATGTCGCCCCACTTCGCGCCGTCCCAGGTGTGCACGCGCGCCCAGGTCGAGCCCATGTGGTCCTGGCACGAAGTGCTCACCGGACGCATCACGCCCGAGAAACCGAGTGCGTCGAGCTTCTTCTGGTCGAGTGCCAGGTTCTCCATGCCCCAGCGCACCTGCTCGCCGGTCATGACCTTGCCCTTGCCGAAGCGCTCCTGCGCGCGCTTCACGGCCTCGACGGTCAGCATCTGGATGATCACGCCGCGCGTGTAGAGCACCGAGCCCACTTCGTCCTTCGGCCCTGTGCCCTGGCCCTTGTCGTGCACCTGCTTCAGGATGTCCTGGATCACCTTGGGCTGCGTGCCCGAGGTGTTCAGCGCCAGCGCGTGGTAGCCCTTGGCATTGGCGCCCACGTCCTTCACGTCGGGCTCGGCACCGGCCCACCACACGCCGTACATCTTCTCGCGCGGGTAGCCCGTGGCCACGGCCTCTTTCAGCGCGGTGGAGTTCATCACGCCCCAGCCCCACAGCAGCACGAAATCAGGGCGCTGCTGGCGCACCTGCAGCCAGGCCGACTTCTGCTCCACGCCGGGCGCGGTCACCGGGATCAGCGACAGCTCGAAGCCGTTCTGCTTGGCGCGCTCCTGCAGCAGCGGAATGGGCTCCTTGCCGAACGGCGAGTCGTGGTACACGAGGGCGATCTTCTTGCCCTTGAGCTTGTCCATGCCGCCTTCGGCCTTGCCGATGTGCTGGATCAGGATGTCGGCCGCGGTCCAGTAGGAGCCCATCAGCGGAAAGTTCCACTTGAAGACGCCACCGTCCTGCGAGGCGGCCAGGCCGTAGCCCAGCGTGATCAGCGGGATCTTGTCGGTCGGCACCTTGTCGGTCAGCGCGAAGGTGATGCCGGTGGCCTGCGGGTCGAACAGCGCAACGCCCGGGCGGCCCTTCAGACGCTCGTAGCATTCCACGCCCTTGTCGGTGGCGTAGCCGGTCTCGCATTCTTCGTATGTGATCTTCACGCCGTTGATGCCGCCGGTCGCATTCACCAGCTTGATGTAGTCCTGCTTGCCGTTGGCCCAGGGCGTGCCGTTGGGTGCATAGGGGCCCGTGCGGTACACCAGCAGCGGGAAGAACTGCTCCTTGGCCTGCGCATTGGCGAGCGATGGCGCGAGCAGGGCGCCGAGGGTGCTGGCCACCAGGGCGGCGGTCAGAGCGAGCGATTTCAGTTTCATGCCTGTCTCCTTTGTGGGCACCTCGGTGCCGGGTTTTTTACGAACGGGAACTCATCAATCAATGAGGGAAGGGCCAGAGCCGCAGCTTCTCTTTGGCCGTGGACCACAGCCGCGCAAGACCATGCGGCTCGACGATCAGGAAGAACACGATCAGCGCGCCGAAGATCATGGTCTCCAGGTGCGAGGCCAGCGCGGTCGAAATCGAGAAGCCCAGCCACCCCGGCAGCTGGTTCAGAAACAGCGGCAGCAGCACGATGAACGCGGCGCCGAAGAAGCTGCCCATGATCGAGCCCAGCCCGCCGATGATCACCATGAACAGCAGCTGGAACGAGCGGTCGATGCTGAACGCCGCCGGCTCCCACGCACCCAGGTGCACGAAGCCCCACAGCGCGCCGGCCACGCCGACGATGAAGCTGCTCACCGCAAAGGCCGTGAGCTTGGCGTACACCGGGCGAATGCCGATCACCGCGGCTGCCACGTCCATGTCGCGCATTGCCATCCACTCGCGGCCGATGGCGCTGCGCACCAGGTTCTTTGCCAGCAGCGCGAACACCACCACGAAGAGCAGGCAGAACAGATACTTCTGCACCGGCGATTCGATCGGCACGCCGAACACGTTGAGCCCCGCCACGCTCACCGAGCCGGATGAAGAATTGTTGGTGAACCACTGGATGCGCAGGAAGGCCCAGTCGGTGAAGAACTGCGCCGCCAGCGTGGCCACAGCAAGGTACAGCCCCTTGATGCGCAGGCTCGGTATGCCGAACAGCACGCCGATCACCGTCGCGCACAGGCCGCCCAGCAGCAGCGATGCGATCAGCGGCATGCCGTCGATGCGCACCTGGAAGTTATAGGCCGCATATGCGCCCACCGCCATGAAGGCGCCGGTGCCCAGCGAGATCTGGCCGCAATAGCCAACCAGGATGTTGAGGCCCAGCGCCGCGAGCGAAAGAATCAGGAAAGGCGTGAGGATCGCGCGCATCCAGTAGTCGGACACACCCAGCGGCACCACGACGAACGCCACGAGCAACAGCACCAGCATCGCGATGCGATCCTGCGCAATCGGAAAGATCTGCTGGTCGGCCCTGTAGCTCGACTTGAACTGACCGTTTTCTCTGTAGAACATTGCTCAGACCCGATCGATGATTTTTTCGCCGAACAGGCCTTGAGGCCGAACGAGCAGGAAGACCAATGCCAAAACATAGGCAAACCAGATCTCGATGCCGCCACCGAGCATGGGGCCGAGATAGATTTCAGACAGCTTCTCGCCCACGCCGATCAGCAGGCCACCGATGATGGCGCCCGGAATCGATGTGAGCCCGCCGAGGATCACCACCGGCAGCGCCTTCAGCGCCACCAGCGAGAGCGAGAACTGCACGCCGAGCTTCGATCCCCAGATGATCCCGGCCACCAGCGCCGAGAAGCCGGCCACCGACCACACGATCACCCAGATGCGCTTGAGCGGAATGCCGATGGACTGCGCGGCCTGGTGGTCGTCGGCCACAGCGCGCAGCGCTCGGCCCGTAGCCGTCTTCTGGAAGAAGATGGCCAGCACCACCACGAGGCCGGCCGCCACCAGCGCGGCGATCAGGTCTTCCTGGCTCAGCAGCAGCCCGCCCTGGAAGGTGCCTTCGAGCACCATCAGCGGCTCCTTGGGCATGCCCACGTCGATCTTGTAGATGTCGTTGCCGAAGATCGTCTGGCCCACGCCGTCGAGAAAGTAGGCGATGCCCAGCGTGGCCATCAGCAGCGTGATGCCTTCCTGGTTCACCAGCTTGCTGAGCGCGAGCCGCTCGATCAGCCAGGCCACCACCACCATCACCGCCATCGCGGCAATGAAGGCCAGGATGTTCGCGAGGATCTGGCTCTGGAAGCCGAACCACAGCGGGAACCACTCGGAGAAGCGCGCCATCGCCAGCGCCGCGAAAAGCACCATCGCGCCTTGCGCGAAGTTGAAGACGCCCGAGGCCTTGTAGATCAGCACGAAGCCGATGGCGATCAGCGAATAGAGCATGCCGACCATGAGGCCGCCGAAGAGGGTTTCAAGAAAAAAGCCCATCGTGTTCTTTCGTGATCAGTGCTCGACGCCGAGGTAGGCGCGAATCACGTCTTCGTTGTTGCGCACTTCATCCGGCGTGCCGTCGCCGATCTTCTTGCCGTAATCCAGCACCACCACGCGGTCGGAGATGTCCATCACCACGCCCATGTCGTGCTCGATCAGCACGATGGTCGCGCCGAACTCGTCGTTCACGTCGAGGATGAAGCGGCTCATGTCCTGCTTCTCTTCCACGTTCATGCCGGCCATCGGCTCGTCGAGCAGCAGCACCTGCGGCTCCATTGCGAGCGCGCGGCCCAGGTCGACGCGCTTCTGCAGGCCGTAGGGCAGGCGGCCCACCGGTGTCTTGCGGTGTGCCTGGATTTCGAGGAAGTCGATGATGTGCTCGACGAACTCGCGGTGCCGCAGCTCCTCGCGCTCGGCGGGGCCCCAGCGCAGGGCTTGTGCGAGCAGGCCGCTCTTCATCTTGAGGTTGCGCCCCGTCATGATGTTGTCGAGCACGCTCATGCCCTTGAACAGAGCCAGGTTCTGGAAGGTGCGCGCCACGCCCATCTCGGCCACCTGGCGAGAGTTCATGTGCTTGAAGGTCTGGCCGCGGAAGGTGATGGAGCCCTGCTGCGGCCAGTACACGCCGTTGATGCAGTTCAGCATCGAGCTCTTGCCCGCGCCATTCGGGCCGATGATTGCGCGCACCTCGTGCTCGCGCACGTTGAAGCTGATGTCGGTCAGCGCCTTCACGCCGCCGAAGCTCAAGGAGATGTTCTGCACGTCGAGGATGACGTCGCCTGTCTTCCGGGTGCTCATGCCGCCGCCTTCACGATGGGAAACGTCTTCGCTTCAACGACCTTCAGCGTGGCGCTGACAACCCCCGTGCGTCCGTCCTCGAACTTGACCTGGGTCTCGATGTACTGCTCGGTCTTGCCGCCGTAGAGCGCTGCCACCAGCACCGCGTATTTCTCGGCGATGAAGCCGCGGCGCACCTTGCGCGTGCGGGTCAGTTCGTCGTCGTCGGGGTCGAGCTCCTTGTGCAGCACGAGGAAGCGGGCGATCTGCGTCTCGCCCATGCCGTCTTCGCTCGCGAGGTCGGCGTTCACCTTGGCGATGCATTCGGCCACCAGCGCCAGCACGTCGGGCTTGCCGGCCAAATCGACGTAGCCGCCGTAGGCGAGACCGCGGCGCTCGGCCCAGTTGCCGACGGCTTCGTAGTCGATGTTGATGGCCGCGCACACTTCGTCTCGCGCGTTGCCGAAGCACACGGCTTCCTTGATCTGCGGGAAGAACTTGAGCTTGTTCTCGATGTAGTTGGGCGCAAAGATCGCGCCGCTCACGAGACGGCCTACGTCCTTCGCGCGGTCGATGATGCGCAGGTGCCCTTCGCTGTCGAGCACGCCCGCGTCGCCGGTGTGGAAGTAGCCGTTTGCATCCAGCACTTCGGCCGTGGCGTCGGGGCGCTTGTAGTACTCCTTGAGCACCGACACGCCACGCACCAGCACTTCGCCGTCTTCCGCGATCTTCAGTTCGATGCCCGGCGCGGCCGTGCCCACGGTCTGCAGCTTGACCTTGCCGTCCTGCTGCAGGCACACATACGCGCAGGTCTCGGTCTGGCCGTAGAACTGCTTGAGGTTGACGCCGATGGAGCGGTAGAAGCGGAACAGATCGGGCCCGATGGCAGCGCCAGCGGTGTAGGCCACGCGGATGCGGCTCATGCCAAGCACGTTGCGCAGCGGGCCGTAGATCAGCAGGTTGCCCAGGCCGTACATCAGGCGGTCGCCGGTGCCCACGGGCGCTCCGTTCAGGATGTCCGCGCCCACGCGCCGCGCCAGCGCCATGAACTTCGCATAGAGCCAGCGCTTGGGCGCGGCCGCGTCTTCCATGCGGATCGACACGGCCGTGAGCAGCCCTTCGAAGGTGCGCGGCGGGCCGAAGTAGTAGCTCGGGCCGATCTCGCGCATGTCGTTCATCACCGTCTCGGCCGACTCGGGGCAGTTGAGCGTGAAGCCGCCCACCAGCCATTGCGCGACGGAGAACAGATGGTCGCCCACCCACGCCATCGGCAGGTAGCTCATGATGTTGTCGCCGGGGCCGAGCTTGTCGGTCTGCACGCCGCCGCGGCCGGCTGCGATGAAGCTCGCATGCGTCTGGCACACGCCCTTGGGGCGGCCGGTGGTGCCCGAGGTGTAGAGGATCACGCCGACATCCGTAGCCTCTCCGCTGGCCACCGCGCGGTCGTAGTAGCCGACGTTGGCCTTGTCGAACTCGCGGCCCAGCGCGCGCAGTTGCTCGTAGCTCATCAGGCCCGGCTGGTCGTAGTGGCGCAGGCCCTTGGGGTCGTCGTAGATGATGTGGCGGATGCCGTGCTGCTGGTCTTTCTGGAGCTCGCGGCATTCGAGCAGCTTGTCGACCTGCTCCTGGTCTTCGACGATCACGAAGTCGATGGCCGCGTCCTGCAGCATGAAGACCATCTCGCTTGCCACCGCATCCTGATACAGCGGCACCGGCACGCCGCGCAGGCTTTGCGCCGCGACCACCGCCATGTACAGGTGCGGCCGGTTGGCGCCGACGATGGCCAGGTTGTCGAAGGGCTTGAAGCCGAGGCTCGCGAGACCGCAGGCCATTTCGCGCACTTCCTGCGCCACGGCGTTCCAGGTCCAGGTTTGCCAGATGCCGAGATCCTTCTCGCGCACGGCGGGCGCCTCGGGTTGGGCGTCGGCATGCGCGAGCAGCAGACGGGGGAAGGTGGGGGCGGTTGTTTGCACAGTGGGCGGATCGTAGGTCTCACTTTGACGCCCGGTTGTCGTTCCAACGACAATCCTAGGGACACTACTCCCCGGAGTTTCCCGATGCCTCACGGCAATCTCAACCACAACGTGCTCGGCGGTTCGATCAAGGATCGCGTGCGTCCCGCCAATGCCGCGGAGCTCGAAGGCATCCCCTGGCTGCCCACGCTCACGCCCGCCGAGCGCCGCCGCGCCGAAGCCGCGCTGGTGGTGGGCGAGGCCGAGCCCGGCGACCTGGTGTGCCGCGTCGGCCGCTCGCCCACCTACTGGTTCGGCGTGGTCGAGGGGCTGCTCAAGATGAGCAACGACAACGCCGACGGCGGCTCGGTCACCTACACCGGTGTGCCGCCAGGCGGCTGGTTCGGCGAAGGCACGGTGATGAAGCGCGAGCCCTACCGCTACAACATCCAGGCGCTGAGGCGCAGCCTGGTGGCGGGGCTGCCGATCGAAAGCTTCCACTGGCTGCTCGACCACTCCATCGGCTTCAACCGCTTCGTGATGAACCAGCTGAATGAACGGCTGGGCCAGTTCATCGCGGCGCTGGAGATCGACCGGCTCAACAACCCCGACGCGCGCGTGGCGCGCAACCTGGTGTCGCTGTTCAACCCGGTGCTGTACCCAGGCGTGGGCGAAGTCTTGCGCATCACGCAGCAGGAGCTGGCCTACCTGGTCGGCCTTTCGCGCCAGCGCGTGAACGAGGCGCTGAACGGCCTCTCGGCACAGGGCCTGATCCGGGTGGAGTACGGTGGGCTGCGCGTGCTCGACCTGCCGGGCCTGCGCGCGACCGCGATGTCGAACAGGAAGAACGCCTCGGCGGAAACGGAAAACACATGACCCTCAAAGACCAGCTCCAGGTGGTGCCCGCGAACGCGGAAGCCGCTTTCATCCCACCGTCAGAGGCGCCGAAGACGAAGGCCGAGGACGCCGGCCCGACGCTGCAGGAGGCCATCGAACGCAACGAGGCGTTGAACGAGAAGCTCGATGCGCTCAACGAAATACTGGCCAAGCCGCTCAGCGAAATTCTTGCCGACCGCGAGAAGTCCGAAGAGGCCGCGCTCGCGTGGGACCGCTTCGGCGCGATGTGGATGCTCTCGCAACGCGCGATGCGACGCGTGGCGCTCGACCTCGCAGCGCAGCTCGGCGTGAGCGAGGAAGAAGTCGTCGCGCGCGCCATGGCCAATGCCAATGCAGTACTCAACGGCGCAGACGAGGTCGACCTCGACGGCACCATCGCGCCTGCGCAGCTGCAGCACATCGCCCGCCACCGCAACTTCCTGCGTAAGCAGTTCCGTACCGGCTGAGCACCAAGGCCTCTCGATACCGCTTAACCTCCCCGCCTTCGTTCAAGAAAGAGCTTCCCGATGACCGCTTCCCACCTCACCCTCATCACCGGCGCCTCGCGTGGCCTGGGCCGTGCCATGGCCGAACAGCTGCTGCAGGCCGGCCACACGGTGCTGGGCATCTCGCGCAAGCAGGATCCGGCGCTTGCCGAAGTAGCCAAGGCCGCCGGCGCCGAACTCGTGCAATGGGAGCAGGACCTGTCCGACCCCGTGGCCGCATCGGCCCGCGTGTCGGCATGGCTCAAGACCATCGACGCGCAACGCTTCGACAGCGTCACGCTCATCAACAACGCCGGCACCGTCGGCAACCCCGCGCCGCTGTCGAGCGCGGTGGAGGCGGAGCTGTCGCTGGCCCTGCGCATCGGCCTCGAAGCGCCGATGCTGCTGACGGCGGCTTTCCTCGGCGCCACCCGCGAATGGCGCGGCGCGCGCAAGGTGCTGAACATCTCGTCGGGCCTGGGCCGCAACGCCATGGGCAGCCAGGCGCCCTACTGCGCGGCCAAGGCCGGCATGGACCACTTCTCGCGCGCCGTGGCGCTCGAGGAAGCGAATGCAACGAACGGTGCACGCATCGTCTCGCTTGCGCCCGGCGTGATCGACACCGACATGCAGGTGCAGCTGCGCGGTGCGTCGGCCGAGAAGTTCCCGGACCGCACGCGCTTCGTGAGCATGAAAGAGGACGGCCGGCTCGACAGTCCCGCCACTGCGGCGGCCAAGGTACTCAAGTACCTGGCGCGCGAAGACTTCGGCAACAACCCCGTGGCCGACGTGCGCGACCCTGCCTGATCGAAACGAAGGACACGCACGCCATGGCTACCGCCAAGTCGATCGACACCCTCGAGTACAAGCTCTTTCCGTCGCCGAGGAACGTGCACCGCATCGTCTTCGAGCACCAGGTCTTCGTGCCTTACCCGTACGCACTGATCGTGATGGACGAGTTCTACTTCAAGGGCCGCTACAGCCTGTTCTCGGCCTGCAGGCTGAGCGACGGGAAGATGGGGCAGGTGGCGACGTTCGAGGATGCGTCGGACGTCGCCATCTTCAACACGAAGTTCGTGCCGGACTGAACTGCGACTACTGCATCGCGAACCGGTCGCGCTGCGCCTGCGCGCATTCGCCCATCACGTTCAATGCGCGCTCCACCGTGGGCGTGCCCATCACGAAGGGGTTCGCCGCGCCGGCCGGCTGCTGCCGCATCGCCGCCATCTTGGCCTGCGAGCTGTCGACGTTCGAGTGGTTCGACAGCATCACGTCGATGCCTTGCGCCTTCACCAGGGAGTCCATGCGCCGGGTGGACGCGATGTAGCTGTCCAGCCGAGGCACGTCCTTGCCGAAGTTGAAGCCTGTGCCGCCCCAGAGCATGGCGCGGTGCTTCCTGCCGTTCTCGCTCACGTCGAACACCGGCGAGAGCGTGCCCATGGTGTGGCCCGGCGTGAGGTACAGCGTGACGGTGGTGTCGCCCAGGGTGACGCGGTCGCCGTCCTTTGCCGAGATGTCGCCCGCGCCGCGCTTGGGCGGCGCGCCCCAGATGGGCGTGGCGAACTCCAGCTTCGTCTCGGTCATCGTCCAGTCGGCATCGCTCATCACCACGCGCGCGCGGTACTTCTGCGCGAGGTAGGGCGCGCCGCCGTAGTGGTCGCCGTGGCCGTGCGTGATGATCACGTACTTGATCTGCGCCGGGTCGAGGCCCAGCTTGCGCATGCCGCCTTCGATCAGCGCGGCGGCCTCCACCTGGTTGTTCAGCGCATCGATGAGGATGATGCCGTCGGAGGTCTTGATGGCCCAGGCGCTGACCCAGTCGGCGCCCACGAAATACAGGTTGTCGAAGGCCCTGGCGGGCGGTGGCGCCGGCTTGTTGATGAGCAGCGGGAGGCCCTTGTCGAGCTCCTCCTGCGGCGGGCGCGTGGCGGGGGCGGGCTTGCATAGCGTGAGCAGCGGACCGAGGTCGGTGCCCGCGGCCTGCGTGGCTGCCGCGACGTGGGCAGCCACGGTTGCGTCGGAAGGTTTCTGCGCGGGCGTCTGTGCGCAGCCCTGGACGAGGGCGACAACCGCCGCCAGAGCGGCTGTCTTCAGGGGAAGGGAAGGAACCATCGGTGTCTCCATGCCGTCGTTGCGGCTTGTTCTGGAGACACCATTCTGCGGCGCGCAGGCTTATTCGATTGTCGCGCCCGAGGCTTGCACGATGCCCTTCCACTTCTCGTAGTCGGTCTTGAGCAGCGCGCCGAACTGCTCCGGCGTCATGCTCTGCGGCTCCGCGCCCTGCGCGATGATGGCCGCCTTCATTTCAGGCGTGGCCAGCAGCTTGTTGATATCGGCATTCAGCAGCGTCACCACGTCCTTCGGCGTGCCGGCCGGCACGAAGATGCCATACCAGGTGCTCACGTCGAAGTCCTTGTAGCCGAGCTCGGCCACGGTGGGCGTGTCGGGCAGCGAGGTGCTGCGCCTGGCCGAGGTGACTGCCAGCGGGCGCAGCTTGCCCGCCTTGATCTGCGCCATGGCCGAGGGCACCGACGACACCATCAGGTCGACGTTGCCCGCGAGCACGTCCATCATGGCCGCGTTGGAGCCCTTGTAGGGCACGTGGCGCATCTTGATCTTGGCGGCGCTGTTGAAGATCTCGCCGGCCAGGTGGATGGTGGTGCCGTTGCCGGGCGAGCCGTAGGTGACGGTGTCTGGCGCGGCGCGCGCGGCCTTCACCACATCGTCGAGCGTCTTGAACTTGGAGTTGGCCTGCGTGACGATCACCACCGGCGTGTAGGCCACGTGGGCCACCGCGGTGAGGTCTTTCACCGGGTTGTAGCTCAGGTTCTTGTAGAGCCAGGGCGCGACGACCATGTTGTCCTTCTGGCCCATCACGATGTCGTAGCCCGTGGGCGCGGCGCGCGCGGCCTCGGCAATGCCGATGGTGCCGCCGGCACCCGCGCGGTTGTCGGGCACCACGGTCCAATGGTTCACCTCGGTGAGCTTCTGGGCCACCAGGCGCGCCAGGATGTCGGTGCCGCCGCCGGGCGGGAAGGGCACGACCATGCGGATGGGCTTGGCGGGGTAGGCCGCGGTCTGTGCATGAGCGGTGGCCGTGAAGGCCAGGGGGAATGCCAGCGCGAGGGCCAGCTTGCCGAGGTGTCTGCGGATCATGGGTTGTCTCTTTGTCGGGGTCGATTCGGGGTTGCAGTCGTTGCCGTCGTCACTGCACCGGGGGTGCAGTGTGCCGGAAGCCGGGTAAGAAGGATTTCTTCATTTGCGATGGGGCTCGTATCGACTTGCGGGGTGCCATTTTCCGATGCCTTGACAGGGCCCTGTTCGACGCAAATACTGCACCGTATGGTTGAGTATTTTTGGCAAGCCCGGCATGCGTCGATGGCACGCCGGGCCTCCCCGAAGGAAACCCAGGAGACTCGCATGCTCGGAAACATCAACGCAGTGGCCAATCTTGCGGTGAAAGACCTCGCGGTGGCCCGCCGCTTCTACGAAGACACGCTGGGCCTGTCGCAGGTCGACGCGGAGGGCGACGAAGTCATCGTCTACCGCAGCGGCAACACGCGAATCAACGTGTACCGCTCGCAGTTCGCCGGCACGAACCAGGCGACGGCCGTCACCTGGCAGGTGGGCGAAGACATCGAGCGCCTCGCCGCTGCCCTCAAGGCCAAGGGCGTGCGCTTCGAGCATTACGACATGCCCGACACGAAGCTCGTGGGCGACCTCCATGTCATGGGCGACATGAAGGTCGCATGGTTCAAGGACCCGGACGGGAACATCCTGAACCTGATCAACGGCTGATCGATCAGCCGAAGTTTCAGCCGAAGTTCTTCGCCGCGAAGTCCCAGTTCACCAGCTTGGCCAGGAAGGTCTCGACGAACTTCGGGCGCAGGTTGCGGTAGTCGATGTAGTAGGCGTGTTCCCAGACGTCCACGGTCAGCAGCGCGGTGTCTGCAGTGGTCAGCGGCGTGCCGGCGGCGCCGGTGTTCACGATGTCCACCGAACCGTCGGCCTTCTTCACCAGCCACGTCCAGCCCGAACCGAAGTTGCCCACGGCCGACTTCACGAAAGCTTCCTTGAACGCGTCGTAGCTGCCCCACTTGGCTTCGATGGCCTTGGCCAGCGCGCCGGTGGGAGCGCCGCCGCCTTGGGGCTTCATGCAGTTCCAGAAGAAGGTGTGGTTCCAGATCTGGGCAGCGTTGTTGTAGATGCCGCCGCTGGACTTCTTGATGATCTCTTCAAGCGTGAGCGACTCGAACTCGGTGCCCTTTTGCAGGTTGTTGAGGTTCACCACGTAGGCGTTGTGGTGCTTGCCGTAGTGGTATTCGAGGGTTTCCTGCGAGTACTCGGGTGCCAGCGCATCGAGGGCGTAGGGCAGGGGTGGGAGCTTGTGTTCCATCGTGGTTTCCTTGTGGTGGTTGCTGAAAAAACAGAGTCAGGCATTCGCCTTGGGTTCGACCCGGTAGGCGCACCTTCGCGCGCCCGCCAGCACGTGTTCGACGCGGCTGACGCTCACGTCGGGCCCCAGCACTTCGTCGAAGAGTTGCAGCTCACTGCGGCACAAGCTCGTGCAGGCCTGCGCCGCGGTGCAGATGGGGCAGTGGTTCTCGATGAATAGAAAACCCTTGCCCTGTTCGTCGGGCCGGAACTCGGCCATGTAGCCCTCGCGGCTGCGGATTTCCGCCAGCCGCTCCAGCCGCGCCTTGAGGCTGCGCGCGCCGCGCATGGCCTCGGTGTAGTTGGTGCGCATGGTGGCTTCGCGCGCGCTGATGAGCTGGTCCATGCCCTTCTCGCCGAACACGCTGATGACGGCGCTGATCATCTGTACCGTCATCTCGGCATGCGTGTCGGGAAAGCGCTTGTGGCCCTCCCCGGTGAGCCGCCAGATCTGCGTGGGCCGGCCGCGGCCGCTGGAGCGGCTCTCGGCGTCGACCAGGCCTTCGGCTTCCAGCTTGGCCATCTGCTGGCGCACCGCCTCCACAGTGACGTTCAGCACCTTGGCGATGTCGGGAATGCCGAGCGCGCCGCGGGTTTTGAGCGTCGAGAGGATGCGGTCTGCCGGCTGGTGCGGCATCCAGGTGGGCTTGGCATCGGGGGCGGACATGGCGGATTCGGTCGTAGGGAGGAAACAGCGCCATTGTCAGGTGGTTGGCACTCCCTTCGCAGCGGCGGGTGCTTGCCAGCCGCCGCCCAGCGCCTTGTAGAGCGCGACGAGGCTGGTGTACGAGGCGGTTTCAGCCTCGGCCACCGCGTCTTGCGCGCGCAGCAGGGTGCGCTGCGCATCGAGCACGCTCAGGTAGGGCGCGGCCCCTTCGCGGTAGCGCACCTCGGCCAGCTCGGCGGCGCGGCCGCTGCGGGCGGAGGCTTCCACCAGCCGCTGCAGGCGCAACTGGTTCTGACCGTAGCCGGTAAGGGCGCCTTCCACGTCCTCGATGGCGCGCAGCACGGTCTGCTCGTAGAGCGCGCGGTCGCCTTGGGCGCGGGCCTCGGCGCCACGCACGCGGGCCTTCACCGAGCCCAGCCGGAGAGCCGGCCAGCTCACGCCCGGCGTCACGCTGAAGGCGCGGCTCGACGAACTGCCCAGGTCGGAGCCCCGCAGCGCGACGAAGCCCAGGAAGCCGCCGATGTCGAAGCGCGGATACAGCTCGGCCGTGACCGCACCCACGTTGGCCGTGCTGGCCGCCAGGCCGCGCTCGGCGCGCAGCACGTCGGGCCGGCGGCGCAGCAGTTCGGCCAGGTCGCCGATGGGCAGGCGCTTGTCGAGCACGCGCAGCTGGCGCGGCTGCAGCATCGGCTCCAGCTCGCCGGGGCGCAGGCCGGCCAGCACCGCGACGCGGTAGGCCGACTGCCGGCGTGTGGTTTCAAGCGCGGGCAGCTGGCTTTCGGTGGTCGCCAGGTTGGCCTGCGCGCTCGCGAGGTCGCCTTCGAGGCCGCGGCCGGTCTGCACCTGCGCCTCGGTCACGCGCAGGCTCTGGCGCAGGCTGTCGAGCGTGCTGCGCGTCACGGCAATGCGCTGCTCGGCGCCGCGCATCTCGTAATAGTTGCGCGCCAGTTCGGCCACGGCAACGATGCGCACCTGTTCGAGGTCGGCGGCGCTGGCCTCGGTGCGCGCGGTCGCTGCCTCGTCGAGCCGCTTCAGGCGGCCGAACAAATCGATTTCCCATGAGGCGTCGAAGCCCGCGCGGCTGCTCTGCGACAGCGAACGCACATCAGGCTGCGTGCCGCTGTTGCCTTGCGCAATGCTGCGCGTCTTGCTCGCGCCGGCGGTCACGACCGGCAGCCGGTCGAGCTCCGCCTCGGTCTGCGTAGCGCGCGCTTCGAGCAGCCGGGCCTGGGCGATGCGGATGTCGTGGTTCTCGGCCAGTGCGCGGTCGATCAGCGCATCGAGCTGCGGATCGTCGAGCTGGCGCCACCAGTCGCGCTGCACCGCGTCGTCGGCGAACAGCGAGCGCTCGGGCGCAGTGATGGCAACGGGTGCGTCGGCCGGCGCCTTGTAGTCCGGCCCGACGGCGCAGCCGGCCAGCACCAGCATGCCCAATGCGAAGGGAGCGGCGTATGAAAAGAATCGGTTCATGGTCATGCTCCTTCGGCCAGCGCATCGAGTTCGGCCGCGCGCTGCGAGTGGCCCGCCGCGCGGTGGTCGCGCGCCAGCAGCGTGTACATCGTGGGCAGCACGAACAGCGTGAAAAGCGTGCCCACCAGCATGCCGACCACGATCACCAGGCCGATGCTGAAGCGGCTGTTGGCACCCGCGCCGCTGGCAAACAGCAGCGGCACAAGGCCCATCACCATCGCAGCCGTGGTCATAAGAATGGGGCGCAGCCGGATGCGTGCGGCCTCCTCGATCGACGCGCGCCGGTCGAAGCCCTTGTGCACCTGGATCTCGTTGGCAAACTCCACCATCAGGATGCCGTGCTTGCTGATGAGCCCGATGAGCGTCACCAGCCCGATCTGCGTGTAGATGTTGATGGTGCCGAAGCCCAGTGCCAGCGGCACCAGCGCGCCGCAGATCGACATCGGCACGCTGATCAGAATGATCAGCGGGTCGCGCAGGCTCTCGTACTGCGCGGCCAGCACCAGGTAGATCACCACGATGGCGAACACGAAGGCCATCACCAGCGCCGAGCCCTCCTGCGTGAACTGCCGTGCGTCCGACTGCCAGTCGTAGCTGAAGCCGGCCGGCAGCTTCTTAGCCTCTTCGCTCAGGAAGGCCACCGCGTCGCCCATGGTCACGCCCGGCATCGGAATGGCCTGGAAGGTGGACGCGTTGAGCTGGTTGAACTGCGTGAGCTTGTTGGGCCCCACGCTGGTCGACAACTGCACCAGGTTGGCCAGCGGCACGGGCTGGCCGCTGGCGCTCTTCACGAAGTAGCGCGACAGCGCTTCCGCCGTGAGCCGCTGCTCGCGCGGCGACTGCGGGATCACGTCGTACGAGCGGCCGTCCATGCCGAAGCGGTTGACGTAGTTCTCGCCCACCAGCACAGCCAGCGTGTCGCCGATGGACTTCATCGTCACGCCCATGCTGTTGGCCTTGGCGCGGTCCACGCGGATCTCGACCGTGGGGTTGTTGAATTCCAGGTCGCTGTCGACCACGGCGAACTTGCCGCTGTCGCGCGCCGACTTCTTCAGCGCTTCCATCGCCTCGAACACGGTGCGATGGTCGCCCGCGCTGCGAACGACCATCTGCACCGGCAGCCCGCCGGTAGAGCCCGGCAGCGAGGGCAGCTGGAACGCGAAGACGCTGCTGCCTTCCACGTCATTCATGCGGCCCTGCGTGTCGCCCTGGATCTGGTCGGCATTGCGCTTGCGGTCTTTCCAGTCGGACAGCTGCACGCCGCCGATGCTGTTCGACACGCCGTCCGAGCCGTTGATGAGCCAGCGGCCGGTGTTCTCGGGCAGAGTGGCAAACACCTCGTCCCACTTCTTGCCGAACTTCTCGACGTAGTCGATGTTCGCGTGCTGCGGCGACTTGATGGCCGTGAGCACCATGGCCTGGTCTTCACCCGGGGCCAGCTCGCGCTGCGCCGCGTTGTAGAGGAAGGGCAGGCTCACCAGCACCAGCGCCGCGAACGCGCCGGTCACCCAGCGGTGGTGCAGCGACACGTCGAGCAGCCGGCCGTAGCCCGTGGCGAGCCGGTGGAAGAAAGCCTCGGCAGCGCGCGCCATGCGGCTGCCTGTGGTGTCCTGCGGCAGCAGGAACGAGCTCATCACCGGCGACAACGTGAGCGCGATCACGCCCGACACCACCACCGCACCCGCCAGCGTGAAGGCGAACTCCTTGAAGAGCGAACCGGTGAGCCCGCCCATGAGCCCGATGGGCGCGTACACCGCGGCGAGCGTGAGCGTCATCGCGATCACCGGGCCGGCCACTTCGCGCGCGCCGATCAATGCGGCCTGCACGCGCGACTTGCCTTCTTCTATGTGGCGGTGCACGTTCTCCACCACCACGATGGCGTCGTCCACCACCAGCCCAATGGCCAGCACCATCGCCAGCAGCGTCAGCAGGTTGATGCTGAAGCCGAACAGCAGCATCAGCGCGGCGGCGCCCAGCATCGACAGCGGAATCGTCACCACCGGAATGAGCACCGCGCGGATCGAGCCCAGGCACAGGAAGATCACGATCACCACGATGGCGATGGCTTCGAGCAGCGTGTGCCGTACCTCGTCGATGGAGGCCTCGATGAAGCGCGCCAGCTCGAAGGGCAACTGCACTTCAACGCCCGGGGGCAGGTTCTGCTTGATGCCGGGCAGCAGCTCGCGGATGCGCTTCACGATCACCAGCGGGTTGCCGTTGGGCGCCGCCTGCAGGCCGAGGTAGATGGCGGGCGCGCCGTCCATCGTCGCGCTGCTGTCGGCGCTTGCAGCGCCCAGCTCCACCGTGGCCACGTCGCCCAGGCGCACGATGGCGTCGCCGTCTCGCTTGATGACCATGTCGCGGAACTCGGCCACGTTCACCAGGTCGGTGTTCACGCGGATGTTCGACACCACGTACAGGCCCTTCACCTGGCCGGGTGCGGCCTGCACATTGTTCTGGCGCAGCGCGTCGGCCAGTTCGCCGGCCGAGATGCCGCGCGCGGCCATGCGGTTGGGGTCGAGCCACACGCGCATGGCGAGCGTCTGCCCGCCCGACACCTCGACGCCCGAGACGCCGGTGATGGAGGCGAACTGCGGTTGCACCACGCGCGAGAGGTAGTCGGTGAGCGCCGGCATCGGCATCGTCTTGCTGGAGAAGCCGACATAGGCCACGGCAGTGGCCTCGCCCGACGATTTGAGGATGACCGGGTCGAAGGCCTCGGCCGGCAACCGGTACTTCACCTGGCTGACCTGCGCCATCGCCTGTGTGAGCGCCTGGTTGGCATCGGCGTTGAGCTTCATGCGCACGCTGATCACGCTGCGGCCCAGCGTGGAAGACGACGAGAGGTAGTCGACGTTCTCGATGGTCGCCACCGCCTGCGCGATCGGCTGCGTGACGAAGCCCTGCATCAGCTCCGGCGAAGCGCCGGGGTACTGCGTGGTGATGGTGAGCGTGGTGCTCTCGGTCAGCGGGTACTGCCGCACCGGCAGGTCGCCCAGCGCACGCGCGCCGAGCAGCAGGATGAGCGTGCTCACCACCAGCGCCAGCACGGGGCGGCGCACGAAGAGGTCGGTGAACTTCATGACTTCGATTCCTGCGCGACGGCCAGCGTGTCTTTTGCAGTCGGCATCACGGCGGCGCCGGTGTACAGGCGCAGCTGGCCGGAGGTGACGACCTTGTCGCCGGGCATCAGGCCCTTCTCGATGACGACCAGGCCGTCCTGCCGCTCGCCGGCTTTCACGAACACCTGCTGCGCCGTGAAGCCGTCGCCCTTTTCGGCGGGCCGCACCACGAAGACCGAGTCGCCGTGCGTGCTGTAGGTGATGGCCGTCTCGGGCACGGTGATGGCGTCGGCACGCGCTGGCAGCGCGACCTTGCCATTGACGAACATGCCCGGCGTGAGGGCGCCGTCGGCGTTGTCGATGGTGGCCTGCAGGCGCACCGTGCGCGTGTCGCTGCCGATCTGCGGCTCGATGGTGCTGAGCCGTCCCTGGAACACGCGCCCCGGATAGGCATCGACCGAGAGCGCCACCTGCTGGTTGCGCTTGAGCACGGGCAGCGCGGTTTCGGGGAGCGTCAGGTTGGCGAACAGCGTGCGGCTGTCGGTGAGCGACACCAGCGCATCGCCGGCCCGCACGAACTGGCCGAGGTTGACGCGGCGGATGCCGAGCACGCCGTCGAACGGCGCCTTGATGCGCTTCTGCTCCAGCAGCGCCTGCACGCGCCGCAGATCGCCGCTGGCCTGGTCGAAGGCGGCCTGCGCCTGTTCGAGCTGTTCCTGCGTGGCCGCCTGCTGCGGCACCAGGCGGCGCGTGCGGTCGAGCAGTGCCTTGGCATTGGCGCGCTGGGCCGTCAGGCGCTCCAGGTCGCCCTGCTCGGGTGCGTCGTTGAGCTGCACCAGCAACTGCCCCGCGCGCACTTCGCCGCCGGGCGTGAAGAGAATCTTCGCGACGCGGCCTTCCACTTCCGCCGGCACTTCGACCTGCCGGTTGGCCTCCAGCGTGCCGATGCCGCTGAGGAAGCGCGCCACCTCAGTCTTCTGCGCGGAGGCCACCGCCACCTTGGCCGGCGGCCTGCCGCCACCCTCCGCATGCGCTGGCGTGAGCTTCGTGACGAGCCCGTAGCCGGCTCCCCCAATTACCAATGTCGCGAGGCCGGCGCCTAGCCACGCCCTTGATTGCTTGTTCATTACGACGTCCATTATTAATCAAAGAAAGTACTTTGATTATTAAAAGATGCCGGTGGCCTGTCGATGAAGGCGTGGCAATGGCCGTCGTAGGCCGGGGCTATTTGTGCAAGGCTGTGCATGTCGAGTTCTCCAGGGTTGCGCGGGGATTCCCGCTGACCTCAAGAAGACGCGCCACCCACCCGGGTTGTGACAACCCGGTGCCTTGCTATCTGTCTATCTGTAGTGAGTCGCCATGAAATCGATGAAGGCGCGCACCGCGGGCTGCACGTGCCGTGTGCGCGGATAGAGCGCCGCGTAAGTGCGCTGACCGAGCGTGACCTCCGGCAGAACGCGCACCAGCGCACCCGCCTGAAGATCGGCGCGCGCCGTGTGCCATGTCAGCGCCGCAATGCCCAGCCCGCATTTCGCGGCCGAATACAGCGCGGTGATCGTGTCGCAAGCGAAGCGCGACTCGGGCCTGAGCGTTTGCTGTTGGCCGTCGCGCAGGTGGAGGGTCCAGTGCGCAGGGCTTTCCGGCCCGTTGTGCTGCAGGCACTGGTGCTGCGACAGGTCTTCCGGCGTGCGGGGCAGGCCGTGCTCGGCCAGATAGCGTGGCGCGGCGACCAGCACCATGTCGGAGACGGCCAGCGTCCGCGCCATCATCGAGGCATCTTCCAGTTCGGCGCTGATGCGCAGCGCGACGTCGATGCCTTCGGCGACCAGCTTGGTGAAGCGGTCGGTGCAAACGACTTCCAGTCGGATGCCTGCATACCGCGCCTGGAAGGCCGGCAGCCAGTCGGGCAGCTCCAGCGTCGCGATCGAGAGCGGCATGCTTACCTTCAGTGTTCCCGAGGGCGCCTTGCTATCCGCCGCCGCATCGGCATGGGCCGCATCCAGTCGCGAGAGGATGTCCGTGCAGGCGGCGAGATAGCGATGCCCCGCTTCAGTCAGCGTGATACCGCGCGTGTCGCGCCGCACCAGCTGCGCGCCGAGCGACGCTTCCAGCGCCTGCAACTGGCGCGACAGGCTGGAGTGCGTGGTGCCCAGCGACTGCGCCGCCGACGAAAGGCTCTTCGCCTGCGCGATGCGTTGAAAGGCGCGCATCGCCTTCACCTGATCCATGCGCCGCCCTCCTGCGGGTTTCTTAGATTCCTCGCATTTTCAGGCAACCGGCAATGCCAGGATCTGCGCGGTGGTCAGCACGTCGCCGAAGGTGTCTTCGATCTCGGCCAGCGCTGCGCGATGCAGGCTGTCGTGCGAAACGGTGTCGCCGTTCTCGCGGCGGATCGACCGGGTGGCAGTGGCATCTGACGACACCACCACGTCGAAGCCTTGCACAGCGCCGTCGCGGGCAGCGCCGGCCACGCATGCGTGGGTCATGAGCCCGGCGATGACGAGCGTCTGCACGCCGGCTGAGCGCAGGCGCTGTGCGATGTCGGTGCTGGCGAACACGCTGACGGTGGTCTTCTGCACGACCGTATCGCGCGCCCTCGGTTGCATGTCTGCGTGGAACTTCACGGTGTCGCCGCCCTGGGCGAATGTCGCGGAGCCCGCCGGCGCCACGTGCTGCATCTGGAACACGGGGAAAGCGTGCCGGTCCGCCCACGCCAGCAGGCGTTTCGCGTGGGCGACGGCATCCGATGCGTCGGCAATGGGCATGCGGCCGGTGAAGTATTCGTTCTGGAAGTCGATCACCAGCAAGGCGGTGGCCTTGCCGTTCAATTGCTGCAGAGGCTTGGCGCCCGACATGGCGCGGAGGGTCGGCGTCGGTGCGGGGGAAGACGCGGGTGCGGCAGCGGAAGTGCCGACGATGCCGGCCGCGCAGGGCACGGCCAATACGCTCATGAGTCCGCGGCGAGAGAGTCCTGACATGGTTGCTGTTCCTGGAAGAGATTCATCAAAAGTGATGAGGAAGTCTAGGAACGGCAGCGGACAGCGACTAGGCCGGCACGGCGACAAGTGTTGTGCGGCTTGCGCACACCGCCACCGGACGCGGATGCAATTCAAGCCGCGTCGGGCATCCGGCTGATGAGCTTGTCCAGCGTGATCGGATAGTCGCGCACCCGTATGCCCGTGGCGTTGTGGATCGCGTTCGCCACCGCCGCACCCACGCCGCAGATGCCGAGTTCACCGACGCCCTTGGCCTTCATCGGCGAAGAGATCGGATCGGTCTCGTCCAGGAAGATCACTTCCTGGTGCGGGATGTCGGCATGCACCGGCACCTCGTAGCCGGCCAGGTCGTGGTTGACGAAGAAGCCCAGGCGCTCGTCCACGGCAAGCTCTTCCATGAGCGCGGCTCCTACCCCCATGGTCATCGCGCCGATGACCTGGCTGCGCGCCGACTTGGGGTTGAGAATGCGGCCCGCGGCGCAGACGGCGAGCATGCGCCGCACCCGTATCTCGGCCGTGAATGCGTCGACCCCGACTTCCACGAAGTGCGCGCCGAAGGTGGACTGCTGGTACTGCTTGTCGAGGTTGCCGAACTCCAGCACGTCTTCCGCGACGATGCTCTCGCCGGCCGCGATACCGGCGAGCGGCACGCTGCGGCCACCGGCGCGCACCATGCCGTCCGCGAAAACGGCGCCGGCGGAGTCAAGGCCCGCCCGCTGCGCGACGGCCTCCCGCAGCTTGGTGCAAGCAGCGTAGACACCAGCCGTCGAGCAGTTGGCGCCCCATTGCCCGCCGGAACCGGACGACGCGGGAAAGTGCGAATCGCCGAGCCGCACGACCACGCGTTCGAGCGGCACGCCCATCATCTCGGCGGCCGTCTGCGCAATGATCGTGTAGCTGCCGGTGCCGATGTCCGTCATATCGGTCTCGACGGTCACGATGCCGCGCGCATCCAATGCCACGCGCGCGGCCGACTTCATCACCTGGTTGTTGCGGAAGGCGGCCGCCACACCCATGCCGACGAGCCATCGGCCGTCGCGCACGAGGCCGGGCCGCGCGCTGCGCTTGTTCCATCCGAAGCGCTCGGCACCCGTGCGCAAACACTCGATGAGGCGGCGCTGCGAGAACGGACGGCTCGGGTTGGCCGGGTCTACCTGCGTGTCGTTCAGCACGCGGAATTCGATGGGGTCGATGCCCAGCTGCTGCGAGATTTCGTCGACGGCAATCTCCAGCGCCATCAGCCCCGGCGCCTCGCCCGGTGCGCGCATCGCGTTGCCTTCGGGCAGGTCGAGCAGAGCCAGCCGGGTGCCGGTGAGCCGGTGCTCGCCCGCGTAGAGCAGGCGCGTCTGCTGCACCGCGTTCTCGGGCTTGCCGTCCACCAGGTTGCCGGACCAGCTTTCATGGCCGATGGCGGTGATCTTTCCCTGCGCGGTGGCGCCGATGCGGATGCGCTGGATCGTCGCGGGCCGGTGCGTGGTGTTATTGGCGATCAGCGGGCGCTGCAGCGCGACCTTGACCGGCCGGCGCGCAATGCGCGCGCCCAGCGCCGCCAGCAGCGTGTCCGCCCGCAGGAACAGCTTGCCGCCGAAGCCGCCGCCGATGTAGGGCGACATGAGGTGGACCTTGTCCTTGGGCATGTCCAGCGTCTTCGCGAGTTCGCCGGTGGTCCAGTCGATCATCTGGTTCGAGGTCCACACGGTGAGCCTGTCGCCGTCCCATGCGGCGATGGTGGCTTGCGGCTCCATCATCGCGTGCGAGTGGTCGGGCGTGGTGTAGGTCTGGTCCAGCCGCACCTCGGCCTTGGTGAATGCGCTGGCGAAGTCGCCGACGGTGTTGTCGCGGTTGATCGTTTTCTTGTCCGTAGCAGCCTTCGCATCCGCGAGGCCGAAGCTGCCTTCGGCGCGTGCGTACTTCACCTGCACGAGCTGCGCCGCGGCGCGCGCCTGCTCGAAGGTCTGCGCCACGACGAGCGCAACGGCCTGGTGGTAGTGGTCGATGACGGGGCCACCGAGCAGCCGGGCCGTATTGAAATTGCCCTTGCCCAGCTTGCCTGCGTTCTCGTGGGTGACGATGGCGATCACGCCCGGCGCGGCCTTCGCGCGGCTCAGGTCGATCGAAACGATCCGGCCCTTGGCAATGGCCGATCCGACGATGTAGCCATACGCCTGGTTGGGCACCACGTCATGCCGCTCGTATGCGTAGGGCGCAGTGCCCGTGGTCTTGAGCGGACCGTCGATGCGGTCCACCGGCTGGCCGATCACCTTCAGCTGGTCGATGGGGTTGGTGGTGGCGGGGGTGTCGAACTTCATCGCTCAGCTCCTGGCTTGCGTCAGCACCGCATCGAGCGTGCGCTCGACCAGCGACACCTTGAAGGTGTTCTGTGAAGTGGGCTTGGCGCCGGCAAGCAATGCCGCGGTCACGGCCCTGGCGCCGCGAGGCATCTCGGCCTCCGCCGCTTCCACGCGCCACGGCTTGTGCGCGACACCGCCCACCGCAATGCGGGCGCTGCCATCGCGCTGCACGATCGCACCTACCGAAACCAGCGCGAAGGCATAGGAGGCCCGGTCGCGCACCTTCTGATAGATGTGCCTGCCGCCCACCGGTGCGGGGAGCTTGACCGACGTGACCAGCTCGCCAGGCGTCAGCGCGGTTTCGACATGCGGCGTAGCGCCGGGCAGCTTGTGGAAGTCGGCGATGGGGATGGTGCGCCGCGAGCCGTCGGCGCGGATGGTCTCCACCGTTGCATCGAGCGCGCGCATTGCGACGGCCATGTCGCTGGGATGTGTCGCGATGCATGCATCGCTCGTGCCCACGATCGCATGCTGCCGGGTGTATCCGCCGATGGCCGAGCAGCCGCTGCCGGGCTGGCGCTTGTTGCAGGCCTGGTTGGTGTCGTAGAAGTAAGGGCAGCGCGTTCGCTGCAGCAGGTTGCCCGCGGTCGTTGCCTTGTTGCGCAGCTGGCCCGATGCGCCGGCGAGCAGGGCGCGCGACAGCAAACCGTGGTCGCGCCGCACGCGGCTGTCGGCGGCAAGATCGGTGTTGCGCACCAGCGCGCCGATGCGCAGGCCGCCGTCTGGCGTGCTTTCGATCTTGTCGAAGCCCAGGCCGTTGACGTCGATCAGGTGAGCGGGCGTCTCTATCTCCAGCTTCATGAGGTCGAGCAGGTTGGTGCCGCCTGCGATGAAGCGCGCACCCGGAACCCTTGCCGCCTTCATGACGGCTTCCGTCGGCGAAGACACGCGCTCGTAGGTGAAGGACTTCATGCCGTTCTCCCCGCGGCCACTTCGGTGATCGCATCGACGATGTTGCTGTAGGCCCCGCATCGACAGATGTTGCCGCTCATGCGCTCGCGCAGTTCCACTACCGTGACCTGGGGCCTGGCCGTCAGGTCGGCACTCACGTGGCTGGGGATGCCTTCGCGAATCTCGTTCAGCACGGAGACGGCGGAGCAGATCTGCCCCGGCGTGCAGTAGCCGCACTGGTAGCCGTCGTGCTTCACGAAGGCAGCCTGCATCGGATGCAGCGCGCCCGGCTTGCCCAGGCCTTCGATGGTGGTGACCTTGGCGCCTTCGTGCATCACCGCCAGCGTCAGGCACGAGTTGATGCGGCGGCCGTCCACCATCACGGTGCAGGCGCCGCATTGGCCGTGGTCGCAGCCCTTCTTGGTGCCGGTCAGGTGGAGGTGCTCGCGCAGCGCATCGAGCAGGGTGGTGCGGTTGTCCAGCGTCAGGACGTGTGTCTTGCCATTCACTTCAATGGTCGTCTTCTTCGACAGGCCGGAGAGCTTTGGCGCGGGTGTCGTCGCCGCGTTGGCCGCGGGAGCCTCCGCGACCACTGCCGCCGAAGCGGCCCCGGCAATCAGCAGATCGCGCCTGGAGATGGTGGTGGGTTCGTCGGGGGTATTCATGCCGTGCCGCGTGCCTTTCATCTCGAACAACTGCAATCCGCCAATGTAGGCCGGTACCCCCGGGCCGAACTAGGCGGAACGGCCTTGATGCACTGACAAGTTGCTCTTGATAATCGACGGCCACACTGGAGGCCTTTATGCCTATCAATGAACTGCGTTCCATCGCCACATTCGCCAGGACGGCCGAACTCGGCAGCCTGCGACAGGCCGCCGCGGCGCAAGGGATGACGCCGCAAGCCGCCAGCCAGGCCCTGGCCCAGCTGGAGCAGCACCTGGGTGTGCGGCTGTTCCATCGCACCACGCGCAGCATGGCGCTCACCGACGAGGGGCGGCAGTTTCTGGAAGCCGCGCAGCCCGCGCTGCTCGGCCTGCAGCGTGCCCTGCACATGGCGCGCCGGGCAACCGACGAGATTGCCGGGCCGCTGCGCATCGTGGGGCCGCGATCGACCTTTGCGCCCGTTTTCTGGCCCCTGCTCGACGAGTTCTGCAGGCTTTACCCTGAAGTGCAGCCCGACGTGCAACTGGACGACCGCATCGGCAACTGGGTGGAAGACCGGGTCGACGTGGGCTTTCGCGTCGGCCCGTCGCCGGCCGAGGGCGTCATTGCACGAAGGTTGTTCGGTCTCCAGCTCATCATCTGCGCGGCCCCGTCGTATCTTGATCGCCATGGCGCGCCCGACAGCCTGAACGCGCTGGCCGCGCATCGCTGCAGCGGCTTCCGTCTCCCGAGCACGGGCAAGGTCATGCCCTGGTACGTGAAGGTCGGGGAGGATGTCGTCGAGCATCACATCGTTCCGGCACTGTGCGTCAACGACGAAGCGCTGGAAACCGAAGCGGTGCTGGCCGGGCATGTCATCGGTTCGATGACCAGCGTGAGCGCCAGCGCGCACATCCGGGCCGGGCGGCTGATACCGCTGCTGAGCGAGCACGCCGCCGACCGTTCGGCCGTGTTCGTCTACTACGGAAGCCGCGCGGCCCAGCCCGCGCGCGCCAAGGCATTCATCGACCTGGCCATCGAGCGGCTGACCAACAATCCCGCATACCTGCTGACGGCGGAAGAACTGCGCTCCGCGGAATCCGCAGGGCGGCTTGCACATGCACGTCGTTAGGGTGAGTCGACATTCAATCCGATGCGCTAACCTGTGCCGCCGATGAACGACGTTTCCCGCCCTGATCCCGACGCCCTGCTGGCCCAACTGCGAAACGACGAAGCGCGCGCATTGCGCGGCAAGCTGCGCATCTACTTCGGCGCCAGTGCCGGTGTCGGCAAGACCTGGGCCATGCTGAGCGCGGCGCAGCGCGAGCGCGCCACCGGGCGCGACGTGCTGATTGGCGTGGTCGAAACCCACGGCCGCACCGAAACCGCCGCGCTGCTCACGGGGCTCGACACACTGCCGCTGCGCGAGCTGGACTACCGCGGCCGCACCCTCGCCGAATTCGACCTCGACGCCGCGCTCGCGCGCAAGCCCGCCGTGCTGCTGGTCGACGAACTGGCTCACACCAACGCCCCCGGCTCGCGTCACGCCAAGCGCTGGCAGGACGTGCAGGAACTGCTGGCCGCCGGCATCGAGGTGTGGTCTGCGCTCAACGTGCAGCACCTCGAAAGCCTCAACGGCACGGTCGGCGCGATCACCGGCGTGCGTGTGCACGAGACCGTGCCCGACACCGTGCTCGACGAGGCCGACGAGGTGGTGCTGGTCGACGTCACGCCCGACGAACTCACGGCGCGGCTCGCGGCCGGCAAGGTCTATCTGCCGCAGCAGGCCGAACGCGCCGCGCAGAACTTCTTTCGCAAGGGCAACCTGATCGCATTGCGCGAGATTGCACTGCGCCGCACCGCCGAGCATGTGGAAGACGACGTGCGTGGCTGGCGCGTGGAGCAATCGGGCGCTGGCGGCAACGGGCAGGGCCGCGAGCTGCAGGCCTGGAACACCTCGGGCGCGATCCTCGCCTGCGTGGGCCCGCATGAAGGCGCGGCGCAGACGGTGCGCACTGCGGCGCGTCTCGCGGGTCAACTGAATGTGCGCTGGCATGCGGTGTATGTCGAAACGCCCAGGCTGCAGCGGCTGGCCGCGGCGGAGCGCGATCGCACTCTTGCTGTGCTCAAGCTGGCGGAAGAATTGGGCGCGGCCACCGCCGTGCTCACCGGCTCCGATGTGGCGGAGCAGCTGGCCGAACAGGCACGCCGGCTCAACTGCGCGACGCTGGTGCTGGGGCGCGCCGAACCGGCCACCGGCTGGCGCCGCTGGTGGCCCGCGGGAGCACAGCCGCTGGCGCGTGCGCTGGCCCAACGCGCACCCGCGCTCGACATCATGGAAGTGGCCCGCGCGGAAAGCTCGCGCCGCCTGTCGCGCACCCAGCTGGAGGGCATGCGCATCGACAGCGACGATCACGAGAAGGCGCCCACCCACTGGCCCGCCTACGCATGGGCCGCTGCCACCAGCATCGCGCTCACGCTGATCTGCACGCCGCTGGCCCACGTGCTGGAGCTGTCGAACATCGTCATGCTGTTCCTGCTCGGCGTGGTGGGCGTGGCGATGCGCTTCGGCCGCGGGCCCGCGGCGCTGGCGGCTCTGCTCAACGTCGCGGCCTTCGACTATTTCTTCGTGCCGCCGCGCCTGTCGTTCGCCGTGAGCGACGTGCAGTACGTGCTGACCTTCGCGATCATGCTCGGTGTCGGCCTGCTGGTGGGGCAGCTTACGGCGGGGCTGCGCTTCGCGGCCGGCGTGTCGGCCAGCCGCGAGCGGCGCGCGCGTTCGCTGTTCGAGCTCACGCGCGAACTGTCGGCCGCGCTGGAAAGCTCGCAGGTGATCACGCTCGGCACCGCCGCTGTGCAAGGTCACTTCGGCGGCGATGCACTGGTGCTGGTGACCGACGCGGCCGATCAACTGATGCTGCCCGCCGACCCTCCCAAGGGCTTCGACCCGCAGGTGGCCGACTGGGCCTTCCGACACGCCCAGCCCGCCGGCCTTGCGACCGCCACGCTGGCGGCGCAGGCCTGGCACTATGTGCCGTTGCAGGCGCCGATGCGCGTGCGTGGCGTGCTCGCACTGTCGCCCGCGCAGCCGCGCTGGCTGCTCATTCCCGAACAGGCGCAGCAGCTCGACACGCTGGCGCGGCAGATCGCGATTGCGCTGGAGCGCGTGCACTACGTCGAGGTGGCGCAGCAGGCCGTGGTCGAGATGGAATCAGAGCGCCTGCGCAACGCCCTGCTCGGCGCCATCTCGCACGACGTGCGCACGCCGCTCACCGCGCTGATCGTGCTGGCCGAATCGCTGCAGACCCTGCCGCCCGAGGAGCACGGCAACACCGCGCGCGCCATCGTCGCGCAGGCGCACGAACTGCATGCGCTGGTCAACAACCTGCTCGACATGGCGCGGCTCGAAAGCGGCATTGCGGGCGGTGCGGTGAACCTGCGACGCGACTGGCAGTCGGTGGAAGAGGTGGTGGGCTCTGCGATTCGCGCAGCGCGCACGTCGCTCGGCAATACCGTCGTTCAGACCGCGCTCGACCCCGACCTGCCGCTGGTCGAGTTCGATGCGGTGCTGATCGAACGTGTGCTGGTCAACCTGCTGGAGAACGCCACCAAGTACGGCGCGCCGCCCATCGTGGTGGGTGCGCGGGCCGAGCCCGGCACGCTGGTGCTGACGGTGCGCGACCACGGCCCCGGCCTGCCGGCCGCGCTGCTGGGCCACGAGCAGAAGCTGTTCGACAAGTTCACGCGCGGCGAGGTCGAATCGGCCACGCCCGGCGTGGGCCTGGGCCTTGCGATCTGCAAGGCCGTGGTGAACGCGCACGGCGGCGAAATCGCCGCGGGCAATGCGCGCGACGGCGGTGCAGAATTCACGGTCACTTTGCCCCGCCGCGAGCCTCCCGAACCGGCAGAAGCCCAACTCTGAACCCATGCCAACCCCCATCGCCATCGTGATCGAAGACGAGCCGCAGATTCGCCGCTTTGTACGCGGCGCGCTCGAGGCCGAAGGCTGGGTGGTGCATGAGGCCGGAACGTTGCGCGAGGGACTGGCGGCGGCCGGCACGCGGCAGCCCGATCTGCTGGTGCTCGATCTGGGGTTGCCCGATGGCGATGGCGTCTCGCTGATTCGCGACGTGCGTGGTTGGTCGGCGGTGCCGATCATCGTGCTGTCGGCACGCACCGACGAAGCCGACAAGATCGCCGCGCTCGACGCAGGGGCCGATGACTATCTGACCAAGCCCTTCGGCACAGGGGAGTTGCTGGCGCGCGTGCGAGCGAACCTGCGGCGCCCGCGAGCGGCAGGTGGCAACGGCAGCGAAGAACCTCCCGAGGCACTGTTCCGCTTCGGCGAGATCGAGCTCGACCGCGCCGCGCGCCTCGTGCGGCGTTCAGGCGTCGAGGTGCATCTGACACCTACCGAGTACCGCCTGCTGTCGGTGCTGGTCGCGAACGCGGGGCGCGTGCTGACGCAGCGCCAACTGCTGCGCGAGGTGTGGGGGCCGTCGCACTCTGACCAGAGCCATTACCTGCGGATCTACATGGGGCATCTGCGGCAGAAGCTGGAGGCCGATCCGGCGCAGCCCCGGCATCTGTTGACTGAGACGGCTGTGGGGTATCGGTTGGTGGTGTAGCTGCACGCAAGGGGATGCCTCAGAGGCAGCCCCACAGATATAGGGACTTGTTCCTGGCGAGCGCCTCGGCTGCGAGCCTCCGGAGGTCTTCCATGACAGGATGCAGCTCGGTGGGCTCGCACGCGAGTTCTTCCGTGTTTGCCCATCGCTCCAGCACGGGGGCCAACGATGCAGAGTCGACTTGGGTCAACAGTGTCGTCAGTTCATCGGGAAATCGATTGAGCCACGCATCGTTGTCTTCGCCGAGTTCGACGTACTCGAGCATGTGCCTGTCGACGTCCCACTCCACGCCTTCCATGATGGCCCAGAGCGTCGTGATCTCGATGTCGGTGAATCGCTTGTACTGGACCGGCTCCAGCAGTTCCTCGATCTCGTCGCCCTCATCGGGTTCCTCGATCCGGTTGGCATAGCGCAATGCCTCTTCGGGGCTGGCGACGAAGAAATCCGAGAGTATTCCCATCTTCTGTTCCTCAGCAAGCTGAATGATGAGCCTGGATTACACCCTGCTTGCCCTTCGCCAGTTTTACGGATCGATGACGTTCGTCGAGGGAAGGGGTTGGACGCAGCGCTTGTACAGGCCGATCAACGAGTGCCCTGAACGATCACGCCGTCGGCGTGATCGCACCCCCGCCGGAAAACCTTCTCAGCCCGCAACGCCCTTGTTCGGATTCAGCAAGAACTTCTCACCAGTAGCCTGCTTCCCATAAACACCGATCGCATCGAACTGCAGCGCCTCGACCAACGACACCTCACGCGTGTAGTGGCTCGCAAACGTCGTCTTCAACTCCGCAACGACACGCGCCTTCAAACGCTGGGTGCCCGCATCGCCGAGCTTCCCGAGGAACGGGAACAGCAGCCACCCGCCCATGCCCCAAGCCATGCCGAAGTTGCGCACAAATTCCGTGGGAGCGCGGTCGAGGCCGCCGTAGATGTACACCTGCTTGTGCGTGGTCGAGCCGTAGCGGCTGTATTCCTTGGCGGTGCGGTTGATGGCCGCTTCCATGCAGCCGAGGATCTGCCCTGCGAGCTTGCCGCCGCCGGTGGCGTCGAAGGCCAGCGTGGCGCCGGTCTCGACCAGCGCCTGCGTCAGGTCTTCGAGGAAGGTGGGCGAGGTCGCGTTGCACACGTACTTCGCGCCCAGGCCGCGCAGCAGGTCTTCCTGCTCCTGCTTGCGCACGATGTTGACGAGGGCGATGCCGTCCTTCTGGCAGATCTTGTTGAGCATCTGGCCCAGGTTGGACGCAGCAGCCGTGTGCACCAGCGCCTTGTGGCCTTCCATGCGCATCGTCTCGACCATGCTGAGCGACGTAAGCGGGTTGACGAAGCACGAGGCGCCTTCGGCTGGCTTGGTGCCGTCCGGCAGTTCCAGGCACTGCGCGGCGGCAAGGCAGCGGTACTGCGAGTACATCGCGCCGCCGATGGCCGCCACGGTCTTGCCGAGCAGCGCCTGCGCGGCTGGCGACGAACCGGCTTTCACCACCACGCCCGCGCCTTCGTTGCCGACCGGCATCGACTGGTCGAGCCGCGCCGCCATCGCGGGAAGCACACGTTCGGGCACGGTGGCGGTGACGACGGGGCGATCGGCGGTGCCGGAGGCCTTGGCGGTGCTCATGTCGGCCGCGCCGAACAGCAGGCCCAGGTCCGACGGGTTCAGGGGCGACGCCTCGACGCGGATCACCACTTCGTGGGCCTGCGGTTCGGGAATCGGGTCGTCGTGCAGCGAGAGTTCGAGTTCGCCGCTGGCGCGAATGAGGGAGCGGATTTGCAGTGCCATGGAAGAGCCCTTTTCAGAAGGTTCGCAGATGGCCTGTGGCCACGGGGCGGCCAGTATAGGAGCGGGGTACGAAAGGCGCTGGCGCCTTCAGGACACCACGGGCACCACCGGGGCATGGGCCAGCGCCTGGCGCATCTTCACCGGGTCGAGCCGCTCGATGTAGCGCGGAATGTTGCGCCACAGCGTGTGATAGCCGTAGCCGCCGCGCAGCATCTCGTGGCGCGCGCTGTCCTTGTTCCAGTCCTGTACCGCCATGCGGTACACCGCCGCGACCACGCCGGTGCGGTCGGCGCCGTGCATGCAGTGGATGAGCACCGGGCCGTGCTTTTCGGCCTCGCGAATGGCGAGCAACGCGCGCAGCACCTTGGCGTCGTCGATGGACCAGGTGTTGATCGGCACGCGCACCAGCCGGATGCCGCTGCCCGCGAACACCTTCCTGTCGTCGTTGAAGGAGCGCAGGCTCACCACCGTGTGGATGCCCAGCGATTGCAGCGCCGCCATGTTGGCGCGCCGCGGCTGCGCGCTGCGGTACAGCGTGGGCGTGATGCGGTGCAGGTTCTCGACTTGCAATGCGTCCAGCGGATCGGCCCAGTGGCCGGGGCGCGGGTCGGCGATGCCTTCTTCTGCTGCCGCTGCAGCCTTGCCGTGTTTCTTCTTCGTCATTGCTGTCGTTGCTTCTGACGAGGCCAGTGCCGCGTTGCCAGTATCAGGGCCGCCACCGCGAGCCCGCCCCAGTAGTCGACCGGCGCACCCCACATCCAGTGCTTGTGCCAGAACGCATCGACCGGGTTGAAGCGCGCCCAGCCGAAGGCCGGGTTGATGAGGAACCAGGTGAAGTCCTCGCAGACCCAGAAAACGATGAGGCCCGCCACCGCCAGCCCCACGTCGCGCCAGGTCCATCGCCCGTTGAATGCCAGCGGCGAGAAGAACACCAGCGCCATGAAGGTGAACACCCAGGCGTGATAGCCCGTCATCGCGCGGCCGCCCCAGAAGATGTCGAGCCAGATGCTGTTCTCGATGCGCCAGGTCGGCAGCGACGTGGCCCAGCCCGCGCCGCCTTCGATCTGGATCTCGGCATTGGCGAAGAAGAAGGCCATGACGACCACCCAGGCGAGATAACCGAGCGTGCGGGCCACGCTCGTCTTTTCGACGGCGCCGCTCACGCCCTGGCACCCAGCACGTGTTGCAGCACCGCGCGCGCCGCCTGCGGCTTGCCCAGCGCCCGGCTGCGCGCAGCCATGGTCGCGAGCTTGGCGGGGTCGGCCATCAGGCGCGCCACCTTGTAGTCGAGGCCGATCGCGTCGTAGGCCAGCCAGGCCGCGCCTTCTTCCATCAGGAAGCCGGCGTTGTGTTCTTCCTGCCCGGGAATCGGCGAGATCAGCAGCATCGGCTTGCCCAGCGCCAGGCATTCGGACACCGTGAGGCCGCCGGGCTTGGTCACCACCAGGTCGGACGCGGCCATCATCTTGTGCATTTCGTTGGTGAAGCCGATGGCCACCACGCGGCCCGGATAGCGCCTGGCCAGCGCTTCGAGCTTGCCGTGCGCTTCCACGTTGCGGCCCGCCACGGAAATCACCTGGAAGTTGCCTTCCTTGCCGTCATGGCCACCCAGGCCGAGCACGCGCTCGACCATGCTCGGCAGGTCGCCGACGCCGGCACCGCCCGACGCCATCAGCAGCACGGGGCGCGAAGGATCGAGGCCTAGTTCCGCCGCACAGGTATTGCGCGCCAGCGCCGGCACATCGGGCTCGGAAAAAGCCGGCATCACCGGAATGCCGGTGACGTGGATCCGCTCCGCCGGAATGCCCCGCGCCCGCAGGCGGAAAGCCACCTCTTCCGTCGCAGCAAGGTAGCCCGCCATGCCCGGCACCAGCCACATGTTGTGCAGGTCGTAGTCGGTGATCTGCAGCCACACGGGATATTCGATGCGGCCGCGATTGCGTTCGCGCATCAGCAGTTCGGCCGGCAGGAAGTGCGTGCAGACCACGGCATCGGGTTTTTCGCGGCGGATTTCGCGCACCAGTGCGCCGGTGCTCAGCCGCTCGATGCCGCGGCGCAGGCGCTGCGAGGGCGCGTGGTGCGGCGTGGTGTCGGTGCGCTGATGCAGGTACGACCACAGCTCGGGGGCGCGGTTCACGAGCTGGATGTACCAGTCGGTGTAGACCTTGCGGAAGCCGCTGGCCACGTGGGCCATCGCGTCGATGTGGACCGCCGTGCAGGGCGGGACTAGGTTCTGGGCGGTGGCGGCAAGCGCCTGTGCTGCACGCACGTGGCCGTTGCCGGCGCTCACGCTGAGGATCAGGAGTTTGGTCATGGATTCGGCGGTCTGGGCGGATTATGGCTATGCCATGTGGCACAGGCCCTTGGGGAGCCTGAGGCGCGATCACGCCGACGGTGTGCTCGTTCAGCACAGCGGTTGATCGGCCGGCACAAGCGCTGCGCTCATGTGCGAATGGCACCGGGTGCTCCCCGCAGCGAAATAAAGGAGGAGGCCGCAGGCCGGGGGACATTCGCGGAGGGGAGTACCCGGTGTCATTCGCACGCCCCCCGAAGGAGCGATTGGCACGTCAGAGCGGCGCGCGCGAGGTAACGAACTGGTTCACCCCGATGGCAGCCCGCTCGCGTATTGCATCGAACGTGGTGCTCTCGACAATGCGCCCGTTCTCGAACACCGTCTGCAGCAGGTCGGCCTGGCCTGCCGCAAGCGTCTCCTCACGCACGGTGTTCTCGACGCCGTTCGCATCGCGCACCAGCGCAAGCCGACCCTTCTTCGAGGCCTTGCTCACATCGCCCACCGGCGACTTGTACACGTCACGCCATTCGCCGTTCACCTGCATGGCCGAGCACTTCATCGCCCACTGCATCGTGTCGCGATTGACCTGCTGCAGCAGCCCGCCACCCATGCCGAAGGAGATGTTCTCCGTCGAGAAACCGTTGTGGAAGAAGTTCGACAGGCACAGCCGCAGCGAGTCGAGGTTCACGCCGTCGCCCTGGATGATGCGTACGTTGTTCAGCACCCGAAAGCCCTTGGCATTCGTCGTGGTGCCGAAGCGATCGGCCAGGATCTGCGCCACCTTCAGCGTGGTCTCGGCCGGGTCGCCCGAGTCGGGCCGCACCACCAGCGTCGCGCCCGAGGCCACCACCTTCGCCTTCAGCTCGCCGCCCCAGATGCGCGCGCAGGCATTGAAGATGTCGTAGCTGTCGCTCACCACCGCGAAGGTCGCGCCGGGCTTGCCGAACTGCTCGACCATGTTGCTGTACGCGTCGGCTTCATGCTCGCGGCCCCAGCCCGTGATGGTGCTGTGCTCGGCCGCGGGAATCGAGAAGCCCGCCACGTCGCAGTCGTAGTACCGGCGCGCGGCCACCAGCGCGGCCAGCGTGTCGGTGCCCATGAAGTTCACCAGGTGGGCCATGCCGCCGAGCGCGGCCGATTCGAGACTCGACACCCCACGCGCGCCGAAGTCGTGCAGCCTGAAGGCGATCTGCCCTTGCGGGTCGTCGCAGGTCGCTTCGAGGTACCGCAGCAGCGTTGTGCGCGCGGCAGCCGAGAGCGTGGCGACCGTGGTGGGGTACCAGATCGCGCGCAGCAACTCGGTTTCGAGAAAACTCGTAACCCAGAAGAACTCGGGGTCCGTGTTCTCGATGGTGGCCAGCACGTTGTGCACCGGCAGCACGCTGCCTTCAGGCACCGCGCGGATGCGCACCGGCATCAGCCCGCCATGCTTCTCGATCAGGCGCAGCCAGCCTTCGCGGTTGAAGGGCTCGCCGTGCGCGGCCATGAGCAGGGCGGCTTCTTCCACGTCGTCGCGCGTCACCGGCGTCTGCAGGTATTCGCGCAGATAGGCCTGCAGGCCGAAGAACAGCGAGTGGCTGAAGATGCCGCCGCGCGACTCGATGTAGCTGTACACCGTCTGCGTGCCGGGTGGATATTGCATCCAGTGCGACACCTTGTAGGAGTCGGTGCGAAGCAGCAGGTTGTTGCCCAGGGGCGAGGAGGTGAGATTGCGGTTCATGTGAAAGCTCCTTTCACGATGGCACCCGTCAACCAGGTGCCGTTCTTGCTGACAAAGCCTGGTCGTTCAGTTCTTGCCCAGGCCACCCAAAAAATGATTCGCGATGAAGAAGTGGTCTTCGTAGACGTGGTCCTGCATGTCGAGGAACTCGGCGATCGGCACCCATCGCACCTCGGCCGCATCGTCGTCGGCACGCACGTCTGAAAGGCCCGTCCACTGGTTGTGCGCCAGCTCGAAGAAGAAGCCGTGCGTGATCGTGCGGCCGCGCTGCGAGCGGTCGGGCGCGTCGAACACGTGGCTGGCCTTCATGCTGCCGTTGAGCACGGGCACGGGCACCTTGAGGCGGGTTTCTTCCTTCAGCTCGCGGATGGCCGCGTCCTGCAGGCGCTCGTGCTGACCGACGAAGCCGCCGGGCAGCGCCCAGGTGCCCTTGCCGGGATGGAACTTGCGCTGCACCAGCAGGATGTGGCCGGCCTCGACCACGATGGCGTCGACGGTGGTGTAGATCGGCGGAAAGTCGCTGCCCGCATAGCGGTACTTGTCGCGGTAGTCGACGAGGAAGGCACGCTCTTCGCAGAGATCGGCGTAGTCGGCGGTGGTGGTGAACTGCTCGAGAAAGGCGGCGGTGCCGTCAGGCAGGTCGGCGCGTGCGAGCTGGCCGCGGTTCTCGGGGTCGAAGTAGAGGCCGCGCACGTCGGTGGCGTTGAGGCTTTCCACGCTGTTCTGGCCGACGAACTCCCAGTGCGGGAAGAGCTTGAGGTAGTAGCTCGATGCGTCCTTCAGGTGCCCCACCAGCGCGACCTTGGCCTTGGCGGGTGCATGGCCGTCCTGCACGATGAGCCGTTCGACCGCCGACTGGATCGACGCGATCCAGATCTGGTCGTTGTAGGGCGAGTCGCCCACGCCGACCACGCTCACGCGCATCTGCTCGGTGCCGCGCAGGCAGGCGCGCACCATGCGTTCGCGTTCGTCGAAGGTAAAGGGGTTCTTGACGCTGCGTGGCTTGCGGTCGGAGCCGACCACCACGATGACCCGATCGGCGGCGCGAAGGCCTTCTTCGATGAGTCGTTGATGTCCGAAATGAACGGGCTGGAAACGCCCGATGACGATGGCGTATTGAAACTTGCGTGTGCTCACTTGGGAATCCCCCAAAAAGGGCGCGATCAACTCGCGCTTGCGTTCAGGATAGCATCGGTGCCGCACATTGATCAAGCCTCCGATGACCGAGCCCTCTTCTTCCCCTACCGATGCCGTTCGCCTCAACAAGCGCATGGCCGAGCTCAAGATGTGCTCGCGCCGCGAGGCCGACGAGTGGATCGCCAACGGCTGGGTGAAGGTCAACGGCAAGCCGGCCGAGATGGGCGTGAAGGTCACGCCGTCCGACCGCATCGAGATCGACAAGGCCGCCAAGGGCCAGCAGGCGAACCAGGTCACCATCCTCATCAACAAGCCCATCGGCTACGTGAGCGGGCAGGCCGAGGACGGCCACGAGCCGGCGGTCACGCTCTTCACACCGCAGAACCGCTGGGCGGAAGACAACGCGCGCTTCTTCTTCAGTCCCCAGCAGCTGCGCGGCCTGGCGCCGTGCGGGCGGCTCGACATCGACTCCATCGGCCTGCTGGTCATGACGCAGGACGGCCGCATCGCGCGCCAGCTCATCGGCGAAGACTCCGTGATGGAGAAGGAATACCTGGTGCGCGTGGCCTACCACGGCCTGGGCCAGCCCGCGCCTACCGGCCAGCTGGTGCGCATGGACGACGACGACCCCGTCACCACCAACGTGCAGGCGGTCTTTCCGCCGGCCATGCTGGCCAGGCTGCGACACGGCCTGAGCCTCGATGGCCAGCCGCTCAAGCCGGCGCGCGTCGAATGGCAGAACCCCGAGCAACTGCGCTTCGTGCTCACCGAGGGCAAGAAGCGGCAGATCCGCCGCATGTGCGAGCTGGTCGGCCTGAAGGTGGTGGGCCTGAAGCGCGTGCGCATCGGCAAGGTGATGCTCGGCAACCTGCCGGTGGGCCAATGGCGCTACCTCGGGCCGCACGAGAAGTTCTGAGCCTGCGCGCGCTGAACCGCGCCACGCTGGCGCGGCAGATGCTGCTGGCACGGCGCAGGCTGACGGTGACGCAGGCCGTCGAACGCCTGGCCGGCCTGCAGGCGCAGGCGCCCAACCCACCCTACATCGGCCTCTGGAGCCGGCTCGAAGGTTTCCGGCGCGAGCAGCTGACCGAAGCACTGCAGAAGCGCCGCATCGTGCGCATGTCGACGATGCGCGCGACCCTGCACCTGATGACCGCGAGCGATGCGCTGGCGTGGCGTCCGCTGCTGGAGCCCGTGCACCAGCGAGGCCTGCTGGGCAATCACAAGAAGGCGCTCGACGGCATTGACCGCGCGGCGGTGGTCGAGGCGGGGCGTGCGCTGCTCGCCGAACGGCCGCACACCAGTGCCGAACTCGGGCAGGCCCTCGGTCTGCGATGGAGGGGCCGCGAGACGGCCTCACTGGCCGGCCTGATCCGCAACAACGTACCGCTGGTGCACCTGCCGCCGGCCGGCACCTGGAACTCGCACCAGAGTGCGCTGCTGCAGCCCCTCGGCGATTGGCTGGGGGAGGCCGTCGACGCAACCCCGGCCACGCAAGACGACCTGCTGCTGCGCTACCTTGCCGCCTTCGGCCCCGCCACGCTGGCCGACGCCGGCGCCTGGTCGGACCTCACCGGCTGGAAGGCCGTGGCCGAGCGCCTGCGGCCGCAGTTGCGCGTGTTCACGGGCGAAGACGGCCAGGAACTGTTCGACCTGCCCCGCGCGCCGCGCCCTGACGCCGACACGCCCGCGCCGCCGCGCCTCGTGGCCGAGTGGGACAACCTGCTGCTCTCGCACGCCGACCGCAGCCGCGTGCTGAGCGAGGCGCACCGTGCCCGCGTGTTCACCGTCAACGGCATCGTGCGTGGCACGGTGCTGCTCGACGGCTTCGTGGCGGGCGTCTGGAAGATCGAGCGTGCGAAGAACACCGCCACCGTGGTGCTGGAACCGCTCACGCGATGGTCGAAGGCCGATCGCATCGGCGTCGAGCAAGAAGCCCTCGACCTGCTGGCCTTCACTTCGGACGGCGAAGGCGAACGCCATGCCGTGCATCTGCCTTGAACGGGCCATGACCCCGTGGCGCACCCGCCGTCTAAGCGTGCCCTAAGTATTCGTTTCTACGCTGCGCCACGGCGCAGACACTTCCGATCATCCCGGTCGCGTGCTACCTTGCGGCCGAAGGAGTCGCCGCGATGCGCGTTCTACTGGTGGAAGACGATGAAATGATCGGGCGCAGCCTGAAGCAGGCGCTCGAGGGCGCGGGCTGGTCCGCGGACTGGGTGCGCGACGGCGAACTGGCGCAAAGCGCGCTGGGTGACGGTGGCTACACCTGCGTGCTGCTCGACCTTGGCCTGCCCAGGCAGGACGGCACCGAAGTGCTGCGCCGCGCGCGCGAGCGCGGCGATGCCACCCCGGTGCTGGTACTCACCGCGCGCGACGGCCTCGACGACCGCATCCACAGCCTCGACCTCGGCGCCGACGACTACCTGCTCAAGCCTTTCGAATTCCGCGAGCTGCTCGCGCGCATGCGCGCCGTGGTGCGCCGCCGCGACGGCGCCGCGCATTCGCTGGTCGGCAGCGGCTCGTTGCAGCTCGACCTCACCACGCGCGAAGTGGTGGTCAACGGCGCGCGCGAGGCGCTCACCGCGCGCGAGTTCGCGCTGCTGCATGCGCTGCTGGAGCGGCCCGGCGCCATTCTTTCGCGCGAGCAGCTCGAAAACCGCATCTACGGCTGGGGCGAGGAAGTCACCAGCAACGCAATCGACGTGCTGATCCACGGCATGCGCCGCAAGCTCGGTGCGGACGCGATCCGCAACGTACGCGGCCTGGGCTGGCGCGTAGCTGCATGACCGGAGTTCCGCGCAGCGGCGGCCGCTGGTGGCGGCCACGTTCGCTGCGCACGCAACTGCTGCTGTGGCTCATCACGCTGCACCTGGGCGCGGCCGTGCTCACGGCGTGGTTCTCCTTCGAGGCCTACGGCAACCTCGTGCACAACGCGCTGGACGACCAGATGCGCCTGGTGGCCGAGTCGTACGAAGGCAGCGATCCGCAGAAGCTGCCGCACCCGATGGACGGCGAGGCCGCCTTCTCGCGCGGCGCTTTCATCGTGCAGATCTGGAGTGCCGACGGCCAGACGCTGCGCGCCACCTCGTGGCCCGTGCTGACGGTGCCCTTGCAACCCCAGCCCGGCTTCAGCGACGTGAACACGGGCGCGCATGCGGGCTCCGACTGGCGCGTGTTCACCGCCAAGCCCGGCACGCGCGCCGACCAGCCGCGCGTGCAGGTGCTGCAGAACGAGGACTACCGCCGCCGCCGCGCCCTGCGCCGCGCAATGTTCGAAGGCCTGCCGATCGCGCTGCTGCTGCCGCTGGCGCTGCTGATCCTGTGGATCATCGTGTCGGCGGCTTCGCGCTCGCTGCGCGCGGTGGCGCGCGACGTGGCCTCGCAGGACGAGCGCAGCCCCACCGAGCTGTCGCTCGCGCGCGTGCCCGACGAGATCGCGCCGCTGGTGGGCGCCTTCAACAACCTGCTGACACGCGTGCGCAATGCCTTCGCCACGCAGCGGCGCTTCGTGCAGGACGCGGCCCACGAGCTGCGCACGCCGATGGCCGCCATCGGCCTGCAGATCGAGAACCTGCGCGCGCACGTGCCGGCAGGCGAGGCCACCGAGCGCTTCAACCAGCTCGAGGCCGGCGTCACGCGCGCGCAGCATCTGATCGAGCAATTGCTGCATCTCTCGCGGCAGGACGCGCCGCAGAGCGTCGGCAATGCGCGCGAGCGCGTCGACATCGAAGTGCTGCTGCGCGAGAGCGTGAGCCAGCTGATGGTGCTGGCCGATGCGCGGCGCGTGGACATCGGCTTTGAGGGCAGCATTGCCGCGGTGGTGTTCGCGCCCGCGGCCGAACTGCGCAGCGTGTTCGACAACCTGATCGACAACGCGCTGCGCTACGCGCCCGAAGGCGGCGTGGTCGACGTGAAGCTGCACGAGGTCGATGGCCACGCGGTGGTCGATGTGCTCGACAACGGCCCCGGCATTCCGCAGGCCGTCATCGGCCGCGTGTTCGATCGCTTCTTCCGCGTGCCCGGCGCTGTGGCGGGCGGCAGCGGGCTGGGGCTGGCGATTGCGCGTACGGCGGCCGAGCGGCACGGCCTGCGCATCGAGCTGCGCAATCGCACCGGTGGGCCGGGGCTGATGGCGCGCGTGCATCTGCCCGTGCTGCCGGTGTAGCGAAGGCCTGCCGGCACGCGAGGCACCTGCGGTCCAAAGTTTCAGGAAAAAGCGTGCTGCTCACGCGTGCGTAACTCTTCCCTCACATTCACCTCAGTCTGCGTGCCTAGAGTGCACTCAGGTCCTGCCACGCGCAGTTCGCGCGATGGCACGTGACCGGGGACAACCTGCAATCAGGAGAACACGTCATGCGCACTTCCTTCAAGCTTCTCGCCGTCGGTTCCTTTGCTGCGCTGGCAGCCATGGGCGCCGTCACCGCATCGGCCGAAACCACCGATGGTTCGGATTTCCATCCGCTGCAGATGAATTCGCCCGCGAACCCGGACGTCCAGGCCGGCGCGATGGCCGCGGCCCGTCCGAGCGGCACCGAGCCAATGGGCCAGTCGACCAGCGCACCCGCGATGAGCTCGACGATGCCGGTGGCCGACATCCAGGCCGGCGCCTATGGGGCGTCGCACCCGACCGGCACCGAGCCGATCGGGCAATCGACTTCGCTGCCGATGGTGAAGTCGGGCAGCGGCAGCTGAACTGAAGCTGCGCTGCCGGTGATGACGACGATCAGCGATCAGTCGTCGTTGCCGTTGCTGAGTAGCGCGCGGTAGATCACCGCGCCGATGATGGCCCCCGCAATGGGCGCCGCCCAGAACAGCCACAGTTCCGACACCGCATAGGACGGCCCGAACAGGGCCGGGCCCGTGCTGCGCGCGGGGTTCACCGAAGTGTTGGTCACAGGGATCGAGATCAGGTGGATCAGCGTGAGGCACAGGCCGATCGCAAGACCCGCGAAGCCGCCGGCCGCGCGCTTGGCGGTGGAGCCGAGGATCACGATCAGGAACACGGCAGTCATCACCACTTCGCACAGCAATGCGGCCGTCATGCCGTACTTGCCGGGTGAGTGCTCGCCGTAGCCGTTGGTGGCGAAGCCGCCGATGTCAGCGCCCGGCTTGCCCGTGGCGATGAGGTACAGCACACCGGCCGCTGCGATGGCGCCGAGCACCTGCGCCACGATGTAGCCCGCGAGCTGCGAGGCCTTGAAGCGGCCCGCGGCCGCAAGGCCGATCGACACGGCCGGGTTGAAGTGCCCGCCCGAGATCGGGCCCAGTGCATAGGCGCCCGTCACCACCGTGAGACCGAAGGCCAGCGAGACCCCGAGCAGGCCGATGCCGACACCCGGAAAGGCCGCTGCCAGAACTGCGCTTCCGCAGCCTCCGAGCGTGAGCCAGAAAGTACCAATGAACTCGGCCGACCATTTTTTGTAGGTACTGTGTTCCATAACTCTCCATCCTGAAGTTGAGAAAGCGCGCAATGCACGAGGCTGTGCGCGGGCGGATTCTAGGAACGCCAGGAGGGGGCGTCGAGCGTGTAATTCGTACTAACGGAACCTGTTCACGGATGGCGCGGCTTTTGTGCAGCGCCGCAACTGCGTTGCGTCTTCGTTCAGAGCGTCACGACGATCTTTCCGAACGCACCGCGCTCGAGATGATCGAGCGCGGCGGGCAGCGCATCGAAGCCGTACTGCGCGGCAATCACCGGCTTGAGCGCATTCGCATCGACGGCGCGCACCAGGTCTTCGAGCGCGCGACGGTGGCCCACGCCGATGCCCTGCACCGTCACGCGGCCCAGCACCATCGCGTAGAACGACGCGCTCAGCGTCTCGCCGCCGAGCATGCCGATGATCGACACGCGCCCGCCCTGCTTCACGGCCTGCAGTGAGCGATCGAGGTTGGGGCCGCTCGCGAGTTCGAGCACGTGGTCGGCGCCGCGGCCTTGCGTGAGCCTGCGCACTTCGGCGGGCCAGTCGCCGTCGCGCGCCAGCACGTGCGTGGCGCCGAGTGCGAGCGCCTGTGCGCGCTTGTCTTCGCTGCCCGTGACGACGATGGCCTGCGCGCCATGCAGCCGCGCGATCTGCAGGCCGAACAGCGCGACGCCGCCGGTGCCGTGGATCAGCACCGTCCCGCCCGCGCGCAGCGCACCGGTCTCGGCGAGCGCGAACCACGCGGTGAGGCCTGCGCACGGCAGCGTGCTGGCTTCGGCCAGGCTCAGCGTCGTGGCCGCCGCCACGGCCCAGGCGGCGTCGAGCAGCACATGCGAGGCGAGCATGCCGGGGCCGGGTCCGCCGAGCAGCGTGGCCTCCGCGTGCCAGTGGCTGTCGATCCAGCCGCCCCAGAAGGTGTTGACGACCCGGTCGCCGACGGCGAAGCGCGTCACGCCGGGGCCGATGGCCGCCACGGTGCCCGCCATGTCGGAGCCGGGTGTGAAGGGCAGGTCGAGCGCCATGCCCATGCCGTCGCGAATCATCAGCAGGTCGCGGTAGTTGAGCGACACCGCGCCGACCTTCACGAGGATCTGGTTGGCGCCCGGCACGGGCAGCGGCACTTCGGCCTGTTCGAGGTGGGCGCGGCCGAGCGTGGGGAGCTGCCAGCGGCGCAGCGTTCGAGGTTCCTGCATGAAAAGACTCCGCGGAAGGAAAAAGAAAAAAGAGGAGCCTTCATGCTATTGACGATGTCAGGTACCCGGTGGCGGATAATTTTCCTTTCACTGGTGCTTGAAAGTCTCCAATGGGTCAACGTCTGCAAGGCATCGAGGAATTCGTCGCGGCGGCGGAGGCGGGCAGCTTCGCGCTGGCCGCGCAGCGCCTGCATGTCACGCGCTCGGCCGTCGCCAAGAGCATCGCGCGGCTCGAAGCGCGCCTGAACACGCGGCTCTTTTTGCGCACCACGCGCAGCCAGAGCCTCACCGAGGAAGGCCACGGCTACTACGAGCGCTGCCGTCGCGTGCTGGCCGAACTCGAGGCGGCCGAAGCCGTGACCGACGCCGCGCGCAGCACCGCCTCGGGCCTCGTGCGCCTGAGCATGCCGGCGATGCTGGGCCGGCTGAAGGTCGGGCCGCTGCTGCTGGCGCTGGCGCGCCGGCATCCGCAGCTGTCGCTCGAACTCTCGTTCAACGACCGGCGCGTGGATCTCGTGGAAGAGGGGCTCGACCTGGCCATCCGCAGCGGCGAACTCGCCGACAGCGCGGAACTGGCTGCCCGGCCGGTCGGCATGCAGTGGATGGCGCTGTGCGCCTCGCCCGCCTACCTGGCCGAACATGGGCATCCCGCGAACATCGACGACCTGAAGGAGCCGCACGAGGCCGTGCTCTATGCGCGCGACGGCCAGATCTCGTCCTGGCGCTTCCACGACACCGAAGGCCGTCTTGTCGACGTGACGCTGCCTTCAAGGCTGCGCTGCGACAGCGCCGAGGTGCTGCTCGAAGCAGCCATCGGCGGCATGGGCCTCGCGCGCCTGCCGGCCTGGCTCGCGGCCGATGCGCTCGCGGCAGGCACACTGGTGCGCGTGTTCGACGAGCCGCGGCCCTTCGGCTTCGCGCTGCACGTGATCCGCCCGCGCAGCCGCTACCTGCCGCTGAAGACGCGGGTGGTGATCGACTGGCTCGCCGAGCACCTGCCGCCGCTGCTGGCCGCGCGCTGAAGCGGACGCTATCCTGCGCATTCAAACAACGAACGAGGAGATCCGCGCATGCATCCTTTTGCCGTCCGACACATCGCCACCGCCGCATGCATTGCCACGGCGGCCCTGCTGGGGGTGTCGAACACCGCGGCGCAGGGCACCGTCAACGCGCTGTGCAGCACCGACGCGGGCTGGTGCGAGGCGGCGGCCACCGCATTCACGCGCGAGACCGGCATCAAGGTGCAGCAGGCCCACAAGGGCACAGGTGAAATCGGCGCGCAGCTGCGCGCGGAAGCCGCCAACCCCAAGACCGACATCTGGTGGGGTGGCACCGGCGACCCGTTCCTGCAGGCCGCCGAGCAGGGCCTGCTCGAACCCTACCGCCCGGCCTACATCAACGACCTGCACGACTGGGCGGTGCGCCAGTACGCGCTGTCGCAGAACATGGTGGGCGGCTTCTACACCAGTGCCATCGGCTTCGGCTTCAACACCGACCTGCTCAAGAAAAAGAAGCTGCACGAGCCCAGGTGCTGGGCCGATCTCGTCAAGCCTGAATACAAGGGCGAGATCGAGATCTCGCACCCGGCATCCAGCGGCACGGCCTACACCATCATCGCGGGCCTGGTGCAGCAGATGGGTGAAGAAGCGGCCTTCGAGTACCTGAAGAAGCTGCACCGGAACGTCACCAGCTACACCCGCAGCGGCCAGGCCCAGGCGCCCAACGTGGCCAAGGGCGAAGTGGCCATCGGCGTGAGCTTCATCTTCGGCTTCGAGCGCTGGCGCTACGACAAATTTCCCGTGAAGACGGCCGCGCCTTGCGAAGGCACGGGCTACGAGATCGGCGGCATCGCCCTCGTGAAAGGCGCGCGCAACAAGGAGAACGCCAGGCGCTACTACGACTGGCTCATGAGCCCCGCGGGCCAGACCATCGGCGGGCAGTCGGGCAGCCTGCAGTCGCCGGCCAACAAGACCTTCAAACCCGACCCGCGCATCCCGTCGATGGCCGACGTGAAGCTCATCAAGTACGACTTCGAGAAGTACGGCAAGGCGGCCGAGCGCAAGCGCCTGATCGACCGCTGGACGCGAGAAGTGGAGTCACAGCCGAGGTAGGGCTCGCCCCCAGGCTTCGCGCACGCCTTCAGGACGTGCAGGCCTTGTTGTGAGACGCGTGCATGCCCTTGGCCTTGGCATCGGCCTCGCTCAGGTACTCGCCCTTCTTGGTCTTGCCGTAGTAGCGGTCGCCCATGCAGTGATAGACCTTGGTCTCGTCGTTCGCCCACACCTTGCCTGCGCCGCCACCGGGCGCGGCCGCCATCTTCGTGAGGTCGGGCGAGCCCGGCGTCCTGGTGGCCGTGCCGGTGCTCGGCGCCACACCGGTCTTGTCGACCTTCGCCGACTGGGTCTCGACCGCGGGTGCGGGTGTGGGCGCAGCCGCTGCGGCCGGCGCAGTTGCCGCCGCAGCACCGGCAGCAGCCGGCGCGGCCTTGCCGAACCAGGTCTTGATGCCCTTGTGACCACGGCAGGCGCCGGACTTGGTGTCGGGCGATGCGTAGCTGCCGTCCTTGCATTGCACGGTGGTGCCGGCGGGCGCATCGGCCGGAACCTGTGCCTGCGCGCCGAGCGAGGCGAGCCCGAGGAAGGCTGCGACGCACAGCACGCGGGATTTCTTGTTGTTCATGCAAAGCTCCTGGAGGGGTGAAGGAAAAGATCCACCGCGCAGCTTTGGCGAGCGATCCCAGCGCCAGCTGACTTGCACGCCGGAAAGAGCCAATCAGGGCGAACTGGCCGTGAAGGTGACTTGCCCGGTGTAGGTGCCGGCGGTGCGGCTGGCCAGGTTTGCGTACGAGAAGGTCCAGGTCGCGGTGCGCTGGGTGACGAGGTTGGCGAAGCTGGTGCCCACGACATTGACCGTGGTGCCCGTGCCCGAGTTGGGAATCGGCGGCGCGGGCAGGTTGCTGTCGCTGCTGGCGATCGTGATCTCCGACAGCGGGATCGTGTTTGCCCCGCTCGTGAGCGGCGCGGTCGCGGCCGCCCGCAGCGTGACCTGCCCCGCATTGCTGCGCACCTCGACCGGCAGCGCGTTGCCGCTCGGCGTGACGCTGAAGGTCGGCGCCGCGCCGCTCCAGTTCACGGGCGTGTTGTTGCCCGCGACCGGCGTGGTGGGCCCGCCCGGGATCGACGGCGTCAGCACGAAGCTCACCGTGCTCGTGGTGCCGCCCGGCGTGGGCCACGCGCCGTCGCCGATGCGAAAGAAGATGAACTTGTCGATGGCGATCGTGAAGTCGAGGTTCACCAACCCGGTGGTCAGCGGCACCGAGGCGCTCGGGCCGACGGTGCTCGATGCGGCGTGCGTGGCCCCCATCGGCGCCATGCCGACGGCCGTGGCGAGCAGGCCCGAGAACGTGCCTGCCAGGGGGCCTATACGGTGCGTCACTTGAGCTCCATGTCCACCTTGAAGCTGCCCTTGTCCCAGTCCAGCGTACCGCTGGCCTTGACCGGGTAGGCAGGCTGCGGCGCGGGCTGCCCGCTCTCGCCCTTGGGCACCAGTGCCAGCGTGCGCGTCTGGCCCGGCAGGATGGGGGTGCCCTCGGGCACCAGTTCGAACGCGCGGCCCTTGCTGTCGGTGGCGTCCAGGCTGCCTTCGAGCCGGCCGTGCGCGTCGCCCGTGTTGCTCACGGTCACCAGCGTGCGGCGTGCGCCGTTTGTTTCTCCGCTGGCGATCTGCTTGATTTCGAGCTTGGGCTCGGCGCCGTTGAGCATGACGTACACCGCCACCGCGATGCGGCCCGTGACCGGCAGGCTCAGGCTGGCGCCGCCGCTCTGGATGACGGTCTGCTGCGCGGGCTCCGTGCCCTCGATGGCGATCATGAAGCGGCACTCGCCGCGTGGCGCGTCGGCTGGCGGATCGACCTGGAAGCGGAACGCCTTCTTGCTGCGCGCCGGCACCGAAACGCTGCGCCGCTCCAGCACCACCCACGGCCTGCAGCTGCCGGGCAGCAGCTCGTCGTGGTAGCCGATGTTGCCTTCGGCCGAATAGCTCCAGTCGATGGTGCGCATCGTCACCTCGGTGGCGGTCGGCGCCAGGTTGTGGATGTCGAGCGACTGCCCCAGGCGCGCGCCGGCCTTGCCCGAGAGTTCGAAGCGCGACGGCGTGACGGCCAGCTCGAAGGGCGCGGCTGTTGCGGCGCCGGCCACTGCCAGCAGCAGGAGGACGAGAGAAGAGGGAGAGAGAAAAACGTTCATGGCAGGGTTTCGATTTCGAAGAACGATTCGAAGCTCAGCGCCGAGCCCGAAGGCATGCGCAGCTCGCGGGGGTCGACGCGCAGCGTCAACTCGAAGGTCTCGTTCATCCAGGGCGCCTGGACCACGCCGTTCCACACCTGCACCCGGTCGCCGGGCCGGCCGCTGCCGCTTGCGAAGGCGCCGTTGCCGCGCCATTGCACCTGCATTCCGGCCGGCGAGCGCAGGCCCGCGACCATCGACGGAATCACATAGAAGATGCGCGCGCGCCGGCCCACATGGGGGGCGGTGGCCAGCCGGTACTCGATGCGCCCGAGGGGCAGCACGACCATGTTGCCGTCCATCCCCTGGGCGTTGCTGAAATCGCTGCGCACCTGCGCGCGCGGGGAGGCCGAATCGTCGAGCCGGGCGACCGCCGCCCACGCGGGGGCGAGCGCTGCACCGCAGAGCAGCAGTGCAGCGGCTGGCCATCGGCGAAGGCGCGGGGAGGTCATTCCATCGAGGCCGTGAAGCGCACGGTGCCCTTGTAGTTGCCGCCCGGGTACACCACGTCGTTGTCGTAGGAGAACTGCAGCCGCGTGGCAGTCACGTTGCGCGACAGGTAGGTCCAGGTGCCGACGCCCAGGACGCAGGGCAGGCCGAGCGGGCCGACGCAGAAGGTGGCGTTCGCGTCGTAGCTCGCGATCGACTGGTTGGCGGCGGCGGTGAAGCGGCCGTTCTGGATGTCGCCCGAGGCGGCGTTGCTGTTGTTCGTGGCCACCCAGCTGATCTTGCTGAAGGGAATGGTCGTGGCGCCGCAGCCGCCCGACTGGCAGGTCAGCGCGATGGAGGAATCGACGCGCAGCGTCACCGGCCGTGCCACCGTGGTGTTGGCTATGGGGCGCACCGGCATCACCCAGACGTCGATGGTCGGCGTGCCGGTCACTGCCGTGGGGGTCAGCCCGGCGTTGGCGCCGGTCACGCTGAAGGCCACCGTGTCGATGGTCGCGCCGGGCGATCCCACGCGCAGGGTCAGGCCGTAGCTGCTGCCCGTGTCGGTCACCGTGGTGATGACGGCGTGGGCGGGCGGGGCGAGGCTCGCCGCCGCCACGAGCGCCGTCGTGGCGATCGCCTGGCATCGGCGGCTGCGCGTCATCAGATGCCCTGGGCTGTGTACGTGATGGTGTTCGTGTACGTGTTCGCAGCCCAGCCGGCGGGCGTGCCACCCAGCGAGTAGGCCCAGGTGCCGGTGGCGACCGCGTTCGAGGGGAACGAGGTCGAGGCGCAGGCGCCGAGGTTGGCGCCCGGATGAGGCAGCGTGCCCGTTGCGGTGACGGTGAAGTCCGCGTTCGTCGGGCCGCCCGTGAGGGGCGCCCAGGCGCCCATGGCGCAGTTGATGGTGCCGGCGCCGGCGTTGGTCCAGGCGTACACGGTGAGCGTGCTCGCGGCGGACGTAGTCGTGACGGTGGGCGCCGCGCCGTTCCAGTCCACGTTGGTGTTGTTGCCCACCACCGGCGTGGTGGGCACGCCCGGAATGCTGAGGGCTGAAGTCCAGGTCACCGTGTCGACCGTGGTGTTGGTCGAGCCGACGCGCAGCAGGATCAGCTTGGGCACCGTCACGCTCAGGTTCACCTTGGCCTGCGCCGTGATCGTGCCCGTGCCGGAGCCGTACTGGCTCTCGGCCATGGCGGGTCCTCCGGCAAGGGCGAGGCCTGTGAGCGAGGCGGCCAGCGCGAGGCGGGCAATGGGTTTTCGGGTCATGAAGTCTCCTTGGGGTTGTGTATGCGGGGAAAAAAAGAAATCGAAAGGTCGGTGTCGTGGCTCATTCGCCCACCTTGACCACGGGAATCGCAGCAGTGGCCTGGCCACGCAGCGGCACGTTCACGCTCGTTCCGGTGTCGCCGGCCGCGCCCCAGGGCAGCGGCACGCTTTCGAGCGTGAGCGTCAGTTGATGCCGGCCGGTGGTCACCAGCGGAAATTCGAAGCGCCCGTCGCGGTCGGTGATGGCGCGGTAGCGGCCGTCGAGCAGCACCTCGACGCCGGCCACGCCGCCTTCGCCCGACTGCTGCTCGCCGTCGCGGTTGGCGTCATAGAACACGCGGCCCGACACGCTGCCGCCGCCCGCACCCTCGCCGCGCATGCCCGCCGCCCGGTGGGCCGTGCCGGCGCTGCCCTCCCAGCGCAGGTAGACGTAGGCGGTCTTCTCATTGCTGCGATAGAGATTGGGTGCGGAGTAAGAGGTCGGCAGCAGCGAGGCGCGCGCCTGGTTGAAGTTGGCCATGAAGCCCACGCGCCAGCCCGCGCCCAGCTCCTTCTCGGCCATGAGCGAGCCCGACAGGCCGCGGCTGGTGTAGAGCCCGCCGCTTTGCGAGGTGTAGCGCAGGTTGCCGCCGACGTTGAAGCCGCTGTCGATCCAGTAGCGGAATTGCAGGCCCGCCGTCGGGTAGCTGCGGGTGGTGCCGCCGCTGCTGTCGCGCGCATGGCCGAGGGTGGTGGTGAGCTCGGGGCGCATCGTCTCGTAGCGCCCGCCGATCCAGTCCTGCTCCCACTGCACTTCCTGGCCGGTGGCGGCGCTGTCGCCGAGCACGATCAGCTCGTTGCGCCGCACCGTCAGCGTGAAGCGGCTGCGCGGCCAGTCGAAGAAGCGGGTCTGGTAGAAGGCGCTGCCGTAGAGGCTGCGCCCGTCGCCGCTCGCTATGGCGTTGGCGGTGCCGCCGTCCGGCAGCCCGTCGTAGCGCGTGCGGTACGCGCTCAGGCTGCCGCCGACGGAGTTGTAGCGGTCGAACAGGTACTGGAAATTGCCGCTCGCGCCGAAGCGCCGGTAGCCCGAGAGATGGAAGTTGGTGTCCGGCGCCGCGCGCTCGTAGTCCAGGCCGGCGCCCCAGCTCATGCGGCTGGTGTTGCGGTCCACGCGCCAGTACGCGCCGCGCGTGCCGGTCGCCAGTGCGTAGTCGCCGAAGTACAGGTTGGGCCGCGCGGTGTAGATGCCGAATTCATGGCGGTACAGGCCGGTGCGCGCGCTCGCCTCGATGAAGAGGCCCTGCGAATTGCCGGTTGCCACGCCCGGCGTGGGCGAGTTCACGCGGCTGCCCACCAGCGTGGCGCGCGCCTTGAAGTCGCCGTCTCGCACCACCTCGCGGCCGTAGCCGATCGACGTTGCCCAGCTCGTGACGTCCTTGCGGCCGATTCCTATCGCCGTGATGGGGTCGATGTAATAGGCCGGAATGTCGCGCGCCTGGTCGAGCTGGAACGAGGCGAACCATGGATCGCCCAGACGCAGCGTGGCCCCGAGCCAGCCGAGCGTGCCCTGGCTCTTCTCGAAGCCGGGGTACGGCCCGCCAGTGAGGTTGCCGCGCTGGCCGATGCCGGCGCGCACGTCGAGATCCGTGCTGAAGATGCGCGTCGAAGCGCCGCGCACCGTGGACGAGCCCAGCGTGAGCCTGTAGTTGCGCGCCAGGCCATCGGTGACTTCGCTGTAGATGTCGCCCACGGCGGTGTCGGCGAAGGTCTGCGTGGTCAGCGGAAAGCCGAGGTTGCGCAGCGTGAAGCGGCCGCTGGTGGCCTCGCGCGCGTAGCCCAGCGAGCCGATGCCGATGCCGCTCGCGCTGTTGTCGCCGCCCAGGTGGCGGCCGTCGGCCTGCAGCACGAACTCGCCGTAGTTGAGGGTCTCGCGCCGGTACTCGAAGCGCTGGCCGAACTCGGTCGCGCGCTGGCGGCCGTAACCGGTGGTCGTGGCGTCGCCGAAGCCGATGCGGCTTTCCACCAGCCAGGCGCGGTAGCCTTGCGGCTGCTCGGCTTCGGGCGTTGCGTCGGCCGCCGCGGTATCGGCATCGAGAGTCTCGAAGCGATCTTCGTAGGCCTTGGGCGCGGAGTCGACGAGCGCCTTCAGCCGCGCCTGCTCTGCCTGTGCACGGTCGAGGGTCTCGATGCGTGCGTCAGCCACGGCCTGGGGTTTCTGGGGCTCGGCCTGCGCCTGCGCGCAGGACAGCCATGCCAGGGCGGTCGTGCATTCGAGCCACGCGAGCACGCCCCTCGGATGCCACAGGGCTCCGACGGGACCAGGTACGGTCCACGGCGTTGTTCGAATCATCTGGCGACATCCCTGTTTTGTCTCCCGGGTGTTGCGGCCCTGTTCCGGATCAGCGCAGGATATTTCAGAAGTGCTGACGACCGTTAATATTTCGTGACCCGGAAGGCTTCCCCGGGCGAGAACGTTGGTCTTACGTCTTCAGGGGTGCGCAAAATGGAGCCTTTCGACCCCATTTGCCTCTTGATGAGGTCGAAAGACCACCCATTTGAAGAAGTTGGCACAGCGTCACCGCATGGACGCCGTGCCCGGCATAGAATTTTTTGGCTTCGATATTTCTCTTTCCATGGCTGATTCCTCCAAAACCAAACTCCCCTTCCAGGCTGAAGTCGCGCAACTGCTGCACCTCGTCACGCATGCGCTGTATTCGAACAAGGAAATCTTCCTGCGCGAGCTGATCTCGAACGCATCGGACGCGTGCGACAAGCTGCGCTTCGAGGCGCTCGACCACCCCGAGCTGTATGAAGACCAGCCAGAGCTCGACGTGCGCCTGAGCTTCGACAAGGCCGCGCGCACCATCACCATCACCGACAAGGGCATCGGCCTGTCGCGCCAGGAGGCCATCGACAACCTCGGCACCATCGCCAAGAGCGGCACAAAAGACTTCATGAGCAAGCTCAGCGGCGACCAGAAGGCCGACGCACAGCTCATCGGCCAGTTCGGCGTTGGCTTCTATTCGGGCTTCATCGTGGCCGACAAGATCACCGTCGAATCGCGCCGCGCGGGCCTGCCTGCCGACCAAGGCGTGCGCTGGGCCAGCGGCGGCGCCGGCGACTTCGAGGTGGCCGACATCACGCGCGCAGAGCGCGGCACCAGCATCACGCTGCACCTGCGCGACGACGCTGACGAATACCTCAACGCCTGGAAGATCAAGCAGATCGTCGGCAAGTACTCCGACCACATCTCCCTGCCCATCCTGATGGAAAAGGAAGAGTGGAAGGACGGCGAGAACGACCAGCCCGGCGACATGGTGAAGACCGGCGAGTGGGAAACCGTCAACAAGGCCAACGCCCTATGGAGCCGCCCCAAGAAGGACATCACCACCGATCAGTACGAAGAGTTCTACAAGAGCATCAGCCACGACTATGAGGCCCCGCTCGCCTGGAGCCACAACCGCGTGGAAGGCAGCACCGAGTACACGCAGCTGCTGTACATCCCGGCCAAGGCCCCGTTCGACCTGTGGAACCGCGACAAGAGCGCGGGCGTGAAGCTCTACGTGAAGCGCGTCTTCATCATGGACGATGCCGAGGCGCTGATGCCCAGCTACCTGCGCTTCGTCAAGGGCGTGATCGACTCGGCCGACCTGCCGCTGAACGTGAGCCGCGAGCTGCTGCAGGAAAGCCGCGACGTGAAGGCGATCCGCGAAGGCAGCACCAAGCGCGTGCTCGGCATGCTGGAAGACCTGGCGAAGAAGCAGAAGACCGCGCCCGAGAGCGGCGAAGGCAAGATCGACGTGGGCTCGGGCGAATCGGTGCCTGCACCCGATCCGACCGAAGGCGTGACCGATGTCGTCGACAAGAACACGCCCACTGCGGCCGAAACTGCTGCCGCGGCTGCCGATGAATCCGGCAAGTACGCCAAGTTCTACGCCGAGTTCGGCGCGGTGCTGAAAGAAGGCCTGGGCGAAGACATGGGCAACCGTGACCGCATCGCCAAGCTGCTGCGCTATGCCTCCACCACCACCGACGCGGTGGGCGTGAGCTTTGCCGATTACAAGGCGCGCATGAAGGAAGGCCAGGACGCGATCTACTACATCACGGCCGACACGCTCGCCGCCGCCAAGAACAGCCCGCAGCTCGAAGTCTTCAAGAAGAAGGGCATCGAGGTGCTGCTCATGACCGACCGTGTCGACGAGTGGGCGCTGAACTACCTGAACGAGTTCGACGGCACCCCGCTGCAGAGCGTGGCCAAGGGCGCAGTCGATCTCGGCAAGCTGCAGGACGAGTCCGAGAAGAAGGCCGCCGAGGAAGCCGCCGAGTCGTTCAAGCCCATGCTCGAGAAGCTCAAGGAAGCCCTGAAGGACAAGGCCGAAGACGTGCGCGTGACCACCCGCCTGGTCGACTCGCCCGCCTGCCTCGTGGTGCAGGACGGCGGCATGAGCACGCAGCTCGCGCGCATGCTCAAGCAGGCCGGCCAGCCCGCGCCCGAACTGAAGCCGGTGCTCGAAGTGAACGCCGAGCATCCGCTGGTGAAGAAGCTCGAAGGCTCGTCGCATTTCGACGATCTCGCGAACATCCTGTTCGACCAGGCGCTGCTCGCCGAAGGCGGGCTGCCGGCCGACCCGGCCGCCTACGTGAGGCGCGTCAACGCGCTGCTGGTGTGAACGACCGGCCGCGCGTCCCTCGTGCAGCAGCCGTCGTTCCGGCGGCGCTGCTGTTGCTTCTGACGGGCGGCTGTTCTCACTATCACGTCGGTATTCCGCTGGTGCCTGGACTCTCGCTGGGGCTGGGCGCCACCAAGGACGGCAATTTCTCGGTGGGGCTCAACACCGGCTTCGGTCCGCTCGGCGCGGGCGTGGCCGTGAACAACGGCGGGCAGGTGTCGGGCTCGGCCGGCGTGGGTGTCGGCGTAGGGCCGGTGGCCACGGGGGTCAGCAAGGGCGCTGTGCTCTACGACCCGAAGGCCGCGCCTGCGGCTCCCGCTGCTGCGGCGGTCGCTCCGGCCGGTGCGGTGGCATCGGCGACACCCGCTGCACCTGTGGCACCAGCAACGTCGGCATCGACCGCTGCGGGAACGCCGGCGACGGTTGTCCCCGTGCGCTATTCGACACCTGCCGATCCGTTCACGCCCATCGCCACTCCTGCTGCTGCGGCCCAGGCACCCGCCGCCTCTTCGGTGGCACGCACCGCGGCACCGGCCCGGCCGCCCCTCGTCAAGATCACGCGTCCGCCACCGGAGCCTCCGGCGCCCGCCGTGAACATCAAGTACCGCACCCCGGCCGTGGCTGCCGCTGCGGCCTCGGCCCGCGAAACCGGCACGCCCGGAAACCCCGTCGCGCCCTGATCGACGCGCCTTTCACACGAACACGCGACCCGGCCTAACATCGCGGCTGGTATCTCCTCCGGAGACAGTCGTCCATGACCCGTCGACCGCTGCTGCTGCACCTCCTGGACCTCCTGGCCATAGCCGCCCTTGCGGCCACGGGACTGCCCCGCGCAGCGAAGGCGCAGGCCGCGTACCCCGCCAAACCCATCCGCTGGATCGTGCCGTACCCGGCCGGAGCCGGCGCCGACATCGTCGCGCGAACCATCGGCACGCAACTCGCCATCGACGCGGGGCAGCCGGTGATCATCGAGAACCGCGCAGGCGGCAACACCGCGCTCGGCGCCATCGAGGCCGCGCGCGCCCCGGCCGACGGCTACACGCTGCTGTCGGCCGACAACGGCACGCTGGTGTTCAACCCCGCGCTGTATCGCAACCTCAGCTACAACCCCTCGCGCGACTTCGCGCCCGTCACCCTGCTGGGCCGGCTGCCTATGGTGCTGCTGGTAGGCCCTTCCAGCGGTGTGAGGGACGCGCGCGCCTTCATCGACGATGCGCGCGCCTTTCCCGGCAAGGTCAGCTTTGCCTCGGCCGGCACCGGCAGCCCGCAGCACCTGGCGATGGAGCTGCTCGAACGCGAAGCCGGGCTGGAGATGGTGCACGTGCCCTACCGCGGCGCCGCGCCCGCGCTGGCCGACGTGGCGGGTGGCCAGTTGCCGGTGCTGATGTGCGACCTGGCCGCGTCGCGCCGCTTCATCCAGGGTGGCAAGCTGCGCGCGCTGGCGGTGGCGCACCCGCAGCGGCTGAAGGAACTGCCCAACGTACCCACCTTTGCCGAGCTAGGCATGCCGCGCGTCGAAGCTGCCGCGTTCATGGGCCTGGTGGTGCCCGCCAACACCCCGGGCGAGATCGTGACGCGGCTGCAGCAGTCGGTGGCCAGCGCCATCCACAACCCCGCCGTGCTGCGCAAGCTTGCCGAGTTCGGTGTCGAGCCGGTGGGCGATGCGCCTTCGCAGTTCGCGGCGCTGCTGCAGGGCGAGTCGGCGCGCTGGCATCCGCTGATCCGCGATCTCAATCTCTCGCTCGACTGAGCCGGTCCTTTACGGCAACTTTGCGCATGTGCCGAGCCTTCCTCACTTTGAACTAAGAGTCGCTGCCTAGATTGGCGCATCGCACAGAAAAGGTCGGCGAGGCGGGTTGCAAGGGGCAGGCCGGTCCTCCCGAGACCCATGACCACGAGCCGGTTCCACCACGTCATTTTTGCGGACGACTTCTTCCGCTCTCCAGCCAACGGGCTGCTGTATCACGCCGCCAACCGGCGCTTCCTCCGGGGCTTCTTCGACACCGCGCTGGGACGCCTGGGCCTGCCGGTGCGCGAGATCACGCCGCTGTCGGAAGGCGGCCGCATCGACGTCGAGCGCCTGATGGTCCGGCTGGAGCTGCCCTGCACCCCGGCCGGCTGGGCACGCGCCTGCATCGCCAACCTGTTGCCGCTGGCCGGGCGCGAGGGCCTGCCAATGTTCGACCCCGGCTGCCTCGTGATCGGCTGGGGCCTCACGCCCGCGCTGCAACAGTGCATAGACCGCAGCGGCGCGAGCTACCTCGACATCGAGATCGATCCGCGCCGCTTCACCGAGCATCTGCACTTCTGCGCGCGCACCAATGACCCCGTGATCGAAGCCGCGCTGCTGGCGCGCCGCGTGGACGAAGAGCTGTTCTGGAACCACGCGAGCGCGCTCAAGGGCCGCTTCGCGCGCCACGGCGCGGCCTCGCTGTTCGATCCGCGGCTGCGCGTAGGCCTGTTCTTCGGGCAGAGCCTGGTCGACCTGTCGCTGGTCAGCGGTGGGCGCACCATGCACCCGGCCAGCGTGATCGCGCCACTTCGCGAGCTGGCCAACAGCGTCGACTTGCTGGTCATCAAGCCGCACCCCTATGAGAGCGCGCTGCACGACCTGGCGCCCATCGCGCGCGCCATTCCCAATGTGGCGTGGACGGGGGAGAACACGTACGCGCTGCTGTCGGCGGCCAACGTGCATTTCGCTGCCAGCCTGTCGTCGAGTGTGCTGACCGAGGCGCGCTACTTTCGCAAGCCCGCGCACGCGCTGATCCGTGCCGACCGCAATGCGGCCGGGTTGCTGCCCGAGACCTGCTCAGACTGGATCCCAGTGGGCGCCGCGCTGGGCGCGATGGATTTCATGGCCGCGGCCTGCGGCGCCGACGACAACAACAATGCCAGGCCGAGCCTCACGGCCTGGCCCGAAGCGGCGATCGACCGCGCCTTCCTCACGCGCTGGGGCCTCGACGATCAGACGCAGGGCCTGCCCGAGGTGGCCGAGCTGCAGATGGGGCGCTCCTACCTGTTCCATCCCGGCAGCCCCGCGATGAGCTGGCTCAGCCATGGCTGGGCAGGCTTCGACGGCGATGGCGCGCGCAGTGAGGGCGAACTGGCCTGCCTTGTCATTCCCTTGCCTTCGCTGGCGCAGTCACCTGTGCTGTCGCACCAGCGGCCGTACCGGCTCGAGGTGAGCATCGACTACCGCAGCAACGCCAAGGCCACCAGCGTGCTCGCCATATTCGACGGCACGGTGCTGCCGGGTCAGCGCGGCACCGGCGCACGGCGGCGCAGCCTGGTGTTCGAGATCGAACCGACGGCGGGACGCAAGTGCCTGGTGCTGCAGTTCGTCGTGGCCGCCGGCACGGGGCGCCGCATGGCCCAACCGGCCTTCACCATCAGGAAGCTGCAGGTGTCACTGCGCATGGGCCGGGGAGTGATCTCCGCGCCGCCGAAGACGACAGCGAAGCAGTGGTCCGAGATGCATCCGGTGCGTGCGATGACGCGGGCGTTTCGCGCGTTGATCGATACGGCGCGTGGGGTTATCGGGTAGCTGTCGAGGCAAGGGCGTACAGCAGCGTAGTCCAGTGCCGGAGCCGTTCGATGGCCCCCTGTCGCCCCGCAGTGGCATCCGCCGCGCTAGCCGGCAACGCAAGCAATTCGCCGGCCGCGGCGGCAACCGCCCGCGCAAACTTCGGCGCATCATCGCGCCACACCACCACGCGGTGCGCCAGACCAAGCTGTGCCGCGCGCCCCGCGTTGATCGCCTGCTCCGGCTGGTCGGTCAGCAGCAGCAGGATCGGTTTGCGATAGACCGCTGCGATAGACAGCGCTGCCATGCCCGGCGCTGAAACGATGAACGCGCTGTGCGCCGCGGCCTCTATCCAGTGCTCGTCGCGCGCATGCCAATGCGGCCGATGGGCATAGCCCTCGCCGACGAGATGTACCGGCACGCCCGCGTCGGCAAGACCCTGTTCGAGGCCGTCCGCAAGCGCCGGCTCCTGGAAATGCGGGTTGAGGTACACGGCAGCCGCGCGCTGTGCCGCATCGCTGTGGTCCACCGCGTCGACTACCGCGACCGGCGTGGCCAGCCGGTGGCGGCCGTGGCCGTCGTGCTGCGGCTCGCCATAAGCGAAGTCGTGCTCGATGCGCGCGAGGCTGCGGTCGATCTGCCACGCCACGATGCCGCCGAACAGCTTTGCAATCGCGCCGGGCATCCGTCCCTTGAAATTGGTTTCGAGCGCGCGGCGCAGGCTGGCGCCGTACACGTGCACGACCTTGCGCCGCCAGAACGGCAGCCAGCCCATCAGCAGCAGCGCGGGGTGGAACGAGTCGTTCACCACCAGGTCGGCTTCACGAAAGCGTGCGCGCAGCCGCCACACGTCGCGCAGCATGCGTTCGGGGCGGAACATGTAGTGCGCCACGTTGCGGTCGGTCTCGCGGCGCAGCATGTTCTGCTGCGTGTCGAACTGCACGGCGTAATGGCGCGAGAGCACTGGCGCATCGATGCCGAAGCCGGCGAGAAAGCGCGCGCCTTCGTCCGAGGTGGTAAGCACCTGCACCTGCGCGCCGGCTGCGCGCAGCGCGTGCGCGAGCAGCTGTGCGCGCATCAGGTGGCCGCGCGCGTCCGCGGTCGCGAGGTAGAGGATGCGCGGCGGCATCGCTCAGGCGTGGTGCTGCTGAACCGGCCGCGCTGCGCCGGGGCGCAGCCGCAGCGCCACGCCGGCGATCCACATGCCTAGCGCGCCTGTGACGCCGAAGCCGCGCTCGGTGTCGCGCACCTCGCGCATCAGCTGTGCGAGCCGCGCCTGTTCGTGCGTCGCCACGCAGCGCTGCAAGGTGTGGCTGCACAGACGGATGTGGCGGTCTTCATCAATCAGCACGCGCGACAGCAGCGGGTGCAGCGCATGTTGCGGGCCGATCAGCGCGCAATGGCGCTGCAGGATGCGCGAGGCCATCTGCTCCGCCGAGAGGCCGATGGCATAGGCCGGCACCAGCCCGCCGTGCGCGAAGTGCGGCGCATGGCGGCGAATGAGCGCCTGCCAGCGCGCGAGCTTGCGGCGGCTGAACCAGTCGGGCTGCGGCGCCTCTTCGGGTGAAGCTGCCGCCTGCGCGTTGCCGCCGCGCTCGACGATGGCCTGCGCGAACAGCCGCGCATGGTGTTGCTCGTCGGCCAGGTGCTGGTCGAGCTGGCGCGCCAGCCACTCGGGCGGGGCAATGCGCAGTTCGCGCTGCAGCGCCTGCTCGGATGATTCCTCGCCCACCAGATAGAAGCGCAGCAACAGCATCTCGCCCGCATTGCTCGCATGCAGCTGGCGCAGTGCGGCGCGCTTGACGTGGTGCACGAGGCGGGCCTGCAGGGCCGGCCAGCCGCGCAAGGTGGGCGCAGAGAGGCAGTCGAAACCGGCTGCGATGTCGTCGGCTGGCTCAGCGGCCATCGGCCTTGGCCTTCGTGGTCTGTGGTGTCTGCTGCTGCCAGCCCAGCACCAGCCCGATGAAGCTGTCCTGCAGGAATGCGCGCGCGGCGGCATCGGCACCCGCGAATTCGCGTTGCTGGCCGTCGTAGCGCACATAGCCCTTGCCGTTGGCGGCGCCGAGCACGAGCTTCTCGTTCTTGCGGAAGCCGCGCTGCAGCAACGGCTGCAGCAGCGACTGCGATTCGAGCCCGTACAGGAACATGTCGCGCTGCACCACCTGGTGCGGGATCTGGCCGCTCAGCGCCTGCAGCTCCAGCGTCCAGTTGCCCTGCTGCATGGCCTCGGCCAGTTGCATCCCCCTGGCGGCCGGCGCATGAAAGCGCGCGCGCGCCACCGACTTCGAGGCCTTGCTCAGGCCGAGGCCGATGGTGATGTCGGCGTCCCTTGCGCCATTCGTGCGGTTGTCTTCCACCTGCACCAGCACGTTGGCCAGGCGCGCGGTCAGCGAAGGCTTGGCCAGCGCCTCGACGACCTGGTCGGCTGTGAGCAGCACATGGTCGGTGGTCGCCTCGTTCACCGCCACGATCTGGTACGGGTCGATGCGGATGTCGCTGAACTCGCCGCCCATGGGCGAGTGGGCGTGGCTGCTCACCGACCATTCGCTGCCCGAACGGCTCACCAGCGCATGAAAGGTCAGCGGCACGCGCTGGCCGCTGCGCGCCCGGCCGGAACCTTGCAACAGCACGTCGCCGACGATGGTTTTCTCGTTGTAGCTGCGCGTGTTGACGAAGCGGATGGTGTGCGCGGCGCTGTCGAGTGCGGCGCGCGTGTCGGGGTCGTCGAGGGCGAGGCGGTTGCAGTCGTTGCCGGGGCCCGCGAGCGCGGCGAAGGGGCAGCCGGCGTCGGACTTGAAGTTGAAGACGCCGCGGCCGACAAAGTCGGCTGCACTCGCCAGCGTGAAGGCGCCTGCGAGCGCGAGGCCGAGCGTCAGCTGGCGAGCGATGAATGAAGAGCGAATTGGCATGTTCTTGTCTTGTTGTTCTTCTGGAAGAGAAGGAAGGCGCGAAAGGCGTTCAGGGCCGGTGATACGAAAGCGCCTGCGCGTCGGCGTTGGTGCTGCCCGTGGTGTGCCACCCGATGCCGCGCGCGAACGCACCCAGCATGTCGACCGCCGAGAAGCCGAGGATCAGCGCCACGCCCGCGAGCCAGCGCAGCCCGCGCAGCGGCGGCAGGTCTTGATGATTGAGCGCCTTCACGCTGAACCCCAGCCGGGTGAACAGCACGGCCAGCGGCCCGATCGGCCCGCTCTTCGCGAGCCACTGCCAGCGCGGCGATACGTAGCTGCGCAGCAGGTGCGGCGTGAGCGAGTACGTGTCCTGCCCGCGCATCCAGCGCAGCTTGAGCGCCTCGGCGCGCGTGTCGGGCAGGCGGTGTTCGGTGTGGGCCCGTGCCGCGTAGTGGATCGGCACGCCCGCCGCCTTCAGCCGCATGCCCAGCACCTGGCAGTGCGCGCGGTACACGCCGTCGAGCGCCTGGTAGCTGTGCTGCTCGAACACGTCGCGGCGGAAGGCCACGTTGTTCGCGTAGAAGTTGCTCGTGGCGCCGGCATGGTCGGCGTTGGGGAAGTACATGAAGTCGATGGTCGTGAGCGCTGTGCCGACCACGTTGGCCGCGTAGCTGGTGCGGCCAGCCACCACGGCGGGCGCGTCGCTCCACGTGAACGGCAGCAGCATCTGCAGCAGCCAGTCGTCGTCGGGCAGGCAGTCGGCGTCGGCGAACACCACGTGCGTGCAGCGTTGCGCATCGGTGGCCTCGAAGCCGACATTCTTGGCGTCGTAGTAGCCGGTGGCGGCGTCGATGCGCACGAAGTCGACCGGGCGGCCTGCAAGCTTGCTCACGGCCTCGCAGGTGGCCGGGCTCAGCCCGTCGTGCGTGACGACCACCTGTGCGAGCGCGGTGAGCGGCAGTTTCTGCTTCGCCAGCAGGGCGACGAGGCGCTGCAGGCTGGTGCCCGCCTTGGCCTCGGCATCGGCTCCGCCGCGCAGGTTGTTGGTCTCCAGGACCAGCGCGCAACGCGCGGCAACTTGATCGGGCATCATCGAATTTTCCTGTCCGGACATTGTTTTGAAGGCTTGCATCCTGCTTTTATCGCACAACCGCGCCCGCCACCAGTGCCGTGCGCCATGAGTTCGCCCATGAAAGTCAGCATCTTCGGCGCCGGCTACGTGGGCCTGAGCTTTGCCGCCTGCCTGGCCGAAGCGGGCCACGAAGTGCTGTGCGCGGACGCGGATTTGGCGCGCATCGAAGGGCTGCAGCGCGGCCTGATGCCCTTGCATGAACCGGACCTGGAGGCGCTGGTGGCCGCTGGCCTGGCCGCCGGAACGCTGCAGTTCACCGCCGACGAGCGCACGGCCTGCCTGCATGGCGACGTGCTCTTCATCGTGGTGAACACGCCGGCCGATGCCGAAGGCCGCGTCGACCTGCGCCATGTGATGGCCGTGGCCGCCGGCATCGGGCGGCACCGCGACCGCGGGGCGGTGGTCGTGTGCAAGTCGACCGCGCCGGTGGGCACTGCTGACCAGGTCGAAGCAGTATTGAGCGGCGAGCTTTCGCAACGCGGCGCGCGGCTTCGCATCGCGGTGGCGGCGAACCCCGAGTTCCTGCGCGAAGGCTCGGCCGTGCGCGACTGCCGGCGGCCCGACCGCGTGGTGATCGGCAGCGAAAACCCGTGGGCCGTCGACCTGCTGACCCGGCTCTACGAACCCTTCATCGAGGACCCGACAAGGCAGTTGCTGGTGATGGACCGCCGCTCGGCCGAGCTCACCAAGTACGCGGCCAACGCCATGCTCGCCACCCGCATCAGCTTCATGAACGAGATGGCCCGCCTGGCCGAGCATGCGGGCGCCGACATCGAGATGGTGCGACGCGGCATCGGCGCTGACCGGCGCATCGGGCCCGACTTTCTGCAGGCGGGCGCGGGCTATGGCGGCTCGTGCCTCGCGAAGGATGTGCGGGCGCTGAGGTACGCGGCCGACCGCGACGGCCATGCGCTTCGCATCCTCTCGGCTGTCGAGGCCACGAACCACGAGCAGAAGAGCCGGCTGTTCGACCTGATGACGCACCACTTCGAAGGCCGCATCGCGGGCAAGACCATCGCCGTGTGGGGCCTGGCCTTCAAGCCAGATACCGACGACATGCGCGATGCGCCAAGCCTCGTGCTGCTGGGGCGGCTGTGGGCCGCCGGTGCGCGCATGCAGGTCTACGACCCGGCGGCAATGCCGAACGCGCGCAGCCTTGTCGGCGAGCGCGATGACGTGCGCTGGTGCGACACAGCGCAAGAGGCGCTGCAGGGCGCCGATGTTCTGGTACTCGTTACCGAGTGGGCGGAGTTCCGGCGGCCCGATTTCGCGGGCATCGCGAAGGCACTGCGCACGCCGGCGATCTTCGATGGCCGCAATGTCTACGACGCCGCGGAGGTCGAGTCCGCGGGCATCGCGTACTACGGCATCGGCCGCGGCCGATCATCACTGCTCCATTGAGTCGTCCAGCGGCAGGAAGGCATCGCCCGGCGTGAGTGGCGCATGCCGGTAGCTTGCTGGCGTGCGACTCAGCTTCACCGGCGCGCCGATGCCGCGATAGCCACCGGGCATCTCCACCACCATCTCGCGGTGCAGCGTGTGCGGATGCTGCAGCGCGGCATCGACCGGCAGCACTGGCGCGGCGGGCACGCCAGCCGCCATCAGTTGCTCGACCAGCGCGCGGCCATCGAAGGCCGCCATCGCCGCCTCGAGTTGCTGCTTGAGTCCGTCGCGATGCACCGAGCGCGCGCCGGCCGTGCGGTAGAGCGGATCGTCCACCAGATCGGGCAGCCCGATGCAGCGGCACAGGCTGGCGAACTGCCGGTCGTTGCCCACGGCCACGAACACCGGGTCGGTGCCGGTGGCCAGCGCGTCGTACGGATAGATGTTCGGATGCGCATTGCCGGTGCGGCGCGGCTCGGTGCCGTCCATGAACCAGTTGGCCGCGTGCGGATGCAGCAGCGACAGGCCGCTGTCGTACAGCGCTGCCTCCACGAACTGCCCACGCCCGCTGCGCTGGCGCTCCTGCAGAGCGAGCAGCACGCCGATGACCGCGTTCAGCCCGGTCACCATGTCGACCACCGGCAGGCCCACGCGCAGCGGTCCGCCGTCGGCTTCGCCGTTGATGCTCATGATGCCGGTCATGGCCTGCACGGCGGCGTCATAGCCCGGCAGTGCACCTAGCGGACCATCGGCGCCGAAGCCCGACACGCGGCACCACACCAGGCGCGGAAAGCGCTGCGACAGCGTCTCGTAGCCGATGCCCCAGCGTTCCATCGTGCCGGTCTTGAAGTTCTCGATCAGCACGTCGGCTTCGGCCACCAGCGCGAGCAGTGCAGTGCGGCCTTCTTCCGTCGAGAAGTCGAGGTGCTGCACGCGCTTGTTGCGGTTGAGCCCGTGGTAGTACGAGGCCACGCCTTCCCTGAAGGGCGGGCCCCATGTGCGCGTGTCGTCGCCCTGTGGCGGCTCGACCTTGAGCACGTCGGCTCCGTGATCGCCGAGGATCTGGCCGCAGTAGGGGCCGCCGAGGATGCGGGAGATGTCGAGGACGCGGATGCCTGCGAGGGCGCCTTGGGCTTGTGTCATTTCTGGTCCTTGGATTTGTTTTGTTCGTTCGTTCGGGGTGCGTGCGAATGACACCGGGTACTCCCCTCCGCGAATGTCCCCCGCCTTCGGCTCCTCCTTTATTTCGCTGCGGGGAGCACCCGGTGCCATTCGCACATGGACGCGGCTGTTGTGCTGGCCGATCAACCAGTGCGCTGAACGATCACGTCGATGGGGTGCCTTGCGCAGCGAAATAAAGGAGGAGGCCGCAGGCCGGGGGACATTCGCGGAGCAAGGTACCCCGTCGGCGTGAGCGCGCCCCGGACAACGCAGCTGCATCAATCCAGCTGCGCCCCCGACTTCTTCACCACGTCCTTCCACTTCACAGACTCGCTACCAATGAACTGCCCCAGCTTCTGCGGCGAAGTGTCGGCCGAAGCTTCGAGGCCTTGCGCCGCGAACATCTGCTTCACCTTGGGCGAGTTCAGCACTTCGGCGAAGGCATGGTTGAGCTTGCTCACGCGGTCGGCTGGCGTGCCGGCCGGCGCGACGATGCCGAAGAACACGCTCACGTCGTAGCCCTTGTAGCCCTGCTCCGAAATCGTCGGTACGTCGGGCAGCGCCTGCGAGCGCGCGACGGTGGCCACGCCCAGTGCGCGCAGCTTGCCGGCCTTGACGTAAGGCAGCGCGGTGAGGATGTCGGTGAAGGTCATGCTGACCTGGTTGCCCAGCAGGTCGTTGAGCGCGGGGCCGGTGCCCTTGTAGGGAATGTGCTGCAGGTCGGTGCCGGCCACCGAGTTGAAGAGCACGCCCGCGAGGTGCGACGACGCGCCGTTGCCCGACGATGCATAGCTGAGCTTGCCGGGGTTGGCCTTGGCGTAGGCCACGAACTCCGGCACGGTCTTCACGGGCAGGGCGGGGTTCACCACCAGGATGTTGGGCAGGTAGCCGACCTGGATCACCGGCGCGAAGCTCTTCACCGCGTCGTAGTTGATCTTGCGGTACAGGCTCGCGTTGATGGCCAGCGGCCCCGAAGTGCCGAACAGCAGCGTGTGGCCGTCGGCCTCGGCGCGCGCCACGTATTCGGCGCCGATGTTGCCGCCGGCGCCTGCGCGGTTCTCCACGATCATGGGCTGGCCGAGGCGGTCCTTCATCTCGGCGGCCAGCGTGCGGGCCATCGCGTCGGTGGGGCCGCCGGGCGGGAAGGGAACGACCAGCATCAGGGGCTTGGTGGGGAAGGCGTCGGCGGCTTGCGCTGCGGGCATTGCTGTCAGCAGCGTGGCGCAGGCGGCCAGCAGGAAGGGGAAGCGTTTCAAGGGATGTCTCCGTTTTTGTATGAGGGGAAAAGAAGCTCAGGCCGGCACTGTCGCGGATTGACCGGTGGCGGCATTCCAGTCCGCGGGCATGGCATCGGGCGAGAGCGGATCGCGCGGCAGCACGCGATGCAGCAGCACCAGTTGCGCCCAGCGCATGCGCGGTGCGGAGCCGCTGTGTGCGGCCTCCCAGGCCATCGCGATGGCGCTGGTGCAGTGATAAAGCGCCGATGCGGCCTGCCGCGCGAGCACGTCGCCGCCTTCGCGCGCGGCGGTTTCGGTCAGCGCGGCGGCGCGGTCGAGCGCATCGCGCAAGGCCTTCGCGAAGCCAGGAGCGAGCGCCGCATCGCCCAGCAGCTTCGCGCAGTGCGCGCGCAGCACCGGCAGCGAGCCTTCGCGCTTCACCGCGCGAATCACGTCCAGCGCCACGATGTTGCTCGTGCCTTCCCAGATCGAGCCCAGGTGCGCGTCGCGCACGAGGCGCGCGTCGCTCCATTCCTCGATGTAGCCGCAGCCGCCGCGCACTTCCATCGCGTCGCCCGTGACCTTGCGCGCATCGCGGCAGGCGCGGAACTTGATGAGCGGCGTGAGGATGCGCAGCAGCGCATACGCGTCGGGCTCGGCTGCGTCGGAGCGGGCCAGCGCCAGCGCCGTCTGGCACACCATCGTGCGCGCCTGTTCGGCCGGCAGGCGCAGCTTGTCTAGCTGGCGCTGCATCAGCGGCATCTGGTCGAGCGTGCGGCCGAAGGCGCGGCGCTCGGATGCGATGAACTCGGCCTCGGCCACCGCACGGCGCATCAGGCCGGCAGCGCGCACGCCGTTCGACAGGCGCGAGTTGTTGACCATGTCTGCCATCTGCACGAAGCCGCGGCCTGCTTCACCCACGAGGTACGCGACCGCGCCTTCGAGGCGGATCTCGCCGCTGGCCATCGAGCGCGTGCCCAGCTTGTCCTTCAGCCGGATGATTCGGTAGTGGTTGAGGCTGCCATCTTCGAGCCGGCGCGGCAGCAGGAACAGCGACACGCCCTTCATGCCGGGCAAGCCGTCGTCGGCGCGTGCCAGCACCATCGCGAAGTCGGCATCGGGGTTGGAGCAGAACCACTTGTCGCCGGCAAGGCGCCAGCTGCCGTCGGCTTCCTGGTGCGCCATCGTGGCGGTGGCGGCAATGTCGGAGCCGGCGGCTTGCTCGGTCATGAACATCGCACCTTGCGCCAGCTCGTCGAAGTCGAGCGAGCTCAGGCGCGGCAGGTACTTTGCGAGCAGCTCCGGGCTGCCGAACTTCTTCAGCGTGCGCGTGAGGGAGTCGGTCATGGACACCGGGCAGCACAGGCCGAACTCGGCCTGCACGAACAGGTAGGTCAGCACGTACTTGACCAGCGGCGGCATCTTGCCCTTCCAGCCCAGTGTGTCGTCGCGATGAGAGATGGCGGCCAGGCCGAATTCGCTGAGCGCGAGGCGTTCCATTTCGACGTAGGCGGGGTGCTTCACGACCTTCTGCTCGTCGAGGCCGGTGCGCGTGCGTTGCTTCAGCACGGGCGGGTTGCGGTCGGCGGTGCCAGCCAACTCGTCGAGCAGGCCGCCCGCGAGGCCGCCCAGGCGCTCGAAGTGCGGCTGCATGTGGTGGCGCAGGTCGTCGGGCAGGTAGAGCGCGAGCAGCGCGTGCAGCTCGGCGTCGGTGGTGAACAGGTTCTGGCCGTGGCGATCGGGGATCGGATGGGCGTGCTCTGCAGACATGCGCTTTGTCTCCATGGTTTCCTTGGTTTGGCGCATTGTTGAAGCCGCGACGATCCGTGTCTAATATCGATTTGGTCTTGTTCGATTCGATCTGACTATCCATGGAACTGCGGCACCTGCGCTACTTCTCCGTGCTCGCCGAAGAACTGCACTTCGGGCGGGCAGCGCGGCGCCTGTCGATCTCGCAGCCGCCGCTGTCGGTGGCGATCCGGCAGCTGGAAGACAACGTGGGCGCGCGGCTGTTCGAGCGCAACAGCAAGGAGGTGCGGCTCACGCCCGCCGGCGAGGCGCTGCGCATTTCGGCGCGGCGCGTGCTGCTGCAGGCGGAAGAAGCCGCCATCGAGGCGCGCGACGTGGCGCTGGGCTCGGCCGGGCGGCTGCGCATCGGCTTCGTGGGCGCGATGCTGTACCGGGGCCTGCCGCAGGCGCTGCGTGCCTTCCAGGCGAAGCACCCGGCGGTGCGCATCACGCTGAGCGAACTCAACTCCGGCGTGCAGATCACCGAGCTGCTGAACGACCGGCTGGACATCGGCTTTGCCCACACGCGCCGCGTGCCGCTCGAACTGCAGCACCGGCTGCTGCTGTCCGAACCCTTCGTGGCCTGCCTGCCTGCTGGGCATGCGCTGGCGCGCAAGCGGGTGCTGGCGCCGGCCGACCTGCGCGAGCAGCCCTTCGTGCTGTTCTCGCGCGAGGCTTCACCCGACTATCACGAGCGCATCCTGTCGATCTGCGCCGACGCGGGCTTTCTGCCCGAGGTGCGCCACGAGGTGCGCCATTGGCTGGCCGTGGTCTCGCTGGTGTCGCAGGGCATGGGCGTGGCGCTGGTGCCGCAGGCGATGCGGCATTCGGCCCTGCGCGGCGCGGTGTTCAGGCCGCTCGACCGGGTGGTGGCGCAGTCGGAGGCCTATGGCATCTGGCGCAACGGACCGGCCAATGTGCTGGTCGAGCGGCTGCTGCAGGGCGTGGTCGACGCGCAGCCGGCCGCCGCCGGGCCGCCCCAAGGCGGCCGGGCCTCCCCCTTGGGGGGTGGAGAATTACACGCAGCGAAGCGGAGTGAAAAGCCGGGGGGCCGACATTTCTAGGCGTAAAGGGGCTCTTCGGCCATCTGCTCGCACTGGTCTTCCAGCACGAGGATCTGCCCCTTCCAGTAGTCGCTGGAGCCGAACCACGGAAAGTTGATCGGGAAGATCGGGTCTTCCCAGCGCCGCGCCAGCCAGGCGCTGTAGTGGATGAGCCGCAGCGTGCGCAGCGGTTCGATCAGCGCCAGCTCGCGGCGGTCGAATTCGCGGAACTGCTCGTAGCCGTCGAGCAGGCCCGACAGTTGCGACGTGCGCTGTGCGCGGTCGCCCGACAGCAGCATCCACAGGTCTTGCACCGCGAAGCCGGTGCGCGCGTCGTCGAGGTCGACGAAGTGCGGGCCGCCGCCGGGGCGGTCGGTGGGCGTCCACAGGATGTTGCCGGGATGCACGTCGCCATGCAGGCGCAGCTTGCGCGGCTTGAAGTCGGAGTCCGGTGGCTGCAGCGCGAGGGCGGTCGCGCGAACCATGTCCAGCGCCTCGTTGCAGATCTTTTCCCAGTCGCGCTGCATGTCGAGCGGAATCTTGTCGTTCTCCAACAGCCAGTCGCGCGAGTCGAGGCCGAAGGTCTGCAGGTCGAGCGCGGGGCGGGCCTCGAAAGGCTTGGTGCTGCCCACGGTATGGATGCGCGCCAGAAAGCGGCCCACCCATTCGAGCACCTCGAAATTGTCGAGCTCTGGTGCGCGGCCGCCGCGGTAGGGGCTCACGCTGAAGGCGAAGCCGGCGTGGTGATGCAGCGTCTTGCCGTCGAAAGCCAGCGGCGGCACGGCCGGCACTTCGCCGGCGGCCAGTTCGAGCGAGAAGCCGTGCTCTTCGAGGATCTCTGCTTCGCTCCAGCGGCCGGGGCGGTAGAACTTGACCACCACGGCACTGCGATCCTCCAGGTAGACCTGGTAGACCCGGTTTTCATAGGAGTTCAGGCCTGTGAGCCGGCCGTCGCCGTACAGGCCGAGCGTCGCGAGCGCGTCGAGCACCACGTCTGGCGTGAGGCTCTCGTAAGGATGTGTGTTCGCGGGCGCCGCGGAAGAAAGGGTCATGCGGCGATTGTCGCCACACGGCGCCCCGCGGGCTCACGCGCTTGCAGGTTGTTTGTAAAGAGAAAGGATATGGCCCGTGCGCGGGTCGCCCTTGCCCGCGAGCACCTGCGCGTAGGCGGCCTGCACTGCCTCGCCGCCATCGTGGTGTTCGGCGTGCAGCCAGGGGGCCTTCGCATCGGTGACGGTGGCCAGGAAGTTGTGCCAGGCCGCGACCATGCGGCGCCCGAATTCGTCGGGGCCCCATTCGGTGGTGCGCTTCTTGATCTGCGCCGGCGCGAAGAACAGCGTGGCACGCGGGCCCGACAGGTCCTTGCCCGCGCCCTTGGTCGCAAGCTGCTCGACGTGCGTGCCGCCGATGGAGCTGCTGTACGCGAGGTTCGCGAAGCGCTCGTGGATGGCGTTGCGCAGCGCGCCGTTGCCGGCGAAGTCGACGTACACGCAGGGCGTGTCGGCCGCGATGGTGTCGAGTGCTTCGTAGGTCACCACGCGGTCGTAGCAGCCCAGGCTTTCGCAGAAGGCCACGTTGGAGGGCGAGGTCAGGCCGATCACCTCGATGCCCTCGCGCTGGTGCAGCTGGAAGGCGGTGCCGTAGGCCGTCTTGCTCGATGCGCTCGACAGCAGCATGGTCTTCGCGCCGAAGAAATCGTTGTCGGCCATGAAGTCGTCGATCAGCCACGAGGTGATGAACAGCGGGCGCAGCAGGGCCTGGGTGTCTTCGGTGTCGGCCGTATAGAGCGCATCGCTCGCGCAGCGGAAGTACTGGTTGTAGACGGCGGGCAGCTCTGCGCGGTGCGGCGCCACGTCGGTGAAGCGCTCGGGCGAAAGCCGCCCGGGGCTCAGCACCGCGGCTGAAGCCATCGGCCAGTAGCCGTAGAGCCGTTCGCCCACCGCCACGCCCGGGTGCAGCGACTGCACGACGCTCGCAAAGCCCCACACGGGAATGCTGCCCCAGCCCTCTTCGCCGCTCGGGAAGAACTGCCAGTAGCTCATCGCGTCACCGAAGGCGGCATACGTGATGTTGTTGGAAGTGAGCGCAAAGCTGTCGATGCGCACGCGCACCTGGCCGTCGGCGAGCGCTTCGTCGGTGGCGGTGTGCAGGCGCGTGGTGGCGAGCTGGTCTTTGCGGATGAGGAAGCTGGTGGTGCTCATGAGCGAGGCTCCTGGCAGTTGGTGTCCAGCTACGTTAGCCAAGCTTGATGAAAGGCGCTATCTCGCGCCGCGTTTTGGCGTCACCCGTGAGACATCGGCGGGCATGAAAAAAGCGGCCCGGCTTGTGGCCGGACCGCTTGTTCGCGCGCGCAACGAGCTTTTAGGCGATCGTCAGTTCGACGTCGATGTTGCCGCGGGTGGCGTTCGAGTAGGGGCAAACCTGGTGAGCGGTGTCGACCAGCTTCTGCTTGGCATCTGCATCCAGGCCGGGCAGCGTGATCGCCAGCTTCACGGCGATGCCGTAAGCCGCGCCGCCGTTCGTCGGGCCAAGGGAAACGCTGGAGTCGATGGCGACGTCTTCAGGCACCTTCACGCCGATCTTCGGGCCGACGGCCTTCATCGCGCCGATGAAGCAGGCGGCATAGCCGACCGCGAACAGCTGCTCGGGGTTGGTGCCGGGCTTGCCGGAACCGGGCGAGCTCAGCTTGACGTCGATGGCGCCATCGCTGGACTTGCCTGCGCCGTCACGGCCGCCGACGGTGTGAGCTTCTGCGGTGTAGAGAACTTTGTCGAGCTTGGTGGTCATGGTGATTCCTTTGGTGATGATGAAGTGGAGGGAGGGTGGTGAAACGCTTCGTTCTCTCTTGATGGGATCGACCGAAGCGGGAGAAAAATGTTGCGCTGCGTCAGGCTGCCTTCTTGATGCGGTCGCGCAGGGTCTGGATCTGCTGGGTGAGCGAAATCAGTTCGGGCACCGAGCATTCGGTGGCGGCCATCAGGCAGGCCGGCACGTTCGATGCGCGGCTCTTGAGCCTGCGGCCGGCGGCTGTCAGCGTGATGTGCACGCGGCGCTCGTCGGCCACGTCGCGCACACGGGCCACGTAGCCGTTGGCTTCCAGGCGCTTGAGCAGCGGCGTGAGCGTGCCCGAGTCGAGCGAGAGCTTCTCGCCGAGCTCGGAGACCATGAGGCCGTCTTGCTCCCAGAGGGCGAGCATCACGAGGTATTGGGGGTAGGTGAGCTGCAGCTTTTCCAGCACCGGCTTGTAGAGCCGCGTCATGGCCAGGGAGGCGGAGTACACGGCGAAACACAGCTGGTTGTCCAGCTTGAGCATTTCGTCGGCGGGGACTGGGGTGGAGCGCATGAGCTGAATTTTAGCGAGCAATTAGATTGTGTGCAATCTAATTTGCAAGCGTTGGTTTCAACGGAGGCTACAGTCTGCCGGGAACGGGCATTCTGAACCTGCAAGGCCAGTGAATCCAACTTTCATGTCCGCCTGTTGACCCGGCCCCTGGGGCAGCCCTTAAAAAGGGAAGAACGTCGAAAAAGGTTCTCTTCATGCAATCCACCGCTCGCTCTTTCAGTCCATCCGAAGCCGCGAGGCGGCTCGGTGTTTCGGCCAAGGCCTTGCGGCTCTATGAGCAGCGCGGGTTGGTGGAGCCTGGTCGTACTGCGGCAGGGTGGCGGGAGTATGGCCAGAAGGAGATGGCCCGGGCCGCCGAGATCGTCGCGCTTCGCGCGCTCGGCTTCAGCCTTGCGCAGGTGGAGCGGGCGCTGGAAGGCAATTCCCAGGGACTGGAGCCAACGCTGGCGGCGCACCAGACAGCGCTGGAAGCGCAGCTTCGCCAGCTTGCTCGCACGGTCGACAAGGTCCGTGGCTTGCGAAGCGAACTTGCGCAAGGCCGGACGCCGAGCATCGGCGAACTCACAGGCCTGCTGGCACCTGCTGCAGAGGTCCGCATCGCATTCGAACTGCCGTGGCCATGGGGCGGGGAGCTCTTCGAGCTTCGCGACATCCGCGCCCTGAACTACATCATTGGTCCGCTAGGCAGTGGCAAGACCCGGCTGGCGCAGTGCCTCGCCAATGCACTGCCCAACGCCGCCATGCTGGGCCTGGAGAGGCTTGAAGATGACGAGGTGGCAGCAGCAAAGTCGCGGCTGGATGGCGATCCCCTGCTGAAGTCCCGCGTCGACGAAGCCCTGGCCTGGCTCGTGGAAGACGGCGCCACGCCGTCGGATGCCTTGATCGCATTGCTCGCGGGGCTGCAGGCCGATGGGCCGGATGCTTTGGTCATCGACATGATCGAACAAGGCCTCGACCACGCAACCCAGGAGGCATTGATTGCCTGGCTGCGCCGCCGCGGGCCCGGCGTGCGGCCCCTCTTCATGCTCACCCGCTCCTGCGCCATCCTCGACCTGACTGCCGTCGGCCCGGACGAAACCATCCTCCTCTGCCCCGCCAACCACAGCCCGCCGACCCAGGTGGCGCCTTATCCCGGCGCGCCCGGCTACGAGGCGGTTGCCACTTGCCTGGCTTCGCCTGAAGTGCGGGCCCGGACCGCGGGAGTCATGCAGCTGCAGGTGATGAAGAGACCCAGCCTCACCCCTTGAACCGCTTGCGCGTCAACGCCAACGCAATCCAGAACGCCACCACCGCATACACAGCCAGCACCGCCGCATGCAGCCACCAGTCGGTCGGCCACTGGTCCATGAAAAGCGGCCGCACCAGTGCCACCGCATTCGTCAGCGGCAGCCACGCCGCCACGGCCTTGACGGCGGAGGGCAGTTGCTCGAGCGGAAAGAAGACTCCGCTCAGGAACATCATCGGCGTCATGAAGAGCGTGAAGTAGTACGTGAAGAAGTCATAGCCCTTCGCCAGCGCATTGAAGATCAGCGCGATCGACGAGAAGGTGATGCCCGCTCCGATCAGCACCATCCACGCAACGATGAGCTTCGGGCTGTGGCTGATGCCCAGCCCGAGCATCACGAACAAGATGGCCGTCACGGTGAAGATCGACTTGAACGCCGCCCACAGCATTTCGGCCATCACGATGTCGTCGAGCCCGACGGGCGCGTTCATGATGCCGTCCCAGGTCTTCTGCACGTGCATGCGCGAGAACGCCGAATACAGCGCCTCGAAGCTCGCCGCGTTCATCGCGCTCATGCAGATCGACCCGCTCGCCAGGAACAGGATGTAGGGCACCTTCACGCCGTCGACCGACACCTGCCCCACCAGCGCGCCCATGCCGTAGCCGAAGGCCACGAGCCAGATCAGCGGTTCGGCGATGTTTCCGATCAGGCTGGGGATGGCGAGCTTGCGCCACACCAGCAGGTTGCGCAAAAACACGGGCCACCAGCGCAGCGAGATTTCGGGCGGGCGCCACACTGAAGGCGAAGGAGGCGCGGTCGCCGCAATCGGTGCGGTCGTCGTTGTCGTCGTGTTCATGATCTAGCCGTCCTCGCGAATCTGGCGGCCGGTGAGCTTGAGGAAGAGGTCCTCCAGATTCGCCGGTCGATGAAAGGTGCGCAGGCCGCTGTGCTGCGTCAGCGCATCGAGCAGCCGCCGCGCGTCCTGCGTGTAGAAGAACACTGTCTCACCGCTGACTTCCACGCGTGCCGCCATCGCCTTCAGCTCGGGCGATTCCGCCAGCGACAGTGCGCCGTTGCCATACACCTCGACCACGTCGGGCTCCAGGTGCTCGGCGATCAGATCGCGCGGGCGGCCTTCGGCGATCTTGCGGCCATGGTCGAGCACCAGCAGGCGCGAGCACAGGCGCTCGGCCTCGTCCATGAAGTGCGTGGTCAGCAAGATCGACTTGCCCTGCTGCAGCAGCACCTGCAGCCGTTCCCACATCAGGTGCCGCGCCTGCGGGTCGAGCCCGGTGGTCGGTTCGTCGAGCAGCAGCAGCTTCGGGTCGTTGACCAGCGCACGCGCCAGCGACAGCCGCCGCCGCATGCCGCCCGAGAGCTCGCCCGGCTTCGCATCGGCCTTGTGCGACAGCGCCGCGAACTCCAGCAGCTGCGGCACGCGTGCGCGCACATGCGCCTTGCTGAAGCCGAAGTAGCGGCCGTACACCACGAGGTTCTCGGCGCAGCTGAAATCCGGGTCGAGCGTGTCGAACTGCGTGACCACGCCCAGCTGCGCCTTGATGGCCAGTGCATCGCGCGGCATCTGCAGCCCGAGTGCCGAGATGTCACCACCGTCGGGCGCGGTGAGGCCCAGGCACATGCGGATGGTGGTGGTCTTGCCTGCACCGTTCGGGCCGATCACGCCCAGGCATTCGCCGGGCGCGATCTCGAATGACAGGTCGTCGACGACCGTGGTGTCGCCATAGCGCTTGCGCAAGTGGCTGGCGTGAAAGAGAGGTGCGGGGGAAGGGGAAGAAGATGTGGGCGGCACACAACCATTCTGACGCAGTCACCTGAAAATCACGGGCGCTCCAAGCCCTCGATAACCCGAGTCGAACCACGCCCCGGCGGCCTCACAATCGACGCCCAGTTGCATTGCGCGGTGGGAGGCCCAAGGATGCTGCGTTTCTGGTTGGTGCTGTCGGCTGCGCTGCTGCTCGGCGCCTGCGCACCTTTTCATCGGCCCCTGGCGGCTGCGGACCGCAACAAGGTCCAGGAAGTCGACGTACGCGTCGTCGTCGCGCAGGAGAGCTTCATGTTCTCCGCGCAGCCCCCGGGCGTGAGCGCGGCCACCGGCGGCGGGCTGATCGGCGCGCTGATCGACTCGTCGGTGCAGCAAACGCGCCAGAAGGAGATGAGCGCCGAAGTGCAGGCCATCGTCGGCCCGCTGCTCGACTACGACTACCGCGTGGAGGCGGGCAAGGCGCTGACCACGCTGCTTGCCGAGCCGAGCTCGTTCCCGCTGAAGATCCGCTCCTCGCAGGTGCTCGCGGCGATGCCGCTGAAGGCCGAGCAGGAGGCCCGCATCGCTGCCACGAAAACTGGCCCCGCCTACATGGTGCTGTTGCTGCAATACGCGCTGGAGCCAGGCCTCGGTGCCTTCACCACGCGCACCTCGGCCCTGCTCTGGCAGGACGGCCGCAGCGAGCCGAGCTACCGCGCCTCGGCCATCTTCCAGACGCCCATCGGCGGCACCGCGCGCGCCGCCGTGCTGCGCAGGCTCACCGCGAACGACGGGCAGGTGCTGCGCGGCGTGATGCGCGAGTCGATGGCACAGACCCTGCATGCGGTCGCGCTGGACATTGCCGGCGCTCGTTCAGGTGGCGTTAAGACTGCGCGATTCAACGTCAACGGTTCGTGGGTGACACTGGCCGGCCAGAGCTTCGACGAGCAGCCCGGCCGCGTGCTGTTCCGCGACCAGGACGGCGCCATGTATTCGGTCAGGAACACCGCCCCATGAGGCCACGCCAAGGACTTGCCATCGCCACCACTCTGGCCGTACTCTGCGCCATGCCCACTCTCTCGCATGCCGTCACCGAGAGCGAGCCGCTCCCCATGGTTTTCGAGCCCGCGCCCGAGCCGGCCGAACGCCCCAACAGCGTGCCGGCCGTGTCGCTGCGACTCGCGCGCGGCTGCACGCTGTACCTGCCATCGATCGAAGATGCGCGCAGCAACAAGGCCAACGCCGGCAACCTCACCGTGATGCTGCCGACGGTGCATGCCACGCCCCGGTCCGTGCAGTCACTGCGCAGCGGCGATGCCACCGGGTGGACGCGCGGCGCGCTGCAGTCGACGAGCCGCTACGGGTTCCAGACAGTGCTGGGCGCACCGCCCGCGAGCGCCGGTGCCAGGCAGGTGACTGCGGACGTGGCCCTGCGCCTGGCCCACGCGTGGTCGGTCGATCTGAACCTGGTTTCGCACGTCGTGCTCAAGGTGAACTACCGCCTGCCCGGCGGCGAGACTGTCTTGCGCCAGTACCACGGCATGGGGACGCGCACCAACTGGGCCAGCGCCAATGGCGAGTTCATGTCGGTGCTGAATCTCGGCCTCGAAGAGGCGGTGCGCGGCATGGCGAGCGATGCCGCCGCGCTCTGCGATGGCCTGCCTTTGCCTGCGCCGGTGGTCGTGCCATGAAGAGCAGGCTGGAACTTCACCTGACCTGCGATGTGCCGCACGAATCGCAGATCCCGTTCTTCGTCGCGGTGTGCGAGCAGATCGGGCTGCGGCCGCTGCTGATCGACCATCACCGCGACAACGGCGGCGAGCGAAATCGGCAGCTCTCGGCTACCGCCTGGTTGCGCGCCGATCTCGAAGAAGCCAAGGCCGAAGCGATGGCGCTGGCGCAATGGCTGGCGCGGGCGGGCATGGCCGTGCTGGGCGTGAAGGTCGATGCGCCTGTGCAGGACGCCGACCAGCTCGACTGCGACGGCCAGTATTTCGAGTGGCGCGGCAAGCTGCGCCAGCAGCAGTGCGACATGTCTGCGCTGCAGCAGCTGTGCGAGGCGCACGGCGCGCAGTTGTCGCGAGACAGCCTGCGTGAGGAAGCCTGCACCTGCTTCGTGACGCTGCGCAGCTGCGAATCCCTGGAGGAATTCACGTCGCGCGTATCGGCCGTGACCGGACAGCTCGAGCGCGACGGCTGGCCGGTGCTGAAGCAGGACTCGGAAATCTGCCTGCTCGACAGTCGCGAATTGCCCCGCAACTGCAGCTGCAATGGCAACTGCACCTAGAGCCTGAGCCCGCTGAACTCCATCTTCATCCACTCGATGAACGCCCGCGTGCGCGCGGGCAGCAGCCGCGCATTGGGATAGATCACGCTCACCGGCCGCGGCGGTGGCTCGAAGTCTTCCAGCACCAGCTTCAGCCGTCCCTGCGCCACGTGCGGCATCACCTGGTACGAGAAGAAGGTGCCGAAGCCCATGCCCGCTGCGCACGACTCGATGGCCGGCGCGAGGTGATTGAACTCCAGGCGGTTGTTCGGCGTGACGCTGATCGTCTTGCCGCCTTCGTGGAACAGCCACTGCGCCGGCGCGTCGACGCGGCCTCGCACGCAGGGCGCGCCGTTCAGGTCGCGCGGATGCGTTGGCGTGCCGTGCCGCGCCAGGTAGTCGGGGCTCACGGCCACCACGCGGCGGATGGTGCCCAGCGTCTGCGCCACCAGCGACGAATCTTCCAGCGGGCTGATGCGAATGCCCACGTCGATGCCTTCTTCGAGCAGGTTCACGGTGCGGTCGTACAGCCGCACGCTGCAGCGCACTTTTTCGTAGCGCTGCATGAAGCGCACGATGGCGGGCGCCACGTACATGTGGCCGAAGAGCACCGGCGCGGTGATGGTGAGCTGGCCCGCCGGCTCGCGCGCCTCTGCCTTCAGCGCGAGGTCGGCGGCATCGGCCGCGAGCAGCACCTCGCGTGCGCTCGACAGGTAGTGGCGGCCTTCCTCGGTGAGCGAAAGGCGGCGCGTGGTGCGGTGGAACAGGCGCACGCCCAGGTGTGCCTCCAGCGCGGCGAGCGAGCGCACTACCGCGGGCAGCGAGGTGCCGAGCGCCTCGGCGGCGCGGGTCAGGCTGCCCTGGTCGGCAATCTGCACGAAGGTCTGCATGGCCTTGAAACGATCCATGGGGAGATTAAACCGGAAAACGCAGCAGTCAAATACAGGAATGGCTATTCATTCATTTGCCGCAAGAGAGAAGAATCGGGGCACTGTCCCAGCCATCTCGAAAAAGGAACGCCTCCATGAACGCCGCAGCCGCCAATCGCCCCGCCCAGCCCATCAAGCTCTACGGCACCACGCTCTCCGGCCACGTGCATCGCGTGCGGCTGTTCCTCACGATGCTCGGCCTGCCCTTCGAGAACGTCGAGATCGACATGCGCAAGCGCGACAACCGCGCGCCGGAGTTCCTGGCGCGCAACCCCTTCGGCCAGGTGCCGGTGATCGAGGACGGCGACCTTACGCTGGCCGACTCCAACGCCATCCTGGTCTACCTTAACGAGCGCTATGCGTCCGACCCCGCGCGCTGGATGCCGCGCGATGCCGTCGGTGCGGCGCGTGTGCAGCGCTGGTTCTCGGTGGCGGCGGGGCCGCTGGCGTACGGCCCGGCGGCCGCGCGGATCATGGCGCTGTTCGGCCACACCACCGACCCGACGGAGACCGTCAAGCGCTCGCATGCGTTGCTCTCGGTGATGGAGATGCACCTGCAGCAGCAGCCCTTCCTTGCCGGTCCCGCCGCCACGCTGGCCGACATCGCGAACTACGCCTATGTGGCGCATGCGCCCGAAGGCAGCGTGGCGCTCGATACCTACCCGAACGTGCGCGGCTGGCTTGAGCGCGTGGAAGCCTTGCCGGGCTTCGTACCAATGGTGCGCACGCCCATCGGGCTTGCGGCGGTCGCATGATCGCCGCGCCCTTCCACGCGGGCGAGCGGGCGTTGCAGGCCCTGGCGGGCTCGCGCGAGCAGATGGAGGTGGCCGGGCCTCGCGTCATTCGCGACTACATGCCCGATCAGCACCGCGAGTTCTTCGGGCTGCTGCCGTTCCTCGTGGTCGGCAGCCTCGATGCGGAGCTGCAGCCCTGGGCCAGCGTGCTCGCGGCACCTGCCGGCTTCGCGCATTCACCAGATGCCACGCACCTGCGCGTCGATGCGCTGCCCGCGTCGGGCGATCCGCTCGTTGGCCAGTTGAAGCAGGGCGCCACGCTGGGCCTGCTCGGCATCCAGCCGCATACGCGGCGGCGCAATCGCATGAACGGTACGGTCGAGGCGCTCGATGACGCGGGTTTCATGGTCGCTGTGCAGCAGAGCTTCGGCAACTGCCCGCGCTACATCCAGGCGCGCGAACCGGTGTTCGTTGCGCCGCGTGCCGATGCAGCGCCGCAGGCGCAATGGCTCGACAAGCTCGACCTTGCGGCGCATCGCCTTATCGGCAGTGCCGACACGTTGTTCATCGCTACCGCCTATCCGAACGAGGTTGCGGCGGGCGACCAGGCCGATGCGAGTTCGCACGGCGTCGATGTGTCGCACCGCGGCGGTCGCCCTGGCTTCGTGCGCCTCGACGGTGATGACGTGCTCACCGTGCCGGACTTCAACGGCAACCGCTTCTTCAACACGCTCGGCAACCTGGCGGCGCATCCGCGCGCGGGGCTGCTGTTCGTCGACTTCGACAGCGGCGATTTGCTGCACGTAGCAGTCACGGCAGAGATCGTTTGGGACGGGACCGAGGTGGCTGAATTCGAAGGCGCGGAGCGGCTGATGCGTTTCCATGTCACGCATGCACTGCGCCGTCCGGCGGCGTTGCCGCTGCGCTGGGGCGACGCGCAACTGTCGCCCCACCTGGCGGGCACGGGTCAGTGGAACACGGGAATGCGCCCGTTGACCGACGGCCGGTAGCTCCAGCCGCGCAGGCGCTGAGCATCGAGGTCGGGCGCGCGGCGCAGCAGGGCGTCGAGGCCGGCCGCGGCCAGCGTGCATGCCAATGCCTGGCCGGGACACGCATGCATGCCGTGGCCGAAGCCGAGCATGCGGCGACGGGCGCGCACGAGTATGAAGCTGTCGGGGTCGGGGTTGAACGCCGCGTCGCGATTGGCCGACGCCAGCAGCACCAGCACCGCATCGCCTGAGGCCAGCGGTGTGCCGGCGATGGTGACGGCTTCGGCAGCAAAGCGCCGTGTGTTGTGCACTGACGGATCATGCCGCGCGGTCTCCTCGACGATGGCCTGCAGGCCGTCGCGCGTGCGAGTCGACGTGCGCAGCGAAGGCTCGCGCATCAACGCGATCAGGCTGTTGCCGACCAGGCCTGCCGTTGCATCGCAGGTCTGGGACAGCAGGCCAGCCACGTTCGCCAGCAGCGAGCGTGACAGCGTTGCGTCGCCCGCACTTTCGGCGAGCACGGCGGCGAGCAGCGTGCCGTGCCGTGGCGGCTCGCCTGCCACCAGAACTTCAAAGCGCGTCATCAATTCGCCCGCCGCGGCGCTCGCACGCTGCAACTGCTCGGGCGTGGACAACGGCGACAGGCAGGCCACGAAGTCGCGCATCCACCGGTCCACCTGCGGCAGCGCGTTGTCGGCAAAACCGAGCAGGTGCGCGATTGCCTGCACGGGCATCGAGAACAGCGTGTCGGACAGCGGCTGCTGCTGCGGAACCCGCAGCGCTATCTGCAGGGCTGCCGCGTGCACCGCGTTCAGGTCGAGCCCGGCCAGTGCGCGTTGCAGAGCGGGCCGGTGCGCCTGGTGCGCCACGCCGTCGTTCATGCGCACCAGATGGCCGAAAACCTCGCCGGCCGCACTGCCCACGATGGCGCGGGGCACCGGCTCGGCGGTCGGCCGTACACGCAACGCACCGTGCGCGAGCAGCACCTCTTCGATCACGTCTGCGCGGCTCGCGACCCAGAGGCGCAGCTTCTCGTTCCAAGCGAGCGGTGGCCCGTCGCGAAGGGCGGCGTAGTACGGATAGGGATCGGCATGCGTGACGGCCGCGACCGGGTCGGCGGGCATGTCGGCAAGAGTGGGGCTGTTGCTTTCGTTCATGGCGTCAGTGTGCGATCGAAGCCGCCGCCACACTTCGTCCGCGAACGAAGTGTCGGATGCGGCGCCGTCTTACGATGGGCGCATGGACACCACCGCTTCATCCGCCGATTTCCAGCTGGCCCGCCTGGCCGGCGCCATCGCCGAACCGGCGCGCGCCCGCATGCTGAGCTGCCTGATGGACGGCCACGCGCGCACTGCCACCGAGCTCGCCACCGTCGCCGAGGTGGCCGCATCGACCGCCAGCGCGCACCTCGCGCGTCTGAAGGACGAACGGCTGGTTGATCTGCTGGTGCAGGGCAAGCACCGCTACTTCCGCCTCGCCAACGACGACGTCGCCGCCGCGCTCGAAAGCCTGATGGTGGTGGCCGGCGCGCCGCGCACGCCAGAGTTCAAGCCGAACACGCCGAGCCGCCTGCGCAGCGCGCGCACCTGCTACGACCACATGGCGGGCACGGCGGGTGTCGCGCTGCACGACAGGCTGCATGCGCAGGGCTGGCTCAGCGGCCTGCAGAGCGGCTCGTACGAACTCACGTCCGAAGGCGCGATCGCGCTGGAGAGCCTGGGCGTGGAGGTCGATGCGGTGCGGCGCTCGCGCCGCCGCTTCGCCTGCGCCTGCCTCGACTGGAGCGAGCGCCGTCCGCACCTGGGCGGTGCGCTGGGCGCTGCATGGCTGCAGCTGTCGTTGCGCCGCGGATGGGTGAGGCAGGAGCTCGACGGGCGGGCGCTCACGCTCACGCCGAAGGCGCAGCGCGAAATGCCCGAGCTTTTCGCGTGATGCTTCGAGCGATCAGGCCTTCAGCTTGAGCAGATAGATCAGCGGCCCGGCCATCGCCGTATCGAGATCGAGGAAGCTCTCGAAGTCCTTGCCCGCCATCCAGTACGCGTCCCAGTTGTTGCGCTTGATGGTCTTCTGCCAGACATCGGCCGTGGTGGCGCGGCGCACGGCTTCGAGCAGCACGGCCTTGCGCTCGGCCGGGACTTTCTTGCCGGTGAGCACGCCGCGCCAGTTGGCGAGGTCGGCGTCCACGCCCTGTTCACGCACCGACGGAATGCCCAGGAATGGCCGCTTCGATGACACGCCGATGGCGCGCAGCTTGCCGCTGGCGAGGTGATCGCTGAATTCGCTGTAGCCCGAGATGCCGGCGGCCGCCTTGCCCGTTTCGAGCGCCTCGACCACCTGTGCGCCGCCGGGGTGCGGCAGGTAGACCAGAGCCCCCGCGTTGCCGGCCACACGCGCCAGCATGCCGGCGTACATGTGATCCACGCCGCCGGCCGAGCCGCCGGCGATGACCGTCTTTGCAGCATCGGCGCGCAGCTGCGCAATCAGGTCCTTCGGGGTCTTGATGGGCGAGTCGGTCTTCACCGCCACCACTTCGTAGTCGCTGGTGAGCCGTGCCACCGGCGCGACCTGCGCCATCGTGACGGCGGGCTTCTGCAGCGCCACCGCGCCGACCATGACCATGCCGCTCATCAGCAGCGTGTCGGGGTCGGCGTCGTATTTCTCGACGTACTTCGCCAGGCCGATGGTGCCGCCCTTGCCGCCGATGTTCTCGTAGCTGATGTCGCCCACCGCGCCCGACGCGATCATCGCGGCGCCGAGCGCGCGGCCGGTCTGGTCCCAGCCGCCGCCTTCGTTGGCGGGAATGACGATGCGCAGCTTGGTGGCGAGCTGCGGTTCGGCCGCGCCGGCCATCGTGGGCCAGAGCGCTGCGGGCATTGCGCCCGCGGCAGCGGTCGATGCGATCCATGCCGCAAGGCTGCGGCGAGAGAGGCCGGTCGGCACGAAATGCGGCATTTTGTTTCCAGTTGTCTTTAGAAGTAACTGGATGATGTCCGAAAAACGTGTCAACCCCACGCTTCATGGGCCTAGGGAAAACCCGAGGAGGCGGGCCGCTCTCAAGCTTTCAGCTTGAGCAGATAGATCAGCGGGCCGGCCATTGCGGTGTCGGTTTCGAGGAAATTCTCGAAATCCTTGCCCTCCATCCAGAAGGGGTCCCAGTTGTTCTGTTTGATGGCTTTTTGCCACACATCGGTGGCGGTGGCGCGCCGCACCACCGTCAGCAGCGCCGCCTTGCGGTACGGCGGCACCTTGCGGCCGGTGAGCACGCCGCGCCAGTTGGCAAGGTCGGCTTCCACGCCCTGCTCACGCACCGAGGCGATGCCCTGGAACGGCCGCTTCGACGACACGCCGATGGCGCGCAGCTTGCCGCTGGCCAGGCCCTCGCTGAACTCGCTGTAGCCGGAGATGCCGGCTGCGGCCTTGCCGGTTGCCAGCGCCTCGACCACTTCGGCGCCGCCGGGGTGCGCCTGGTAGACCAGCGACTGCGAAGCGTCGGCCACGCGCGCCAGCATGCCTGCGTACATGTGGTCCACGCCGCCGGCCGAGCCGCCCGCGATGACGGTGTTGGCTGCATCGGCGCGCAGCTGTGCGATCAAATCCTTCGGCGTCTTGATGGGCGAATCGGCCTTCACCGCCACCACCTCGTAGTCGCTGGTGAGGCGTGCGATCGGCGCCATGTTGGCCATCGTCACGGCGGGCTTCTGCAGCGCGACCGCGCCGACCATGACCATGCCGCTCATCAGCAGGGTGTCGGGGTCCGCATCGTATTTCTCGACGTACTTCGCCAGTCCGATGGTGCCGCCCTTGCCGCCGATGTTCTCGTACACCACGCTGCCGACCGCGCCGGACGCCAGCATCGCGGCGCCGAGCGCGCGACCCGTCTGGTCCCAGCCGCCGCCTTCATTGGCGGGAATCACGATGCGCAGCTTGCTGCTCACGGGTGCGTCGGCGGCGGAGGCGGTGCGCGGCCACAGTGCGGCATGTCCTGCGCCAGCGGCTGCGGCCGAGGCCGCGATCCATGCAGAGAAGCTGCGGCGGGAGAGGGGAACGGAACGCGACTGGGTCATCTTCTTTCCGGTTGCTGTGGGGTAAACCGGATGATGTCCGCGAAACGGCGCAATCCCGCGCGATGGCGGGCAGGACAAACCCTGAGGGCCCGACCTCTGTCGGGGCCCTCCGGAAGCCCTTCTTCTTACTGGAACGCCACCTCGGCAAAGCTGCGCAGCTTGCGGCTGTGCAGCCGCGTCGAGCCCTCTTCGCGCAGGATCTCGATGGCCCGCATGCCGATGCGCAGGTGCTGCTCCACGCGCTCGCGGTAGAAGTGGTTGGCCATGCCGGGCAGCTTGATCTCGCCGTGCAGCGGCTTGTCGCTCACGCACAGCAGGGTGCCGTAGGGCACGCGAAACCGGAAGCCGTTGGCCGCGATGGTCGCGCTTTCCATGTCGAGCGCCACGGCGCGGCTCTGGCTGAAGCGGCGCTGCGGCTGGTTGCCGGGCAGCAGTTCCCAGTTGCGGTTGTCGGTGCTGGCCACGGTGCCTGTGCGCATGATCTTCTTCAGGTCGGGCCCCTCGTAGCGCGTGACGTCGGCCACGGCCTTCTCCAGCGCGAGCTGGATTTCCGACAGCGCCGGAATCGGCACCCACAGCGGCAGCTCTTCGTCGAGCACGTGGTCTTCGCGCACGTAGGCGTGGGCCAGCACGTAGTCGCCAAGCTGCTGCGTGTTGCGCAGGCCGGCGCAGTGGCCCAGCATCATCCACGCATGCGGGCGCAGCACCGCGACGTGGTCGGTGATGGTCTTGGCATTGGCCGGGCCGACGCCGATGTTGACCATGGTGGTGCCGCTGCAATCCTCGCGCACCAGGTGGTAGGCCGGCATCTGCGGCAGGCGCGGTGGAGCGGTGCCCTGGCTGCCGTCGAGCAGGTGGCCGTAGGTGGCGCTCGAACCTGCAGCAAGCCCGCGCCGGCGCGTGACCACGTTGCCGGGCTCGATGAAGGCGACGTACTCGCTGTTCTCGTCGGCCATGGCCTCGTGGCCCAGGCGCACGAACTCGTCGATGTAGAACTGGTAGTTGGTGAACAGCACGAAGTTCTGGAACCACTCGGGCGCGGTGCCCGAGTAGTGGCGCAGGCGGTGCAGCGAGTAGTCCACCCGCGCGGCCGTGAAGAGCGACAGCGGCTGCGCCTCGCCGTCGCGCGCCTCGTAGGTGCCGTTGGCGATGCCGTCGTCCATCACGCCCAGGTCGGGCAGGTCGAACACGTCGCGCATGAGGGCGCGGCGCTCGGCGCTCATGGTGCCTTCGATGTGGTCGTTCTCGGCAAAGGAGAAGTGGATCGGAATGGGCTGCGTGCTGGTGCCCACCTCGAGTTCGACCTGGTGGTTTTCGAGCAGCAGGCGGAACTGGTCGAGGTAATAGCGCGAGAACAGGTCGGGCCGCGTCAGCGTGGTCTCGTAGCGGCCCGGGCCGGCAACGAAGCCGTAGCTCAGGCCGGCGTTGGCCGGCGGCGTGTGGCGCGAGACGGTGTGCGTGTGCACCCGCACGAAGGGGTAGCAGGCCCGCACCCGGCCCGGCAGCGCCTCGCCGGCAACGAAGCGCAGCATCGATTCGCGCAGATGGGCGAGGCCGCCCTGGTAGATGGCCTTGACCTGTTCGAGTGCAGCGGCGGCATCGGTGAAGCGGGCGGGAGCGACAAAGGTGGGCATGTAGGGCATGACGGCATTGTGCAATGCGGCCGCCGCTTCAGCCGGGGGCAGTCATGCCAGCAGGCAGGCGAGCACTTTCGTGAGCATGTCTTCCACATCGGTGGCCTGCACCGCGCCGGGCAATGCCACATCGCCATGCATCACGAACACCGGCTTGCCCCACTTGAGCCCCAGCGCCATTTCCGACAGCGTGCCCATGTTGCCGCCGATGGCGACCAGGCACACGCCGCTGCGCGCGACGATGCCGTTGCGCATCTCGCCCATGCCCGTGGGGATGGCCACACTGAGCCATTCGTTGGCGTTGCGGTCGTCGTCCTCGGGCAGGATGCCCACGACGATGCCGCCGGCCTCCACGGCTCCGCGCGAGGCCGCGGCCATCACGCCGCCGCGCCCGCCGCAGACCACGGACATGCCCGCGCCGGCCAGCGCATGCGCCACCGCGTGGGCGGCCTCGCATTCGGCCGGGCCGCCGTCGCCCGGGCCGATGATGGCCACGGGCTGGCGGTAGCGCTCGGGCCCCCGCTGCTTTTGCGCGAGGCGCGTCAGCGCCTCAGTGACCGGCGCCGACAGCACCACGCTCGCGCCTTCGCGTAAAGACATCGCCCACTCCCATCACGATCACACACACAACCATCAGCACCAGCGACAAGGCCGCCGCCACCGCGAAATCGGAACCGCCGTCGCCCACCTGCGCGAGCAGCATCAGCGGCAGGATGTTGAGCTGAGTGCCCACCAATGCCAGCGCCGTGCCGTAGGTGCCCATCGCGATCGCGGCCACCATGCAGGCGTTCGACAGCACCGAGGGCATCACCTCGGGCACCACCGTGTCCCAGAAGGCACGCGCTTTCGAAGCGCCCAAGGTGCGCGCCGCCTGCGCCGGGCGCAGGTCGAGGTTGGCGAACACCGGGTACAGCGACAGCGCCACGCGCGGGATCAGGTAGTAGGCATAGGCAAAGCCCAGGCCCGACACGCTGTAGATCCAGCTGCCGATGGCGGCCGGGTCACCGCCGAGGCCCGCGAGCAGCTGCGTCACGAAGCCCGCGCGGCCGAAGGCCAGGATGAAGCCGTAGGCAATCACCAGCCCCGAGAAGGCCAGCGGCAAGCCCAGCAGGGTCATCATCCATTGGCGTCGGCCTTCGGGCTGGCGTGCCAGTTCGATGGCGATGCAGGTGCCCACCAGCGCCGAGATCGCGCCCGCCGCGAGGCCGAGGCCCAACGTATTGCGCAGCGCGCCCAGGAACAGCGGGTTGCCGAACAGCCGCCCGAAGGCGCTGCCGCCCTCGGCGAAGGCTTCGGGCAGCAGCGCCGCGAGCGGCACCGCGAAGAAAAGCGCCATGAAGGCCCACGCGGGCCAGGCGCCAAAGCGTCGCATCACGGCCTGCTTACTTGCCCAGCGCGGCCTGCGCCCAGAGCTTGTCGACTTCGGCCTTGCGCTCCGAGGCCTTCACCACGTCGAGCGGCTTGATCTGCGGCGCGGCCGGCATCTTGGCCGCCACGTCGGCACTCAGCGGCGTGCCCGGCACAGCCGGACGCACGAAGCCCTGCGCGAACAGCGACTGGCCTGCCTCGCTCATGATGAAGTTGAGCCACAGCTTGCCGGCGTTCGGGTTCGGGCCGTTCTTCACGAGGCTGATGGCGTACGGTGCGGCCACGCTGGCTTCCTTGGGAATCACGACTTCCACCGCGTCGCCCATGCCATCGACGTGCTTGGCCTTGAGGCCGTCGTTCTCGTAGCTGATCCACACCGGGATCTCGCCTTTCAGGAACTTGGCGTACGGCGTCGTGCCTTCCACGCGCAGCACATTGCCGGCCGAATGCAGCTTGCCGAGGTAGTCGGTGCCGGGCTGCACGTTGTCGACGCTGCCGCCGTTGGCGTAGGCCGCTGCAAAGGTCAGAACCTGGCCGATGCCGGTGGAGCGAGGGTCGAGGTAAACCACCGTGCTCTTGAATTCGGGCTTCAGCAGGTCGGCCCAGCCGGTGGGCACGGTCTTCACCAGCTTCTTGTTGACCAGGAAAGCGATGTTGAGCGTGTGGATGGTGAACCAGCGGCCCTCGGCCTCGCGGAACACGGGCGGCAGCTTGTCGAAGTTGACAGGCTTGAAGGGCGCGACCACGTCCTTCTTCGCGGCGTCGACGGCCGAGGCGGCGAAGTAGTAGGCGGTGTCGGCCTGCGGGCGGCGCTTGGTCTTTTCGAGTGCGACCACGGTGGCGGCGGAGCCGATGTCGTTGTAGGTCAGCTCGATCTCGGGGTAGCGCTTCTTGAAGTCGCGGAACAGCGATTTCCAGTTGGCCCATTCGGGGCCGGTGTCGAAGGAGACGCACAGGCCTTCCTTCTGCGCCTCGGCGTACAGCGCCTTCTCGCCTGCGTAGAGCTCGGGGCCGTCGAAGGCGAAGGCGGTGCGGGCCGCGAGGGTGGCCAATGACAGTGCGGGCAGTGCGCCGGCGGCCTGGATCAGATGTCTGCGTTGCATGGTGGCTCCTTGAAGGAAAGGGTCAGTGGTCAAGTAAACGAAGGTGTTCGGGCGCGATGGCGATGGCTTCTGCAGCCGGCGCTGCCGACTCGGCAAGGAATGGCTTGCCCGCACCCGGCACCTCGAAGTCGTAGCGCGTGAGCGCACCCAGGTAGCGCTGCGCGCCGGTGCGGCCCGCGAGGCGGTTCACGGCGTCGGGCGCCGGGTCGGCTCGGATGTGTTCGGGGCGCACCAGCACATGCAGCGCGGTGCCGAAGGGGCGGTGGCCGGTGTCGGCGAAGACTTCGGCAAAGCCCAGGTCCAGCCGGCCCGGCGACGCCACCTTCGCGGGCAGGATCGTCGAGAGCCCGACGAACTCGGCCACTGCGCGGCTCGCGGGGTTCTCGTAGATCTCGCGCGGCGTGGCGATCTGCAGCAGCCGGCCGTCTTTCAGCATGGCCACGCGGTCGGCCATCACCAGCGCTTCTTCCTGGTCGTGCGTGACCAGCAGCGTGGTGGCGTTGAAGCGTTGCTGTATCGAGCGGATCTGGTCGCGCAGATGGCCGCGCACGCTGGCGTCGAGGGCCGACAGGGGCTCGTCGAGCAGCAGGGCGCGCGGGTCGATGGCCAGCGCGCGGGCAAGGGCCACACGCTGCTGCTGCCCGCCCGAGAGCTGTGCCACGGCGCGCTGCGAGAAGTCGCCCAGCCCCACGATGTCGAGCAGCTCCTGCGCGCGCTTGCGCCGCTCGGCCGTTGCCAGCTTGCGCAGCTTGAGCCCGTAGGCCACGTTGTCGAGCACGCTCAGGTGCGGAAAGAGCGCATAGCTCTGGAACACCATGCCGATGTGGCGCTGGTGCACCGGCGTGCGCGACATGTCTTCGCCGCCGAGCATGATGCGGCCGGTGTGGCCCGTCTCCAGGCCCGCCACCAGCTTGAGCAGCGTCGACTTGCCCGAGCCGCTCGGCCCGATCACCGCCACGAGCTCGCCCGTGCGTACGTCGAGCGACACGTCGTGCAGGCCGTGCGTGCTGCCGGGGTAGTTGTAGCTGACGTTGTCGAACAGAAGACTCATGTGCGCTGCTTTACAAGGGAAGAAGAAAGAAGCGCCGACGCACTGGCCAGCACAAGAAGGATCACCGTGGCCGCGCAGGCAAAGCCCGTGGCGCCGTAGAAGGCCTGTAGCAGCACCACCGGGTAGGTGCGGTTCTGGAAACTCGTGAGCAGGTTCGACACGCCGAACTCGCCCACCGAAATGGCAGCGACCATCACCAGCCCGCTGATCAGGCTCTGCCGCAGGCTCGGCAGCACGATGCCGGTGAACTGCTGCCAGCCCGAGGCGCCGAGCGTGGCGGCCGCCTGTTCGAGCCGGCCGAGGTCGAGGTGGCGCAGGTCGGTGAGCAGCGTGTTGGTGAGGTAGGGCAGGGTGAGGATCGCGTGCGCCGCGATCAGCAGCGGCATCGAACCCAGCCAGGGCGCGAGGTCGGTGTTGAACACGATCATGTAGCCGAAGGCCAGCGTAATGGCCGGCACCGCCACCGGCGTGGCGCTCACGATGCGCGCCGCCAGGCTGCCGCCGCGCCGCGCGCCGTGATACAGCGCATAGGCCAGCGGCAGCGCCAGCACGGTGTTGATGGCGCAGGCAGCCATTGCCACCACGAGGCTGCTCACGAAGGCCTTGCGAAAGGAGGTGTCGAGCCAGAGGTCGACATACCACTGCCCCGTGATGCCCGTGGGCAGCAGCGTGTTGGTCCAGTTGCCGCCCACGCTGCCTACCAGCAGCAGGGCGATGGGCAGCAGCAGGTACAGGCCGTAGATGAGCGAGATGCCGCGGATCAAGGTTGTCTCCAATGTCATGGACACCCGGCATACTTTCCGGATGCGCTACTGTCCGCGCCGAGCATGCCGCCGCGTTGCCTCGAATTCTAGGAACCGCATGCGTACTTATGCATGCGTACTTATGGGTGAAAGTTGGATGACGACACTTGAGCAATCGGAAAGCGTTTTTCATGCAGCTTTCACGAAGCGGAGCCATGCATGAAGCGCGACTGCCCCACCATTCAGGAACTGCTGGCCTTCGACGCCGTGGCGCGCCACCAGAGCATCACGCTGGCGGCCGGCGCCCTGTGCATCACCGTGAGCGCTGTCAGCAAGCAGATCGCGGGGCTGGAGGCCTTCCTCGGCCGCGAGCTGCTGCAAAAGAATGGGCGTGGCGTGCAACTTACGCCGCAGGGGCGCGTGTACTGGCAGAAGATCTCGGGCGGCCTGCGCGCCATAGAAACCGCGACTTTCGAGGCGCGCTCGGGCGACGCGGGCGCCGGGCTGCTCACGCTGGCGAGCGTGCCCACCTTCCTTACCAAGTGGCTGATCCCGCGCCTGCCCGCCTTCAGCCAGAAGAGCCGCCACGTGATGCTGAGCTTCAGCCGTCACCTGGAGCCGAGCGACGGCATTCCGGCGGGCGTGGACGCCGCGATCCGATACGGCCCCGACGGCTGGCCCGGCGTGGTGTCCGAATACATCGCGGGGCGCGAGTTCGTGCTGATCGTGGCGCGCTCGCTGGTCGAGGGGCGGCACCGCATCGCGCAGCCCGCCGACATCGTCGGCCACACGCTGCTGCATCACGAGGGCGCGCCCAGCGCCTGGCGCCAATGGGCCGCGCAGCACGGCGTGCCCGAAGTGCAGATCGTGGCCGGCCCGCGCTTCGCGCAGTATTCGGCGCTGATACAGGCGGCACTCAACGGCTTGGGCATCGGCCTAGTGCCGAAGCTGCTGGTGCAGGAAGAACTCGCCGAAGGCTCGCTGCTGAGCCCCTGCGGCACGCCGGTGAGCGTGAACCAGGGGCACTACCTCTGCTACCGGCCCGACCGGCTCGACCTGCCGGCCTTCGCGGCGTTTCGCGAATGGCTGCTGGACGAAGGTCTGAAATCGCGCGGCGTGGAGACCGAGGCATGATCGCCGCGACAACCAAGGAATCGAACCGATGAAAGTCGCAGTCATGGGCGCCGGCGCAGTCGGCTGCTACTACGGAGCCATGCTGGCGCGTGCCGGGCATGAGGTGGTGCTGGTCGGTCGGCCTTCGCACGTAGAGGCCGTCAACGCCAAGGGGCTCCGGCTGGAGACCAAGGCCTTCGACGAATTCGTGAAGGTGGCTGCGAGCACCGAAGCCGATGCGGTGCAGGGCGCGGACCTCGTGCTGTTCTGCGTGAAGTCGACCGACAGCGAAGCGGCCGCCGCGCAGATCAAGCCGCATCTCGCGCCCGGCGCACTGGTGCTCACCTTGCAGAACGGCGTCGACAACGACGAGCGCGTGCGCTCGGTGCTGCCGGCGAACGAGGTTGCCGCGGCGGTCGTCTACGTGGCGACCGAGATGGCGGGGCCGGGTCATGTGAGGCACCACGGGCGCGGCGAACTGGTGATCGCGCCCTCGCGCATGAGCGAGCAGGTCGCGCAGCACCTCGTTGCCGCCGGCGTGCCTACGCAGATCTCGGGCAACGTGCGCGGCTCGCTGTGGGCCAAGCTGATCCTCAACTGCGCCTACAACGCGCTCTCGGCCATCACGCAGCTGCCCTACGGTGTGCTCGTGAAGGGCACAGGCGTGACCGACATGATTCGCGACGTGGTGGCCGAGTGCCTCGCGGTTGCAAAGGCCGAAGGCGTCGAAGTGCCCGGCGATACCGACGCCGCCGTGCGCGGCATCGCGCAGAGCATGCCCTCGCAATACTCGTCGACCGCGCAAGACCTCGCGCGCGGCAAGCTCAGCGAGATCGACCATCTCAACGGGCTGGTCGTGCGGCGCGGCGAGGCACTGGGCGTGCCCACGCCGGCCAATCGCGTGCTGTTCGTGATGGTGAAGCTGCTCGAGGGCAAGCAGCAGGCGGTGCGCGCCTAGCCGGGCATCGGTTCGCGCATCGTCACGAACTCTTCAGCGGCCGTCGGGTGAATGCCCACGGTGCTGTCGAAGATCGCTTTCGTCGCACCCGCACGCATCGCCACCGCAAAGCCCTGCACCACTTCGCCCGCGTCCGCGCCCACCATGTGCAGGCCCACCACGCGGTCGCTCGCCTTGTCCACGATCAGCTTCATGAATGTGCGCTCGCTGCGGCCCGACAGCGTGTGGCGCAGCGACTTGAATTCGCTCGAGAACACCGTCACCTCGCCGAACTTCGCACGCGCGTCGAGTTCGCTGTAGCCACAGGTGCCGATGTTCGGGTGCGTGAACACGGCAGTGGGAATGAATTCGTAGTCGAGCCGACGCTTGCCTTTGCCGAAGAGCTCGTCGACCACCACCATCGCCTCGGCCAGTGCCACCGGCGTGAGCTGCACGCGCGTGGACACGTCGCCCACCGCGTAGATCGACGGCACCGAGCTGCGGTAGTGCGCATCGACTGCGATCGCGCCACGCTCGTCGAGCTTCACGCCCGCTGCTTCGAGGCCGAGCCCCTGCGTGTTGGGCACGCGGCCGGTGGCAAAGAGCACCGTGTCGGCCTCGATCTGCTGGCCGCGCGCCAGCGTGACCGTGAGTCCGTGCGGCCCGCGCGTGACCGAGGCGGCTTCGCAGTTCAGCCGGATGTCGACGCCGGCCTTGCCCATCTCGTTCGCCAGGAACTGCCGCACGTCGTCGTCGAAGCCGGTGAGCAGGTGCGCGCGGCGGTGCAGCTGCGTGACCTTGGCGCCCAGCCCGTTGAAGATCGATGCGAATTCGCAGGCGATGTAGCCGCCGCCCACCACCAGCAGGCGCTTGGGGAACGGGTCGAGGTCGAACATTGCGTCGGAGGTCACGATGTGCTCGCGGCCTGGAATGTCGGGCACGAAGGGCGTGCCGCCGGTGGCCACCAGCAGGTGGCGCGCGGTGTGGCGCCGGCCGTCGATTTCCACCGTGTGGGCATCGACCAGCTGCGCCCATCCGGTGACGAGCGTGACGCCCGAGTTCTTCAGCAGCGAGGCATAGATGCCGTTGAGCCGCGTGATCTCTTTTGCGCGCTGCGCCTTCAGGTGCGCCCAGTCGAACTGCGGCGCCCCGTGCAGCTTCCAGCCGTAGCCCGCGGCTTCCTCGAAGGACTCGGCATAACCGGCCGCGTAGCTATAGAGCTTCTTGGGAATGCAGCCCACGTTGACGCAGGTGCCGCCGAGTTCGGCGGCCTCTGCGATGGCGATGCGGGCGCCGGTGTGCGCCGCCATGCGAGCGGCGCGAACGCCCCCGCTGCCGCCGCCGATGACGAAGAGATCGAAGTCGAATGTGGGCATGAAAGGCTTGCTCCTTGGCCGCCGACTGTAGCGGCGGGGCGAAGGCAGCGCTTTCAGCGGGGCTTGCGGTGGGGCGTTCTCAGCGCGAGTCCGGCGAGGTCCAGAGCTTGCGCGGATCGTCGCTGCGCTGGCCTTGCGGCTGCGGTTGGGGTGCGATGCCGCGCTGCTGCTGGAGCGCGCGCAGCTGGGCCTCCTGCGCCTGGCGCATCGCGTTCTGCTGGGCCTGCTGTTGGGCCTGCACCTGCTGCTGCGCCTGCGCGGCGCGCAACTGCATTTCCTGTTGCTGGCGGAGCATCTGTTGCTGGGCCAAGGCCTGCTGCTGGGCCGCGCGCTGTTGCTGGAGCTGCATCTGCTGCATTTGCTGTTGTTGAAGCAACTGTTGCTGCTGCTGGGCTTGGGCTTGTGCGGCGCGCTGCTGCATTTCCTGCTGTTGACGCAGCGCCTGTTGCTGCTGGACCTGCAGTTGTTGTTGCTGCTGTTGCTGTTGCCAGCGCTCCTGCTCGCCGCGCTGGCGCCAGTCTTGTTGCGCCCGCCAATCCTGCTGTTGGCGCCATTCCTGTTGCTGACGCCCGCCCTGCTGGCGCTGCCATTCCATCTGCTGTTGTTGCTGCAGTTGCTGCTGTTGTTGAATCTGTGCGGCCTGCGCCGCGCGCTGCTGCATCAACTGCTGCTGTTGCGCCTGCTGGAACTGGACCTGCTGCTGCTGCCGCGCCATCAGCGCCGCCGCCGGCGGCATCACCGCGGCGGGCCGGCCGAAGCCGCCGCCGAAGCCGTTGATGGCGATGCCCGGCGTGGGCGCCACCGGCCCGCGCGAGAAGCGGTCGTCCGGCAGCCGCACCAGGTCACGCCGCCCGAAGCTGCCGCGGCCGAAGCGGTCGGCGGGCAGCACGGTCACGGCGCCCGGCATCTGCTGGTTGGCATAGAAGTCGTTGCGGGCCTGCCGGTTGTAGATGGCCATGCGGTTCACCTGGTCCACATAGCGCTGGCTCGCATGGTAGCCAGGGCGCCATTGCTCGCCCGGGGCCAGCGGGAACCAGCCCACGCCGTTGCGGCCGTTGCCGATCTGCACGCCAGCATTGGCACCGCCACCCACGAAGCCCACCAGCGCGGGCGAATACACCGGCCGCCCGTTCGGACGCCCCGGCACCCAGCCCCAGCGCGGACCCACGCGCGCCCAACGGCCGTAGTGGAAGGGCGCGAAGCCCCACGGCGCGGCGTCGACCCAGGTCAGCCCCCAAGGCGCGACATTGACCCACTGGCCGTCGCGGTACGGCGCCCAGTCGGCATCGACATTGCGCGGGAACCAGACGTCGCCATACGTGGCGTCGCTTTGCCAGTCGCCGTAGTTGTCGAGCTGCTGGTAGCCGACCACCTCGCGCGACACATAGCGCGCGGAGACCGACTGGTCTTCGAGGCGGTTGCGCTCGGCCACCCAGGCTTCAAAACCGCCGGTCTGCTGCGGCGCCCCGCCCACGGCCGAAAGGTCGCGGCCCGACACGGTGAGCTGCTGCCGCGCGCCCAGCGATTGAGATTGGCCGTTGTCGCCGTAGAGCGTGACGCGGCCCGAGGCCACGGCCACCCAGGTGGTGCCGGCGGCTGGATCGGATGCGATGCGGTATTCGCCCGGCTCGTCGATCACCACCGCGAGATTGCCGGTGTCGACCTCGACGCGCTGGCCCGCCAGATCGTCGCGCACGCGCAGCTGGAGGTTGCCCTGGTTCGAGGTGATGCGCGCCGTGTCGTCGTCGAGTTCGGAGAACTCCACATGCGTCTGCCCGTCGAGCCGCAGCGCCGCCGAGCCGATGTACAGCTCGGCCCGCGCGTTGCGGTCGGTCCAGAGGCGGTCACCGGTGGTGATGGGGCGGTTGGGCTGCGCGTCGTACCAGCTGTCTTCGCCGGCAGGCGCGAAGCTCACCGTGCCCTGCTGGAAGTTGAGGCGGGCGACGCGGCCCGGCGGGTCTTGCTGCGCGCCGGCCGCGAGGCCGACGCACAGCAGCGCCAGGCCGAGCAGCCATCGGCGCGGGGCGGAAAGCATGGAAAGGGCGGGTTGGCTCATGGCGTTGTTCTCTGATCCTCGGGACGATGCGAAAGCGCTGTGTTTGTAACGCGCGAGAATCCGCTGCCGCTGTCACCGCCTGCCCACTGCTTGGTGAAGCGCGCGTGCAATCGGCAACCGGCTGTAAGGAGGGATACCCATGAAAAACCAGAAAAACGCATGCCCCACGGGCGTCGCGCGCTCCCGAAACAATAGCGTGACTGCGCTGTGCCTGGTGGCTGCGGCAACCCTTGCGGCCATTCCCGCGACCGCCATTGCCCAGCTGGCGCGCAAGCCGTCTTACTACCAGCAGCAGAACCAGCCGCAGCCCGAAGGCCCGGCCGCGCAGCTCGTGCCGCGCCCTTCAGTGCCGTCGTCGCTGCCCGTGCTGCGCAGCCAGGGCGACTTCGACCAGATGGCGCGCGTCTATGACGCCGGCACGCCCATGCAGCTCGCGCACGTTCTGTTCGCCATCGACCGGCAGTCTAGGCCGGCGCGCATGTACTACATCGACACGCCGCGCTACCAACTGCACGTGCGCTTCCTTCGCGATACCCGGCTGGTGCCGAGCACCGCCAAGCGCGAGATCGACCGCAACTACCTCGTGCCCGACCGCCGCTTCCTGTTCGGCACGCTGAGCTGGCAGCAGAACATCGGCACCTTCACCTACGAGTTCTGGGAAGGCGACCGGCTCACCGCGCCGCTGCTGCGGCAGGCCGACGAGCAGGTCAAGGCCAGCTTCTTCGCGCCGGTGAAGTTCAAGACCAACTCCACGCTGCACGAGCGCGTGGCGAAGGAAGCCGGCATCGACTCCGTGAGCCAGGAGGCGCTGATCCGCGAGCAGCCTTTTCTGCCGCTGAACCTGGGCACCGCCACCGGCCGCGTGCGCATCGTGGATGATGAATCCGGCATCAACGCGCTGCTGCCCGACGACATCGCCGTGCTGCGGCAGGTGCCTATCAGCCTGCCGCCGGTGGCGGGCGTGCTGACCGAACGGCCCTCGACTGCGCTCTCGCACGTCAACCTGCTGGCCAAGGGCTGGGGCATTCCGAACGCCTATGTGCGCGACGCCGCCACGGTGCTGAAGGCGCACGCGGGCCAATGGGTCGCGTTGAAGGTGGCTGCCTCGGGCTACCAGGTGCGCCGCCTCACGCCTGAAGAGATCGCGGCGCTGCCACCGCGCGCCGTGCGCACAGCGTCCACCGGCGCCACGCCCGGCAGCGCGCGCGCCGTCAAGCCCGACCTGCGCGAAACCCGCCTGCTGCCGCTGGCGTCACTGCGTGCGCGCAACAACGCGCAGTGCGGCACCAAGGCCGCGAACCTCGGCGCCATGCTGGCCGCGCACATTCCGGGCACCTCGGTGCCCGACGGCTTCTGCGTTCCGTTCGCGCACTACGACCGCTTCATGCGCGCCAACGGCCTGGCCGAGCGCATCGCGCGCATGCAGCGACAGCCCGGCTTCGCGAGCGATCCGAAGATTCGCCAGAAGGCGCTGGCGCAGTTGCGCGACGAGATCGTGCAATGGCCCGTCGATGCCGCCACCGCGGCGGCATGGCGTGCCGCGTGGCAGTCGCAGCTGGGCGGTAGTGGCGTGTTCGTGCGCAGCTCGTCCAACTCCGAAGACCTGCCCGGCTTCAGCGGAGCGGGGCTCTACACCACGGTGCCCAACGTCAAGACCGGCGACGCGCTCGAAGTTGCGGTGAAGAAGGTCTGGGCCTCGGTCTTCAACCCCGAAGCCTGGGAAGCCCGCAGCGCCGCGGGCTTCGGCGCAGAGTCGGTACTGATGGGCGTGTTCGTGCAGACCGCCATCGACTCGACCAACGCCGGCGTGATGATCACGCGCGACCCCTTCGACGCGGGGCATCCGCACGTCACCTACATCTCGGCCAAGCGCGGCATCGGCATCCGCGTGGTCGAGGGGCAGCGCGTGGCGGAGCAGGTGATGTATTCGAGCTGGTCGAAGGCCATCCAGGTGCTGAGCCGATCGGCCGAGGAAACCTCGTTGCAGCTCGACAAGGAAGGCGGCGTGAAGGAAGTGCCGGTGGAAGCTGGACGCAACGTGCTGACGGATGAGCTGGTGGTGCGCCTGGCGAACGTGGGCGCTGCGGTGAAGCGCACGTTCAACGCGGTCGATCAGGACATCGAGTGGGCCACCGTGGGCGATCGCATCGTGCTGCTGCAGGCGCGGCCGTATGTGGAGCGGCGGCGCTGAGCCAGCGTTGCGCAGGCTCTGGTCGCCGCCCACCGGCGTCGGCCTTCAACCGTACAGATACTGCGGCAGCCACAACGTCAACCCCGGCCAGATGTACATGAACACCATGCACAGGATCACGATCAGCATGTACGGCATCATCCCCGCGAAGATCTGGTTGATCGTCACGTGCGGTGGCGACACTCCTTTCAGGTAGAAGGCCGACATCGCCACCGGCGGCGAGAGGAATGCCGCCTGCAGGTTCACGAACACCAGCACGCCGAACAGCAGCGGGTCGATCTGGAAGTGCGCGAGCAGCGGCAGGAAGATGGGCACGAAGATCACGATGATCTCGGTCCACTCCAGCGGCCAGCCCAGCACGAAGATGATCGCCTGCGACAGCAGCAGAAACTGCAGCGGTGTGAGGTTCATGCCCATCACCCACTCTTCGATGATGCGCTGGCCGCCCAGCAGCGCGAACACCGCCGAGAACAGCGCCGAGCCCACGAACAGCCAGCAGACCATCGAGGTGGTCTTGAGCGTGAGGAACACGGCCTCCTTGGTCTTCTTGAAGTCGAGCGTGCCGGCTTGCCATGCCATGAGAAAGGCGCCGGCCGCACCGACCGCGGCCGACTCCGTGGCGGTGGTGATGCCGAACAAGATCACGCCCAGCACCACCAGCGTCAGCGTGGCCAGCGGCATGACCGACGACACCAGCATGCGCAGGATCTCGAATTGCTCCGCGTTCATGCGCCAGTAGTACCAGGAGAGCAGTGCGAGCGTGAAGAGACTGGCCAGCAGGAAGCCTGTGTAGAAGGCTTCGGGCACTGCGGCGGTCTTCGGTGCATCGACGGCTTCGCCTAGTTGTTGCAGGCCACCTTCCGCAGCAGGCGGCGCTGAAGGGGCCTCGCTGCCGGGTGGTTCCTCGACGCCGCCGGGAGGCTCCTGCAGGCCGCCTTCCGATGCGGACTCTTTCGGCTCGTCGGACGTGGGTGGTTCAGCGAGCCCGGTACCGGAGGCCTCGGGCGATGCAGCAGCGGCCGGGGCTTCGGCCTTCTGCGTCGCCTGTTGCTCCGCGACCGTCGGTGCGTTGTTGTCCTTCTGCGAGTAAATAGTCACGTACCACCACACCGAGCCCAGCGTCGCAACTGCGAGCGCCAGCGGCACCAGCGCATTCAGCAGGCTGCGCAGCAGCAGCCACCAGGTGATGCGCACGCCTTCCGCCGCACCGCGCATGGCGCGCGCGGGCGACACCACGGCCGCGAACAGCGCCGGCAGCATGCGCGGCGAATAGCTCGCCGCAATGTGCGCAACCCACGGCGTGACCGGCGCGCGCTGCTGGTCGGGCGGCAGCTTGGGCGCCACTTTCGGCTGCAGCACGGCCCAGCCGATCACGTAGAGCAGGTAGAGAAATGCGAGGAAGAAGCCGGGGAACATGGCAGCCGCATAGAGCTTGACCACCGACTGCCCGGCCACTGCCGCATACACGATGATCATCACCGAGGGCGGAATGAGAATGCCGAGCGTGCCGCCCGCGGTGATCACGCCAGCCGCGAGCCGCGTGTCGTAGCCCGCGTTGAGCATCGGCCGCATCGCGATCACGCCCATCAGCACCACCACCGCGCCGACCAGGCCGCTGGCGATGCCCCAGAAGGTGCAGACGATCAGCGTGGTCACCGCGAGAGAGCCGGGTACGCGACGGAATGCGAGCTGCACGCTGTGGAACATCTTGTCGACCAGCGCGCCGCGCTCCATCACGTAGCCCATCAGCACGAACAGAGGTATCGAGAGCAGCGTCTCGTTGGTCATGGCGCCGAAGGCGCGCTGCACCATCAGGTCGAAGACCTTGTTGTCGAGCCAGGGCGAGGCAGGGTCGTAGAAGGCGATGAAGCCGAAGAACATGCCTAGCCCCATCAGCGTGAACGCCGTGGGAAAGCCGAGCATGATCACGACCACGATCAGCCCAAGCATCAGGAGGCCGAGTGCGGGTTCGCTCATGCCGCACCTCCAGTCGTGTCGCTCTTGCGCTGCTGCGCGGCCTGCTCGATGGCCTTGGCCTTGTCGATCACCTCGCGCTTGTCGGCTTCATCGACGTAGCTGCTGCCGGCGAGCTGCTCGCCGACCACGTCCATTTCTTCCGCGTCCTTCAGGCGCGGCGTCCACACGCCGGTCTTCAGGCACAGCGCGCAGCGCACCATCTCCGCGATGCCCTGCAGCAGCAGCACCGCGCCGGCCACGGGGATCACGAACTTGAACGGGTACACCGGGATCGGGTCGGCGTTGAAGGTCTGCTCATGCATTGCCAGCGATTCGCCGAAGTAGGTCCAGCCCGACCATGTGAGCGCCACCACGCCGGGCAGGAAGAAGAGCGCGAACAGCACGAGATCGAGCGCGGCCTGCGTGCGCGGCTTCATGCTGCCGTAGAAGAAGTCGCCGCGCACATGGCCGGCCTGTGAGAGCGTGTAGGCGCCGCCCATCATGAAGAGCGTGCCGTAGAGCATGTTGTTGGCGTCGAAGATCCAGGCGGTGGGCGCGTTGAGCGCATAGCGCTTGAACACCTCGCCGCACACCAGCAGCATCAGCGCCACGATGAGCCACGAGAAGGTCTTGCCCACGACCATGCTGAACCGGTCGACGGTGTGGAGGAAGCGTTGGATGGTCATGAAGGCACGGGAAAACAGCAAAGCACGCATCGGAAAGCCAGCCATCCGGAGCGTTCCGTATGGCCGGCGCGAACTGTCACCGAGAGATTCTTCAGGCCTTCTTTTTACTGAAGTAGTGGTTGTAGGCCATCTTGAAATCGACGCCGTAGTCGTTCTGCCACTGCAGCGCACGCTCTGCGAACACGCGCTGCGACTCCAGCACCTTCTTGAACAGCGGGTTCTCCTCGGCCTTCTTCGCCACAGTCTTGTCCCAGGCCGCGAGCTGCGCGCGCAGCACCGCGTCGGGCGTCTTGTAGAACTTGATGCCGGCCTTCTTCATGTCGGCATAGTCCTGCGAGTTGCGCTGCACCGCCTTCCAGCTCATGTCGGCGCTCGCGGCCTGCACCGCGTAGTCGATGATCGAGCGCAGCTCCTGCGACAGCGCGCTGTACTTGCCCTTGTTGAACAGCACTTCGAACTGCTCGCCCGACTGGTGGAAGCTCTGCAGCATGCAGTTCTTCACCACGTCGGGGAAGCCCAGCGTGCGGTCGCTCGACGCGTTGTTGAACTCGGCCGCGTCGATCAGCCCGCGGTCCAGCGCGGGCACGATCTCGCCGCCGGGCAGCGGGTTCACCGCCGTGCCCATCTCGGTGAACATGTCGACCGCCAACCCGACGGTGCGGAACTTCAGGCCCTTCATGTCCTCGACCTTGGCCACCGGCTTCTTGAACCAGCCCAGGGGCTGCGTGGGCATCGGGCCGTAGAGGTACGACACCACTTCCATGTTCAGGCTCTTGTAGATCTCGTCGAGCAGCGCCTTGCCGCCGCCGTAGTTGTGCCAGGCCAGCACGGTGTTGGCATCCATGCCGAAGCCCGGGCCCGAGCCCCACAGCGCGAGCGCCGAGTTCTTGCCGTAGTGGTAGGCCACCACGCCATGGCCGCCGTCGAGCGTGCCCTTGTTCACCGCCTCCAGCAGCTGGAAGGCGGGCACCACGGCGCCCGAGGGCAGCACTTCGATCTTGAGGCGCCCGCCAGCCATGTCATTGACCTTCTTGGCGAAGTCGTTGGCGTACTCGTGGAAGATGTCCTTGGCGGGCCAGGTGCTCTGGAAGCGCAAGGATGTGGTCTGAGCCACGCTGACCATCGGCACCGACATGGCGCCTGCGGCCACGGCTGCACCCTTGAGGAGGTTGCGGCGGCGGGGTGATTTGCTGTCTGTCATGTTGTCTCTCTCCAAAACAAGTTCTGATGACGAAGAAACCCTGCCCGCCCCTTGGAGTTATGTTTGGCAGGTCCAAGCCGCATCTTTGGCGCGCAGGAAAACGTGACAAACAGGGTTTTCACGAACTGGTGAAAAATTCCACCATCCGGCGAGGGCATCGGGCAACGTAAAGACGGCCGCTGCCTGGGAAGTAACCCTATTCATTTGAAGGACGCAAAGAGATGACTGAACCAGTTGGGGGAAAAGGCTATGCCGGCGACGTGACGCCCGAGCAGGCCGCGCAGTGGATGGCCAGCGGCGAGGCCGTGCTGGTCGACGTGCGCACCGACGCCGAACGCGAATGGGTCGGCTACGTGCCCGGCGCCGTGCCTCTGGCCTGGAAGCAATGGCCGGGCATGGCGATGAACGCCGCGTTCGACGACGGCATCCGCGCCGCCGCCGAAGGCAAGAAGAAGCTGGTGCTGCTGTGCCGCAGCGGCGTGCGCTCCATCTCCGCCGCCAAGCGCGCGACGGAACTGGGTGTTGAGGCCTACAACATCCTCGAAGGCTTCGAGGGGAACCCGGACGAGCAGGGGCATCGTGGGCAGATTGGCGGCTGGCGCAAGCGTGGGCTGCCTTGGAAGCAGAACTAGGGATTCCTGTTCAGGGCGCGTTCACGCCGACGGGGGACATTCGCACAAGGGAGTACCCGGTGTCATTCGCACGCACCCCGGAAAGAAACAAAAAAGGCCCACCGAAATCGGTAGGCCTTTTGCCGATCGAAGAACGAAAGATCAGCTCAGCGCAGGAATGCGCAACTTCTGCCCCGGATAGATCTTGTCCGGGTGCGTCAGCATCGGCTTGTTGGCCTCGAAGATCGCGTTGTATTTGTTGGCATCGCCGTAGTACTTCTTCGAGATGGCCGACAGCGTGTCGCCCCTCACCACGTCGTGGTACTGCGCGGGTGGCGCGGCCGGGGCGACGAGGTTGTTCTCGACGCTGGTCACGTTCGCCACGTTGCCCGCGGCCAGCGAAGCTTTTTCGCTGGCTTCCTGCGAGGGCGCCTGGCCGGCGAGGGTGACCACGCCGCTGCTGGCCGTGTAGGTCACCTCGAGGCCCGTGAGGCCGAGGTTCTGCGTCTCGATGTAGGTCTTGATGGCTGCTGCTGCCGCAGCATTGGCGTCGGGCGTGGCGGCCTGCGCCGACGATCCGCCGAACAGTTTCTCGCCCGCCTCCTTGATGAAACTCAGCAATCCCATGGCTTTCTCCTTGTGCGGTGGTGGATGGAATTGGCGAATGTAGCGGCGGAACACCGAGGGCCGGCGTAGGCCCATGCCGCGTGTGTCAGCGACGCGCCAGCAGGAATAGACACAAAGTCGCAATAATCCCGCGCATGTCATCCCCCTTCCTCGCCATCGACATCGGCAACACCCGCCTCAAATGGGCGCTCTACGACTCGGCCCGCCCCGGCGCCGCGTTGCAGGCGCAGGGCGCCGAATTCCTCGACCACATCGAACGGCTGGCCGACGGCCCCTGGGCCGACCTGCCTTCGCCCGGCTCCATGCTGGGCTGCGTGGTGGCTGGCGACGCGGTGCGGCGGCGCGCCGAAGAACAGATCGTCGAGCGCTTCGACTGCACTCCCCGCTGGGTGATGCCCAGCGCTGGCGAGGCCGGCATCGTCAACGGCTACGACCATCCCACGCGCCTGGGCGCCGACCGCTTCGTGGCGATGATCGGCGCGCGCCACCGCATGCTGGCCGAGAGACCGGGGCAGCCGCCGCGGCCGATGGTGGTGGTGCTGATCGGCACGGCCGTGACCGTCGAGGCGATCGACACCGAAGGCAAGTTCCTCGGCGGCCTGATCCTGCCGGGCCACGGCATCATGCTGCGCGCGCTGGAGTCGGGCACGGCGGGGCTGCACGTGCCCACCGGCGAAGTGCGCGAATTTCCCACCAACACCAGCGATGCGCTCACCAGCGGCGGCACCTACGCCATTGCCGGCGCGGTCGAACGCATGGTGCAGCACGTGCGCTCGCACTGCGGCATGGAGCCGGCCTGCTACATGACCGGCGGTGCGGGCTGGAAGATGGCGCCCGTCATGAACGGGCACTTCGAGCTGGTCGAGAGCCTGATCATGGACGGGCTCCTGGTCATTGCCCGCGAGCGGGCTGCCGCCTGAGGCTCAGGGGCGCATCAGCGCCTCGGCCATCGCCTGGAACGCGGGCAGCGTCAGCGGATCGTTCGCGCCGTTGGCCGCCACCGGGTGCGCCGCATAGCGAACGATCACCATCTCGGCCTTCGGGTCCACATAGATGCTCTGGCCGTGGATGCCGCGCGCCATGTATGCACCGTGCGGGTTGTGCGACACCCACCACATGTCGCGGTACGACCAGCCCTTGAGCAGCGGATAGCCGGCCTTCACGAACTTCGCCTGGTCGCCGCCGCGCTGGATGTCTTCCACCACCGCCTTTGGAATGGCCTGCTGCCCGTTGGGTGCACGGCCGCCGTTGCGCATGGTCTCGCCGAAGCGCGCGAGGTCGCGCAGCACGGTGTTGAGGCCACCGCCGCCCGACTCGCTGCCGATGCGGTCGACCATGAAGTAGGCGTCCTGCTCGGCGCCGATGCGGCGCCAGATCTTCTCGCTCAGCAGATCGGCCAGCGACTGGTTGCTGGCGCGGCGCACGATCCAGGCCAGCACTTCTGCGTTGACGGTCTTGTAGGCGAAGGCTTCGCCGTGCTCGCCCTCCTTCTTCAGCGTGACCAGGAATTCGTAGAACGACTTGGGGCCGGTGTAGTTCTGGCCCTGGGTGAGCATGCCGCCGGCACGGGCGTAGTCCCAGATCTCGGCCTTGGGGTCGGCGTAGTTCTCGGAGTAGTGCACGCCCACGGTCATGTCCATCACCTGGCGCACGGTGGCGTCGCCGTAGGCGGTGTCCTTGAGCTCAGGGATGTACTTGGTGACCGGCGCGGCCGGGTCCAGCTTGCCCTCGTCAGCGAGGATGGCCGCCAGCGTGCCCACGAAGGACTTGGTGACCGACATCGCGATGTGCGGGCGCTCGGGCGTGAGGGCGCCGAAGTACTTCTCGTAGACCACCTTGCCGCGGTGCAGCACCAGGATGCCGTCGGTGTAGGTGCCGGAGATCATCTGGGCGAAGTTGAGCGTTTGCTCACTGCCTGTACTCCCAAGAGGCTTGAACGTGACGGCCTCGATGTCGAAGCGCGGCGTTGCCGCCGGCAGCGGGCTGGCCGCGCCGCTGCCGCGCCACACGTTGGCGGTGGGCACCGTCTCGCGCACGTGCGAGAAGCTCCAGCGCGTGCGCGGAAACACGCCACCGGTCGGGTTGTCGAAGGTGATGAGCTTGTCGGGCGCGGGCGGGAAGCCCTTCATCCAGCCCAGCGCATCGACCGAGGTGGCCGCGGGGTCTGGCAGCGCGGGGGGCGTGGGCGTCTGGGCGGAGGTTGTGTTCACGGCGAGCAGGGTGAAGGCGGCGGCAAGCGCCGTGCGAATGAAGAGGGGCATGTTGTTGTTCTGGATGAAGAAGGGGATCAACGGCCGCTGAACCGCGCCGGGCGGCGCTCGATGAAGGAGCGCACGCCCTCGGCGGCGTCCTCGCTGTTCGACAGGCGCTTCTGCGTCTCGATGAACTCCGACACCGCTGCCAGCGGCCCCTGCTCGACCGCCTTGATCACATTGAGCCGCGTGGCCACCACCGCCAGCGGCGCCTGGGCTGCGATGCGCTGCGCAATGGCCAGCGCCGCATCGAGCTCTTGCCCGGCTGGCACCACCTTCTGCACGAAGTTGAGGCGATAGGCCTCGGCGCTGTCGAACTCGTCCGCCGTGAGCAGGTGCAGCATCGCGTTGCCCACGCCCGCGCGCTCGGCCATGCGCAGCGTGGCGCCGCCCGTGGCCATGATGCCGCGCTGCACTTCCATCTGCGAGAAGCGGCAGTTGTCGGCCGCCACCACGATGTCGGCGCCCAGCATCAGCTCGATGCCCACCGTGAAGCAGATGCCCTTCACCGCAACCACCATCGGCTTGGTGCGGCGGCGGTAGTCGGGCAGGCCGAAGTCGTGCGGCTCCACCAGGCCGGCCGGAATGGCCTTCTCGCCGCGCTTCATGTACTCGGTGACCGCCGGCAGGTCGAGGCCCGCCGTGAAGTGGTCGCCGAAGGCGTGCAGCACGCCCACGCGCAGGTTCGGGTCGTCGTCGAGCCGGGTGTAGGCCTCGGCCAGCTGCTTGAACATCGGCGGCGTCCAGCCGTTGCGCTTGGCGGGGCGGTTGATGCCGATCAGCAGCACGTGGTCGAGCACCTGGGTGTCGATGCAGCCTTCTGCCGGTGGGGTGGTGGGGGTCGCAGTCATCGGTCTTGTCTCCATGTTGTTGTTATGGCTGCGCGGCTCAGTACGTGTACACGCCGCGGCCGGTCTTGCGGCCGAGCTGGCCGGCTGCCACCATTTCCTTCAGCAGCGGGCAGGGGCGGTACTTGGAATCGCCGAACTGCTCCAGGTACACCTCCATCACGGCCAGGCACACGTCCAGGCCGATCATGTCGGCCAGCGCCAGCGGGCCGATGGGCTGGTTGCAGCCCAGCTTCATGCCGGCGTCGATGTCTTCCGCCGTGGCGATGCCCTCGGCCAGCACGAAGAAGGCCTCGTTGATCATCGGCACCAGGATGCGGTTGACCACGAAGCCCGGCGCGTTCTTCACCGTGATCGGCGACTTGCCGAGCGTTTCGGCCAGTGCCTTCACCGCGTCGTGCGTGGCGTCGCTCGTGAGGTAGCCGCGGATCAGCTCCACCAGCGCCATCATCGGCACCGGGTTGAAGAAGTGCATGCCGATGAAGCGGTCGGGGCGCGAGGTGGCGGCCGCCAGTTGCGTGATCGAGATCGACGAGGTGTTCGACGCGATGATCACCTCGGGCGCCAGCATGTCGTCGACCTGCTTGAGGATCTTGAGCTTGAGCGCGTGGTTCTCGGTGGCGGCCTCGATCACCAGCTGCGCGCTCTTCAGGTCTTCGTAGTTGGTCGAGCCCTTGATGAGCGCCAGCGCGGCGGTCTTCTGCTCGGTGGTGAGCTTTTCTTTCTTGATCAGGCGGTCGAGGCTGCCCGACACGGTGGCCAGGCCCTTGTCGACCGCCGCCTGGGCGATGTCGACCATCACCACCTTCACGCCGGCCACAGCGCAGGCTTGCGCGATGCCGTTGCCCATCGTTCCGGCACCGATGATGCCGACAGTCTGGATAGCCATGAGAGAACTCCTTGAAGAAAACAAAAAGGGGGTGCACGTAGCTGGCGCCACGGCAAAACATCGATTGTGAAGCAGCCCCGCGGCCGTGCCGTTGCCGCGTGCGACACCGGCGGCCCGCCGGTGGCTTACAGTGCGGCGGTTGCTTTTCCCTGCTCGTTTTCCCGCTCTTTTCGACCCTCCGACCATGACCACCCTCGGCACCCCCCTTTCCCCCTCTGCAACCCGCGTGATGCTCCTGGGCTCCGGCGAACTAGGCAAGGAGGTGCTGATCGCCCTGCAGCGCCTCGGCGCCGAGACCATTGCCGTCGACCGCTACGAGAACGCCCCCGGCCAGCAGGTGGCGCACCACGCGCGCACCATCACCATGAGCGACCCCGAGCAGCTGAAAGCGCTGATCGAGGCCGAGAAGCCCATGCTGGTGGTGCCGGAGATCGAGGCCATCGCCACGCCCATGCTGCAGCAGCTCGAAGACGCCGGCGTGGTGCGCGTGATTCCCACGGCCCGCGCTGCCCGCCTGACGATGGACCGAGAAGGCATCCGCCGCCTGGCCGCCGAAACGCTGGGTGTGCCGACCAGCCCCTACAAGTTCTGCGACTCGCTGGCCGAGCTGCAGGCGGCCATCGATGGCGCGGACGGGAAAGGTATTGGCTACCCCTGCATCGTCAAGCCCGTGATGAGCAGCTCCGGCAAGGGCCAGAGCAAGATCGACGGCCCCGCCGACGTGCAGAAGGCCTGGGACTACGCCATGGCCGGCGGCCGCGTGAGCCATGGCCGCGTGATCGTCGAGGGCTTCATCGACTTCGACTACGAGATCACGCTGCTCACCGTGCGCGCCAAGGATGCCGGCGGTGCTGTGCAGACGCAGTTCTGCGACCCCATCGGCCACGTGCAGGTGAGCGGCGACTATGTGGAAAGCTGGCAGCCGCATCCCATGGCGCCCGCCGCGCTGCAGAAGGCGCAGCAGATCGCACAGGCCGTGACGGCCGACCTCGGTGGCCAGGGCCTGTTCGGCGTCGAGCTGTTCGTGAAGGGCGACGAGGTCTGGTTCAGCGAAGTCAGCCCGCGCCCGCACGACACCGGCATGGTCACCATGGCCACGCAGTGGCAGAACGAGTTCGAGCTGCATGCGCGCGCCATCCTCGGCCTGCCGGTCGACACCTCCCTCAAGAGCCCGGGTGCCAGCGCGGTGATCTACGGCGGCGTGGACGCCACCGGCATCGCCTTCGACGGCGTGGCCGAGGCGCTGCAGGTGCCTGGCAGTGACATCCGCCTGTTCGGCAAGCCCGAGAGCTTCCTGAAGCGCCGCATGGGCGTGGCGCTGGTGCACGCGGCCGACATCGACACGGCCCGCAAGCTCGCCAAGGAAGCCGCCTCGCGCGTGAAGCCGCGCAAGGCATAGCCAGTTTTCGCAAGCCGCGCCGCAACGGCGCGGGCATGGTCGAGTGGTTCCACCGGAGACACCATGCTGCACCCCCAGGCTCGCGCCTTGCTCGACTTCATCGAGGCGCGCGGCATTCCGCCGACGCACACCCTGTCGCCCGCCGACGCGCGGACCTTCTACCGTGAGCGCCGCGTCGCCACGCAGCCGCTGCCGGCCGAAGTGGCCGAGGTGCGCGACCTGGCCGCCGACGGCCCGCACGGCACCATCCCGGTGCGGCTCTACCGGCCGCTCGGCTCTGGCGCAGGCCCGCTGCCGGTGCTGGTGTACTACCACGGCGGGGGCTGGGTCATCGGCGACCTCGACACGCACGACGTGCTGTGCCGCGAGCTGGCCAACGGTGCGGGCTGCGCTGTCGTCGCGGTTGACTACCGCATGGGCCCGGAGCACCGCTTTCCCGCCGCCGTCGACGACGTGCTGGCCGCTACCCGGTGGGTGCGCCGCGAGGCCGCGGCGCTGGGGCTCGATGCGAGCCGGCTCGCAGTCGGCGGCGACAGCGCCGGCGGCAACCTTGCGGCGGTGGTGTCGATCGCCGCGCGCGATGCTGGCGACCTGCCCATTGCCTTCCAGTTGCTGATCTACCCGGCCACCGACATGCGGCGCGGCCATGCCTCGCACCAGACGAACGGCCAGGGCTATCTGCTGACGGCAGACACCATCCGCTACTTCCACGACCACTACATCACCGACCCGGCGCACGACCTCGACTGGCGCGCCTCGCCGCTGTTGCATACCGACCTGTCGAAGCTGCCGCCCGCACTGGTGCTCACGGCCGGCTACGACCCGCTGCGCGACGAAGGGCTGGCCTATGCGGAGGCGCTCACGGCCGCGGGCAACCGCGCCATGTACGTGTGCTTCGAGCGCCAGATCCATGGCTTCGTGCCCATGGGCAAGGTGCTCGACGAGGCCAACACCGCAGTGGCGCTCTGCGCCGCCGAACTGCGCCGCGCACTGGCACCGGCCTAGGGAAAGTCCCCGCGCAAATCGATATCGCGCAGGTGGCTCGCGCCGCTACGATCCAGCCAACAAAGACGCCACCCCGCAGTGGCAGTCCACCGATGCAGGAGACAAACACCATGCAGCGAACGAGGACGACGCCGCCCGAGCGCGGCGCCGCACGGCAGGGGGAACGCCTGATGTGGCTCACGCCGCATCGCGTGTTCTATGCCGGCCTGCTCGGCGCCGCCGCCGAGCGCACGATGGGCGGGCACGGCGTGTACGTGTCGCCCGCCGGCGCGCCGCCGAACCGCATCCGCATCGGCGGCGGGGCGTGGATGACCGGTGAATTCATCGTGGTGCCGCCGCATGTGCTGCACCAGGTGGAGAGCACGCATCCGCTGATCTTCAACCTGCTGATCGAGTCGGAGTCGGTCGATCCCGCGCGCATGCCGGCCTTTTTGCAGCACTGCGGCCCCGTCGAGGCACCGGCCTTCGTGCAGCGCTTGCGAGAGGCCCATGCGCACCTGCTGGCGGCCTCGGCGCGCGGCATGAGCTTCGAGGGCTTCGACTTCGATGCGATGTTCTTCGGCGAAGCGCTGGCGCCGCGCGCGCTCGATGCGCGCATCCGCAAGGTGGCCGACGCCATCAACGCCGACCCCGCCACGCCGATGTCGGCCGAAGAGTGCGCTGCCTCGGTGCACCTGTCTTTCTCGCGCTTCCTGCACTTGTTCAAGCAGGAAACGGGCATGGCCTTTCGCGCCTTCCGCGCATGGAAGCGTGCGCGCAGCCTGCTGCGCTACGTGCAACAGGGCAGCACGCTGACCGACATCGCGCTCGACACCGGCTACCCCGACTCGACGCACTTCAGCCATTCGATCCGCCAGGTCTACGGCCTCAAGCCCAGCGACATCGTGGCCGGCTCGCGCCGCCTTGCGCTGCACGACGCGGCCGGCGGCTTCAGGCAGTAGGCGCGGCGCAGGGGCCCCATGCAGATCCTTCAACTCCTGCTGTCGGGCATTGCGCAAGGTTGCATCTACGGCCTGATCGCGCTGGGCTTCGTGCTGATCTACAAGGCCACCGAGACGGTGAGCTTCGCGCAGGGCGACCTGATGATGCTCGGTGCCTTCGGCGCGTTCGCCGGCATGTCGCTGTTCGGCATGCCGTTCTGGCTCGCGGCGATCTTCGCTGTGGTGGCGATGGCGGCCTTCGGTGTGCTGCTCGAACTGGTGGTGATACGGCCCATCCTCGGGCAGCCGCAGTTCTCCATCGTGATGCTGACCATCGGCATCGCCTACGTGGCGCGCGGGCTCATCACCATGGTGCCGGGCATCGGCACCGAAACCCACACGCTGGCCGTGCCCTACAAGGACCAGATCTGGAAGCTCGGCGAGCTGGTGGTCAACCTGGAGCAGCTGGCGATCATCATCGCCACGGCCATCCTGTGCGGGCTGCTGTTCGCGATGTTCCGCTACAGCAAGCTGGGCATCGCGATGCAGGCCTCGTCGCAGAACCAGCTGGCGGCCTACTACATGGGCATTCCGGTGAAGCGGCTCAACGGGCTGGTGTGGGGGCTCGCGGCAGCGGTCGCGGCCATTGCGGGCATGCTGCTGGCGCCCATCACCTTCGTGCACGCGAACATGGGCTTCATCGGGCTGAAGGCTTTTCCGGCGGCGGTGGTGGGGGGCTTCGGCAGCCTGCCGGGTGCCATCGTCGGCGGGCTGGTGATCGGCATCGTCGAGTCGTTCGCGGGCTTCTACCTGCCCGACGGTTTCAAGGACACGGCGCCGTACATCGTGGTGCTGCTGATGCTCATGATCAAGCCGAACGGGTTGTTCGGCGAGAAGCTGCGCAAGAAGGTCTGAACATCCCATGCGCTTCATCTTCAAGACCAGCTACGACCAGGACATCCGGCTCGCACGCCACGGTGGGCATGTGTTCTGGTATGGCTTGCTCATTGCGTTCCTCATCGTTGCGCCTTGGGTCATCGACGAGTACTGGCTGGCGCAGCTGACCTTCGTGCTGATCTACGGCATCGTCGGGTTGGGGCTGATGCTGCTGGCCGGCTTCACGGGGCAGTTTTCCATCGGGCATGCGGCGTTCCTCGGAACGGGTGCGTACACGCAGGGGGTGCTGACGAATCTCGGCGTGCCGTTTCCGCTGGCGCTGGTGGCGGCTGCTGCGTTGTCGGCGGCGGTGGGTGTGGTGGTCGCGCTGCCGGCGTTGCGCGTGAAGGGCATCTACCTCGGCATTGCGACGCTGTCGTTCGGCTTCATCGTCGAGGAGGTGTTCGCACGGTGGGAGAGCGTGACGGGCGGCAATGCGGGGCTGCACGTGAAGTCGCCGCAGCTCTTCGGCTGGTCGCTGGGATCGGGCGACGGGTTCTACTTTCTGTGCCTGGTGGTGGCGGTGCTGAGCACGCTGGGCATCCTGAACCTGCTGCGCTCGCCGACGGGGCGGGCCTTCGTCGCGATTCGTGATTCGGAAATTTCGGCGCAGAGCATGGGCATTCACCTCGCGCGCTACAAGACGATGTCGTTCGCGATCTCGGCCGCGCTCGCGGGGCTGGGCGGGGCGTTGTATGCGCACAAGCTCAGCTTCATCTCGCCGGACCAGTTCAGCATCCTGCAGTCCATCGACCTGCTGCTGATGGTGGTGATCGGCGGGCTCGGTTCGGTGCACGGCGCGTTCCTGGGGGCGATCTTCCTGATCGCGATGCCGCAGCTGATCTCCATTGGCAAGGACTGGCTGCCGGCGGTCATCGGCCAGGCGCCGGGGTTGCAGGGTCTGGTGTATGGCGTGGTGCTGATCGCCTTCGTGCTGTTCGAGCCGCTGGGGCTGTACGGACGCTGGCTGAAAATCCGCACCTGGCTGCAGCTCTTTCCGTTCTACCGCAGGGGGCTGTTCAAGCGGCAGAAGTCGTTCACCAAGTCGGATCGGTTGCGATGAACGGCGACATTCTTCTCTCCGCGAAAGAGCTGAGCGTGCGCTTCGGCGGTGTGCTGGCGGTCAACAAGGTGAGCTTCGACGTGCGGCGCGGCGAGGTGTTCACGCTGATCGGCCCGAACGGTGCGGGCAAGACGACGGTGTTCAACCTGATCAGCCGCATCTACACGCCGACCACGGGCGAGATCACGTGGCATGGAGAGGAGGGCGGTCCGATTGCGCTGACGCAGCAGGCGCCGCATGCGATTGCTGCGTTGGGCATCGCGCGTACTTTCCAGAACATCGAGTTGTTCGAGCATGCGACGGTGCTGCACAACCTGCTGATCGGTCGCCACACGCACCGGCAGACGGGGTTCTGGAGCGAGGTGTTCTTCACGCCCGCGACCCGGCGCGCGGAGATTGCTGCGCGCGAGAAGGCGGAGCAGGTGATCGAGCTGCTGGATCTTCAGCATCACCGTGATTCGATGGTGGCGGGGCTGCCCTACGGCGTTCGCAAGGTGGTGGAGCTGGCGCGTGCGTTGTGCACGGAGCCGAAGTTGCTGTTGCTCGATGAGCCGTCCTCCGGTCTGAATGTCGAAGAGACGGCGGACATGGCTTTCTGGATTCAGGACATTCAGCATGAGCTGGGGGTGTCTGTCTTGATGGTCGAGCATGACATGTCGCTTGTTTCCAAAGTTTCTGATCGCGTGCTGGCTATGAACATGGGCGAAGTGCTGGCTACTGGGTCGCCTCGCGAGGTGCAGGCGGATTCGCGTGTTGTCGAGGCTTATCTGGGGACCGTGGATGACGTGAGCAGTTTGAGGAGGGCGGCGGTATGAGTGCTTCGTTCGCTACCTCCTTGGGGGCGCCCGGTATGCGGTGCGGCGCGGTCGCCCCCACTATGCCGGCCCTTCGGGCTCCCTTGCGGTGCTCGCCTTCCGCGGGGTCCCGCCCAAACTCGCTTCGCTCAAACAAGGGCGGGCCCTTGTCCGCGGAAAGCTGCGCTCCTCAGCGGCACAGAGGGCGCGCCCACACCGCACCGCACACCGGGCTTCGGCAAGGAGCCCATGCATGAGCGACGCAGTACTCCAACTCCTGAACGTGGAAAGCGCCTACGGCCCCATCAAGGCGATAAGAGGCGTGAGCCTGAAAGTCCGTCAGGGCGAAATAGCAACCGTGCTTGGCTCCAACGGCGCGGGCAAGACAACGATCTTGAAGACCATCTCGGGAATCATCGACCCCCGCAAGGGCAGCATCGAATTCCAGGGCAAGGACATCACCGCCAAGGACCCGGCCTACATCGTCCAGCAGGGACTGAGCCATGTGCCCGAGGGGCGCGAGGTGTTTCCTCTGCTGTCGGTGAAAGACAACCTGCTGATGGGCGCCTACACCCGCAAGGACCGCGACGGCGTGGCGCGCGACATGGAGACGGTCTACACCTACTTCCCCATCCTGCGCGAACGGGCCACGCAGGACGCGGGCCTGCTGTCGGGTGGCCAGCAACAGATGCTGGCCATCTCGCGCGCGATCATGGCCGCGCCGCATCTCATTCTTCTGGACGAGCCCAGCCTCGGCCTGAGCCCGAAGCTGACGAAGGAGATCTTCGAGATCGTCGTGCGCATCAACCGCGAGCGTGGCACCACGATCTTGCTGGTCGAGCAGAACGCCAATATGGCGCTCAACGCGGCCGACCATGGCTACGTGCTCGAGAACGGCCGCATCGTGATGGAAGACTCCTGCGAGCGCCTGAGGGAGAAGGAAGACATCAAGGAGTTCTACCTCGGCGTGAAAGATGACGGCGTGCGCGGCGAGCGGCGCTGGAAGAAGAAAAAGACCTGGAGGTAGCCACCATGCAAGGACTCTGGGAACTCAACACATTCGAACCCCGGCTCGACATCGTCGTGCCCGGCGACACCATTCCCGCGATGTTCTGGAATGCCGTGAAGCAGCGCGGCGACAACATCTGGATGCGGCAGAAGGAGCTGGGCATCTGGCGCAGCTGGAGCTGGCACCAGACGGCCGACGCGGTGCGCGAGATCGCGGCCGGGCTGCAGGCCATTGGCTTTGCGCCGGGCGAGTGCGCGTCGATTTTGTCGAACACCGTCATCGAATGGGTGCTCGCCGACCTGGCCGTGCTCAGCTGCGGTGGTGTGTCCAACGGCATCTATCCGACCGACGCGGCTTCGCAGGTGCACTATCTTTGCGAAGACTCGCGCACCACCGTGCTCTTCGTTGAAGACGACGAGCAACTCGACAAGGCGCTCGAGGTGCGCGCCGGCCTGCCGGGCCTGCGCTGCGTGATCGTGTTCGACATGGAAGGCCTGCGCGACCTCGACGATGCGGCGGTGATGAGCCTCGACGCGCTGCGCACCCTCGGCCGCGCGCACCTGGCCGCAGATCCGCAGGCCGTCGAGCGCACGATGGCGGCGTGCCGGCCCGAAGACCTCGCCATCCTCGTCTACACCTCGGGCACGACCGGCAAGCCCAAGGGTGCGATGCACAGCCACGCCGGGCTGGTGTACACCGCGCGTGGCTACAACACGCTCATCGCGCAGGACGAGAGGGACGAGCGCATGTGCTTCCTGCCGCTGTGCCACATCGCCGAGCGCATGGGCGGCGAGTACTTCGCGATGTATACCGGCTCGATCCTCAACTTTGTCGAGAACCCCGAGACGGTGCCCGAGAACGTGCGCGAGATTGCGCCTACCGTATTCACAGCAGTGCCGCGCGTGTGGGAGAAGTTCTATTCGGGCGTGATGATCGCGCTGAAGGAGGCCAGCCCGCTGCAGCAGGCCGCCTACAAGTGGAGCATTGGCGTGGGCGAGGAGATCGCCAATCGCGTGCTGGCGGGCGAAGACGTCGGCCCGGTGCTGAAGTTCAAGTTCAGGCTGGCGCGTGTGCTTGCACTGGACAACGCGCGCAAGCTCATCGGCATTCACCGGTCGCGCTTCCTGGTGACGGGCGCGGCGCCCATTTCGCCCGAGCTGGTCAAGTGGTACCTCGCGCTTGGCGTGCCGATGCTGGAGGTGTGGGGCATGACGGAGTCGTGCGGCGCTTCTACCGCCGTGCCGGCCACGCGCATCAAGCCGGGCTCGATCGGGCCGGCCACGGGCTACAACGAGGTGCGCATCGACGCTGCCACCAGCGAAATCCTGGTGCGCGGCCCCAATGTCTTCATGGGTTACCTCAACCTGCCCGAGAAGACCGCCGAGACCATCGACGCCGAAGGCTGGCTGCACACCGGCGACGTGGGCGTGATGGACGAGGACGGGTATTTCCGCATCACCGACCGGATGAAAGACATCATCATCACGGCGGGTGGGAAGAACGTGACGCCGAGCGAGCTGGAGAACGAGCTCAAGTTCAGCCTCTACATCACCGATGCCGTGGTCATCGGCGACAAGAAGCCCTACCTCACGGTGATCGTCATGATCGACCAGGAGAACGTCGAGAAGTTTGCGCAGGACCACGACGTGCCGTTCAGCAACTACGAGAGCCTGACGCGCACGAAGGAAGTGCAGGATTTGATCCAGGGCGAGATCGATCGCGTCAACGCCAGGTTTGCGCGCGTCGAGCAGATCAAGAAGTTCTTTCTGCTCGAAACGCAGCTCAGCGCCGAGGACGAGGAGCTCACGCCCACGATGAAGCTCAAGCGCAAGCTGGTGCAGACCAAGTACGCCGAGCGCATAGAAGCCATGTACCGGTGATTCGTTTTTTTCGTCAACCCGAGGAGACAACCGCATGAAGCTCAAGACACTGACGACGCTGGCCGTGCTGGGCCTGATCGCGACGCTTGCGTCCGCTCAGCAGCAGGGCGTGAGCAAGGACGAGATCCGCATCGGCACCATCCAGGACCTGTCGGGTCCGCTCGCGGGCTTCGGCAAGCAGGCGCGCAACGGCATGCAGCTGCGGGTGGACGAGCTCAACGAGCAGGGCAGCCTCAACGGCCGCAAGCTCAAGCTGTTCGTCGAAGACTCGGGATACGACCCGAAGAAGGCGGTGCTGGCTGCACAGAAGCTGGTGAACCAGGAAAAGATCTTCATCATGGCCGGCCACATCGGCACCGCGCAGAACATGGCGGCGATGCCGGTGCAGTTCGACAAGAACGTCGTCAACTTCATGCCCATTACCGCGGCGCGCGAAATGTACGAGCCGCTGAACCGGCTGAAGTATTCGTTCGCGGCCACCTACTACGACCAGATCCGCCTGGCCCTGCCGAAGATGATCAAGGACAAGGGCGCCAAGAAGGTCTGCACCATCTACCAGGACGACGAGTTCGGGCTCGAGGTGCAGCGCGGCGCAGAGGCGGGCCTGAAGGCCGCGAACATGGAGCTGGCCGAGAAAACCTCGTTCAAGCGCGGCGCCACCGACTTCAGCTCGCAGGTCGCGAAGATGAAGGCAGCCAACTGCGACCTCGTGGTGCTCGGCACCATCATCCGCGAGACCATCGGCACCGTGGGCGAGTCGCGCAAGACCGGCTTCAACCCGACCTTCCTGGGCTCGAGCGCGTCCTACACCGACCTGATCCACAAGCTGGGCGGCAAGGCGATGGACGGCGTCTACGCCACCATGACGGTGCAGAACCCCTACACGGACGAGCAGTCGCAGCCGCTGCGCTTCTGGGCCAACAAGTACAAGACCAAGTTCAACGAAGACCCGACGGTGTTCTCGGTGTACGGCTACGTGATCATCGATTCGTTCATCAAGGCGGCGACCAAGGCCGGCCCGAACCTCACGACCGACAGCTTCATCAAGGCCATGGACAGCATGACCTTCGAGCCCGACATGTTCGGCAGCCCGAAGAGCAGCTATACGGCCACCAAGCGCCTGGGCAACGACCAGTCACGCCTGTCGCAGATCAAAGACGGCAAGTGGGTCGTGGTTTCGGACTATGTGACACCATGACGGGACCATGCCCAATTACTGGTTGATGAAATCCGAGCCCGACGAGGTCTCGATCGACGATGCGCTCGCCGCGCCCGGCGCCACTGTGGCGTGGACCGGCGTGCGCAACTATCAGGCACGCAACTTCATGCGCGACGGCATGAAGGTCGGCGACGGCGTGCTGTTCTATCACTCGAGCTGCCCGGAGCCGGGCATTGCCGGCATTGCGCGAGTGGCCTCGGGCATCAAGCCCGATCCGACGCAGTTCGACGCGAAGTCGCCCTACTTCGACGCAGGCTCTAAGAAGGACGACCCGCGCTGGCTGCTGGTGGACGTGCAGGCGGTGCGCAAGACGCGGCTGCTTGCACTGCCCGAGTTGCGCGCCAGGCCCGAATTGGCCGAGCTGATCGTGCTGCGCAAGGGCAACCGGCTGTCGATCACGCCGGTAGAGCCGGCGCACTGGAAGATCATCGAGAAGATGCTGGCCTGAGCCGGCTGGCTTGATGCTCAGCCGATCTTGTTCAGGATCGGGAACAGCTTGCCCAGGCCGTCGGCCATCACCTCGACCGCGAGCGCGGCGAGGATCAACCCCATCAGCCGCGTCATGATGTTGATGCCGGTCTTGCCGAGCACGCGCGCGATCGGCTGCGCGAGCGAGAAGGCCAGGGCGGTGGCCAGCGCCACCACCACGCCGTAGCCCACCAGAATTGCAAGCTCCCACAGGTGCTGCGCCTTGTCGGCGTAGATGACCACGGTGGAGATGGTGGCCGGGCCGGTGAGCAGCGGAATGGTGAGCGGCACCACCGCGATCGACGCGCCCATCGACGCCTTCACCTCGGTGGCGCGCAGCTCCTCGACGTTGGTCTTGCTCTCGGCCGGCTGGGCGTTGAGCATCGACAGAGAGCTCATGAGCAGCAGCAGGCCGCCACCGACCTGGAAGCTCGCGATGGAAATGCCGAAGAAGGACAACAGCTGCAGGCCCAGCAGCGCGCTCACCGCGATGACCACGAACGCGCTGAAGGCCGACATGCGCACCGTGTGGCGGCGCTGCGCGTCGCTGTAGCCCTGCGTGTAGTGGATGAAGAAGGGCACGATGGCCAGCGGGTTGACGATGGCCACCAGCGTCACCAGCGGCTTGATCAGGTCCATGGAGGTGCTCATGGTCAGCGACCTCCGGTGACGTCGAGCAGGGCCATGGTGGTGTAGCTGGCCTCCGGCGAGAGCAGCCACAGGATGGCGCCGGCAATCTCGTCGGCGCTGCCGGTGCGCTGCATGGGCACGGTGGGCGCGAGGTCGAAGGCGCGGTCGGGCATGCCGCCGGAGGCGTGGATCTCGGTGTCGATCAGGCCGGGGCGCACCGCGTTGACGCGGATGCCTTCGGCGGCCACTTCCTTGGCCAGGCCGATGGTGAAGGTGTCGATGGCGCCCTTGCTGGCGGCGTAGTCGACGTACTGGTCGGGCGAACCCAGCCGCGCGGCGCCGCTGGAAATGTTGACGATGGCGCCACCCGTGCCGCCGTACTTGGTGCTCATGCGTCGCACGGCCTCGCGCGCGCAGATGAAGCTGCCGATCACGTTGATGCGGAACATGCGCTCCAGCCGCGCCACGCTCATGTCGGCGACGCGCGCCTGCACGTCGACCACGCCGGCGTTGTTGACCAGCGCCGTGAGGCGGCCGAACCTCGCGTCGACCTTCTGGAACATGGCCAGCACCTGCGCCTCGTCGCCCACATCGGCCTGCACCGCCATGGCGGCGCCGCCGTTTGCGCGGATGGTGCGCACCACCTCGTCGGCGGCCAGCGAATTGCTGGCGTAGTTGACGGCCACCGCATAGCCGCGCTGCGCGGCGAGCAGGGCGGTGGCGGCGCCGATGCCGCGGCCGCCGCCCGTGATCAAGAGCACCTGGTCCAAAACCTACCTCCTGCAGAGAAACTGCGTGTCAGTTAAAACCGTCGGCTTGGATTACATCATTGGGGCACGCGCATGAGCACCAGCAAGACGATTGACTACTACTTTGCGCCACAGAGCCCGTGGACCTATCTGGGGCATTCCCGCTTTGCGGCGATTGCTGCGGTCGCGGGCGCTACGGTGCGCGTGCGGCCTATCGACATGGGCAGCGTGTTTCCTGTGTCCGGCGGGTTGCCGCTGGGCAAGCGCGCGCCGCAGCGGCAGGCCTACCGGCTGGTCGACCTCGCGCGCTATTCGAGCTATCTCGGCCTGCCGCTGAACGTCAAGCCGAAGTTTTTCCCGGTGGCCAGCGACGACGCGGCGCGGGTCATCATCGCGGTCGACATGCATGACGGCACCGAGGCTGCCATGCGCATGTGCGAGGCGGTGTTCGCGGCCGTGTGGGTGCAGGAGCGCAACATCGGCGACCCGAAGGTGCTCGATTCGCTGATCGTCGAGTGCGGGCTGTCGCCCAAGCGTGGCGAGCAGTCGCTGAGCCAGGCGGTCCAGGAGCGCTACGAGGCCTACACGCAGGAGGCCATCGACATCCAGGTGTTCGGTGCGCCCAGCTACGTGATCGACGGCGAAATTTTCTGGGGGCAGGACCGTCTCGACTTCGTCGAACGGGCGCTGCGCCCATAACCCGGCACTTACTTATTTGCCATCAAGGAGCAAGACAACATGGGTCAATTCATCGATCTCAAGGCCAAGGACGGCTTCACCTTCCCCGCCTACGTGGCCGAACCGGCGGGCAAGCCACGCGGCGCGGTGGTCGTGGTGCAGGAAATCTTTGGCGTGAACTCGCACATCCGCTCGGTGGCCGACGGCTATGCGGCCGAGGGCTACCTGGCCGTGGCGCCGTCGACCTTCCAGCGCGTCAAGCCGGACGTGGAACTGGGCTACTCGGACGACGACATGAAGAACGGCTTCGGCCTGAAGACCGCTGTCGAGGCGCTGCCGGCGCCGGGCGTGCTGCAGGACATCGAGGCGTCGATCGCCTACGCGTCGAAGGCTGGCAAGGTCGGCATCGTGGGCTACTGCTGGGGCGGCCTGCTGGTGTGGCGCTCGGCGGCGCTGCTGCCGGGCCTGGCTGCTGCCGCGCCTTACTACGGCGGCGGCATGACCTCGCCGGAAGAAACGGCGCGCCAGCCCAAGGTGCCGGTGCTCGCGCACTTCGGCAACCAGGATCACTGGATTCCGCTGGACACCATCGAGTCGTTCAAGAAGGCGCATCCGGAGGTGGAAGTGCATGTGTATCCGGTCGGCCACGGTTTCAACTGCGACCAGCGCGGCTCGTACAACGCCGACGCGGCCAAGCTGGCGCGCGAGCGCACGCTGGCCTTCTTTGCGAAGCACCTCGGCTGAGTCTGGCGCTCGCTCTTCAATGAAAAAACCCGGCACTGCCGGGTTTTTTCATTTCATGAATGGCTCGGCTTGCGTGCCGTGGCGCCCGGGCCGACTCGGGTCTGCAGGAAGTCGAGCAGCGCGCGCAATGCAGCGCTGTTGTGGCGCCGTTGCAGGTAGGCGGCCGAAAACCACACGTCCTTGCGCGCGTAATCCTGCAACACGGGCACCAGCTCGCCGTGGTCGAGGTGTGATTGCACGAGGATCGACGGCAGGTAGATCACGCCGAATCCATGCATGGCCACGCGGATCAGCGGCGCGCCTTCGGTGCAGTCCATGCGGCTTTTCACCGGTACGTCGATCGGCGTGCCGTTGTCGTCGAAGCGCCACGAGGGCTGCTGGCCCTGCGCCGAGAACGTGAGCGCGTCGTGGCCCGACAGGTCGCGCGGATGCTCGGGCTTGCCGTGCTTCTTCCAGTAGACCGGCGAGGCGCAGACCACCATGTTCATGAGCCGCAGCTTGCGCACGATCAGGTTCGCGTCCTCGATGGGGCCGCTGCGCAGTTCGACGTCGATGCCTTCCTCGGCGAGGTCGACGGCCCGGTTGGTCAGCTGCAGGCTGATCGTCACGTCGGGGTAGTAGCGCATGAAGTCGGCCAGCAGGTTCGGAAACTCGCCGCTGCCCATGCCGTGCGGGGCCGAGATGCGCAGCCGCCCGCCGGGCTGGCTGGCGCGGTCCTGCAGCTCGGATTGGGTCAGTTCGACCATCTCTAGCATCGGGGTGCTGCGGTCCAGCAGCAGCTGGCCGGCATCGGTGAGGCTCACGGAACGGGTGGAGCGGTTGAGAAGGCGCACGCCGAAGCGGGTTTCCAGCTCGGCCACATACTTGCTGACAGTGGCCTTCGACATGTCGAGCCTCTTGGCTGCCTGGGAAAAACTGCCGTGCGAGGCGACTTCCCGGAAGGTTCTGATCAGATCGAGACTGTCCATGTGAATGAGTCCATTGTTTCCGTTTTGGGAACGCGATGGTTCGATTCTCCCGGGTTTTTCCTAACCAGCTTGGGCGACACTTCGGTTACTCGCCGACGTCGCCAGCCCAGTTGGACCGTTGGAAGGAACTGAAATGAAGACCCCGAACATCATTGCCGCTGCCGTCCTGTTGCTGCTCGCCGCCTCCGGCGCGCAGGCGCAGGGTGCCCAACAGGGCTTCGAGCCGGTGCAGCCGCTCAGGGCCGTCACCAGTCGCAGCGATGTGGTGGCCGGTGCCGATGCTGCGGCGCGCGGTGGCAATGTCTACGGCGACGTCGTGGCGGCGCCGCTGGTCTCGCGGCCGAGTTCGCTCGACCGGGCGTCGGTCCGCGCCCAGGCCGTGGCTGCCGCCCACGCGCCGAACCAGAACCTGGACCGCCGCGCCTTCGTCAACAGCGAAGTGCCGCCGCAGTTCCAAGCCTCGCAGCGATAAGCCGGAAGTCTTCTCCTGCAAGGCCGGGCCGGTGCAAACCGGGCCCGGCTTTTTTCTGCTGGCATGCCTTGATGTCGGCATTGTTTCAATAGAGGAAACACCGTGTCTCTGAACAGAGTGTTTTGGCATGGCAGTTCGCCCGGAAACTCGCCGCACAGGCAAGCGAACCAGCAAGCCTGGTGGACGAACCATCCAACGAACATCCTAGGAGAACTGAATATGAAGACCTCGCAAATCCTCGCCGCTGCCGCCCTGACCCTGCTGGCTGCCGTTGGCGCCCAAGCCGAAACGTACCAAGGCGTGAACACCGCCGTCTCGACCAAGAGCCGTGATGAAGTCAACGCCGAAGCCGTGCGCGCCGCATCGGCTCCGAACCAGAACGTGACCCGCGGTTCGCGCGGCCCGGAAACGGTTGCCGTGTCGAAGGACCGCGCAATCGTCCAAGCCGAAGCCGTTCGCACCTCCTACGCTCCCGACCAGAACGTGACTGGCGGCTCGCGCGTCAACAGCCGCGTTATCTCGACCATGCAAAACCCGATGGACGCTCGCGTTCAGGCCGAGCAAGGTTCGGGCGCTGTCGCCAAGTAATTGAAGCGGTCCCTCGGGGCCGTCGAAATGCAAAAGGGCCACGCGAAAGCGTGGCCCTTTTTCTTTGGTTGGCGATTCCGGGATCAGCGCGTACGCGCGAGATAGCGCTTGCGCCAGAAGATCAGCACCAGCGCCACCGCAATGACCAGCATCGACGTCATCGCGATCCAGAAGCCGTCGGCCTTGTGCACCAGCGGGATGAATTCGAAGTTCATGCCGAAGATGCCCGCGATGAGGTTCAGCGGCAGGAACACGGCGGTGAGCACCGTCAGCACCCGCATGATGTCGTTGGCGCGGTGGCCCTGGACGCTGAAGTGCATCTGCACTGCAGTCTCGGCGTTCTGCTCCAGCCGGTGCACGTGGTGCACCACGCGCTCGATGTGCTCGAGCACGTCGCGGCTGCGGATCATGATGAGTTCGCGCTCGCGCTGCTCCGTCTCGCCCTTGGGCACGGGGAGCGTTTCGAGCGAGTCGATCCAGTCCTGCATGGCGGCGCGCTGGTCTTCGCAGATCTCGTCCAGGTGGTGCAGCGACTGGCGCGCCTCCATCAGCGCACCCCAGTTGGTGAAGCGGCTGCGCGGGTCGATCAGCTCGGTCTGCCAGTGATCGAGCTGCTTGGTGAGTTCGCGCCGCAGGTCGAGGTAGCCGTCGACGATCTGGTTGATGACGCGCAGCATCAGGTCCGAAGGGCTGGTCGGCAGGCGGGCCGAGGTGGCGCGCACGTCGAGCGCAGGGGCGCCGCGGTCGTCGGGCGAGGCGGCCGCCAGCAGGCGCGTGGCGAAGGCGTCGCGCACCGCGCCGTCTTCCGGGTGCACCGACAGCAGCACGCGGTCGAACACCGCAAAGCCCACCGGGCGGGTGTCGACTCGACGCAGCACGGGCGGGCCGCTGCGGGGCAGGGGCGGGGCCTCGCTGCCATTGCCCTTGCCGTTGCCCAGCGCCGCCTGGCCCTGTCCGTTGGCCAGCCGCCGGAACACCAGCACGTCGTACTGCGAGGTGTAGTCGTAGTGGGAGGGCAACTGGTCGTTGAGCAGGTCGGCCACGTGCAGGTCGACCAGTTGCGTGAGGCACAGCGTCTGCAGGATCTGCTGCACCTCAGTCAGCGAGGCCCGGAATTCCTCGCGTGTGAGCGAGATCCAGAGGTAGCCTCCGGTGCCGCACGCGCCCGGCACGGTAAGGGGGGCCAGCGCGGCGTGCTCGCTGACCTGCGAGCGGGTGATTTCGAAGATGCGCATGCCGTGCTGGTGCGCCGTTATTTCTGCAGCAGCCGCGCGGCGTCGAGCGCGAAATAGGTCAGCACGCCATCGGCGCCGGCGCGCTTGAAGGCCAGCAGGCTTTCGAGCACCACGGCGTCGTGGTCGAGCCAGCCGTTCTGGGCGGCGGCCTTGAGCATCGCGTACTCGCCGCTCACCTGGTAGGCGAAGGTCGGAACATGGAACTGGTCCTTCACGCGGCGCACGATGTCGAGGTAGGGCATGCCGGGCTTCACCATCACCATGTCGGCGCCTTCGGCGATGTCGATGGCGACTTCGCGCAGGGCCTCGTCGCTGTTGCCGGGGTCCATCTGGTAGACCTTCTTGTTGCTCTTGCCGAGCGTGGCGGCCGAGCCCACGGCGTCGCGGAAGGGGCCGTAGAAGGCGCTGGCGTACTTGGCGCTGTAGGCCATGATGCGCGTGTGAATGTCGCCGCGGGCTTCGAGCGCGGTGCGGATGGCGCCGATGCGGCCGTCCATCATGTCGCTCGGCGCCACAATGTCCACGCCGGCCTGCGATTGTGTGAGCGCCTGCTTCACAAGCACTTCGACGGTCGCGTCGTTGAGGATGTAGCCGGTGTCGTCGAGCAGGCCGTCCTGGCCGTGGCTGGTGTAGGGGTCGAGGGCAACGTCGGTCATCACGCCCAGCTCGGGGAAGCGCGTCTTGAGGGCGGCCACCACGCGGGGAATCAGCCCGTCGGGGTTGAAGGCTTCGCGGCCGTCGGGTGTCTTGAGGCTGGCGTCGATCACCGGGAACAGTGCCATCACCGGGATCCCGGCCGCCACGCACTGCTCGGCCACGGGCAGCAATAGGTCGAGGCTCAGGCGGTCCACGCCAGGCATCGAGGGGACGGCATCGCGACGTTTCTCGCCTTCCTGTACGAACACCGGGTAGATCAGGTCGTTGACCGTCAGTGCGTGTTCTCGTACCAGATTGCGGGTGAAAGCGTCGCGGCGCAGGCGTCGCGGCCGCCCGGCGGGGAACATGGCCAGAGGGGAAGATGATGACGTCATATATACAAAATTGTGCCTGAAGCGATCTTTCACAGACCTTCTCTCCGAGTGTCCAGTTGTCTGACAACTACGGAAATTCGTAGAACCAAGGTACTCAAATTTTTGCTTCAAATGTCAAAGAAAGTGCCTCAGTCGCTTGAAACCTTGTTTCGTCTTTGTTAAATTCTGAAGCGGGCGGCTTGCCGCTCCCCGCTTTTCCTCCCTGAGCGGGTGCCTTGATGTGTGACAGCAAAAGGGCTTCCCAGCCCGACGTGAAGACGTCGGGCTTTTTTTTGCCCGTCGTACAGGGGCATCGCCGCAAAAGAGGGGTCGGCGAGAGGGGCGCCACTAAACTGCCGCCATGCTCTGGGTCAAATCTCTTCACATCGTCTTCATTGCAAGCTGGTTCGCGGGGTTGTTCTACCTGCCCCGGATCTTTGTCAATCTGGCGATGGTGCCGCCCGAGTCGGTGGCCGAGCGGCAGCGGCTGCTGTTGATGGCACGCAAGCTCATGCGATTCACGACTTTCCTGGCGGTTCCCGCGCTCGGCTTCGGCCTGTGGCTCTGGCTGGGTTATGGCATCGGGCGCGGCCCGGGCAACGGGTGGATGCACGCCAAGCTGGCGCTGGTGCTGGTGGCCATCGGCTATCACCACGGCTGCGGCGTGCTGCTGCGCCGTTTCGTGGCGGGCGAGAACCGGCGCAACGACCGCTGGTTCCGCTGGTTCAACGAGCTGCCGGTGCTGCTGCTGCTGGGCATCGTGATCCTGGTGGTCGTCAAGCCGTTCTGAGCCCGGTGCACACGGTGGAGAGGCCGCACAAGTCCGCCGCGCTCCCCCTGGCGCTCGCGTACGCGGCGCTGATCGTCTACGCCAGTCTCTATCCGTTCGCCGACTGGCGCGACCAGGGGATCGCGCCGTGGGCCTACTTGTCGGCGCCCTGGCCCAAGTACTGGACGGGCTTCGATTTCGCCATCAATGTGGTGGGCTACGTGCCCTTCGGCTTCCTGTGCGCCCTGGCGGTGCTGCGCACGCGCCCGGCCACCAGCGTCTGGCATGCGGTGCTGCGCGCCACCGTGGCGGGAGCGGCAATCTCGTTCGCCATGGAGACGCTGCAGAGCTACCTGCCCGCGCGCATTCCTTCCAACGTGGACCTGGGGTTCAACACGACGGGTGCGGTCCTTGGTGCCGTGCTGGCAGCGGGACTGGAACGGCTGGGCGCGGTTGCCCACTGGAGCCGCGCGCGTTCGCAGTGGTTCACCGAGGACTCGCGCGGCGCGCTGGTGCTGCTCGCGCTGTGGCCTTTTGCGCTGCTGTTCCCGGCGGCCGTCACCTTCGGGCTGGGGCAGGTGTTCGAGCGGCTCGAAGTGGCGATCTCCGAGTGGCTGCTCGACACGCCCTTCATCGATTGGCTGCCGCTGCGGCAGTTCGAGCTCGAGCCGCTGGTGCCGGCGGTGGAACTGCTGTGCGTGATGCTCGGCGCGCTGGTGCCGTGCCTGCTGGGCTATCTGGTGGCGCGCTCCGTGGTCCAGCGCGCGGTGCTGCTGCCGCTGACGCTGCTGGCTGGCATCGCGGCCTCGGCGCTGTCGGCGGCATTGAGCTATGGGCCCGAGCACGCATGGGCGTGGCTGGGCCTGCCTGTGCAGGTCGGCATGGCCGCGGCGTTCTTTGCTGGCGTGCTGTTGCTGTTCGCGCCGCGCCGCTTGTGTGCGGCGCTGCTGCTGGTGGGGCTCGTGCTGCAGCTGAGCCTGCTGAACCAGGCGCCCGAGAGCGCGTACTTCGCGCAGACGCTGGCCACCTGGGAGCAGGGGCGCTTCATCCGCTTCCACGGGCTGGCGCAGTGGCTGGGCTGGACCTGGCCCTTCGCGGTGCTGGCGTATGTGGTGGTCGCTCTGTCGCGCCGGGGCCGGCCCAATGCCGCTGCGACGGTCTGAACGTTTGAAGGTATCGACACGGGCTAAGGGGCGGTCACTAAAATCTGCCGATGCCCAGCTCCTCCCCCGCCGCGCCGTCCGGCTATTACGGCCGCCACATCTTCTTCTGCCTCAACGAGCGCAAGAACGGCGAAGACTCCTGCTCCATGCACAACGCGCAGGAAGGCTTCGACCGCTGCAAGGCGAAGGTCAAGGAGGCGGGGCTATCCGGGCCCGGCAAGGTGCGCGTCAACAAGGCCGGCTGCCTCGACCGTTGCGCGGGCGGGCCGGTGGCTGTGGTGTACCCCGAGGCTGTCTGGTACACCTTCGTCGATGGCGATGACATCGACGAGATCGTCGAGTCGCACTTGAAGAACGGCCAGGTCGTCGAGCGGCTGCTGCTGCCTCCCGATGTCGGACGCTGAACTTTTCCGCCGACCCTCCGCTCGTACCTTGCGCCAATGAATTCCCAGACCGAAAAGATCAGCCTCCAGGGCGCCGCCGGCGCAATCGAGGTTCAACGCGACCAGCCTGCCGGCACCCCGCGCGGCATCGCAGTAATCGCCCATCCCCACCCGCTGTTCGGCGGCACGATGGACAACAAGGTGGTGCAGACGCTGGCACGCGCATTCGTCGCCAGCGGGTGGACCACGGTGCGCTTCAACTTCCGCGGCGTGGGCGCCAGCGAAGGCGTGCACGACGAAGGGCGTGGCGAGCTGGAAGACATGCTGAATGTCGTCGGCCAGCTCGCGTCCGAGGGGCCGCTGGCGATCGCCGGATTTTCCTTCGGCGCGTTCGTTGCGACCGGTGCCGCCGCAAAGCTCTGGACCGAACGCGACATCCGCCAGATCGTGCTGGTAGGTACGGCCGCCGCGCGCAACACCGTGGCCACGCTGCCGGCCGAGGCGCACGAGCGCATGCTGGTGGTTCATGGCGAAGCCGACGACACCGTGCCGCTGTCCGCCGTGATGGACTGGGCGCGGCCGCAGTCACTTCCTGTCACAGTCGTCCCCGGGGGCGGCCACTTCTTTCACGGACAATTGCCGCTGCTCAAAAGTCTCGTGGTCCGCCATCTGCACGCGGACATCGCTTGAAAGCCTCGCAGGCTTGTTTTCGTCTCTTTCCAAACTCCCCATGAATCGTTTTCTTGGCGCGCTCCGCGCGCTGGTCTTTACCGCCGCCGCATCCGTCAGCCTGATCGCCGCCGCCCAGGTGCCGGCTCCGCCTGAAATCGCCGCGCGCAGCTACCTGCTGCTCGACGTGACCGCGAACCAGATCCTGGCCCAGAAGGACATCGACAGCCCGGTCGAGCCGGCTTCGCTCACGAAGCTGATGTCCGCCTACCTGGTGTTCGATGCGCTGCGCACCAAGAAGATCACGCTGACCCAGACGCTGCCGGTCAGCCCGCGCGCCTGGAAGATGCCCGGTTCGCGCATGTTCATCGACCCCAAGATGCAGGTGCCGGTGGAAGACCTGATCAAGGGCCTGATCGTGCAGTCGGGCAACGACGCCACGGTGGCGCTGGCCGAAGGCGTGGGCGGCACGGTGGAGCACTTCGTCGAGATGATGAATGCCCAGGCCAAGGCGCTGGGCATGAAGAACACGAGCTACAAGAACCCCGAAGGCCTGACGGCGCCCGGCCACACCACCACGGCCCGTGACCTGAGCATTCTGGCGACCCGCCTGGTGCGCGACTTCCCCGAGGAAGCCAAGTACTACGCGATCAAGAAGTACCGCTACCCGGGCACCCCGTCGACCAACGACACCAATCGCAATCTGCTGCTGTTCCGCGACCCGACCGTCGACGGCCTGAAGACCGGGCACACCGAGGCGGCCGGCTACTGCATGATCGCCACCGCCAAGCGCGACTTCCCCAACCTGACCGGCGGCCGCCGCCTGCTGTCGATCGTGCTGGGAACCACGGGCGAGACCGTGCGCGCCAATGAGTCGCAGAAGCTGCTGAACTGGGGTTACACGGCCTACGACGCCGTTCGCCTGTTCGACGCCGGCCAGCCGGCCGCCACCCCGGCCGTCTGGAAGGGCAAGGCGAACACGCTGAAGCTGGGCCGCCCGGAAGCCATCGTGGTCGCGGTGCCCGCCGGCACCGCCAGCAAGATCAAGACGCAGGTGTCGCGCCCCGATCCGCTGGTGGCGCCGTTCACCAAGTACCAGGCCGTCGGTTCGCTCAAGGTCACCCTGGACGACCAGCCGGTCGCCGACGTGCCCCTGGTCGCCCTGGAAGCCGTCGAGCAGGCAGGGATATTCGGCCGCGCATGGGATGCCGTGCGGCTCTGGATCAAGTAAATCCGAAGGGGTGGCAAGGCGATTGGCAGCTCTCCGCTGCGGCTGACCTTGCCGTTTCAGACTCGTTTGCTATACTCGTGGGCTTTTCGGAAATTTCCGAAGGGTTTCACGTTTTCGTTATTCCCGGCTTCCTTGCCTTGCGTCACGTCAAGGACCAAGGGCGGTTTTGCAACCAGGGCCGGGTTGTTTTGGGACTAATTCATTCATGCCAACCATCAATCAACTGGTGCGTCAGGGTCGAACGGTCGAAAAGATCAATTCGAAGAGCCCTGCCATGCAGAACTCGCCGCAACGTCGCGGTGTCTGCACCCGCGTCTACACCACGACGCCCAAGAAGCCCAACTCGGCGCTTCGCAAAGTTGCCAAGGTCCGTCTGACCAATGGCTTCGAAGTCATCTCCTACATCGGCGGCGAAGGCCACAACCTGCAGGAACACAGCGTCGTGCTGGTTCGCGGCGGCCGTGTCAAGGACTTGCCCGGTGTGCGTTACCACATCGTGCGCGGTTCGCTCGACTTGCAAGGCGTGAAAGACCGCAAGCAGTCGCGTTCCAAGTACGGCGCGAAGCGTCCCAAGAAGGCTTAAGCCTTCCTGTCGTCAAAAAACAAACGGTGTTCGGTTGGCCTTGGCGGGCACATCGAACGAAGTGACCCACTGTCGGGTCGAGTAAGTGAGAGTCCTGACTGGCTCTCGCGGTGCCGGAAACGGTGCCAACTGAAGCAAAGAGGTTAGAAAAATGCCACGTCGTCGCGAAGTCCCCAAACGTGAAATCCTGCCGGATCCCAAGTACGGCAATGTCGAGCTGTCCAAATTCATGAACGTGATCATGGAAGGCGGCAAGAAGGCGATCGCCGAGCGCATCATTTACGGTGCTCTCGACTTCATCGAAAAGAAGAATCCGGACAAGGACCCCCTCGAAGCTTTCACCGTTGCCATCAACAACGTGAAGCCGATGGTCGAAGTGAAGTCGCGCCGCGTTGGCGGTGCGAACTATCAGGTGCCGGTCGAAGTCCGCCCTGTCCGTCGCCTCGCCCTGTCGATGCGCTGGATCAAGGAAGCTGCCCGCAAGCGCGGTGAAAAGTCGATGGCCCTGCGTCTGGCCAACGAACTCATGGAAGCTACGGAAGGCCGTGGCGGCGCCATGAAGAAGCGCGACGAAGTGCACCGCATGGCAGAAGCCAACCGGGCGTTCAGCCACTTCCGCTTCTAAAAATCAAACTTCGCTTGGGCGTTGGGTGCTGAGTGTCGGGCGTTGTGCCCGTGCTCGGGGCCCAGCGCTCAACGCATTTCAACCCGAAAGTAAATCATGTCCCGCAAGACCCCCATCGAGCGCTACCGCAACATCGGCATCTCCGCGCACATCGACGCTGGCAAGACCACGACGACCGAACGTATCCTGTTCTACACCGGTGTGAACCACAAGATCGGTGAAGTGCACGACGGCGCCGCCACGATGGACTGGATGGAGCAAGAGCAAGAGCGCGGTATCACGATCACGTCCGCTGCCACCACCTGCTTCTGGAAGGGCATGGCTGGCAAGTTCGACGAACACCGCATCAACATCATCGACACCCCCGGCCACGTGGACTTCACCATTGAAGTCGAGCGCTCGATGCGCGTGCTGGACGGCGCCGTCATGGTGTACGACGCCGTCGGCGGCGTGCAGCCCCAGTCGGAAACCGTCTGGCGCCAGGCCAACAAGTACAAGGTTCCGCGTCTCGCGTTCGTCAACAAGATGGACCGCACCGGCGCCGACTTCCTGCGCGTGCGCCAGATGATGGTGGACCGCCTGAAGGCCAACCCCGTCGTGATCCAGATCCCGATCGGTGCCGAAGAGCACTTCCAGGGCATCGTCGACCTCGTGAAGATGAAGGCGATCATCTGGGACGAAGACAAGGGCGTGACGTTCCAGTACGGCGAGATCCCCGCCAACCTGGTCGATGTCTGCAACGAATACCGCGAAAAGCTCGTCGAAGCGGCTGCCGAAGCCAGCGAAGAGCTGATGAACAAGTACCTCGAAGGCGGCGAGCTGAGCGAGGAAGAAATCAAGAAGGCCATTCGCCAGCGCACCATCGCCGGCGAAATCCAGCCGATGCTGTGCGGCTCGGCCTTCAAGAACAAGGGCGTGCAAGCCATGCTCGACGCCGTCGTCGAATACATGCCCGCACCGACCGACATTCCCCCGGTCAACGGCCTGGACGAAGACGAAGCGCCTGTCATCCGCAAGGCTGACGACAACGAGAAGTTCTCGGCCCTGGCATTCAAGCTGATGACCGACCCGTTCGTGGGCCAGTTGACCTTCGTGCGCGTCTACTCCGGCGTGCTGACCAAGGGCGACAGCGTCTACAACCCGGTTCGCGGCAAGAAGGAACGTATCGGCCGTATCGTGCAGATGCACGCCAACAACCGCGAAGAAGTCAACGAAATCCGCGCTGGCGACATCGCTGCCTGCGTGGGCCTGAAGGAAGTCACCACGGGCGAAACCCTGTGCGACCCGACGGCGATCGTGACGCTTGAGCGCATGGTGTTCCCGGAATCGGTGATCTCGCAGGCCGTCGAGCCGAAGACCAAGGCCGACCAGGAAAAGATGGGCATCGCCCTGCAACGCCTGGCTCAGGAAGACCCCTCGTTCCGCGTCAAGACCGACGAAGAATCGGGCCAGACCATCATCGCCGGCATGGGCGAGCTCCACCTTGAAATCATCGTGGACCGCATGAAGCGCGAATTCGGCGTGGAAGCCAACGTGGGCAAGCCGCAAGTGGCTTACCGCGAAACGATCCGCAAGACCGTCGAAGAAGCCGAAGGCAAGTTCGTTCGCCAGTCGGGCGGCAAGGGCCAGTACGGTCACGTCATCCTGAAGCTCGAGCCGCAGGAAGCCGGCAAGGGCTTCGAGTTCGTCGACGCCATCAAGGGCGGTGTGGTTCCTCGCGAATACATCCCCGCGGTGGAAAAGGGCGTCGTGGAAGCGCTGACGCAAGGCGTGCTGGCGGGCTATCCCGTCGTGGACGTCAAGGTCACGCTGCACTTCGGTTCGTACCACGACGTGGACTCGAATGAAATGGCGTTCAAGATGGCCGCGATCTTCGGCTTCAAGGAAGGCGCCCGCAAGGCCAACCCCGTGATCCTCGAGCCGATGATGGCCGTGGAAGTCGAAACGCCTGAAGACTACGCCGGCAACGTGATGGGCGACCTGTCGTCCCGCCGCGGCATGGTGCAGGGCATGGACGACATGGTCGGTGGCGGCAAGGCCATCAAGGCCGAAGTGCCGCTGTCGGAAATGTTCGGCTACTCGACCACGCTGCGCTCGATGTCGCAAGGCCGCGCCACGTACACGATGGAGTTCAAGCACTACGCCGAAGCTCCCCGTAACGTCGCCGAAGCCATCGTGGCCGCCCGCGCCAAGTAAGTATTCAATTTCGAATCTGTCTGCGACCGTGTGCCCCTCGCTGCCCGTGGCGAGGGAACCAGCAATGCGGTGCAGACATAAAACCCAATCACGGGCACTGCTCTTTCAAGGATTGAAAAAATGGCAAAAGGTAAATTCACCCGCACCAAGCCGCACGTGAACGTGGGCACGATCGGTCACGTTGACCACGGCAAGACGACGCTGACGGCTGCGATCGCGACGGTTCTGTCGGCCAAGTTCGGCGGCGAAGCCAAGGCCTACGACCAGATCGACGCTGCGCCTGAAGAAAAGGCCCGCGGCATCACGATCAACACCGCGCACGTCGAGTACGAAACGGCCAACCGCCACTACGCACACGTCGACTGCCCCGGCCACGCCGACTACGTGAAGAACATGATCACCGGCGCTGCCCAGATGGACGGCGCGATCCTGGTGTGCTCGGCCGCCGACGGCCCGATGCCCCAGACCCGTGAACACATCCTGCTGGCTCGCCAGGTGGGTGTGGGCTACATCATCGTGTTCCTGAACAAGTGCGACATGGTCGACGACAAGGAACTGCTCGAGCTGGTCGAAATGGAAGTTCGCGAACTCCTCGACAAGTACGAATTCCCCGGCGACGACACCCCGATCATCCACGGCTCGGCCAAGCTCGCCCTGGAAGGCGACAAGGGCGAGCTGGGCGAAGGCGCCATCATGAAGCTGGCCGAAGCCCTGGACACGTATATCCCGACGCCCGAGCGCGCCGTGGACGGCACGTTCCTGATGCCCGTGGAAGACGTGTTCTCGATCTCGGGTCGCGGCACGGTGGTGACCGGCGCTGTCGAGCGCGGCGTGATCAAGGTTGGTGAGGAAATCGAAATCGTGGGCATCCGCCCGACGGTCAAGACCACCTGCACCGGCGTGGAAATGTTCCGCAAGCTGCTGGACCAGGGCCAGGCTGGCGACAACGTCGGCGTGCTGCTGCGCGGCACGAAGCGCGAAGAAGTCGAGCGCGGCCAGGTGCTGTGCAAGCCCGGCTCGATCAAGCCGCACACGCACTTCACCGCCGAGGTGTACGTTCTGTCGAAGGACGAAGGCGGCCGTCACACGCCGTTCTTCAACAACTACCGTCCGCAGTTCTACTTCCGCACGACGGACGTGACTGGCGCGATCGAGCTGCCCAAGGACAAGGAAATGGTCATGCCTGGCGACAACGTCAGCATCACCGTCAAGCTGATCAACCCGATCGCGATGGAAGAAGGCCTGCGCTTCGCCATCCGTGAAGGCGGCCGTACCGTGGGTTCGGGCGTCGTGGCCAAGATCCTCGACATCTAAGCCGGACGCAAAGGAATCACCATGGCTACCAAGCAAAAAATCCGCATCCGCCTGAAGGCATTCGACTACAAGCTGATCGACCAGTCGGCAGCCGAGATCGTCGACACCGCCAAGCGCACCGGCGCGATCGTCAAGGGCCCCGTGCCCCTGCCGACCCGCATGAAGCGTTTCGACATCCTGCGTTCGCCGCACGTCAACAAGACGTCGCGCGACCAGCTGGAAATCCGCACGCACCAGCGCCTGATGGACATCGTCGACCCGACCGACAAGACCGTGGACGCGCTGATGAAGCTCGACCTGCCGGCCGGCGTGGACGTCGAGATCAAGCTGCAGTAATCCGTTCGACCTCGCGTCGCGGTTATTTGTGAAGCCCGCCTGCAGAAATGCAGGCGGGCTTTGTGCTTTATGTCGCGCAGATGTGGCATCCTCGCCGGACGACAGCCTCCCTCCATCGAGGCGTCGGACAGCTGAAACGAGGGCAGCACAGCTATGAGACAAAGCATCTCTTTTGCGTCGGGTTTGGTGGCTTGCATCGCGGCGGCGTTGCTGACCGCATGTGGCGGCGGTGGGGGAGGAGGCGGTGGCGGCATTCCCTTGCTGCCCGTGCTTCCGACGACGCCAGTTGCCCTGAGTGGCACGGCCACTTACGAGTCGGTGCCCAATCCCAGTGGCCGCCTCGTGTATTCCGATATCTCGATCAAACCGGTGCGTGGTGCTTTTGTCGAAGTACTCGACGCCACCAGTGGCAGCCAGCTGGCCACGACTTCCACCGATGACAACGGCGCCTACTCGGCGAGCGTTCCGTCAAACGCGAACGTCGTTGTCCGCGTGCGCGCTCAACTGACCCGCACTGGCGCGCTTCCGAGTTGGGACGTCACCGTGCGTGACAACACGCAGTCGAACGCGATCTATTCCATGCAGTCGTCGGCATTCTCCACCGGCACCGCGGCGCTCACCCGCGACCTGCGCGCCGGCAGTGGATGGGGCGGGTCGAGCTACACCAGCCAGCGTGTGTCCGGGCCGTTCGCCGTGATGGACACGGTCTACACCGCGATGCAGAAAGTGCTGTCGGTGGCTCCGGCGACTGCGTTTCCGTCGCTGAAGGTGTTCTGGAGTGTCAACAACACCAACTCCGGCGGCAGCATCGCGCTGGGCCAGATTGGCACCACGTTCTTCATTGGCAGAAGTTCGGGTGCCGAAATCTACGTGCTCGGCAAGGAAGATGTGGATACTGACGAATTCGACGCGCCCGTGATCGCGCACGAATGGGGCCACTACTACCAGGCCTCCTTCAGCCGCGACGATTCGCCGGGCGGCGCGCACTCCACGAGTGAACTCATCGACCGCCGCCTCGCTTTCTCCGAAGGATGGGGCAACGGCTGGTCGGGCATTGCGTTGGGGCGCAGCAACTATGTCGATTCGGGTGGCCCTGGCCAGGCCCAGGGCGGCAGCCTCGATCTCACGCAGGGGCCGGCGACCAACCGAGGATGGTTCCGCGAATCCTCGATTCAGTCGATCTTCTGGAATCTGAATCAGCAGGTCGGTTTCAAGCCGATCCACGACACGATGACGGGGGCGCTATTCAGGAGCGGTGCGCCGGTCACGTCGATTCATCCGTTCGCCGTGGCATTCAACGCGACAGCGCAGGGCAGTGCATCCACGCTGGCCGCGTTGCTCACGGGGCAGAGCATCACGGTCAATGATGCCTACGGCGCGGGGGAGGGCAATGATGGCGGCGTGTCGATCGCGTTGCCGATGTACAAGCAGGCAGTGGTCGGTACGGCCACTTCGGCCTGTGTGACGAACGCTGCGGATCCTCAGCGTGACGGAAACAAGCTCGGAAGCTTCGCGTACCTGCGTTTCACGGCGCCCACCAACCGTGGTTACCAGTTCACGATCTCCCCGCCGGGGGGCGCTAATCCCAACTACGCAATCTATCGAGGTGGCGTGGTAAGCCGAAACACCAGCTCGGTCAACCTGTCGGCTGGCGACTATGTTCTGGTTGTCAACGATCTCAACAATTCCGCCACCAGCACCTGCTTCGGCGTGATCATTCAGTAGCAGCGAGGAAGGCCGCCATGAACCTCCGTTCCAGTTCGACGATTGCCGCTGTGGCATGCTTGACGCTAGCCGCCGCGTCGGCGCCGGTCTTTGCAGATGGCGTGCCGGCGCCCCGCACCGCGAAGCACGCAGCCTCGTCCCGCAATGCTGCGCCTATGACGGTCGCAGCACGCAAGCCCAACGATTCCGGTGTCGTGATCCAGTTCAGGGTAGAGGGCACGCCCCAGGTTGGCCGGCCGATCTCTGTTGTTCTGCAGTTCGACGGCGTGAGCGATCCGGCGGGTGCCACCGCGCGCCTGACGACCGATGCCGGCCTGACCCTGACCACAAGCAGCAGCCTGGCCCTTCCCGCCGGCCAGCGTACGACCGCCACCGCCACGGTGACGAGCGACCGCGAAGGTCTCGCCTATCTGAACGTCTTTGTCACGCAGAACGGCGCCATGAGCATCGTCGCCATCCCCGTGCAGACCGGCTCGGCCGCCCCGGCCATGAAGGCTGCAGGCGAGATGAAGTCGTCCGCGGAAGGCGAAAAAATCATCTCGCTGCCGGCCAAAGAGCCGAAATAAGCCGCGAAAGACCCCGGAAACGGGGCTTCGGCGCCCTCAAAACGGCCACAACTGCAGTGCTTGCGCGGAGCCCGCATCGCGGGCTATAATCGCTGGCTCTGCCCTTGCTGCGTCTGCATTGGGTGTCGTTCTGGCAGAGATTTATCAACCTTCTTACGCTGTCGGGGAAGCCCGGCAAACGCTGTCGCCAATTGAAGTGGCAGCGGCGTAGGGAGTTTCCATTTTTGGAGAAAACAAATGAGTCTGAGCAACTCCCTCGGGTTGCTGGGCCGCAAGGTGGGGATGATGCGTCTCTTCACCGATGACGGGGACGCAGTTCCTGTCACGGTGGTGGATGTGTCCAACAACCGTGTGACCCAGATCAAGTCCCAAGAGACCGATGGCTACGTCGCCCTGCAGGTGACGTTCGGTTCGCGCAAAGCATCGCGCGTGACCAAGCCCGAAGCCGGCCACCTCGCCAAGGCAGGTGTCGAAGCAGGCGAAATCATCCAGGAATTCCGCGTTACCGCCGATACCGCTGGTCAGCACAAGGCTGGCGGCGTGATCGCAGTGACGAGCGTCTTCTCCGTGGGCCAGAAGGTGGACGTGCAAGGCACTTCCATCGGCAAGGGCTACGCTGGCACGATCAAGCGTCACAACATGAGCTCGCAACGCGCGTCGCACGGTAACAGCCGTTCGCACAACGTTCCCGGCTCGATCGGTATGGCACAAGACCCCGGTCGCGTGTTCCCCGGCAAGCGCATGACGGGCCACCTCGGCGACGTCACCCGCACGACGCAAAACCTCGACGTGTTCCGCATCGACGAAGCACGTCAACTGCTGCTCATCAAGGGCGCGATTCCGGGTTCGAAGGGTGGCTTCGTCACCGTGCGTCCCGCTGTCAAGGCCAAGCCGCAAGCGGCCCAAGGAGCGAAGTAATGGAACTCGAACTCCTGAACGAACAAGGCCAGGCCGCGTCGAAGTACGACGCCCCCGAGACCGTGTTCGGCCGTGACTACAACGAAGACCTGGTTCACCAGATCGTCGTTGCATTCCAGGCCAACGCACGCCAAGGCACGCGCGCCCAGAAGGACCGCGAACAGGTCAAGCACTCGACCAAGAAGCCTTTCAAGCAAAAGGGAACGGGCCGTGCCCGTGCCGGTATGACGTCCTCGCCGCTGTGGCGCGGGGGTGGCCGGATTTTCCCGAACATGCCTGACGAAAACTTCTCGCAGAAGATCAACAAGAAGATGTATCGCGCCGGCATGGCGTCCATCTTCTCGCAGCTGGCTCGCGAAGGCCGTCTGGCCGTGGTCGATTCGATCAAGGTCGACTCGCCCAAGACCAAGCCGCTGGCAGCCCGTTTCAAGGCGATGAATCTCGAGTCCGTGCTCGTGATCGCCGAAGAAGTCGACGAAAACCTGTACCTTGCCTCGCGCAATCTGGTCAACGTTCTCGTGGTCGAACCCCGCTACGCCGATCCGGTGTCGCTGGTTCACTACAAGAAGGTGCTGGTCACCAAGGGTGCCGTCGACAAGCTCAAGGAGATGTTCGCATGAGCCGCGTGAACCCTACCGCCGCTGAACGTACGTTCGAAGAAGGCCGCCTGATGGCGGTGCTGGTCGCCCCGATCGTGTCCGAAAAGGCAACGATGGTCGGCGAGAAGTCGAACGCTGTCACTTTCAAGGTGCTGCAAGACGCCACCAAGCCCGAGATCAAGGCCGCTGTCGAACTGATGTTCAAGGTCGAAGTCCAGGGCGTGTCGGTGCTCAACACCAAGGGCAAGACCAAGCGCTTTGGCAAGTCCATCGGCCGCCGCGACAACGTTCGCAAGGCCTATGTGACGCTGAAGGCCGGTCAAGAGCTCAACCTCGTTGGGGAAGGCGCTTAATCATGGCCGTCATCAAGATGAAACCCACTTCGCCGGGCCAACGCGGCGCGGTGAAGATCTCGCGTGACCACCTGTTCAAGGGTGCTCCTCACGCAGCCCTGCTGGAACCCCAGTTCCAGAAGGCCGGCCGTAACAACAACGGTCACATCACGATCCGTCACCGTGGCGGTGGTTCCAAGCACCACTACCGCGTTGTCGACTTCGTGCGCAACAAGGACGGCATCCCGGCCAAGGTCGAACGCATCGAGTACGACCCGAACCGCACCGCCCACATCGCTCTGGTCTGCTACGCCGACGGCGAGCGCCGCTACATCATCGCCCCGCGCGGTCTTGAAGCCGGTGCAACGCTGCTGTCGGGCGCCGAAGCCCCGATCCGCGCCGGCAACACCCTGCCGATCCGCAACATCCCGGTCGGCTCGACGATCCACTGCATCGAATTGCAACCCGGCAAGGGCGCGCAGATCGCACGTTCGGCTGGTACGTCGGCCACGCTGCTGGCCCGTGAAGGCGTTTACGCCCAGGTCCGCATGCGTTCGGGCGAAGTCCGCCGCATTCACATCGAATGCCGCGCGACGATCGGCGAAGTTGCCAACGAAGAGCACAGCCTGCGCCAGCTCGGCAAGGCAGGCGCCAAGCGCTGGAAGGGTATTCGCCCGACCGTTCGCGGCGTCGTGATGAACCCGGTCGACCACCCGCACGGTGGCGGCGAAGGCAAGACTGGCGAAGGCCGCCATCCTGTCGACCCATGGGGCAATCTGACCAAGGGCTATCGCACCCGTAACAACAAGCGCACGCAGGTCTTCATCGTGTCGCGTCGCAAGAAGTAAGGGATAGCCAATGACTCGCTCTCTCAAAAAGGGTCCTTTCGTCGACCACCACCTCGTGGCCAAGGCCGACAAGGCCGTGACGACCAAGGACAAGAAGCCGATCAAGACCTGGTCGCGCCGCTCGATGGTCCTGCCCGAATTCATCGGTCTGACCATCGCTGTGCACAACGGCAAGCAACACGTGCCCGTGTACATCACCGACCAGATGGTCGGCCACAAGCTCGGCGAATTTGCGCTCACGCGCACGTTCAAGGGGCACCCCGCGGACAAAAAAGTCCAGAAGAAGTAAGGAACGACCATGTCTGAAACACGTGCAGTCCTCCGCGGTGTCCGCCTGTCGGTCGACAAGGGCCGTCTGGTCGCGGATCTCATCCGCGGCAAGAAGGTCGATCAAGCGCTCAACGTTCTGCAGTTCACGCAGAAAAAGGCCGCTGTGATCATCAAGAAGGTGCTCGAGTCGGCAATTGCCAACGCCGAGCACAACGACGGTGCCGACATCGACGAGCTGAAGGTCAAGACCATCTACGTCGAGCAAGGTGCAACGCTCAAGCGCTTCACGGCGCGGGCCAAGGGTCGCGGCAATCGCATCAGCAAGCCCACGTGCCATGTGTACGTGACGGTTGGCAACTAAGAAGGCCTGGAAGAAATATGGGACAGAAAATCCACCCAACCGGGTTCCGCCTTGCGGTCACCCGTAACTGGTCCAGCCGTTGGTACGCAAGCGACCGCGATTTCGCGGGCATGCTGGCCGAAGACATCAAGGTTCGCGAATACCTGAAGAAGAAGCTGAAGAACGCTTCGGTCTCGCGCGTCATGATCGAGCGTCCCGCCAAGAACGCACGCATCACGATCTACTCGGCACGTCCGGGCGTCGTGATCGGCAAGAAGGGCGAAGACATCGAGAATCTCAAGCGCGAACTGGGCAAGCAGCTCGGCGTGCCGGTCGCGGTCAACATCGAAGAAGTGCGCAAGCCCGAAATCGATGCGCAGCTGATCGCCGACAGCATCACGCAGCAGCTCGAAAAGCGGATCATGTTCCGCCGCGCCATGAAGCGCGCCATGCAAAACGCCATGCGTTTGGGTGCCCTGGGCATCAAGATCATGTCGGCTGGCCGCCTGAACGGCATCGAAATCGCACGTACCGAGTGGTACCGCGAAGGCCGCGTGCCGCTTCACACCCTGCGCGCCGACATCGACTACGGCACCTCGGAAGCCAAGACCACCTACGGCGTCATCGGCGTCAAGGTCTGGGTCTACAAGGGCGACACGCTGGGTCGTAACGACCTGCCGGCCGTCGAAACGCCGCGTCCTGAAGAAGAACGTCGTCCGCGCGGTCCGCGCCGTGATGGCCGCCCTGGTGGCGACCGTCCGGGCAGCGACCGTCGTGGTCCCGGCCCGCGCGCCGGTGCCCGTGGCCCGATCGGTGGCAACACCGCCCCGGCCGATGGCAGCGACAAGCCCGCAGAAGCAACCGGCGGTGCCGGTGCAGACTCGAAACCCGCCGTTAAGCGCGTCCGCAAAGCCGCGCCCGCTGCAGCAGCGGACGGTGCCAAGACCGAGTAATCGGTCGCTCCCGGGCACGCAAGTGCCTGGGGCCCTCACGGAGTAACAAAACATGCTGCAACCTGCACGCAGAAAGTTCCGCAAGGAACAAAAGGGCCGCAACACCGGCATCGCAACCACGGGTAACTCGGTTGCGTTCGGTGACTTCGGTCTCAAATGCACCGACCGCGGCCGCCTCACGGCGCGCCAGATCGAAGCCGCTCGTCGCGCGATTTCGCGTCACGTGAAGCGCGGTGGCCGTATCTGGATCCGCGTGTTCCCGGACAAGCCAATCTCTACCAAGCCCGCTGAAGTGCGGATGGGTAACGGTAAGGGCAACCCCGAGTACTACGTCGCTGAAATCCAGCCTGGCAAGATCGTGTTCGAGATCGTCGGCGTGCCCGAAGAACTCGCCCGCGAAGCGTTCCGCCTGGCCGCCGCCAAGCTTCCGCTGCGTACGACGTTCGTCGCTCGCCAGCTCGGCGCCTGAGAGGAGAACATCCATGGCAACACGTAAGAAAAAAGAAACCGCGGCTCCGGCCAAGGTGACGAAGGCCGCAACCCTGCGCACGAAGGACGTCGCGGGCCTGCAAGCCGAAATCAAGGATCTGCAGAAGGCCCATTTCGGCCTGCGCATGCAGAAAGCCACGCAACAGCTGTCGAACACCTCGACGCTGCGCGTTACGCGTCGCGACATCGCACGCGCCAAGACCATTCTTGCTCAGAAGCAGCAAGAAACCCCCGCCGCCAAGTAAGGAGTGAACATGACGGAAGCTAAAAAATCCCTCAAGCGCACCTTGATCGGCAAGGTGGTCAGCGACAAGCGTGCCAAGACCGTGACCGTGCTGGTCGAGCGCCGTGTGAAGCACGAGCTCTACGGCAAGATCGTGGCCAAGACGAGCAAGTACCACGCCCATGACGAAAAGGGCGAGTACAAGCTGGGCGACACCATCGAGATCACGGAAAGCCGTCCGATCTCGAAGACCAAGAACTGGGTCGTGACCCGTCTGGTCGAAAAGGCCGTTCTGGTCTGATCATCCCCGGCTCGATACAGCCCATCTAGAAACGGCCCACAATGTGGGCCGTTTTTCTTTTTCAGGAGCACATTCAATGATCAAAGTCGGCGACACCCTTCCTTCGGCCACCCTGCAGGAATATTCCGAGGTCGAGGGCGAAGGCTGCAGCATCGGCCCGAACGCCGTGGACGTGAGCAAGGCTTCGGCGGGCAAGACCATCGCGCTGTTCGCGTTGCCCGGCGCCTTCACGCCCACCTGCTCGGCCAAGCACGTGCCGGGCTACGTGCAGCACTTCGACGACTTCAAGGCTGCCGGCGTGGACGAGATCTGGTGCGTGAGCGTGAACGACGCTTTCGTGATGGGCGCCTGGGCGCGCGACCAGAAGACCGGCGCCAAGGTGCGCATGCTGGCCGACGGCAGCGCCGATTTCGCCAAGGCTACCGGCCTCACGCTCGACCTGACCGGCCGTGGCATGGGCCTTCGCAGCAACCGCTATTCGATGCTCGTGAAGGACGGAAAGGTCGCGTCGCTGAACGTCGAGGCACCGGGCAAGTTCGAAGTCAGCGACGCCGACACCCTGCTGGCCCAGGCCCGCGGCTGATCAGCCGCTCCGGTCAGAGATCTCAGAGATCCACTTTGAGGTAGTGGGCCCCGGCGACGGGGTTGTGATAGTAGGGCGGCACCTCCGCGAAGCCCAGGTCTTCGTAGAGGGCCCGCGCCGACTCCATGTCGTCGAGCGTGTCGAGCAGCACGCAGCCGTATCCCGCGCTGCGTGCTGCATCGATGATCGCCTCGGCCAGTTGACGGCCCAGGCCAAGGCCGCGGAACCCGGGGCGTACGTACAGGCGTTTCATTTCCGCGGCGTTCGCGTAGTCCGCGCTGTCGAGCGGCCGCAGCGCGCAGCACCCCGCCACATGCGCCAGCGTGCCGTCGGCACGTTGCAGCGTCGGCGCCTGACGCCCGGCGTCTTCCGACACATTAATCGGATCGACCAACGCCAACAACAGCGTGCCGCGTGGCTCGGCGTACTCGCCGGGCAATTGCGCCAGCTCACTATCGAAATCCTGAAAATCCAGATCGATGCCCAGCGAACCCGCATAGTCGCTGAAGATCGCGCGCGCGGCCTCGATCTCGTGCGCCTCTTCGGGCGTGAGCAACACGACAGCCGGCATCGCCGACAGCGGCAGGGGGCGTGACACAGAGAAGCTCATACGCGCAACGAAGAAACCCAATAAGCCACGCCCGCGCACAGCGCGAACAACACCAGCGCAAGCCAGCGCGAGGCCGCGTCGTCGCGGCTCGGCGCCACCTGGCCGCTCTCTGCGGAAACCAGCTTGTCTCCCGTCACCATCGGCCGCACCAGGCGATGCCGCTTGACGAGCACGTAGAACAACACCGCCAGCACATGCAGGCTCACGAGCGCAATCACGGCCCACTTGCCCTGCGCCTTGTGCCAACCCGTGGCCAGGCTCACGACCTCGCCCGAGACAAAACGAGTGAGCGGCCCGGACGCCGAGATTTCGTCGTCCGCCATCAGCCCGGTAGCGACCTGCAACGCCAGGATCGCCAGCACAGCGAACACCGACAGCGCGCCCAGCGGCGTGTGCCCGATCAGATGGTCCGGATGGGCCCGTCCGCGCAGGTACGCCACGACCGACCCCGGCCCGTAGACGAAGGCCGCAAAGCGCGACCAGCGCCCGCCGACGAAACCCCAGAGCAGCCGGAACAGCAGCAGCGAAAGCACCGTGTACCCAAGGCGGAAGTGCCATTCCATGACGCCGCCCAGGCCGGTGCCGATCATGCCGATGACGGCGATGGCCAGCGCCCAGTGGAAAAGGCGCGTCGGCAGGTCCCAGACCCGCGTGCGGGCACCGGGGCCGGAGGCCGCGCGAAAGGCGGCCACGGAGGAGTCGGTCATCGAAGAAGGCGCCAAGGGGGCGCAATGCTGCGGAAGGCGCAGATTAGCAAAGTCCGGGCCCCAGTCTGCTTCGGGTTGTTGCTATGCACCGGACACGGCCCGCCCCTACACTCGCCGGCAACGCTGCGTTCGACGGCGTCTTTCCCCACAACGAGGACCCACGATGACCCGACTTGCTTCGTTCGCCCTAGCAGCCGCCTGCGCTGCCATGTCTCTTCCCGCCGCGGCCCAGTTTGCCAAGCCCGAGGACTCCATCAAGTACCGCCAGAGCGCGCTGTTCGTGATGAGCCAGCATTTCGCTCGCCTCGGCGCCATGGCCAACGGCCGTGCGCCCTACGACGCCAGCGCTGCCGCGGCCAATGCCGAAGTGGTCGCCGACATGGCGAAGCTGCCCTGGGCCGGCTTTGGTGCCGGCACCGAGGGCGGCAAGGCCAAGCCCGAAGTCTGGAAGGAAGACGCCAAGTTCAAGGAGCGCCAGCAGAAGCTGATGGAAGAAACCGGCAAGCTGGTGACCGCTGCCAAGGCCGGCAACCTCGACGCGCTCAAGGCCCAGTTCGGCCCGACCGCCGCAAGCTGCAAGGCCTGCCACGACAGCTTCCGCAACCAATAAGCAAGCCGCTTCGCCAAAACAAAAGGCGCTCTTTCGGAGCGCCTTTTCGTTGGGAAGACCGGAGATCAGGCTTCGGCCAGCAGCTTTTCGATCAATTTGTGCAATTCGGCGAAGTCCGGCTCGCCCACATAGCGCTTCACGATCTCGCCGCGCTTGTTGACCAGGTAGGTGGTCGGCGTGAGTTTCACGTCGCCCCAGGCCTGCGCCACGCTGCCGGTGTTGTCGATCGCCACCTTGAACGGCAGCTTGCGCGTCTGGGCGAAATTGACGACGTAGCTCGGCGGGTCGTAGCTCATGGCCACGGCCAGGGTGTCGTAGCCCTGCGCCTTGTATTTGTCGTAGGTGGCGATGACCTTGGGCATCTCGCCGACGCAGGTCACGCAGCTTGTGGCCCAGAAGTTGACCAGCGTGACCTTGCCCTTCAGGTCCGCCGTGCTCTTTTGCGTGCCGTCGAGCAGCACGAAGGTCGAGGCCGGCGCGGCAGTGGCGCCGGAGCCGAGGTACACGCCCACGCCGGTGGCCAATGCGATGACGACGGCGGCAGCGGCGATGTATTTTTTCATGGCTTCAAGCAAGAGAAGGGCGGCGCGATTTTAGTTCCGCGTGCCGGATCGTGCTGGCGGCGTTCCGGCGGCCCTCGCGCAGTTCGATAATCGCTGCCCCATGCCGTCGTCGCCCGCTTTCTCTTCTTCCTGGCTGGCGCTGGCCGCGGCGGCCCTGCTCGCAGCCTGCAGCCCTACTTTCAACTGGCGCGAAGTGCCGGTCGCCGAATCGGGCCTGATCGCGCTGCTGCCCTGCAAGCCGGACCGCGCAAGCCGCGCCCTGCCGCTGGGCGCCGAATCGGTGCAGGTCGACATGGCGGGCTGCGAAGCCGGCGGTGCGACCTTCGCCATCGCGCATGCCTCCGCCAAAGGCCCCGAACAGGCCGAGGCCTGGCTCAACGCATGGCACGCTGCCACGCGCGGCCAACTGGGCGAAGCGCAGATGACGCAAGCCCCCGCCAGCGTGCAGCGCGCGACCGCCACACCCGCCCCGTTGCGGCTCGACGCCCAGCCGCGGCTGCAAGGCGCCGCGCCGGTACAGGTGCTCTGGTTCGCCCAGTCGCAAAAAGACGGCACCGTGGCGCTTTACCAGGCCACTGTGCTGGGCAAGCCTTCCTCGGCCGAAGCGTCGAAGGCATTCTTCGAGGGCCTGCGGCTTCCATGAGCGGCGGCGCCATCCGCTATTGTTTTGATAGTGTCTCCCGCGACAGGTGTGGACACACGGCTGTCTCATTTCGTGCGGCGTTGTCTGTTTTTCGGGGCTGCTGCGTTATGTCGTATATCTACTTCCCCTGGGCGCCCCCGCATAATCGACGAGTCGTCCTCCGTCCCGCATGAACAGCATCCTCATCATCGCCCACTCACCGTTCGCACACGCGCTGCGGCAGTGTGCGCTGCATGTGTTTCCCGACTGCGAGCAGGCCATCGTCGCGCTCGACGTGCTGCCCAACGTGTCGCCCGAAGAAACGCTGGCGGCCGCGCGCATCACGCTTGCGCAGCAACTGCACACGCCGCGCTCGCAGGTGCTGGTGCTGGCAGACGTGTTCGGCGCCACGCCCTGCAACGTGGCGCAGAAGCTGGTGGACGGCGTCCGGTCGCGGTTGGTGGCGGGGGTCAATCTTCCGATGCTGCTGCGCGCCGTCACCTACCGGCATGAGCCTCTGGAGACGCTGGTGCAGCGCGCCCTCGCGGGCGGCACCGCGGGCGTCATGCAGGTGGCGGTGGCGGCTCCCCAGAATCAGGCGAAAAGAAAGCACAGTGATCAAGAAATCCGTGACCATCAGCAATAAGCTGGGCCTGCACGCACGCGCATCGGCCAAGCTGACCAAGCTCGCAGGCAGCTTTCCCTGCGAGGTGTGGCTCTCCCGCGGCGATCGCCGCATCAATGCCAAGAGCATCATGGGCGTGATGATGCTGGCCGCCGGCATCGGCTCGACCGTCGAGCTCGAGACCAACGGTGCGCAGGAAGAAGAAGCGATGAACGCCATCGTCCAGCTCATGGACGACAAGTTCGGCGAAGGCGAGTAAGGACCGTCCCATGACCTTCGCAGTCCACGGCCTCCCTGTTGCCCGTGGCATTGCCATCGGGCGCGCAGTGATGGTGGTGTCGAGCCGCATCGACGTGGCCCACTACTTCATCAAGCCCGAAGAGATCGAGACCGAGATCGACCGTGTGCGCACCGCGCGCAACGCGGTGGCCGACGAGCTCGCCAAGCTGCAGGCCAACGTCGCGCTGATGGGCCCCAACGACGCGCCGCACGAACTCGCGGCGCTGCTCGAGGTGCACCAGATGCTGCTGCAGGACGAGGCCTTGAGCGGCGGCGTCAAGCACTGGATCAGCGAGCGGCTCTACAACGCCGAGTGGGCGCTGACCACGCAGCTCGAAATCATCGCGCGCCAGTTCGACGAGATGGAGGACGAGTACCTGCGCGAGCGCAAGGCCGACCTCGAACAGGTGGTCGAGCGCCTGCTGCACCGCATGAAGGGCACGGCCGCCGTGCTGGCGCCGAGCCCGCCGCGCCGCAAGCGCGCCGCCGCCTCGGACGACGACAACGACGACCCCACCGCGGGCGACGGCATCGACGTGCCGCTGGTGCTCATCGCGCACGACCTCTCGCCGGCCGACATGCTGCAGTTCAAGAAGAGCGTGTTCGCCGGCTTCGTCACCGACGTCGGCGGGCGCACCTCGCACACTGCCATCGTCGCGCGCAGCATGGACATTCCGGCCGTGGTCGGCGCGCGCACCGCGAGCCAGCTGGTGCGCCAGGACGACTGGGTCATCATCGACGGCGACGCCGGCGTGGTGATCGTCGATCCGTCGCCGATCATCCTGGCCGAGTACGGCTTCAAGCAGCGCCAGGGCGATCTCGAACGCGGCCGGCTCGCGCGGCTGCGCCACAAGCCGGCCATCACGCTCGACGGCCAGCGCGTCGAGCTGCTCGCCAACATCGAGATGCCCGAAGACACCGTGGGCGCCGTCAAGGCCGGCGCCGTGGGCGTGGGCCTGTTCCGCAGCGAATTCCTCTTCATGGGCCGCGAGTCGACCACGCGCCAGACCCGCCTGCCCGACGAAGAAGAGCAGTACCAGGCCTACAAGCGCGCGGTCGAGGGCATGCAGGGCATGCCCGTCACCATCCGCACCATCGACGTGGGGGCAGACAAGCCGCTCGACAGCAAGTCGGCCAACAAGCAGGAGCACCTGAACCCCGCGCTCGGCCTGCGCGCCATTCGCTGGAGCCTGGCCGACCCGGCGATGTTCCTCACGCAGCTGCGCGCCATCCTGCGCGCGGCGGCGCACGGCGAAATCCACCTGCTGATCCCCATGCTCGCGCACGCGAGCGAGATCCGCCAGACGCTGTCGCTGATCGACTTCGCGCGCACCGAGCTCGACAACCGCGGCGCGGTGCATGGCCCGGTGAAGCTCGGCGCCATGATCGAGATTCCCGCGGCGGCGCTCACGCTGCGCATCTTCCTGAAGCACTTCGATTTCCTGTCGATCGGCACGAACGACCTGATCCAGTACACGCTGGCCATCGACCGCGCCGACGAATCGGTGGCGCACCTCTACGACCCTGCGCACCCGGCGGTGCTGCGCCTGGTAGCCGACACCATCGCCGAGTGCCGCCGCCAGGGCAAGGGCGTGGCCGTGTGCGGCGAGATGGCAGGCGACGTGGCCTTCACGCGCCTGCTGCTGGGCCTGGGTCTGCGCAGCTTCTCGATGCACCCCTCGCGCATCCTCGCGGTCAAGCAGGAAGTGCTGCGCGCCGACACCAGCAAGCTCGAGGCATGGGCCAAGAGCGTGCTCGAGTCCGACGACCCTGCCGCCATGATGGCGGGTTGAGCGTACTTTTCACTCACCCTTGCGGGTGAGTGAAAAGAAACGATACACGCCGAAACTGCGGCGAAAGGACTTGCGGGAACCCCGCAAGCACGATCAGGCCTCCTCTTCCAACCCTGAAAGAAAGGCCTGCATCATGAAATCTCTCTCCCTGACCCAGATCATCGCCGTCGGCTCCTTCGCCATGCTCGCTGCAGCCGGCGCCAAGGCTGAAAGCTACGAGGGCGTGCAGCCCACCGTGTCGGCCAAGAGCCGCACCGACGTCAGCGCCGAAGCCGTGAGCACCGCATCGGCACCCAACCAGAACGTGGTGCGCGGCTCGCGCGGCGCCGAGACCATGGCCGTGTCGACCGAGCGCGGCCGCATCGTCGCCGAAGCCGTGCGCGCCACCGCTGCGCCCGACCAGAACGTGTCGGCCAGCTCGCGCGTGAACAGCCAGGTCATCTCGACGATGCAGAACCCCGTCGACGCGCGCGCCTCGGCTGCCAACGCCAAGAGCAGCCGCCTGTAAGCCGCCTGGCTCGCCTCCACGCGCGTCGCAATAAAACGAAACACGCCGCAACCGCAGCGAGAGGACTTGGCCCGGTGCAGATCGCACCATGGAGCTTCCTCCTCACAGACAACACAAGGAATCACCATGAAGTACTGGATCAAACGAACTCTCCTCGGTTTTGCGGGCGCCGCGATGGTTGCCGGCAGCATCGCCGGCTGTGCCGGTCAACGGCACGGCTGGGGCGGTGGCGACAGCGCCGAGTTCCGCGCGAAGATGATCGAACGTGTGGGCAGCAAGCTCGAACTCGACGCCAACCAGAAGCAGAAGCTCACCGTGCTGGCCGAGAAGCTGCAGGCGCAGCGCGAAGCCATGCGCGGCGCCGGCGGCTCGGGCGACCCACGCTCGCAGTTCAAGGCGCTGTTCGCGGGCAACAAGTTCGACCAGGCCGGCGCCACGCGTCTGGTCGAAGAGAAGACCGCCGCCGTGCGCAATGGCAGCCCCGAGATCATTGCCGCCGCTGCCGACTTCTACGACAACCTGAATGCCGCGCAGCAGCAGAAGGTGCGCGACTTCATGGACCGAGGTGGCCGCCGCTGGAGCCATCGTGGATAGGCTCCACTCACCCCCAGGTTTCGCGCACTTCGTGTCGCTTCGCCTCCCCCCTCTCCGGGGACGACAGCCGTGGACCGGCGAAGCCGGCTCCACCGTATCTCCCGAACAGGCAGCGGCAGCCGGCGGGGTGCGTGCGCTGCTGCGGGTCGAAGGTGCGGTGGTGCTCGGCGTGGCACTCGCTGCCTACGCCCAGTTCGGCGCGGGCTGGGGCGTGTTCGCGCTCTGGCTCCTCGCGCCCGATCTCTCGCTGCTGGGCTACCTCGCGGGGCCGCGCGTGGGGGCGGCGCTTTACAACGCGGCGCATTCGTACGTCGGGCCGGTGCTGCTGCTGGCGCTCGGCGTGCTTGCGGCCATGCCGTGGGCGGTGGCCGGCAGCCTGATCTGGCTGGTCCACATCGGCTTCGATCGCACGCTCGGCTACGGGCTCAAGTACGCGGCGGGCTTTGCCGCCACGCACCTGGGCCGCATCGGGAAGGCCGATCCATGGTGAGCGAACGCGGCATGGTCCCCGTCATGCGCCCGCAGGCCGCGCGCGCATGGATGCTGACCGAGGCGCTCGCGCTCGGCCTCGCATCGATGGTGCACGCCGGCCGCATCGTGCCGGGCTATGCGCATGGGCACGCCCGCATCGCCGAAGCGGTGATCGCCACCGTGCTGGTGCTCGCCACGGTCGAGACCTGGCTGCGCCCAGAGGACGCGCGCCGCGCCGCCATCTTCGGCCAGGGCTTCGCGTTGCTGGGCACGCTGGTCGGGCTCGGCACCATCGTGGCGGGCATCGGTCCGCGCACCGTGCCCGACGTGGTCTACCACGCGCTTTTGCTCTCACTCCTCGTGACGGGCCTGACCTGGGCGGTGCGATGCCGGCAGGTTTGATGGTCAGCGAGGTCATCCGCCATTTCCTTGCCAGGAGGCACAATCCCGCCATGCCGCGCATCCTGCTGATCGACGACGACGAACACCTCGCCGCGCCGCTGACCACCTACTTCGCACGCTTCGGCTGCACGCTCGAGAGCGCCGTGCGCCCGAGCGAAGGCCTCGCCAAGCTGCGTGCCGGCACCTACGACGCGGCCATCCTCGACGTCATGCTGCCCGAGATGGACGGCTTCGCGCTGTGCCGCGAAATCCGCAAGGAAAGCGACATTCCCATCGTCATGCTCACCGCCCGCGGCGAGGTGATGGACCGCGTGGTCGGCCTCGAACTCGGCGCCGACGACTACGTGCCCAAGCCCTTCGAGCCGCGCGAGCTGGTGGCGCGCGTGCAGACCATCCTGCGCCGCCAGCGCAGCGTGCCGCAGGCGGTGATCAACGGCACGCAGCACCGCGTGTTCGACGGCCTGTCGATCGACCTCGACCGGCGCCAGGTGCTGCGCCATGGCGAGCGCGTGGAGCTCACGGGCACCGAGTTCGAACTGCTGGCGCTGCTGGCTGCCGAACCCGGCAAGGTGTTCAGCCGCGACGACATCCTCAACCGCCTGCGTGGTCACGAGGCCGAGCTCTACACCCGCGCGGTCGACATCGTGGTGAGCCGCCTGCGCAAGAAGCTCGAGCCGCTGGACTGCATCAAGACGCTGCGCAACGCCGGCTATGCGCTGGCCGTGGCACGAAGCGAACCTGCATGAGTTTCGGCAGAAGGGAATCCCGCAGGACACGGTGGCGCGGCGAGGAGTGCCGCGACGAGCAATCGCGTGAGGACTGGCATGCGAAGTGGCATGCGCGCTGGAACGAGAAGGTGCAGGGCAAGCGCCGCTGGCGCCGCTCGCTGCGTGTGCGGCTGGTGCTGATGTTCGTGGTGCTGGCCATGGTGATGGCGGCGGTGTTCATGGGCGGCATGAAGAAGGCCTTTTCCACCGGCTGGGCCGAAGCCGCCAAGCCGATGCTGACCGACTACGCCGACCGCCTGGTCTCGGAGATCGGCACGCCGCCCGACGTGGCGCGCGCACAGGCGCTGGTGGCCCGGCTGCCCATCACCATCCGCATCGTCGGACCCAAGGTCAACTGGGATTCCAACCCCGGCGGCGCGAACAGCCCCGGCGGCTGGATGCACGACCGCGAAGACGTGTTCGGCGGCGACAAGTGGTTCATCCGTCCCACGGCCGACGGCCACCGCGTGATCTTCGGCTGGGCGCCCAAGCTCTGGCAACTGGCGCCGCGTGCCACCGGCTGGGCCACGCTCGGCGTGCTGCTGTCGTGCGTGCTGCTGGGCTATGCCTACGTGAGCCGGTTGCTGCGGCCGCTGATCGACATTCGCGAAGGCGCGCAGCGCTTCGGCCGTGGCGAGTTCACGCAGCCCATTCCGGTGCGCCGCAACGACGACCTCGGCGACCTTGCCGAACGCATCAACACCATGGCCGACGACATCCAGGCCATGCTCGACGCCAAGCGCGGTCTGCTGCTTGCCCTGAGCCATGAGCTGCGCTCGCCGCTCACGCGCGCCCGGCTCAATGCCGAGCTGCTGCCGATCACGCCCGAAGGCCAGGCCGAGCGCGAGGCGCTGCTGCGCGACCTCAACGAGATGCGCGATCTCATCAGCGACCTGCTCGAAAGCGAACGCCTCGCGAGCCCGCATGTGGCGCTGCAGCGCGAACCGGTCGACCTGGCGGCACTGATTCGCGAGATCGTGGCCGAGATGCCCGGTGCGCAGCACGTGCACCTCGATCTGGCCGAAGGCCTGCCGCCGCATGCCGTCGACCGCATGCGCATCCGCCTGCTGGTGCGCAACCTGCTGGACAACGCCCTGCGCTACAGCGCCGACGCGCCGCGGCCGCCGTGCGTGTCGCTGCGCGCGGTGCTCGACGGCAGGAAGCAGGGCATCGAGATCGAGGTGCGCGACCACGGCCCCGGCGTGGACGACGAGCAACTCGAACGGCTGACCGAGCCCTTCTACCGCACCGACGGCGCACGGGCGCGCGCCACCGGCGGCGTCGGCCTCGGCATGTACCTGTGCCGGCTGATCGCCGAGGCGCACGGCGGCGAGCTGACGGTGCGCAACGCCGGGCCGGGGCTGCAGATCATCGTCAGGCTGGCCTGAGGCAAGGCGGCCCGGCGGGCGGGGCGCTGTCACCTGCGCTACCAGCCCGCCCGCAGGCCACGGCTACGATGCGCCTCCGTGCCAGCGTCCGGCATTCAAGGTCAAGGAGACACCATGAGCAGCTCACTCACCAACCACCAGGTTCGCCTCGCCAAACGCCCCGAGGGCACGGCCACCCGCGAGAACTGGAAATTCACCACCGAGCCCGTCGGCGAGCCGACCGAGGGCGGCGTGCTGGTCAAGACGCTGTCGCTGTCGCTCGACCCCGCCATGCGCGGCTGGCTCAACGACGCCAAGAGCTACATCCCGCCCGTGGGCATCGACGAAGTGATGCGCGCCGGCGGCGTCGGCCGCGTCATTGCCTCGAAGAACCCGCAGTTCGCTGTGGGCGACACCGTCTACGGCACGCTGGGCGTGCAGGAATACATCCTGATCCCCGAAGACCAGGTCAAGCGCAACGGCCTGGTCAAGATCGACCTGCGCGTGGGCACCATCACCCAGTGGCTCAATGTGCTGGGCATGCCCGGCATGACCGGCTACTTCGGCCTGATGGACGTGGGCATGCCCAAGGCCGGCGAGACGGTGGTGGTTTCCGGCGCGGCCGGCGCCGTGGGCCAGACCGTGGGCCAGCTGGCCAAGATCAAGGGCTGCCGCGTGGTCGGCATCGCCGGCGGCGCCGCCAAGTGCGACTGGGTGGTGAAGGAGCTGGGCTTCGACGCCTGCATCGACTACAAGGCCGGCGCAGGCGCGGTGCGCGAAGGCCTCAAGACCCACTGCCCGAAGGGCGTGGACATCTACTTCGACAACGTCGGCGGCGAGATCCTCGACATGGTGCTGGCGCGGCTCGCGCGCAAGGCCCGCATCATCATCTGCGGCGCCATCAGCCAGTACAACAACGCCAACAGCATGCCCGCGGCCGGCCCCAAGAACTACCTGAGCCTGCTGGTGAACCGCGCGCGCATGGAAGGCATCGTGGTGTTCGACTACGCCGACCGCTATCACATCGCCATCGCCGAGATGGCCGGCTACCTGAAAGACGGGCGCATGAAGAGCAAGGAAGACATCGTGAAGGGCCTGGACACCTTCCCCGAGTCGCTCAACAAGCTCTTTGCCGGAGAAAACTTCGGCAAGCTGGTGCTGCAGGTGGCGCAAGCCTGAAAAAGAAGAAGAAAAAGCGCTTCTTCAGCTTTCGTCGGGCCGCATGGGAATGTCGCCCATCGCCTCGTCTTCGCGAAGGCCCCGCGCGGCCTTCAGCAGCTCGATCGACATGCCGTCGCCGTGGCCGGCGAAACCCCTGGCGATGCCTTCGAGCACCGTCGACAGGCCGGTGTCGCCGTCGCCGCGCGCGTCCATGCTGATGTTGAGCACCCGGGCCGCCATCTGGCGGTAGGTGACGGCGCCCGCGCCCTCCAGCGCGGCCACCAGATCGAGGTACAGCGCCAGATTCAGGTCGAACACCAGCTTGGGCGTGATCTCGAAATCCCTGTTCTTGTCGTCCATGTGGGTTGGCTCCTTTGTTCCTGAGCCTCCACTCTAGCCAGAAAAGAAGACGCCGAGCCGTCGGATACAGCCTGATTCTGCGCAAGTCAGCGCGCGCGCGTGCCCATGACCGCCGCCGAGACGATGAGCCAGGCCGCGATGGCGATGGTCCAGGTCAGCGGCCGGCCGGTGACGAGCAGCAGCAGCGCGGTCGAGCCCAGCGGCGTGAGGTAGCTCAATATGCCGATCTGCCGTGCGTCGCCGCGCTTGAGTGCGATGTCCCAGACGAAGAAAGCCGCGCCCAGCGGGCCGAGGCCGCAGAGCACGAGCAGCAGCCAGTCCCGGCCCGACAGCGCCACCGAGGGCTCGAGCACGGCGTGGCAGGCCAGCGAGAGCACACCCGAGACCAGCCCGAACAGGCCGATCGCCGAGGTCGGGAAGGCCGCCACGCGCTTCGTCCAGAGCGAGTAGCTCGCCCAGACGAAAGCCGAGCCCAGCGCCGGCACGAAGCCCCAGTACTCCTGCGCTCCCGTTGCCGCCGCGCCGCCGCCGCGCGCGCCGAGGATCGCGATCGCCGCGCCCGCGAACCCCAGCAGGGCAGCCACCACGTGCAGCGGCCGCAGCGACATGCCCGGCAGCAGCACCGGCGCCAGCACCACCATCAGCAGCGGCCACAGGTAGTTGACGAGGTTGGCCTCGACCGGCGGCGCATGCCGCAGCGCGATGAACAGCAGGAAGTGAAAGCCGAACAGCCCGTAGATGCCCAGTGCCAGCGTGCGCGGCGGCACCCGCCAGGCCGAGCGGTCGTGCAGCACCAGCGGCCAGCTCGGCACGCTGCCGATGATCAGCGCAAGGCCGGTCAGGAGAAATGGCGGCAGGTGCGACAGCGCAGTGCCGAGCGAGGCGAGCGTGGCCCAGAGCGCGATGGCCAGCAGGGCGTAGACGGTGGACGACATGGGCGGCAAGGCTAAGCGACGCGGTCGTCGCGCAATGACGGTCCGTCGTCGCGCAACGACGGTCTTGCGCCGGGGAGGGCGCAGTCAGCGGCGCAGTGCGGCTGTCAGCGCCGATGGCGACCGGTAGCCCGTGCGGCGCGCCGTCTCAGCCACGCTCATGCCGCCCAGCCGCAGCTCACGCGCATGCGCCAGCCGCAGCGAGCGCAGCCAGTGCATCGCGCTCACGCCCTGCTCATCGCGGCAGCGCTGCGCGAATTGGCTCGGGCTCAGGCAGGCGACATCGGCCAGGTCGGCCACGCTCAACGGCTCGTGCCAGCGGGCCCGGGCCCAGTCGGCGAGCAGGGGCCAGTCGATACGACGCCGGTGCGAATCGGCAGATGCCGGCGCCGGGCTCCAGGCCTCCAGCAACAGCGCGGGGCCGTGCTGCAAGGCCAGGGCCGAGGCCTGCGGCTGCTTCATGCATTGCGCCAGGTAGCGCGCCAGCGCGTGCAGTTGCGGCGCATCGGGCGGTGCGCGCTCGGCACAGCGGGCCCATGCCGGTTGCGTGGTGTCGAGCACCAGGCACAGGCTGCCGTGCTTGCGCGCGTTGAAGTCGTGCCGGTCGCCCGGGGCGACCACCTGCGCCTCGCCCACGCCGATGCCGGCGCCCCGGCCTTCCACTTCGATCTCCAGCACGCCGTCGAGGCCGATCAGCACCTGGAAGTGGTCGTGCGCGTGGCTGCCATGCGAGTGGCCGTAGTCGCGCAGGGCCAGGGTGTGCGTGGCGGGCGTGTGCATGGAAAAGGGCTGGGAAGGGAGGCCGCGATTGTCCGTCCGCGCGCCGCCGCTGTCACCCCAGCCGCAGCAGTAGCGCCGAAGTCGCGCACACGAGCAGGAAAGGAATGCTGATGCGGTGGAACTCCCGCAGCCCGTTCGGCAGTTTCGCAAGCCGCAGCGCGATCAGGTTGGCCAGCGAGCCCAGCACGCAGCCGAAGCCGCCCACGCTCACCCCGGCCGCCAGCGCAGGCAGGTCGCGTACGTGGCCATCCAGCAGGATCGCCGCCGGCACATTGCTGATGAACTGCGACGTGACGATGGCCGCGAGGTAGGCGCGCCAGCCCTCCGTGATCGGCCAGTGGCCGAGCAGCGCGATGACGGCGGGCAGCTCCGCCAGCTGCCGCAGGTCCACGAACATCAGGGCGATGATCGCGAGCAGGGCCCAGTCGATGCCCCGCAGCACGCGCGGATACGACACCAGGAACACGCCGAACACCACGCCCAGCCCCGCCAGCAGCCAGTGCCGGTCCAGCGCGATCACGAAGCCGATGAACAGCATCCCCGCCAGCGCCAGCAGGCGCGGCTGCACCGGCGCGGCTTCGGCCTCGGGCTTCAGCTCGATGGGCGTACGCGGCACCAGCAGCCAGACCGCGACGAAGAGCCAGAACAGCATCACAGCCACCGTCGGCCCCATCATTCCCATGAAGGCGAAGAAGCTTTCGCCCGAGCGATGCCACAGGTAGAGGTTCTGCGGATTGCCGATGGACGTGAGCGCCGAGCCCGCGTTCACCGCCAGCGCCTCCAGCACCACAAGCCGTGCGAGCGGCAGGTGCGCCTGCGTGGCGAGCACGCGCGTCAGCGGCACCAGCAGGAACAGGCTCACATCATTGGTCACCAGCGCCGACAGAAAGGCCGCGCTGGCCGTCAGCATCAGCGCCAGGCTGCGCTGGTTGTGCGTGCGCGCGAGCAGGCGCTGCGCGGCGGCCTGCAACATGCCGCTTTTCTCCACGCCCTGCGTGATGGCCAGCAGACCCGCGAGCGCGCCCACCGTCTGCCAGTCGACCAGCCGCAGCCAGTCCATTGGCGCGCGCGGGCGCAGGAAGGCGAACAGCACAGCCACCGCCACCAGCACCCAGAGCAGGCCGTTGCCGCCGCCGTGCTCGGTCGGCGCCGCCGTAGTGTCAGCGGCCGACGAGTTCACGCAGTTCGCGCTTGAGCACCTTGCCGATCGCGCTGCGTGGCAGCTCGTCGATGAAGCTCAGCCGCGCCAGGCGCTGCGTCTTGCCGAGCTGGGCGTTGGTCCATTGCAGCAGCGCGTCTTCGCTTGTGGCGTCGCCCTCGCGGCGCACCACGAAGGCCACTGGCGTCTCGCCCCATTGCTCCGACGGCACGCCGACCACCGCCACGTCGGCCACCGCCGCATGGCCGCGCAGCACGGCCTCCAGGTCGCTCGGGTAGATGTTGAAGCCGCCGCTGATGATCATGTCCTTCTTGCGGTCGAACAGCGTGAGGAAGCCGTCGGCGTCGAAGCGGCCCACGTCGCCGGTGCGGATGAAGCGCTTGCCGGTGGCGTCGAACCACTCGGCCTCGCGCGTCTTCTCGGGCTGGCGGTGGTAGCCGGTCATCATGCCGCCCGAGTGGCCCACCACCTCGCCGGCCACCTCGGTGTTGCCGCGCGGCAACTCGTTGCCTTCTTCGTCGATCAGGCGGATGTCGCTGCCCTCGGCGGGCTGGCCCACCGTGTGCAGCTTGGTCGGTTGCAGGTGCGCCTCCAGGATGCAGGTGCCGCCGCCTTCGGTCATGCCGTAGAACTCGATCAGCCCGCCGGGCCAGCGCTTGAGCACATCGGCCTTGAGCGCGGCGTTGAAGGGCGCGCTGGTGCTGAACTTGAACTTGTACGAAGACAGGTTGTGCTCGTCGAAGCGCGGGTGCGCCATCAGCCGCTGGTACTGCACCGGCACGAGCATGGTGTGCGTCACGCGGCGCTGCTCGGCCAGCTTCAGGTAGCCGAGCGCGTCGAACTTGGGCATCAGCACCACGCAGCCGCCGAAGGCCAGCGTGGGGAAGAACACCACCAGCGTGGTGTTGGAGTAGAGCGGCGTCGACAGCAGCGTGACGGTGTCGGTGCTGTATTCGTACCTGGCGCCGCGCTGCACGTGGGACCAGCGCATGCCGTGGCCCTGCACGATGCCCTTGGGCTCGCCGGTGGTGCCCGACGAATAGATGATGTTGAAAGCCCACGCGGGCTGCACCTCGACGGCCTCGGGCTGCGCGCCGGCCGGCGCCAGCCAGCCTTCGATGTCGCGGCCGATTTGCGAGCCGTCCAGTGCCACGCGCGGAAGGCCGCCTTCCTTCGCGGGGCCGATCACTTCGGCGGCCGAGGCATCGCTGAACAGGATGCGCGCGTCGGCGTCCTCGATCATGCGGGCCAGGCTGGCGGACGTGGAGCCGGGCGCCAGTGGGGCCACCGCGACGCCCGCGCGCAGCGCGCCCAGGAACACGGCTGCGTAGTTCACCGACGACGAGGCGCAGATGGCAATGGCGTCGCCCGCCTTGAGCCCGTCGCGCTGCAGGCTGGCCGCGACGCGGTCCATCAGCGCGTCGAGCGCGCGGTAGTCCAGCGTGCGGCCGGCGTCCGCCAGCGCCGCGTGGTCGGGTGTGTGTTGTGCGTGGAGGCGAACCAGATCGGCAATGGCGCCGAAACTGCGTTCCATAGAGGCTTGAACAGCGGGGTGCATGGGAGAGTCAGTCCTTCATCTTGGCCAGTCGGCAGGATAGCGGGAACCCACCGCCCCTGACCAGCGCCTGGGCGACGCCTGCCGGTGCAGGACACAGCGCCGTCAGTTGCCGATCAGGGAGGCGGGGCGACCATGCCCGACCATCAAGGAGCTCACCATGGGATTACTCGACATCCTCCAGCAGGCCATCGGCAACAACAGCAACAACGCCGAGGACCACGTCGACCAGGTCGCGCAGCACGCCTCGCCCGGCGAACTTGGCGCGGGGCTCGCCGCGGCCATGCGCTCGGACCAGACGCCGCCGTTCGGCGACACGGTCGGCAAGCTGTTTGGCCAGTCGTCGCCCACGCAGCAGGCGGGCGTGCTCAACCAGATCCTGGCCACGCTGGGCCCGGCGGCCGCCTCGGCGCTGGCTGGCGGCGTGCTCGGGCGCGTGCTGCAGCCGGGGCAGACGCAGGTCACGCCCGACCAGGCTTCGCAGCTGTCGCCCGCGCAGGTGACCGAGATCGCCACGCACGCCGAGCAGCAGCATGCGGGCGTCATCGACGAGGTGAGCCAGTTCTACGCGCAGCACTCGGGGCTGATCAAGACGCTGGGCGGCGCGGCCATCGCCATCGCGCTGGCGAAGATGAAAGAGAACGCCACGCGGGGCTGATCGGCGCCAGGGCGGCGATCAGCGCGACGACGCGGTGGTCTCGGCCTGCACCGTCTCCCCGCCGCCCATCACCTTGTAGAGCGTGATGCGGTTGCTCTGCTCCGACAGCCGCAGGCCGATCAGCGTCTGCTGCGCCGTGTAAAGCGAGCGCTGCGCGTCCAGCACTTCGAGAAAGCTGTAGCTGCCGCTGCGGTAGAGCACGTTCGACAGCGTGTAGCTCTTCTGCGTGGCATCGACCAGCGACTGCTGCGCCGCAATCTGCTCGCCGATCGAGCCGCGCGTGGCCAGCGCATCGGCCACTTCCTTGAACGCGGTCTGCACCGTCTTCTCGTAGGTGGCGAGGTCGATCTCGCGCTGAGCCTTCGCCGAGTCGAGGCTGGCGCGGTTGCTGCCGGCGTTGAAGATCGGCAGGCTGACCGACGGCGCGAAGCTCCAGGTGCTGTTGCCGCCCTTGAACAGGCCCGACAGCGCCGTGCTCGACGAGCCCGAGCTCGCGGTCAGCGAGATCGTCGGGAAGAAGGCCGCGCGCGCCGCGCCGATGTCGGCGTTCGAGCCTTGCAGCGTGTGCTCGGCGGCCAGCACGTCGGGCCGCTGCTGCAGCAGCGTCGAAGGCAGGCCCGCGGGCACGTCGACCAGCGCGCTGGCCGTGGCCATGCCTGCGGCCGGCAGCAGCTCGTCGGGCACGGTGGCACCGGCCAGCAGGTCCAGCGCGTTGCGGTCGAGCGCTACCTGCGCGGTGTAGCTGGCCACGTCCACACGCGCCGAATCAACGGTCGTCTGCGCCTGGGCCAGCGACAGCGCCGAGCTGGCGCCCAGTTCATGCATGCGGCCGGTCAGCGCATACGTGCGCTGCTGGCTGGCCAGCGTGTCCTGCGCGAGCTTCAGCCGCTCGTTGTCCGCGGCCAGCGTGAGCCAGGCCGAGGCGACTTCCGCCACCAGGCTGATCTGCGTGCTGCGGGTCGTGGCCTCGGTCGACAGGTAGCTTTGCAGCGCCGCCTCGTTGAGGTTGCGCACACGGCCGAACAGGTCGAGCTCGTAGCTGCTGAAGCCCAGCGACGCGCTGTACGTCGAGCCGATGGACGATTCGCCGCTGCTGCTCGTTGCCGCCGAGGTGCGCGCGCGCGTGGCGCCGGCCGTGGCCGAGACGCTGGGGAACAGTTCGGCGCGTTGCACGCCGTATTGCGCGCGTGCCTTCTCGATGTTCTGCACCGCCACGCGCAGGTCGCGGTTGTTGGCCAGTGCGAGCGCGATGGTGCGGCGCAGCCGGTCGTCGGTGATGAAGCTCTGCCAGCCGGTGGTGGCGGAGACGGTTGCATCCTTGGCCTCCTTCGCACCCGAGGAGGCCGGCCAGGTAGTGGGCACCGGCGCTTCGGGTCGCGAGTACACGGGCGCGAGGTTGACGCAGCCGGCCAGCAGCGCGGCTGCAACGAGTGCGGAGAGTCTGAAATGAATTCGGATCATGGCGTTCATGCCTCAGGCAGCGCGGTCAGCGGGGATGCCGCCGCGGGTTTTTTCTTTTGCGCGAAGAAGCGCCGGATCACGACGAAGAACAGCGGCACGAAGAAGATGCCCAGCGCCGTGGCGGTCGCGATGCCGCCGAGCACGCCCACGCCGATGGCGCGGCGGCTGCCCGAGCCCGCGCCGGTGCTCAGCGCCAGCGGCAGCACGCCGAACATGAAGGCCAGCGAGGTCATGAGGATGGGCCGCAGCCGCAGGCGCACGGCCTGCAGCGTGGCCTCGACCAGCGCGACGCCTTCGTCCTGCAGCTGCTTGGCGAATTCCACGATCAGGATCGCGTTCTTCGCCGACAGCCCCACCGTGGCCAGCAGCCCCACCTGGAAGTACACGTCGTTCGACAGCCCCGCCAGCTTCGTCGCCAGCACCGCGCCCAGCACGCCCAGCGGCACCACCAGCATCACCGAGAACGGCACAGACCAGCTCTCGTACAGCGCGGCCAGGCACAGGAACACGAACAAAATCGACACCGCGTAGAGCAGCGGCGCCTGCGAGCCCGACAGGCGTTCCTGATACGAGCTGCCGGTCCATTCGTAGCCGATGCCCTGCGGCAGCTGCTTCATGATGTTTTCCACCGCGTCCATCGCCGCGCCCGAGCTCACGCCCGCGGCGGGGTCGCCGATCAGCTCGAACGACGACATGCCGTTGTAGCGCGACAGCTGCGGCGAGCCGTACGTCCAGCGGCTGCTGGCGAAGGCCGAGAACGGCACCATCTCGCTGCTGGCGTTGCGCACGTACCAGCTGTTCACGCTGTCGGGCTGCATGCGGAAGGGCGCGTCGGCCTGTACGTAGACCTTCTTCACGCGGCCGTTGTTGATGAAGTCGTTCACGTAGCTGCCGCCCATGGCGCTGGACAACGTGTCGTTGATGTCCGAGGTCGAAAGGCCCAGCGCCGAAGCCTTGCGGTCGTCGATGTCGATGGCGAACTGCGGTGTGTCGTCCAGGTTGTTGCTGCGCACCTGGCTCAGCGCGGGGTCTTTCTTGGCCAGGGCCAGGAACTGCTCGCGCGCCTGTGCCAGCGCATCGTGGCCGATGCCGCCCAGATCCTGCAGCTGCACGTCGAAGCCCGCGTTCGAGCCCAGGCCGCGCACGGCCGGTGGCAGCATGACGAACACGTTGGCGTTGCTGGTGCGCGCGGCCATCTCCATCGTGAAACGGCGCGACAGCGATGCGGCGTCCTGCGCCTTGCCATCGCGCTCGCTCCAGTCCTTCAGCGTGATGAAGGCGTTGCCCGTGGCCTGGTCGCCGCTCAGGCCGGTCAGCGTGATGTAGTGGCTGACTTCCTTCTGCGAGGACAGGTATTGCTCGAAGCTCTTCATGGTCTGCTGCAGCTGCTCGTCGGTGGCGCTGGCGGGCAGCTTCACCTGGGCCATCAGCGTGCCTTGGTCTTCGTCGGGCAGGAACGAGGTGGGCAGGCGCATGAAGGTCATGGCCAGCACGCCCACCAGCAGCGCATATACCAGCAGGCTGCGCTTGCCGCGCCGCAGCAGGCCGCCGACGCCCGAGCGGTAGCGGTCTGCATTGCGCTCGAAGTTGCGGTTGAACCAGCCGAAGAAGCCGCGCTTCTCCTGATGGTGGCTGGCCTCCACGGGCTTGAGCAGCGTGGCACACAGTGCCGGTGACAGCGTGAGCGCCACCAGCACCGACAGCAGCATGGCCGCAACGATGGTCACCGAGAACTGGCGATAGATCACGCCCGTCGAGCCGCCGAAGAAAGCCATGGGAATGAACACCGCCGACAGCACCAGCGCAATGCCCACCAGCGCGCCGGTGATCTCGCGCATCGACTTGCGCGTGGCTTCCTTCGGCGAGAGCCCTTCCTCGGTCATGAGCCGCTCGACGTTCTCCACCACCACGATGGCGTCGTCCACCAGGAGCCCGATGGCCAGCACCATGCCGAACATGGTCAGCGTGTTGATCGAGTAGCCCAGCAGCGCCAGCACCCCGAAGGTGCCCAGCAGCACCACGGGCACCGCGATGGCGGGCACCAGCGTGGCGCGCAGGTTCTGCAAAAAGAGATACATGATCAGCACGACCAGCACCATCGCCTCGCCCAGCGTCTTGGCCACTTCCTCGATGGAGATGCGCACGAAGGGCGTGGTGTCGTAGCCGACCACGGCCTTCATCTGGTTGGGGAAGAAGGGCGCCAGCTCCGCGAGCTTGGCCTTCACTGCGTTCGACACCGTGAGCGCGTTGGCGCCGGTGGCCAGCTTCACCCCCATGCCGGACGACGGCTTGCCGTCGAGGCGTGAGCTGACGGTGTAGCTCTCGCTGCCGAGCTCGATGCGCGCGACGTCGCCCAGCCGCACGATCGCGCCGCTGCTGCTGTCCGACTTGACGATCACCTCGCGGAACTGGTCGGCGGTGCGCAGCTTGCTGCGCGCGGTGATGGTCGCGGTGAGCCGCTGGCCCGCGGCCGCCGGCAGCGCGCCGAGCTGGCCGGCAGAGACTTCGGTGTTCTGGCTGGTGAGCGCGGTGGTCACGTCCGAGGGCATCAGCGAATACTTCTGCAGCTTGGCGGGGTCGAGCCAGATGCGCATGGCATAGCCCGAACCCAGCGTCTGCACGTCGCCCACGCCGTCGATGCGGCTGAGCACGTCGAGCAGGCTGCTGGAGATGTAGTCGCCGATGTCGGTGGCCGAGGCGCTGCCGTCCTGCGAGACCAGCGAGACGATCATCAGGAAGTCGGTGCCCGACTTGGTGACGGTCACGCCCTGGCTCTGCACCGATTGCGGCAGCTGCGACTCGGCCTGCTGCAGCTTGTTCTGCACCTGCATCTGCGCCACGTCGGCGTTGGTGCCGGCCTCGAAGGTGAGCTCGATGCGCGCGGTGCCCGACGAGGTGCTGCTCGACGACATCGAGACGAGCCGGTCGAGGCCCTTCATCTTCTGCTCGATCACCTGCGTGACCGAGTCCTCGATGGTCTTGGCCGAGGCGCCGGGGTAGGTCGCGTTGATGGAGACCTTGGTGGGTGCGATGTTGGGGTATTGCTCCAGCGAAAGCGTGGCAATGGACAGCCCGCCGGCCAGCATGATGACGATGGCGATGACCCACGCGAAGATGGGCCGGTCGATGAAGAAGCGTGCCATGTGCGTTGCTTCCTCAGCGGCTGGTGCCGCCGCTTGCCGCGCTGGCCACCGTTGCGGTGGTATCGGCGGTCACGGGTTTCACTGTGTCGCCCACTTTGACTTTGAGCGAGCCCTCGACGATCACGCGCTCGCCCGCCTTCAGCCCGTCGGTCACCTGCCAGCGATTGCCGACCGCGCGTGACACCTTCAGCGCGCGCTTCTCGACCTTGTTGTCGGCTGTGACCACCAGCGCGGAGGCATCGCCGCTGGCCGTGCGCGTCACGCCCTGCTGCGGCACCAGCAGCGCCCGTTCGGCAACGCCTTCTTCCAGCACAGCGCGTACGTACATGCCGGGCAGCAGCGTGCGCTCGGGGTTCGGCACCAGGATGCGCAGCGTGACCGCGCCCGTGCCTTCGCTGACGGTGACGCTCGCGAACTGCAGGCGCCCGGCGTGGGCGTAGACCGTGCCGTCTTCCAGCAGCAGCTTCACCGAGGCTTCGCTCTTGTCGCCGCTGCTCTTGAGCGTGCCGGCGGCCAGCTCGCGCTGCAGGCGCAGCAGCTCGGTGGTCGATTGCGTCACGTCGACATGGATCGGGTCGAGCTGCTGCACGGTCGTGAGCGCGGTGGTCTGGCTGGCCGTGACCAGCGCGCCCGGCGTGACCGTCGAGGCTTCGATGCGCCCCGCGATCGGCGCGGTGATGCGCGTGAAGCCCAGGTTGATGCGCGCCGTGTCGAGCGAGGCACGGGCCACGCCGAGCTCGGCCTCGGCCTGCTGCAGCGTGGCCTGGCTGTCGTCGTTGGTCTGCTGGCTGACGGCGTCGATCTTCGCGAGCTCGGCATTGCGGCGCGCGGTGACCTTCGCGGAGTTGACCGTGGCCTCTGCCTTGGCGACGCTGGCCTGCGCGCTGGCGTAGGACGCCTTGTAGCTGGCGGGGTCGAGCTGGTAGAGCACCTGCCCGGCCTTGACCAGCGCACCTTCTTCGAACAGGCGCTGCTGCACGATGCCGCCGACCTGCGGGCGGATCTCCGCGCTCAGGCGGGCGCGGGTGCGGCCCGACAGCTCGGTGGTGATCGGCTGGTTCTCGGGCTGGATGGTGACCACGCCGACTTGCGCGGCGGGGAGCTGGGGCGGTGCGGAAGAAGAGCCGGAGCATCCCGCGATCGCGCCCAGCAGGCCGATGGCCAGGGCGCACGCGAGGCCGGTGCGGATGAAGCGGGAAGACATGTTCAGAAGATTCCAATCGGGTTTGGAATCCATGGTCTTCAGTGAATGTGGAGCGAATGTGGAGGTCCCTGCGGCGTGCACGGCCATGGGCGCGGAGTGCACCGCGCGCGCCTCATCTGGCTTATCTTGTGGCCCTTCATGAAGATCAGCATCACCACCAAGCTCTTTGTCGCCGTGCTGGCCACCGCCGTGCTGGCCGTGGTCGCGATGGGCGCAGCCTCGCGCTGGAACTTCGAGCGCGGCTTTGTCGGCTACCTCAACGAGCAGGGCGTGGAGCGGCTCGACTCCGTGCTGCCGAACGCCGTCGCGGCCTACCGGCAGAACGGCAGCTGGGACTTCCTGCGAGACAACCCCCGCCCCTGGTTCGAGATCATGCGGCCCGCGCCTTCCGCCTCGGGCGAGCGCTTCGAGCCGGGGCGCACCCCGGCGCTGGTGTCCGACCTGACGGGCGCCGTGCTGCGCATCGCGCTGCTCGATACGGACAGGAAGGTGATCGTGGGCTTCAGGGAGATTCGCAAGGGTGCCATTGAACGTGCCGTGGTGGTCGACGGCAAGACCGTGGGCTGGGTCGCGATGATGCCGTTCCAGAGCGTGAGCGAGGCCGGCGACCAGCGCTTCCAGAAGAACCAGCTGCGCGCGAGCTGGGTCATCGGCAGCCTGTGCGTGCTGCTGGCCGCGGGCATCGCGTGGTGGATCGCGCGGGTGCTGCTCGCGCCCGTCAAGCGTGTGGCGGCGGCCACGCACCGATTGACATCGGGCGACTACGCGAGCCGCGTGGCGGTGGCATCGCACGATGAGGTGGGGCAACTGGCGCGCGACTTCAATTCGCTGGCCTTCACCTTGCAGCGCAACGAGCGGATGCGTCGCGAGTTCATGGCCGACGTGTCGCACGAACTGCGCACGCCGCTGGGCGTGCTGCACGGCGAGCTGGAGGCGATGGAAGACGGCGTGCGCCGCCTCGACGCGCAGGCCGTGCGCTCGCTGCAGCACGAAGTGGGCATGCTCAACAAGCTGGTGACCGACCTGTACGACCTGTCGATGGCGGACGTGGGCGCGCTCGCGTACCGCAAGGCCGACATCAACCTGCGCGAGCTGCTGGAGCTGAGCGTGGATTCGTTCCGCGAGAGGCTGGCTTCGGCTGGCTTGCGACTGGAGCTGGTGCTGCCCGCGCAGCCGCTGATGATGTTCGCCGACGAGCGGCGCATGCAGCAGCTCTTCAGCAACCTCGTGCTCAACGCCTGCCGCTACACCGACGCGGGCGGCATGCTGCGCATCGAGGCACGCGAAGAAGACAACCAGATCGCGATCGATCTCATGGATTCGGCGCCGGGCGTCGACGCGGCGCTGCTGCCGCGCCTGTTCGAGCGCTTTTTCCGCGGCGAGGGTTCGCGCAACCGGGCCAGCGGCGGCGCGGGGCTTGGCCTGGCCATCTGCCGCAGCATCGTCGAGGCGCATGGCGGCACCATCGAGGCCAAGGCTTCGCCGCTGGGCGGGCTGTGGATCGCGGCGCGGCTACCGCAATGAACGACACGACCATGGCAACTGCTTCTTCTTCGTCCGCGCACATCCTGATCGTCGAGGACGAGCCGCGCATGGCGGCGCTGCTCGCCGACTATCTCCAGGCCTCGGGCTACACCTCGCAATGGATCGCCAACGGGCTGGAGGTTGTGCCCTCCGTGAAGGCTCGCCGGCCCGACCTCGTGCTGCTCGACCTGATGCTGCCCGGCCAGGACGGCATGAGCGTGTGCCGCGAGCTGCGGTTGTTCAGCGAGGTGCCCGTCATCATGCTCACGGCGCGCGTCGAGGAGGCCGACCGCCTGATGGGTCTCGAGATCGGCGCTGACGACTACATCTGCAAGACGCCATTCAGCCCGCGCGAGGTGGTGGCGCGCGTGAAGGCGCTGCTGCGCCGCAGCGGCTATGCGTCGCGCGAGGCATCGCCCCTGCAGATCGATGAGCAGACGTACAGGGCGACGCTGCACGGCACCCCGCTGGGGCTCACGCCGATCGAGTTCCGCCTGCTGAAGGCGCTGGCCGATGCTCGGGGCCGCGTGCTGTCGCGCGACAAGCTGCTCGACCATGTGCATGCAGACCAGCGCGCAGTGACCGATCGGGCGGTCGACAGCCATGTGAAGAACCTGCGCCGCAAGCTCGATGCGGCGAGCCGGGGGCAGGAGTTGATACGGTCGATCTATGGGGTGGGGTACCGGCTCGACTTGCCTTGATCGCCGCGTTCGCCCGTATCACGCACCAGTCGCAGCAGCTCGCCACACGGCACCGATGATGTACTCGATTTCCTCGTCGTCGAGCATCGGGTAGAGCGGCAATGCGAGCGAACAGCCGGCCAGCGTCTCGCTGTGCGGCAGGGAGCCGTTGCCGTGCCAGGGCTGGAGTGCCTCGTGCCGGTGCAGCGGCTGCTCGTAGTAGATGCGGGTGGCGATGCCGGATGCGGCCAGCCGGGCCGCAAAGGTCTCGCGTTCGCGCGGGCCAGGCAGCCGGACGACGAAGTAGTTCCACGCGTGGCCGGGCGAGTCTGACGGCAAGCGCATCGGCAAGTCGGCCCAGGCCGACAGGTAGCGTGCGGCGATGGCACGCCGTCGCGCGATGTGGTCCGGGAAATCGTCCAGGGCGGCATTGAGCAGGCAAGCCTGCAGTTCGTCCATGCGGCTGTTGTGCCCGAGGCAGTGGTGCTGGCCGTCGTGGTAGCCATGGTTGCGCAACAGGCGGGCTTTGCTCGCGTGAATCGGATCCCTGAAGGCCAGTGCACCGGCGTCGCCGGCAGCACCGAGAGTCTTGGTCGGATAGAAGCTCATCGCCGCGGCGTCGCCCCAGGTGCCGGCGTTGCCCGCCGCGGTGCCGTCACTGGCCCGGGCACCGAGGCACTGGGCCACGTCCTCGACCAGCAGCAGTTTTTCGTCGCGGCAGTAGGCGGCCAGCTCGGGCAGGCCGCTCGGGTCGCCGAAGAGGCCGACCGCGAGGATCGCGCGGGTTCGGGGCGTGCGGGCATTGCGGAAATGCGCGAGCGTTGGCAGGAAGTCGTCTGGCGCACTGTCGACGAAGACCGGCCGCGCGCCGGCGCCGAGCACTGCTTCCGCGCACGCGACGAAGGTGTAGGTAGGCATCAGGACCTCGTCCAGCGCGTCCCCTCCGCCCGCGCTTCCGATGCCGAGGCTCTTGAAGGCCAGCAAAAGCGCTTCGGAACCCGACCCCACGGCCACGGTCTCGCGGCCATGCAGCAGCGCCGACAGCCGCGCCTCCAGAGCCTGGACCTGCGGCCCGAGGATGTACGTGCCGCTGCGCAGCACGGCGGCCAGGGCCTGGGCCAGGCGCGTCGCCATCGGTTCGGCGCAAGCCGCCGGCCGGAACAGCGGGATTTTCATGCGTGCAGGATCTGGCAGGCCCGGGTGACGGCCACAAGGCCGTCGGCACCCGACGCGACGCGGCTGGCCTGGCCCAGGATGGCGCGCCGGAAGCCCTGGTACTGCCGTGCCAGGGCATCGTCGCCGGTTGCCGTCGCCGTCGAACGGCGCAGGTCCAGCAGCTGCTCACGGTGGCCGTCGCACACATGCAACCGGGCGCTGGCCGGCATGTTGCCGTAGCCGCTCTCGAATTCGGCGATCAGGGCACCCAGCCGCACGCGGGCGCGGATGCTTTGTTCGCCGATGTGCCGCGCGAGCACTTCCAGCGGTGCTTCCACGGGAATCGCGCACAGCCAGGCGAACAGGTCGATGTCGTGCACCATCAGGTCCAGTACGCTGTCTCTGGCCGTGGCGACGCGGGTCGAATAGCGGCGAAACCGCATGAAGGGACGCCGGCCCTGCTGGCCCTGGCTGTGGCTTGCCGCCGCGTTCCGAAGCCGGATTAGCACGGCTTCGTCGAACACCGGGTTGAAGCGCTCGATGTGCCCTGTGCTCAGGGTGACGCCGCATTGCCGCGCGGTGCGGATCATCAGGGCACCTTCGTGCCGGTCGATGCAAAGCGGTTTCTCGACCAGCACGTGGCAGCCGCGCCGCATCAATGCCATCGCGACTTCGGCGTGCGCGTCGTCGCTGGTGGCGACTGTGACCGACGCGATGCCCGGCGGCAGATCGTCCAGGCTCGGCAGCAGCGGCAGCGCTGCGAGTTCGCTGGCAGCGCGGGCCGACGACGAGCAATCCACCAGGGCACGCAGGCGGAAGCCACTCAGGGCGAGGAGCTTTCGGGCGTGGACGCAGCCGAAGCGGCCGAGGCCCACGACTGCATGGGCCAGCGGAGCGTCGAGCGGGAGCGGAACCGCGAAGGTGGCGATGGGATCGGCGACGATGGCCGCGCTGTCGTCGTCGATGGCAGGCGTCGTGAAGGACATCGCGGCGTCGATGGCTGTGTCAGCTCATTGCGTCGCGCAGCCGGTCGGCCACGGCTTGCAGATGGGCGCCACGGATCACGTGCTTGTACACGCCGGCCGCGACGCGCTCTTCGCCGATGATTTCGAAAGAGGGCTTGGTTGCGGGCGCTTCCGCCAGTTCGTAGCGCGTGGGCTGTGCGGCGAAGAGGCATTCCCGCCCATAGGCCTGGGCACCGAACTCGGCGATGAAGCCCGCCAGCTCCCGCTCCAGCTGGCCGCCGAAGCTGCGCGCATAGCCGTGCATGTCGTCCAGCTTGGCCTGCAGCTCGTGCTCGTCGAGTTCCACCATGACATGGCGCTCGGAAGCCAGCCGCGCCGACGGGCTGGGATGGCCCACGGTGGGATAGCCGAGCGAGACGACCTCGCAGCCGCGCGCTGCGGCGTGCGCGGCGACCTGGTTGGCCAGCAGGCGACACAGGTCGTGCGACGGGTTGTAGTCCTCCGCTTCGTCGGCGACGATGCAGTCGATGCCTTGTTCGACGACGTGCGTCGTCAAGGCACTGACCCACTGCGTGAACAGGCGCGTGTCTCCTTCGAGCAGCGCCCGGTAGATGTCGGCATCGGCGACCGGCTGCACAACCGCTGGAATCCAGTTGGCACCAGCTTGCGCCAGGTTGTCGATCGTCGGCTCGAGCCGCGGCACACCGGTTGAGCCGGCGCCGTTGGTCAACACCACGAAGTCCGGCCGCTCGTTGCGCAGCCACTTCCACAGCAGCAGTTCGTGGCCCGAATGGGCGGCGATCACCAGCGGCTTCATGCGCTTGGGCCGCCCGGGCGGACAAGGGTCGAGATACGGCGCAGCGGACCGGTCACGCGCCATGAGTGACTGGCATAGACCTCGCGCAACTGCGCCTGGAGCAGGGCGAGTTCGGCGCGCGCCTGCCGGACCTGCTGCTCGGCTCCGGCCAGCCGTGCATTGCAGTCGGCGTTCGATTGTGTCGCATGCTCCGACTGGCGCAGTGCCTCTGCATGCAGCGCGTCGATCCGGTCCTGATACATGCGCTGATGGTCGTTGAAGGACTGCTGAAGGCCTGCGACGTGCTGATGCAGAGACGCGATGGTCAAGTGCGCCGCCGAAGGGCTGCCGCGCCGGATCCAGTCCTGCATGTAGCGGGACATCTCGTCCGCGCGCTGGTTCGCTGGAACCTCGATCACCGGATGTTGCTGGACCAGGCGCTGCACGCAGCTCTCGAGCGCGCCGAGCGTGGCGTCGAGGCTGCCATGCGCGCGCATCCATTCGCCGGCCTTGCCCGCATCCCCGGCGTCATAGCGGTCGAGTTCGGCGCCCACGCTCTCCCGCGTGATCGGCCGGATCAGCAGCGCCCGGCCGAAATTCCAGTGCCGTGCATGGGCCACGGTTGCAGCCGTCACCATCTCGGCCATGCCCCACACCGGGTCGAGCACCACCACCGCGTTGCCGGTGCACAGCGCCTCGGTGGCGCAGCGGCCCTTGCCGAAGACGATGTCGTAGCGGCCGAGCGCCTCCGCCGGGTCGGGCAGGTGGTTGCCGGTGCCGCTGCCGATCACGTCCAGCGACAGTCCGCGCTGCACGCAGGCGGCGCGGATTTCCTCCAGCTGCGCGTTGTGCGAGGCGTAGTTGCTGAAGACCAGCGCCGTGCGGGGCTGCGCCGGCAGGTCGCCGCGCTGGGGAAAGCGTGAAAGGTCGACGCCGTTCTGGATCAGCTCGATGCGCTCGCGCGCGATGCCGAACTCGTGCACCAGGCGCTGCGCGCAGTTCTCGTCGACGGCCACATGGCACACGACCTGTGCGAACTGCGCCGGGCGCCCGTGATCGTCGCTGCGGTCATGGCATATCGTGAGGACCGGCACGTCGTGGAAATGCAGCAGCGCGCGAACCGTCTCGTGGTGCGTGTTGCCGACGATCACGTCCGGCCGCGCAGCCATGTCGGCCAGGTCGGTGACGCAGGCGATGGAGGCGAAGCGCAATTCGTTCGCCATGTCGCCGAAGGCCGTCGCGAAGATGGTGACGGCGTGTCCGCGACGGCGCAGCCACATCGCCAGGTCGCGGGTGAACATTTCGGCGCCTGTGCGATGCAGCAGGTAGCACATCGCCAGCAGGATGTGCAGGGGCTTGCCGGACTGCGGCGCGTCCGGCGTGGGGGCCGTCGCCGTGTCGTTGTTCAATCGAGCGACGGCGCGCCGGCCAGAACGTGTCCTGCCTGCTGGTCTGCGTGATAGCTGGACCGCACCATCGCACCCACCGCCGCATGGCTGAAGCCCATCTTGTAGGCCTCTTCCTCGAACATCTTGAAGGTGTCGGGGTGCACGTAGCGGCGCACCGGCAGGTGCGAGCCCGACGGCGACAGGTACTGGCCGATGGTCAGCATGTCGATGTCGTGGGCGCGCATGTCGCGCATGACCTGCAGGATTTCTTCGTCGGTCTCGCCCAGGCCGACCATGATGCCGCTCTTGGTCGGCACGTTGGGGTGCAGCGCCTTGAACTTCTTCAGCAGGTTCAGGCTGAACTGGTAGTCGCTGCCGGGGCGCGCTTCCTTGTAGAGGCGCGGCGCGGTTTCGAGGTTGTGGTTCATCACGTCCGGCGGGGCGGCCTTGAGGATCTCGAGGGCGCGGTCGTCGCGGCCGCGGAAGTCGGGCACCAGGATCTCGATCTGCGTCATCGGCGAGAGCTCGCGGATGTTCCTGATGCAGTCGACGAAGTGCTGGCTGCCGCCATCGCGCAGGTCGTCGCGGTCGACGCTGGTGATCACCACGTACTTCAGGCGCAGCTTGGCGATGGTCTTGGCGAGGTTGAGCGGCTCGTCCTTGTCGAGCGGGTCGGGGCGGCCGTGGCCCACGTCGCAGAACGGGCAGCGGCGCGTGCACTTGTCGCCCATGATCATGAAGGTGGCGGTGCCGTTGCCGAAGCATTCGCCGATGTTCGGGCACGAAGCCTCTTCGCAGACGGTGTGCAGGTTGCTCTCGCGCAGGATCTGCTTGATTTCGTAGAAGCGCGTGGTGGGGCTGCCGGCCTTGACGCGGATCCACTCGGGCTTCTTGAGCACTTCGCCGGTCTGCACCACCTTGACGGGAATGCGCGAGAGCTTGGCCGCCGCTTTCTGCTTGGCCAGGGGGTTGTAGTTTTCGGCGCTCTGGGCGTCGCGGACGACTTCTGTGGTGCTCATTGGTGTGTCAAGGCGCCAGGAAAGTGGAGAGCTTCTGGCTCAGCACCGTGGCGGCTTCTTCCCATGTGGTTTGGATGCCGATTGTAGAAAGGTCGACCGTTTGCAGCCCTGCATAGCCGCAAGGGTTGATGCGGGAGAAGGGTTCGAGGTCCATCTGTACGTTGAGCGCCACGCCGTGGTAGGTGGCGTGGCGGCTCACCTTGATGCCCAGCGCGGCGATCTTTCCGAGGCCGCGGAACGGGTCGGCGGCGGGCATCGGGCCGGTCAGCGCGGCGTGCGAGAACGGGTCGTCCAGGCGCACGTAGATGCCCGGCGCGCCGGGCACGCGGTGGCCGGTCACGCCGAAATGGGCGAGCGTGCGCAGCACCGATTCCTCGATGCGGTAGACGTATTCCTTGACGAAGTAGCCCGCCCGGCGCAGGTCGATCAGCGGGTACGCCACCACCTGGCCGGGACCGTGGAAGGTGACTTGGCCGCCGCGGTCGGTCTGCACGATGGGGATTGCGCCAGGGTTCAGGATGTGGTCCTGCTTGCCCGCGATGCCTTGCGTGAACACCGGAGCGTGCTCGCAAATCCATAGCGCATCGGGTGTGTCGGGCGTGCGTTCCAGCGTGAACTGCTTCATGGCCGCGAAGGTATCGGCGTAGTCGACGCGGCCCAGAGGGTGCAGCTCGATGGCGGGAACGGTGGCGGTGTCTGTCATGGCATGGCCTGCTGCCGTGCAGGCAGCGTGCGGGTCTCGCCGATGGCGAGGGTGAAGAAGGCGTCGTCGGCCACGCCCTGGGCCTTGCGGGCGTCGGCCAGGTCCTTGGGCGACTGGTCGAGCGCCTCGTCGGTGAGCGAGAAGGTGGCCCAGTGCACGCCGAGGCTGCGCTTGGCGTGCAGGTCGCGGTGGATGCGCACGCTTTCGTCGGGGTTCACGTGCTGGTCGGTCATGAACCAGCGCGGCTCGTAGGCGCCGACGGGCAGCAGGGCCAGGTCGAAGCCGCCGCCCTGCGCGCTGCCCTGGCGCGGCGCGAGGCGGGCCTGGATGTCGGCGAAGTCCTTCGAGTAGCCGGTGTCGCCCGAATAGAAGGCATGCATCTTCGGCGAGAGCAATGCGAAGCCGCCCCACAGCGTCTTCATGCGGTCGCCGAGGCCGCGTGCGCTCCAGTGCTGGGCGGGTGTGAGGAAGACCTGCACCGCGTCGGGCGTGTCCGTGGCGATGCCTGCGCCGTTGCGCTGGATGCGGGCCTGTGCGACTTGTGGTGTTGTCATGGCGGCCGGCAATGTGACGCTGTCCCACCAGTCGAGCTCGACCGCATTCGTGATGCCGCGCTCCGCCAGCCACGGCGCGATGCCCAGCGGCACCACGAAGAGCGGGGGTCCGCCGGCCTGCATGGCGAGCGCCTTCACGCTGCCTTCGTCGAGATGGTCGTAGTGGTTGTGGCTGATCAGCACGAGGTCGATGTGCGGCAGGTCTTTCAGCGCCACGCCGGGCGGCTGGAAGCGCTTGGGGCCGGCGAACGAGACCAGCGAGGCGCGCTCGCCGAACACCGGGTCGGTCAGCACGCTGAGGCCGCCGCTTGCGGTCGGCACCTGCACGAGCACGGTGGCATGGCCGATGAAGGTGGCGGCGGGTCGGGTGGCGGCGCCCGTATTGGCCCGGATGAAGGCAAGGTCCGCCGAAACCACCGGCGGCGGCGCGCTCGGCGGTGGCGGCAGGCCCTTGAACCACGACGGCAGCTGCCAGCCGATGAGCACGTCGGTGAAGAAGTTCTTCGGCTTGAACTCGATGTAGTTGTCCTGGAAACCGTCGGGCCGATGGTGCTTGCGGCTGGCGTCGTAGTAGGGGTTCGGCGCCGCCGAGCAGGCGGCCGCGACGCTGCTGGCGCACAGCGCCACCGCGACGTGCCGCCAGCGGAAAGAGGTCAAAGCACGACCTTGACCATCGGGTGCGCGGACAGCGCGCGATACAGGTCGTCGAGCTGTTCGCGGCTGGTGGCCGTGACGGTGATGGTCACGCCGAGGTAGTTGCCGGCCTTGCTGTCGCGCAGCTCGACGGTGGTGGCGTCGAAGGTCGGATCGAATTGCTCGGCGATCTGCGTGACGGCATGCACGAAGCCGTCGACCTTGGCGCCCATCACCTTGATCGGAAACTGAGAGGGGTACTCGATCAGCGACTCCTTGCGCGGGTCGGGGATCGCGTTGGTGTCGGTGGTGGTCGTGTTGTCGGTCATGCCAGGGCTCCGTGCTTCTGTGCGTTGTGTTGCTTGGCCTGCTGGTAGGCCGCGTACAAGCTCTTGTAGATGGGGCCGGGGCGGCCGTTGCCAATAGGTTGGCCGTCGAGCGTGACGACGGGCAGCAGCTCCTTGCTGGCCGAGGAGATCAGCAGCTCGTCGGCGGCGAACACCTCGTCGCGCGAGATGGGGCGCAGCGCAAAGGGAATGCCGTGTGCCTTGCACAGGCGTTCGAACAGGCTGTAGCGGATGCCGGTCAGCACGAGGTTGTTCTTGGGCGGGCCCATCAGCTTGCCGTCCTTCACGATCCACACGTTGCTCGACGAGGCTTCGCTGAGCCATTCGTCGCGGAACATGATGGTCTCGGCCGCACCGGCTTCCACGCTGATCTGCCGCGCGAGCACGGCGCCCAGCAGGCTGGTGCTCTTGATGTGGGCCTTCTGCCAGCGGAAGTCGGCCGCAGTGACGCAGGCCACGCCCTTGGCGCGGACGGCGTCGGAAATCGGTGGCAGCGGGTTCACCATCACGAACACCGTCGGGCGCAGGCCGCGCACCATCGCGTGGTCGCGCGGAGCCACGCCGCGCGTCACCTGAAAGTACACTGACTGGGGTTCGTCGCCGCCGGGCTCGACCAGGCGCATCACGATCTCGCGCCATTGCTCGAGCGAAAGCGGGTTCTCCATTTGCAGCTCGGCGAGCGAGCGGTCGAGGCGGGCCATGTGCTCCTCGAAGCAGAAGGGCTGGCCGAAGTAGACGGGGACGTATTCGTAGATGCCGTCGCCGAAAATGAAGCCACGGTCGAGGACGCTGATCTTCGCGTCGCGCAGGGCGGTGTACTCGCCGTCGAGGTAACAAAGCGTGGCAGGCAGGGCGTCGGTGATAGGGTGCATGAAGGAATTATGGTTGTGTGCGCCGCGTCGGGTTCGCGTCAGGGAATGCAGCGTCGATTTGCATGCGCGACAGCGCGGGGTGGCGGGACCGGCTGGGTTTTTACTTATAATCAATGGCTTTGTAGAAATTCTGGGTCGTCATCCGGGCTTCATTCGAAATGAAAACAATCGCCCGTCAAGACTCGGAGGTCGCTGAAGACCTCGATGCAGAATTCAAGCCGTTGACCGCCGATGAGGCGCGTGAACTGCGAGCAAAGAACCCTTCGGTCTCCCCATGGCGGGTGATCGCGGGTCAGTTGGTTGTCGGTCTGGTGGTGGCTCTGGCCGCCTGGGGACTGACGGGGAGGCAAAATCTGGGTTGGTCCGCCGCTTACGGTGCGATCGCGGTGGTTGTTCCATCGGCGGTTTTCGCACGCGGGCTGACCGGTCGGTTTTCTTCCTTGAATCCGGGCACTGCGGTGTTCGGATTCTTCCTGTGGGAAATGGTCAAGATGGCCTTGTCCGTGGCGATGCTGATCGCCGCGCCAAGGCTGATAACGGCGCTGAGCTGGCCAGCAATGCTGATCGGCCTGGTGGTGACAATGAAGGCGGCCTGGTTGGCGGTGATGTTCTCGCCCCGGCGCCGGCAACAGAGAGACGAGTAACGGAATGGCTGCTGAAAACGCTGCGGAACATGGTCAGACCGCGGGTGAATACATCGTTCACCACTTGACGCACCTGCAAAGCTCCAAGCCCGGAGGTGTTGCTGACTTCTCGGTTTTCAATTTCGACTCGCTCTTTTTCTCGATCACGCTCGGCATCCTGGGTTGCTGGCTGCTCTGGCTGGCTGCCCGCAAGGCCACTTCGGGTGTTCCCGGCCGTTTTCAAGCGGCTGTCGAACTGCTCGTCGAAATGGTCGACCAGCAGGCCAAGGGCATCGTCCACAACGCCACGAGCCGCAAGTTCGTCGCACCGCTGGCCCTCACGATCTTCGTGTGGATCTTCCTGCTGAACGCAATGGACCTGTTCCCGGTCGATTTGTTCCCGGCAATCTGGGCCAAGATCTTCCACATCGCCGGCGAAGACCCGCACCACGCCTACCTGCGCGTCGTGCCCACCGCCGACCTCTCGGTGACCATGGGCATGTCGGTGGCAGTGCTGCTGATCTGCATCTACTACAACATCAAGATCAAGGGCGCCGGCGGCTGGATCCACGAGCTGTTCACCGCACCCTTCGGCAACCACTGGGCGCTGTACCCCTTCAACTTCGCCATGCAGATGATCGAGTTCGTCGCCAAGACGGTCTCGCACGGCATGCGGTTGTTCGGCAACATGTACGCCGGTGAACTGATCTTCCTGCTGATTGCCCTGATGGGTGGTGCCTGGTCCATGTCGGCCACCGGCATCGGCCTGGCCATCGGCCACATCATCGCGGGCACGGCCTGGGCCATCTTTCACATCCTGATCATCACGCTGCAAGCCTTCGTGTTCATGATGCTGACGCTGGTCTACATCGGCCAAGCCCACGATCACCACTGATCATCAGTTTTCGTTTCTGTTTTTTGTTTTCTCTTCAACCAAAGTCCTCTAGGAGTCATCATGGAAGTTATTAGCTTTGTTGCACTGGCCGCCGGCCTGATCATCGGTCTGGGCGCTGTGGGCGCATGTATCGGCATCGGCATCATGGGCAGCAAGTACCTCGAGTCGGCTGCACGTCAGCCTGAGCTCATGGGTGAACTTCAAACCAAGATGTTCCTGCTGGCTGGTCTGATCGACGCCGCTTTCATTATCGGCACCGGTATCGCTCTGTGGTTCGCAACGGCCAACCCGTTCCTGGCTCAGATCGCCAACCTGCCGAAGTAAGTCTTTCTCGTCGGACCTGCGTCGTCGTTCCCTAGTCCTCTGGCGTCTAGCGAATGGCTTCGATTCAATCCCAAAGAGAGGGTGAAAAGTGAGCATTACCGGTACCCTGATCGTTCAGATGATCGTGTTCCTGATCCTGGTCGGGTTCACGATGAAGTACGTGTGGCCGCCGATCGCGAAAGCGCTGGACGACCGCGCTGCGAAGATCGCCGAAGGCCTCGCTGCCGCCGACAAGGCCAAGTCCGAGCTGTCCGCCGCCAACAAGCGCGTGGAAGCCGAGCTGGGTCAGGCACGCAACGAGTCCGCACAACGTCTTGCCGACGCCGAACGTCGCGCCCAGGCCATCGTTGAAGAGGCCAAGGCCCGCGCGACCGAGGAAGGCAACAAGATCGTTGCAGCCGCACGCGTCGAAGCCGACCAGCAGGCACTGAAGGCCCGTGAAGCACTGCGCGAGCAGGTTGCCGCACTGGCCGTCAAGGGCGCAGAGCAGATTCTGCGCAAGGAAGTGAATGCAGGCGTTCACGCCGATTTGCTCGCCCGTCTGCAGACCGAACTCTGATAGAAGCCATGGCAGAACTCGCCACCATTGCACGCCCCTACGCCGAGGCGCTCTTCAAGGCGTCGTCGTCCGACGTCGCCGGAACCAGCGCCTGGCTCGAAAAGATTGCCGCCGTCGCGGCCAATCCGGAGCTCCAGCAGTTCGCCGACAACCCGAAGGCCACGGCCGAACAGGTGATCGGCGTGGTCGCCGGTGCATTCGGTGCACCGTTGGCCGCTCATGCCCAGAACTTCCTGGGTGCGCTCCTCGAGAACGGGCGCTTTTCGGTGCTGCCGGAAATTGCGAAGCAGTTCCGGGCACTGGCCAACGCGAAGAGCGGTTCGTCCGACGCCGTGGTCTACAGCGCCTTCCCGATCGACGGCGCTGCGCTGGCCAATGTGTCGGCCGCGCTCGAAAAGCGTTTCGGTCGCAAGCTCCAGGTCACGGTCCAGCAAGAGCCGGAACTGATCGGCGGCATTCGTGTGGTGGTCGGCGACGAGGTGCTCGACACCTCCGTCAAAGCGCGCCTTGAACAAATGAAAGTTGCGCTGGCAGCCTGACGGTTTCCAGCCCTCTACTTGTAGCCTCAAAGAAAGAAGGAAAGAGTCATGCAACTCAATCCCGCAGAAATTTCCGAACTGATCAAGAGCCGCATCGAGGGCCTCGGGGTCAGCGCCAACATCCGTAACGAAGGCACCGTGGTGTCGGTGACGGACGGCATCGTGCGCGTGCACGGCCTGTCCGACGCGATGCAGGGCGAAATGCTCGAATTCCCGCCCACGGCAGACGGCACGCCGTCGTTCGGCCTGGCGCTGAACCTCGAGCGCGACTCGGTCGGCGCCGTGATTCTGGGCGAGTACGAGCACATCTCCGAAGGCGACACCGTCAAGTGCACGGGCCGCATCCTGGAAGTGCCCGTGGGCCCCGAGCTCATCGGCCGCGTGGTGAACGCACTGGGCCAGCCGATCGACGGCAAGGGTCCGATCAACGCCAAGATGACCGACGTGATCGAAAAGGTCGCACCGGGCGTGATCGCCCGCAAGTCGGTCGACCAGCCGATGCAGACCGGCCTGAAGTCCATCGACTCGATGGTGCCCGTCGGCCGTGGCCAGCGCGAGCTGATCATCGGCGACCGCCAGACCGGCAAGACGGCAGTGGCCATCGACGCGATCATCAACCAGAAGGGTCAGAACATGACCTGCGTCTACGTTGCGATCGGCCAGAAGGCTTCGTCGATCAAGAACGTGGTGCGCGCACTGGAACAAGCCGGTGCCATGGACTACACCATCGTGGTTGCGGCTTCCGCTTCGGAATCGGCAGCCATGCAATACGTGTCGGCCTACTCGGGCTGCACGATGGGCGAATACTTCCGCGACCGCGGCGAAGACGCCCTGATCGTCTATGACGACCTGTCCAAGCAGGCCGTTGCTTACCGCCAGGTCTCGCTGCTGCTGCGCCGCCCGCCGGGCCGCGAAGCCTACCCCGGCGACGTGTTCTATCTCCACAGCCGTCTGCTCGAGCGCGCAGCCCGCGTGAACGCCGACTACGTCGAAGCCTTCACCAAGGGTGAAGTCAAGGGCAAGACCGGTTCGCTGACCGCACTGCCGATCATCGAAACGCAAGCCGGCGACGTGTCCGCTTTCGTGCCGACCAACGTGATCTCGATCACCGACGGTCAGATCTTCCTGGAAACCAACCTGTTCAACGCAGGTATCCGCCCCGCCATCAACGCCGGTATCTCGGTGTCGCGCGTGGGTTCGTCGGCTCAGACGAAGATCATCAAGGGCCTGTCCGGCGGTATCCGTACCGACTTGGCGCAGTACCGTGAACTGGCTGCGTTCGCGCAGTTCGCTTCCGACCTGGACGAAGCCACCCGCAAGCAGCTCGACCGCGGTGCCCGCGTGACCGAACTGCTGAAGCAGGCGCAGTACAGCCCGCTGCCGATCTCGCTGATGGGCGCGTCGCTGTTCGCCGTGAACAAGGGCTTCATGGACGACCTCGAAATCAAGAAGGTGCTGCCGTTCGAACATGGCCTGCACCAGTTCCTGAAGTCCAGCCACGCCCCGCTGCTCGACAAGATCGAGAAGGCCAAGGCGCTCGACAAGGAAGCGGAAGCCGAATTGCTGGCAGCCGTCACCGCGTTCAAGAAGTCGTTCGCCTGATCGACCCCTTGATCGACGCAAGAAGGAGCTCTCATGGCAGCTGGTAAGGAAATCCGCGGCAAGATCAAATCGGTGGAAAACACCAAGAAGATCACCAAGGCCATGGAAATGGTCTCGGTTTCCAAGATGCGCAAGGCGCAGGAACGCATGCGCGCCGCTCGCCCCTACAGCGAAAAGATCCGCAACATCGCAGCCAACCTCGGCAAGGCGAACCCGGAGTACACCCACGCGTTCATGAAGACGACCGATGCCAAGGGCGTCGGCTTCATCATCGTGACCAGCGACAAGGGCCTGTGCGGCGGCTTGAACACCAACCTGCTGCGTGCCGTCACCGGCAAGCTGCGCGAAGCGCAGGCAGCGGGCAACGTGGTCGAGTCGGTCGCCATCGGCAACAAGGGTCTGGGTTTCCTGAACCGCATCGGCGCCCGCGTGGTGGCCCATGTGACGCAGCTGGGCGACACGCCGCATCTGGACAAGCTCATCGGGCCGGTCAAGACGCTGCTGGACGCCTATGCCGAAGGCAAGCTGTCGGCGGTGTACCTGTGCTACACGAAGTTCATCAACACCATCAAGCAAGAGCCGATGGTGGAGCAACTGCTGCCGCTGAAGGCCGAGACGCTGCAAACCGAGTCGGGCCATCATTCGTGGGACTACATCTACGAACCCGACGCGCAAAGCGTGATCGACGAGCTGCTGGTGCGCTACGTGGAATCGCTGGTGTACCAGGCCGTGGCCGAAAACATGGCGTCCGAGCACTCGGCGCGCATGGTGGCCATGAAGGCTGCGACCGACAACGCGGGTAACGTGATCAGCGAACTGAAGCTGGTCTACAACAAGACCCGTCAGGCAGGCATCACCAAAGAGCTGTCCGAAATCGTGTCCGGCGCGGCCGCGGCCGCAGGCGTTTGATTGAGGCAATGCAACAGGCCGCGTTGCTGATCGGATGCGCTCTGCGCGCCCGGTAACCCAAGGCCTTTATTTAAGGGGACTCTGCGCAAAATGAAGAAGATTCTTGCTCTGGTGGCTATTGCTGCCGCTCTGACTGCTTGTTCCAAGAAGGAAGAGGCGCCCGCGCCTGCACCGGCTCCCGCTGCTGCACCCGCCTCTCCGGCTCCTGCCCCCGCTCCCGCAGCAGCGCCGGCTGCTCCCGCTGCAGCCCCGACGGCATCGGCCGCCGACCTGCCGCAGGAGTGCAACGACTACCTGGCCAAGGTGCAAACCTGCGTGGGTTCGCAAAGCGGCGCCGCTGCTGACGCGATGAAGGCCAGTCTCGACCAGACGAAGGCCACCTGGGCTTCGATGGGCGCCGACAAGGCCGCGTTGGGCCAGGCCTGCAAGGCTGCTTCGGACGCTTTCGCTGCGCAAGCGACGGCCATGAAGTGCTGATGAACTGACGAGAAGAAGTAGAGATTCAAGGGTGCCGGCCCGTCCGGCATTCTTGCAAAAGCGGCCCGTTTTGGCACCAGGACGCTTCTGCAAGAACCTGTCGCAAATTTATTGAGATCCATCCAGAAGGAAACGCCATGGCTGAAGGAAAAATTGTCCAATGTATCGGCGCCGTGGTCGACGTGGAGTTCCCGCGTGACCAGATGCCCAAGGTGTACGACGCCTTGAAATTCGAAGGCGGCGGGCTGACCCTCGAAGTTCAGCAGCTGCTCGGCGACGGCGTGGTGCGCACCATTGCACTGGGCTCGTCCGACGGCCTGCGCCGCGGCCTGATCGTGACCAACACCGGTGCACCCATCACCGTGCCGGTCGGCAAGGCCACGCTCGGCCGCATCATGGACGTGCTCGGCCGTCCGATCGACGAGCGCGGCGAAGTGGGCCAGGAGCTCACCGCTTCCATCCACCGCAAGGCTCCCGCGTACGACGAGCTGTCGCCCTCGCAAGACCTGCTGGAAACCGGCATCAAGGTGATCGACCTGGTGTGCCCGTTCGCCAAGGGCGGCAAGGTGGGCCTGTTCGGCGGCGCCGGCGTGGGCAAGACCGTGAACATGATGGAACTCATCAACAACATCGCCAAGGCTCACTCGGGTCTGTCGGTGTTCGCCGGTGTGGGTGAACGTACTCGCGAAGGCAACGACTTCTATCACGAGATGGCCGACTCCGGCGTCGTGAACCTCGAGAAGCTCGAGGACTCGAAGGTGGCCATGGTCTACGGCCAGATGAACGAACCCCCGGGCAACCGTCTGCGCGTGGCGCTGACCGGCCTGACCATCGCCGAGTCGTTCCGCGACGAAGGCCGTGACGTTCTGTTCTTCGTGGACAACATCTACCGCTACACGCTGGCCGGTACCGAAGTGTCGGCTCTGCTGGGCCGCATGCCTTCCGCCGTGGGCTACCAGCCGACGCTGGCTGAAGAAATGGGCCGCCTGCAAGAGCGGATCACGTCGACCAAGGTCGGCTCGATCACCTCGATCCAGGCCGTGTACGTCCCCGCCGACGACTTGACCGACCCGTCGCCCGCCACGACCTTCGCTCACTTGGACTCGACCGTGGTGCTGTCGCGCGACATCGCCTCGCTCGGTATCTACCCCGCCGTGGACCCGCTGGACTCGACCTCGCGCCAGCTCGACCCGAACGTGGTCGGCGAAGAGCACTACAACGTGGCCCGCGCCGTGCAAGGCACGCTGCAGCGCTACAAGGAACTGCGCGACATCATCGCCATTCTGGGCATGGACGAACTGGCTCCCGACGACAAGCTGGCCGTGGCCCGTGCCCGGAAGATCCAGCGTTTCCTGTCGCAGCCGTTCCACGTGGCCGAAGTGTTCACGGGTTCGCCCGGCAAGTACGTGCCGCTGGCCGAAACCATCCGTGGTTTCAAGATGATCGTGAACGGCGAAGCCGACCACCTGCCGGAACAAGCGTTCTACATGGTGGGCACCATCGACGAAGCGTTCGAAAAAGCCAAGAAGGTCGCTTAAGGCGGCATAGGAACTCAGATGGCAAACACCATTCACGTCGACGTGGTCAGCGCGGAAGAGTCGATCTTCTCGGGCGAAGCCAGGTTCGTCGCGCTGCCCGGTGAAGCCGGTGAGCTCGGCATCTATCCGCGCCACACTCCGCTGATCACGCGCATCCGCCCCGGCGCCGTGCGCATCGAAACGGCCGACGGCAAGGAAGAGTTCGTCTTCGTGGCCGGCGGCATTCTCGAGGTGCAGCCCAACGCCGTCACCGTGCTGTCCGACACCGCGATCCGCGGCAAGGACCTCGATGACGAGAAGGCCAACCAGGCCAAGGCCGCCGCCGAGGAAGCGCTGAAGAACGCGAAGAGCGACATCGACATCGCGATGGCGCAGTCCGAGCTGGCCGTGATGGCCGCCCAGATCGCCGCCCTGCGCAAGTACCGCCAGAAGAAGTAATCGGTCTTCCCGATTGCTCCGACAAGAAGCCGCCTTCGGGCGGCTTTTTTGCGTCCGTACGCTTTCGCTCGATCATCTTTGGCTGAAACATGGTCGAAGTTCGGCCTTGTCTGGCTGAAGAGCGCCGCCTAGTATTCGCCTTCGTCCAGCAGCCGGGCTGCGGGCGCAAAGCAAAAGAACACCGGAGACAAAGCGCGTGGCACCCTGGAGTGGCATCACTGCGGACGAGATGCGGCTGCTGGAAACGACCTTCTGGTCGGCCGGCGGCTCGCGCCACGCCATGGCCGAGCAACTCGGCTTTTCCAAGAGCAAAGCCAACGGGCTGATCGCCGGCCTCGTCGACCAGGGCCTGCTCGCCGAAGCCGGCCTGCAACGTTCCTCAGGCGGTCGCCGCGCGGAAAACCTCCAACTGCATGCCGGCCTTGGCGTGCTCGTCGGCATCGACATCGGCGCCACCAGCCTCGACGTGGCCGTGCTTCGGCCCGATCTCACCGTGCTCGCGCAGCACGACGAACCGGCCGACGTGCGCGAAGGCCCGGCCGTGGTGCTGGCCCGCGTGCGCACGCTCATGCGCGAACTGCTGGCCCGCTGCAACGCGAGCGCCAAGGACGTGCTCGGCATCGGCATCGGCGTGCCCGGCCCCGTCAACTTCGAGATCGGCCAACTCGTGAACCCGCCGCTGATGCCCGCGTGGGACAGCTTCTCCATCCGCGACTACCTGCGCGAGGACTACGCCGCGCCCGTCTTCGTCGACAACGACGTGAATCTTATGGCGCTCGGTGAGCTGTGGCGCCTCAAGCGCTCGCTGACCAACTTCCTCGTCATCAAGATCGGCACCGGAATCGGCTGCGGCATCGTCTGCCACGGCGAGGTATACCGCGGCGCCGCAGGCTCGGCCGGTGACGTGGGCCACATCTGCGTCGACCAGGAAGGCCCCCGCTGCCACTGCGGCAACCTCGGCTGTGTCGAGGCCATGGCCGCCGGCCCCGCGATCACGCGCATGGCGATGCAGGCGGCCGAGGCCGGCGAGAGCGCGACGCTGGCCGAGTGCCTGCGCGTGCATGGGCGCATCGACGCCATCGATGTGGGCCAGGCCAGCCGCGGCGGCGACACGGCCGCCAACGCCATCATCCAGCGCGCGGGCAGCCTGATCGGGCAGATGCTCGCGTCGGTCGTCAACTTCTTCAATCCGTCGCATGTGTTCATCGGCGGCGGCATCACGCGCATCGGCCCGCTGTTTCTTGCGGCCGTGCGGCAGAGCGTGTACCAGCGCTCACTGGCGCTCTCCACGCGGCATCTGGAAATCCAGTACACGCCGCTGGGCATGCAGGGCGGCCTGATCGGCGCCGGCGTGCTCGCGATGCAAGAGACCCTGAAGGCCCGCGGAGTGGCGCCATGAACGCGGCCGAGAACATCAAGGGCAGCGTCGCTGTCGAGTTCGATGGCGTGGTCAAGGCCTTCGGCCCCGTGCAGGTGCTGCACGGCGTGAGCTTTGCGCTCGCGCCCGGCCACGTCTACGGCCTGCTCGGCGAGAACGGCGCGGGCAAGTCCACACTGATGAAGATCCTGGCTGGCTACGAGCCGCTGAGCGGAGGCACGCTGCGCGTCAACGGACAGCCGCAGCAGTTCGCGAGCTCGCGCGATGCCGAAGCACTGGGCATCGTGCTGATCCACCAGGAGTTCAATCTCGCCGAAGACCTGAGCGTGGCGCAGAACATCTTCCTCGGCCACGAGAAGAAAAAGGGCTGGCTGCTCGACGATGCCTCGATGGAACGCGACGCCGCCACCGCACTTGCAGCAGTGGGCCTGACCATCGACCCCCGCACCAAGGTGCGAAAGCTCATCGTCGCCGAGAAGCAACTCGTCGAGATCGCGAAAGCCATCGCCCGCCGCGCACGCCTGCTCATCATGGACGAGCCCACGGCAACGCTGACGCCGGGCGAGACCGAACGCCTGTTCAAGCTCATCGCCCAGCTGCGCGCCGATGGCGTCACCATCGTCTACATCTCGCACAAGCTCGACGAAGTGGAGCAGGTGACGGACGAAGTCATCGTCATGCGCGACGGCCGCTTCGTCGCGCGCGCGCCGACGTCCGAGGTCACGCGCCAGCAGATGGCCAACCTCATGGTGGGCCGCGAACTGGCCGACCTCTACCCGCCGCGCGACGTGGTCGTCGCCGCCGACGCGCCCGCCATGCGCGTGCGCAACTTCTGCGTGCCCGGCTGGGCGCAGGACGCGAGCTTCGAAGTGCGCCCCGGCGAAATCCTCGGCTTCGCAGGCCTCGTCGGCGCGGGCCGCACTGAACTCTTCGAGGGCCTGCTCGGCCTGCGCCCCGCGAGCGGCAGCGTAGAGATGCTCGGCAAGCCCGTGCCCCACGACAAGGGCTGGCGCAACCCGCGCGATGCCGCCAAGCACGGCCTCACCTACCTCAGCGAAGACCGCAAGGGCAAGGGCCTGCACGTCAATTTCGGCCTGCGCCAGAACCTCACGCTGATGGCGCTCGAACGCTACGCCCAGCCCTGGCTCAAGCCCGAGGCCGAACGCGGCGCCTTGGCCGAGGCGGTGAAGGACTACGGCATTCGCACCGGCTCGCTCGACGTCAAGGCGTCGTCGCTGTCGGGCGGCAACCAGCAGAAGCTCGCGCTCGCCAAGGTGCTTCAGCCGCAGCCCAAGGTGGTGGTGCTTGACGAGCCCACGCGCGGCGTCGACGTGGGCGCCAAGCGCGACATCTATTTCCTGATCCAGCGACTCGCCCGCGAAGGGCTCGCGGTGATCGTCGTCTCGTCGGAGCTGATGGAGCTGATCGGCCTGTGCCACCGCGTCGCGGTGATGCGCGCGGGCCGTCTCGTTGCCACACTCGACGCGGACCATCTGACTGAAGAGGAGCTCATCGCTCATGCCACCGGAACAGCCAACACCACCGCAGACGCTTGAAGCCGCGCAGCAGCAGCACCGCAGCGAGGCCAAGCCGGGCTGGGTGCAGCGCCTGCACGGGCTCGGCCCGGTCATCGGCCTCGTGCTGCTGTGCATTGCCGGCACGCTGCTGAACGGCGACTTCGCGACCCTCGACAACGCGATGAACGTGCTCACGCGCACGGCCTTCATCGGCATCATCGCGGTGGGCATGTGCTTCGTGATCATCTCCGGCGGCATCGACCTGTCGGTGGGCTCGATGGCCGCACTCATCGCGGGCAGCGTGATCATGTTCATCAACTGGGCCGGCCCGGCCTCGGGCTCGCCGCTGCTCGCAGTGGTGATGGGCGCTGTACTGGCGGTGGTGCTCGGTGCGGTGTTCGGGCTCGCGCATGGCCTGCTCATTACCAAGGGGCGCATCGAGCCCTTCATCGTGACGCTGGGCACGCTCGGCATCTTCCGCGCATACCTCACGTACTTTGCCGACGGCGGCGCGCTCACGCTCGACAACGACCTGTCGGACCTCTACGCGCCGGTGTACTACGCGAGCCTCGCGGGCATCCCTGTGCCGGTGTGGGTGTTCGTGATCGTCGCGGTCATCGGCGGAGTCATCCTCAATCGCACAGCGTATGGGCGCTACGTGCAGGCCATCGGCTCGAACGAACAGGTGGCGCGCTACGCGGCAGTCGACGTCGACCGCGTGAAGATCCTCACCTACGTGCTGCTCGGCGTGTGCGTAGGCATTGCCACGCTGCTGTACGTGCCGCGCCTGGGCTCGGCCTCGCCGACCACCGGCCTGCTGTGGGAGCTCGAAGCCATTGCCGCGGTGATCGTCGGCGGCACCGCGCTCAAGGGCGGCGCGGGCAGCATCACCGGCACCGTGGTGGGCGCGATCCTGCTCTCGGTCATCAGCAACATCCTGAACCTCACCAGCATCATCAGCGTGTACCTGAACGCTGCGGTGCAGGGCTTCGTGATCATCATCGTCGCGTTCCTCCAGCGAGGCCGCCGCTAATCCCTTTCCCGTTCGTTCCATCAACCACAAGGAGACACCCAGCATGACGACTTTCACCCGACGCCTCGCACTCACGGCAGTTGCCGCCGCAGCGTTCGCCAGCCTGCCCGCGCTTGCCGCGGAAAAGGTCAACCTCGGCGTTTCGATTCCCGCGGCCACGCACAGCTTCATGGGCGGCATCAACTACTGGGCCAACCAGGCGAAGAAAGACCTGGAGAAGGAACACAAGGACCTGAAGATCACGATCAAGACGGCGGCCAACGCACCCGAGCAGGCCAACCAGCTGCAAGACCTGTCGACCGTCACCAAGATCAACGCGCTGGTCGTGTTCCCGTTCGAGTCGGCGGCGCTGACCAAGCCCGTCGCGCAGGTCAAGGCCAAGGGCGCCTACGTGACCGTGGTCGACCGCGGCCTCACCGACACCAGCGCACAAGATGCGTACGTTGCCGGCGACAACACGGCCTTCGGCAAGATCCCGGCCGAATACATCGTGAAGCAGCTGGGCGGCAAGGGCAACGTGGTGGCGCTGCGCGGCATTGCGACCACGCTCGACAACGAGCGCATGGACGCCTTCAATGCCGTGCTCAAGAGCAGCCCCGACATCAAGCTGCTCGACGCCAAGTACGCCAACTGGAACCGCGACGACGCCTTCAAGGTCACGCAGGACTACCTCACGCGCTTCAAGAGCATCGATGCCATCTGGGCCGCCGACGACGACATGGCCGTGGGCGTGCTGAAGGCCATCGAGCAGGCCAAGCGCGACGACATCAAGATCATTTTCGGCGGCGCGGGCGCCAAGGGCATGGTCAAGACCATCATGGACGGCAAGGACAAGCGCATCACCGCCGACGTGAGCTACTCGCCGAAGTTCATCTACGACGCGATCAAGCTGACGGCCGAGGCACGCCTGAAGGGCGAGAAGCTGCCGGCGACGACGATCATTCCTTCGGTGCTCATCACCAAAGAGAACGCCAAGGACTTCTACCACCCCAACTCGCCTTTCTAAGGTGACCGAGATCGCTTCTCGCAAGCTCCGCTACGCCATGGTCGGCGGCGGGCGCGACGCCTTCATCGGCGGCGTGCACCGCAAGGCCATGGCGCTCGACGGCCAGATCGAGCTCGTGGCCGGCGCGCTGTCGTCGAGCCCGGACAAGGCACGCGCCTCGGGCCGAGACCTCGGCCTGGCCGATGACCGCAACCACGGCGACTGGCAGGCGTTGCTGGCCGACGAGCTGAAGCGCCCGGAGGACGAGCGCATCGACTTCGTGTCGATCGTCACGCCCAACCACGTGCACTTTCCGGTGGCGCAGGCCTTTGCCGAAGCGGGCTGCCATGTGGTGTGCGACAAGCCGCTGGTGCACACGCGCGAGCAGGCCGATGCGCTGGTCGCGACCGTGGCGAAGCAGGGCACGGTGTTCGGCGTCACCTACAACTACACCGGCTATCCGATGGTGCGGCAGGCGCGCGAGATGGTGCGCTCGGGCCAGATCGGCGAGGTCCGCAAGGTCGTCGTCGAATACAACCAGGGCTGGCTCGCAAGCCACGTCGAAGGCGGCACCAACAAGCAGGCCGACTGGCGCACCGACCCCGCACGCAGCGGCGCGGCCGGTGCCATCGGCGACATCGGCTCGCATGCCGAGAACCTCGTGGCCACAGTCACCGGACTGCAGATCGAAAGCCTGTGCGCCGACCTCGGCGCGCTGGTGCCGGGCCGCATGCTCGACGACGACGGCAGCCTGCTGCTGCGTTTCAAGGGCGGCGCACGCGGTGTGCTCATCGCTTCGCAGATCAACACCGGCCTGGAGAACGACCTGCGCCTGCGCGTGTCGGGCACGCTGGGCACGCTCGAATGGCGTCAGGAGCAGCCGAGCCGGCTGGTGCACCTGCCGCATGACGGGCCCCTGCGCGTGTTGACGCGCGGCGCGGCGTGGCTGTGCGAATCGGCGCAGCGCGCAAGCCGGCTGCCGGCGGGGCACCCCGAAGGCTTCATCGAGGCTTTTGCGAATGTCTATGCGGGCGTGGCGGCGGACATCCGCGCCCGGCTCGCGGGCCAGCCGGCCGATCCGCTGGATGCTGACTACCCGCGCGTGGAAGACGGCGCGCGTGGGGTGCGCTTCATCGAACGCACGGTGGCTTCGTCGAAAAGCGAATTAAAGTGGACGCCCTGGTAGCGCGCGACGCGCTGCTCAGGCCTCCATGACACCCTCCGCATCCGACGCTTCTTCTTCTTCTTCATCGGCAACGCAGCCCTGGCTCGCCGCCCTCTGGCGCCGCTGCATCACGCTGTTCCCCCTGAAGCTGGTCGGCAACACGGTCGCCACCCTCGGCTTCTTCCCGCTGTACTTCTGGATCATGAAGAACGCTGGCCAGGCCTGGGTGCTGCCGCTCACACCCATCGACCGGCTGATCGCCTTCTGGCCGGCGCTGCTGCCGGTGTACCTCTCGCTCTGGGGCTACATCGCGCTGCCGGTGCTGCTGGCCAAAGACAAGCGCGAGCTGCTGGGCTTCTCCTTCGGCTGCGCGGCCATGACGGTGCTGGCGCTGCTCGTGTTCTGGTTCATGCCCACGGCGATTCCCAACTTCGCGGTCGAGGCCGCCCCGGGCACCTCGCTGCAGTTCCTCAAGATGGTCGACTCGGCCGGCAACGCCTTTCCCTCGCTGCACGTCTCGTTCTCGGTGTTCGCCTGCGTCATGCTGGCGCGGCAGTTGCGCGATGTGGGTGCGCCGGTTTGGCTTCGCGTCGTGAACGCGGCCTGGGCCGCGGGCATCGTCTATTCGACGATGGCGGTGCGCCAGCATGTGCTGATCGACGTGCTGGGTGGCCTCGCGCTGGGTGTGGCGCTCGGCGTCGTCACGCGGCAGCGCGGCCCGGTGCTCGCGCCGGCGCAGCAGGCGCGTCCGGCTTAGGCCGATTGCGCTATTCCGCCGCCGCGGTGCGCGCGGTACAACCCGGGGATCGTCGTCCACCGCTGCGGGAGCCTGTCATGAAGATCCGTTTGTCCGCCGTCGCTGCCTGCATGGCGGCCAGCGCCATCGCGTGTCCCGCGTTCGCGCTCGATTTCCCTTCGCGCAAGCCCGGCCTGTGGGAAATCCAGTCCGGAGACCCCACGGGCAAGGGCGCCGGCCACACCATGCAGCAGTGCATCGACGCGGCCAGTGACAAGGCGCTGCGCGACATGGGCCAGGGCATGGGCAAGGACATGTGCTCCAAGCAGGAGCTGCGCGCCGACGGCGGCAAGCTGGTGATGGACTCGGTCTGCAAGATCGGCAACACCGTCGCCACCTCGCATGCAGTGATGAGCGGCGACTTCAGCACCGCCTACCGCATGGAAAGCAAGTCGACCTACAACCCGCCGCTGATGGGCCGCGCCGAAGGCGCGAGCGTCATGGAAGCAAAGTGGATCGGCCCCTGCAAGGCCGACCAGAAGCCGGGCGACATGGTCATGTCCAACGGCATGAAGATGAACGTGCTCGACATGATGAACAACCGGCCCAAGAAGCCGTAGCCTGTCGCGCAAGCCCGGCTGCGCCTACCATGGCGTGCCATGCCCGCAAAGCAGGAAGAAGATCTCCTCGTTGTCGCCCGGCCCGAGGGCCTGTACTGCCCGCCCGGCGATTTCTACATCGACCCGTGGCGGCCGGTGGCGCGCGCCGTCATCACGCACGCGCACTCTGACCACGCGCGCCCCGGGCATGCGCACTACCTGGCCCACACCGACAGCGCCGGCACGCTGCGCACGCGGCTCGGCCCTGACATCGTCCTGCAGACGCTGGCCTACGGCGAGGCCATCGAGCACCACGGCGTGCGCGTCTCGCTGCATCCTGCCGGCCATGTGCTGGGCTCGGCGCAGGTGCGGCTCGAACACGGCGGGCGCGTGTGGGTGGCCTCGGGCGACTACAAGACCGAACCCGACGGCACCTGCACGCCCTTCGAGCCCGTGCCTTGCGACACCTTCATCACCGAGTCGACCTTCGGCCTGCCGATCTACCGCTGGCCCACGCAGGCCGTGCTGTTCGCGGAGATCGATGCATGGTGGCGCGCCAATGCGGAAGCAGGGCGCGCATCGGTGCTGTTCTGCTATGCCTTCGGCAAGGCGCAGCGCATCCTGCACGGGGTGGACGCGAGCATCGGGCCGATCGTCGTGCACGGGGCAGTGGAGCCGCTCAACGCCGTGTACCGGGCGGCAGGCGTGGCATTGCCGCCTACCTTGCGCGTGAGCGACGAAGGCGTCGATGCCGCATTGCTGAAGCGCGCGCTGGTGCTCGCGCCGCCATCGGCACAAGGCTCGCCGTGGATGAAGCGCTTCGGCAACTACGCCGATGCGTTCGCGAGCGGGTGGATGCAGTTGCGCGGCACCCGGCGGCGGCGCGGCGTGGACCGCGGCTTCGTGATGTCCGACCATGCCGACTGGCCCGGCCTGCAGCAGGCGATTGCGGGCACCGGCGCGGAGCGCGTGTTCGTCACGCATGGCAGCGTGCAGGTGATGGTGCGATGGCTCACCGAGATCGGCCTCGACGCGAAGGGCTTCAAGACCGAGTACGGCGACGAAGACGATCAAGAGGCAGAGGCATGAAAGTCTTCGCCGCCCTCTACCGCGACCTCGACGCCAGCACGTCGAGCCTCGCCAAGCAGGCGGCACTGCAGCGCTACCTGCGCGACGCCGATGCTGCCGACGCCGCATGGGCCGTCTACTTCCTCGCCGGTGGCAAGCCGCGCCAGCTCGTGCCCACCAAGCTGCTGCGCCTGCTTGCACAGGAAGCGGCGGGCCTGCCCGAATGGCTGTTCGACGAAAGCTACGACGCCGTGGGCGACCTCGCCGAAACCATTGCGCTGCTGTTGCCGCCACCGAGCGAGGCGCACGACCTCGGCCTCGCCGGTTGGGTCGAGCAGCATCTGCTGCCGCTGCGCGAAGCCGCAAAGGCCTCGCCCGAGCAGCTCGCCGACCGCCTGCGCGCACAGTGGCGGCAGCTCGCTGCCGAAGAGCGGCTGGTGTACTTCAAGCTCATCACCGGCGCGTTCCGTGTCGGCGTGTCGAAGCTGCAGGTCACGCAGGCGCTCGCTGCGGTCGGCGGCATCGATGCCAAGCGCGTCGCGCAGCGGCTCATGGGCTACACGCACATCGGCGCGCGGCCAAAGGCCGACGACTACCGCATGCTCATCGCCCCCGAGTCGAGCGCCGAGCAGGTGCAGAAGACCAGCGGCCAGCCGTACCCCTTCTTCCTCGCGCATCCGTTCAACCTGTCGCTCGAGCAGTTCGATGCCGCGCTGGGCCCGCCGTCCGACTGGATCGTGGAATGGAAATGGGACGGCATCCGCGCGCAACTCATCAAGCGCGCGGGCGTCGTGTGGCTGTGGTCGCGCGGCGAAGAGCTGGTGACAGAGCGCTTCCCCGAGCTCGCCGTCCTCGGCGAGGCCCTGCCCGACGGCACCGTGCTCGACGGCGAGATCGCCGTGTGGCGCGACGACCGCGTGCAGCCCTTTGCCGAGCTGCAGAAGCGCATCGGCCGCAAGACGCTGGGCGCGAAGCTGCTGCGCGACATTCCCGTGGTGCTGCTGGCCTACGACATCCTCGAATGGGAAGGCCGCGACCTGCGCGTGCTGCCGCAGTCGCAGCGCCGCACGCTGCTCGACAACCTGGTCACGCGCATGCAGCATCCCTCGCTGCTGCCGAGCCTGATGCTCACGGGCTCAGACTGGTCCGATCTCGCACGCCAGCGCGAAGCGGCGCGCACCATGGGCGTCGAAGGGATGATGCTCAAGCGCCGCGACGCGCAGTACGGCGTGGGCCGCACCAAGGACGTCGGCGTATGGTGGAAGTGGAAGATCGACCCGCTCAGCGTCGATGCGGTGCTGATCTACGCACAGCGCGGCCACGGCCGGCGCGCGAGCCTCTTCAGCGACTACACCTTCGCCGTGTGGGACGGCCCGCCCGGGCAGGAAGACCGCAAGCTCGTGCCCTTCGCCAAGGCCTACTCGGGCCTCACGGACGCGGAGATGGCGCGCGTGGACGCGATCATCCGCAAGACCACGGTGGAAAGCTTCGGACCGGTGAAGAGCGTGAAGCCGACACTGGTGTTCGAGTTGGGCTTCGAGGGCATCGCGCGCAGTACGCGGCACAAGAGCGGCATCGCGGTGCGGTTTCCGCGGATGCTGCGGTGGCGGGAAGACAAGCCGGTGGAAGAAGCGGACACCCTGCAGACGCTGGCGGCGTTGTTGCCCCTATGAAAAGGGCCGTCAAGCAGGCGCTCGACGTGTGGTTCGCTGCGCGCGGCTGGAAGCCCTTCAAGTTCCAGCGCGAGGTCTGGAAGGCCATCGGCGAAGGCAAGTCCGGCCTGCTGCATGCCACTACCGGTGCAGGCAAGACCTACGCGGTGTGGCTCGGCGCGCTGCAAGCCTTCTCGCAGGCCCGCAAGGCAAGCGCGCGACCTGCGGCCCCGCCGCTCACCGTGCTGTGGCTCACACCCATGCGTGCACTTGCCGCCGACACGCTGCGTGCGCTGCAACAGCCGCTGGAAGCCCTCGGCGCCGAGGTGCATCCGTGGAGCGCGGGCGCGCGCAGCGGCGACACCACGTCTGCCGAACGCAGCGCGCAGAACCAGCGCCTGCCCACGGTGCTCGTCACCACGCCCGAGAGCCTTTCGCTGCTGCTCGCGCGCGCCGATGCCCGCGAGGTGCTCGGCCACGTGCAGATGGCGGTGGTCGATGAATGGCACGAGCTGCTCGGCAACAAGCGCGGCGTGCAGGTGCAGCTTGCGCTCGCGCGGCTGAAGCGCTGGAACACTGGCCTCGCGATCTGGGGCATGTCGGCCACGCTGGGCAATCTGCATGAGGCAATGCATGCGCTGCTGGGGCATGAAGACGGCGTGCTCGTGCAGGGCCAGGTGCCGAAGAAGCTCGTCATCGATTCGCTGCTGCCCGGCACCGCCGAGCGCTTTCCATGGGGCGGACACCTGGGCCTCACGATGCTGCCGCAGGTGATCAGCGAGATTGCCGCGAGCAAGACCGCGCTGGTCTTCACCAACACGCGCTCGCAGGCCGAGATCTGGTACCAGGCGATGCTCGAAGCCAAGCCCGAATGGGCCGGCCTCATCGCGCTGCACCACGGCTCGCTCGACCGCGAAGTGCGCGAGTGGGTCGAGCTGGGCCTGAAAAGCGGCGAGCTGAAGGCCGTGGTGTGCACGTCGAGCCTGGACCTGGGCGTGGACTTTTTGCCGGTCGAGCGCGTGCTGCAGATCGGCTCGCCCAAGGGCGTGGCGCGGCTGCTGCAGCGCGCGGGCCGTTCGGGCCATGCGCCGGGGCGGCCGTCGCGCATCACGCTCGTGCCCACGCACAGCGTCGAGATGGTGGAAGGCTCGGCAGCGCGCATGGCCATTGCGGCGGGCCACATCGAGGCGCGGCATTCGCCCGACCAGCCGCTCGACGTGCTGGTGCAGCACCTGGTGACGGTGGCGCTGGGCGGTGGCTTCGTGCCCGACGACCTGTATGACGAGGTGCGAGGCACGGCCGCGTACGAAGGCCTCTCCCGCGAGAGCTGGCAGTGGTGCCTCGACTTCGTCTCGCAGGGCGGCCCATCGCTCGCGGCCTATCCGGATTACAAGCGCGCCGTGCCCGATGCGGAAGGTGTCTGGCGCGTGCCCGATGCGCGGCTCGCGCGGCGGCATCGCATGAACATCGGCACCATCGTGAGCGACGCGAGCATGTCGGTGCAGTACCTCGGCGGCTCGAAGATCGGCAACGTCGAAGAGAGTTTCGTCGCACGCATGAAGGCCGGCGACTGCTTCCTGTTCGGCGGCCGGCTGCTCGAACTCGTGCGCATCCGCGACATGACGGCCTGGGTGCGGCGCGCCAGTGGCAAGCGGCCCGCGGTGCCGCGCTGGAGCGGCGGGCGCATGCCGCTGTCGAACACGCTGGCCGATGCGGTGGTGCAGCAGCTGGCGCTGGCCGGCGAGGGGCACTACGACTCGCCCGAGCTGCAATGCGTGCGCCCGCTGCTCGAAATACAGCAGCAGTGGTCGGCACTGCCGACGCCGCAGACACTGCTGGCCGAAACGCTGAGCACGCGCGAAGGCTCGCACCTGTTCCTCTATCCGTTCGCGGGCCGGCATGTGCATCTCGGGCTCGCGAGCCTGCTGGCCTGGCGCGTCGCGCAGCACGAGGCGCGCACCTTCTCGATTGCGGTCAACGACTACGGTTTCGAGCTGCTGAGCGCGACCGAGATCGATTGGGCTGCGCTGCTGCCGCAAGTGCTGAAGCTGCCGCAGGGCGATGACGCGCACGGGGTGTTGCTGCACGAGGTGCTGGCGTCGCTCAACGCGAGCGAACTCGCGCAGCGGCGCTTCCGCGAGATCGCGCGCGTGTCGGGGCTCATCTACCAAGGCTACCCGGGCGAGAAGCGCAGCAGCAAGCAGTTGCAGGCCTCGTCTTCGCTGTTCTGGGAGGTGTTCCGCAAGTACGACCCCGGCAACAGGCTGCTGCAGCAGGCCGAGCAGGAGCTGCTTTCGCAGGAGCTCGAAATCGGCCGCCTGCGCGCCAGCCTCGAGCGCATGGCGACACAGCAGCTCGTGCTGAAGCCGCTGGCGCAGCCGACGCCGTTCTCGTTTCCGCTGATGGTCGAGCTGTTCCGCGAGAAGCTGTCGAACGAGAATGTGGCCGACCGCATTGCGCGCATGGTCGAGCAGCTGGAGAAGGCCGCGGGCGGTGTGGTCACGGCCGGCGGCGTGGAGCGCGTGAAAGGCACGCTGGCCTTCGGTCAGGAGGGGCCGGGCAAGCCGGCGAAGTCGTCATCAGGCGCTCGGCGCGAGCGCAGGCGGCCTTCGCGTCCGTTGCCGCCGCTTTGAGCGGGTCAGCCGGCGCCGTGCGCCTTCACCCATCGCACGATGTCCGCCGCGCTCATCGCACCGGCCTGTCGAGCCACTTCGCGGCCACCGCGGAACAGGGCCAGCGTCGGGATGCTGCGGATGTTGAAGCGCGCGCCCAGGGCAGGCACGGCCTCGGTGTCGACCTTGGCCAGCCGCACCCGCGGTTCGAGCTGGGCCGCGGCCTGCTCGTAGCCCGGCGCCATCTGCCGGCACGGGCCGCACCAGGGCGCCCAGAAGTCGACCAGCACCGGGATCTCGTTGCGCGAGATGTGGCGGTCGAAGGTGGCTTCGTCCGGCAGCGCGGTCGAATGGCCGGTGAACAGCGGGCGGTGGCAGCTGCCGCAGTCGGGCGCGCTGCCCAGCTGTGCCGCGCGCACGCGGTTGGTCGTGTGGCAATGCGGGCAGACGATGTGCAGCGGGGGCGATTCGGTCATTTGCAGAAGCTGGGGGCTGCTGGAGCCCATTGCAAGACGGTCGCCTGCCAGAGCGTCTTTTGCGACACTGGCAGCCCGTGACCTTTCCAGACTCCTCCGCATCGTCGTTGCCTGTCCATTGGGCGGGCGAACTGCTGTATCTGCTGCCCGAGCGGGCGCTCTGGTGGCCCGATGCGCGCGTGCTGTTCGTGGCCGACCTGCATCTGGGCAAGGCCGCGACCTACCGCGCGCTCGGCCAGCCGGTGCCGGGCGGCACCACGCAGGAGAACCTGGCGCGGCTCGATGTGCTGATCGAACGGCATGCACCGCAGCGCATCGTGTTTCTCGGCGACTTCCTGCACGCGGCGCAGGCGCGCACCGTGCTCGCCACGGTGGAAGCATGGCGCACGCGCCATGCGGGCGTCGCGATGACGCTGGTGCGCGGCAACCACGACAGCCGCGCGGGCGATCCACCGGACACGCTCGGCATCGAGGTGGTCGACGAGCCTTTTCTGCTCGGGCCGTTCGCCTGCTGCCACCATCCGCAGTCGCATGCGACGCACTTCGTGCTGGCGGGGCACCTGCATCCCGTTTGCAGGCTCCACGGACCGGGGCGCGACAGCGTGCGGCTGCCTTGCTTCGTGAGCGATGCGCAGCAAGCCGTGCTGCCGGCTTTTGGCGAGTTCACGGGCGGGTGGTTGATGGAATCGGCGCCGGGGCGGCGCTTTCATGCGGTGGGTGGCGATGCCGTGTGGGCCTTGCCGCCGCAGGAAGGCTAGAGCACGACGGGCTCGTCCGGCAGCTCGTTCACGTCCACATCGCCCTCGCCCAGCGGAAAGTGTTCCACCAGCAGGGCCGAGATTTCTTCCAGCGCCTGTGTGAGTCCATCCTCGAAACGGCCTTCGCGAAAGGCCGCGCCCATGCGCTGCGCCATTGCGGCCCATTCGGCATCGTCTACGCGCGCATTGATGCCGCGGTCCGCCACGATCTCGATGGCGTGTTCGGCCAGCAGCAGGTAGATGAGCACGCCGTTGTTGTGCGCGGTGTCCCACACGCGCAGCTTGCCGAACAGCGTGACGGCACGCTCGCGCGGCGGCGCATGGCGCCACAGGTACGACATCGGCAGGCCGGCCTCGACGCAGATGCGGATCTCGCCGCTGTGGCGTCGCTCGCTCGCGGCCACGCGGCCTGCAAGGCGCTCCAGCGCGGCCGGTGGCAGTGCACGGCGAACCTCGGACTCGTCGATCCAGCGATGGCGCCAGATGCGGCTGAGCTTCGAGAAGAAGCTGGCGTCGGTTGGATTGGTCGTCGTCATCGTGTTCACCAGTCCCCCGACGCGCCGCCGCCGCCGAAATTGCCGCCGCCGCCGGAGCTGAAACCACCGCCGCCGCCGCCCCCACCACCGCCGCCGCCGCTCCAGCCTCCGCCTCCACCGGAGCTCCAGCCGCCACCCCCGCCCGGACGCCCGGCGCCCGCGACCAGCGAGACGATGAGCGCGACAAGCGCCGCGATCACCGCGATGGCGATGCTGGTGGTGATGAAGAAAACGACCACGCCCACACCGCCGCCCACGACCATCGTGCCCAGCTTCTTGCCGAGGACGGCGCGCGCGACCGGCGCACCGATGAAGACGCCGACGAACAGGAAGATCGCGAGGTTCTCCCAGTCGAAGCCACCACCGCCGCCGCCTCCGCTGCCCGTGTCGCGCGAAGGCTCCGGCAGCGGCTCGCCGTCGACCAGCCCGATGAGCCGGTCCACCGCCGCGTTCAGCCCGCCCGCGAAGTCGTTGTTGCGAAAGCGCGGCTTCATCTCCTCGTCGATGATGCGCACGGCCGCGAGGTCGGGCACCGCGCCTTCGAGCGCCTTGGCGGTGGCGATGCGCATCTTGCGATCGTCCTTGGCCACGACCACCAGCAGGCCGTCGCCGACATCCTTGCGGCCGATCTTCCAGGCGTCGCCCACGCGCTGCGTGTAGCTGGCGATGTCCTCGGGCGCGGTGGTCGGCACCATCAGCACCACGATCTGCGAGCCCTTGCGCTGCTCGAAGGCTGCGAGCTTGGTGTCCAGGCCGTTGCGCTGCGCGCTGTCCAGCGTGCCGGTCTGGTCGATCACCCGCGCGGTGAGCGCGGGCACCGGCAGCAGGCCCTGGGCCAGCGCGACCCCGGCCAGGGTCGCGAGAACGAGCGCGGCCAGTGCGCGACGGAGCAGTGCGGCAATGGCCATTGGTGCTGGCTTACTTCTTCGGAGCGCTGAAGTCGACAGTAGGCGGCGTGGAAATCTGCGCCTCGTTCTGCACCGAGAAGTTGGGCTTCGGCGCGTAGCTGAAGATCTTGGCCGTGATGTTGGTCGGGAAGCTGCGCGCGAGCACGTTGTACTCCTGCACGCTTTCGATGTAGCGGTTGCGCGCCACGGTGATGCGGTTCTCGGTGCCTTCCAGCGTCACGCGCAGGTCGCGGAAGGCCTGGTTGGCCTTGAGCTCGGGGTAGCGTTCCGACACCACCATCAGCCGCGACAGTGCCGACGAGAGCTCGCCTTGCGCCTGCTGGAACTTGTTGAAGGCTTCGGGGTTGTTCAGCGTCTCGGGCGTCACCTGGATCGAGGTGGCCTTGGCGCGCGCCTCGATCACCTTGGTGAGCGTGTCCTGCTCGAAGCTGGCCTCGCCCTTCACGGTGGCCACGATGTTGGGCACGAGGTCGGCGCGCCGCTGGTACTGGTTGAGCACCTCGCTCCAGGCCGATTTGCTGGCCTCGTCGAGGGACTGGAACTGGTTGTAGCCGCATCCGCTCAGGGACAAGACCGCCGCGAGAATCAAGAGCCAGCGCTTCATCATCATTTGCATTACCTCCGCAGAATTGCCGGAAGGTAGCATAGATGGCTCCATGTCCCTCGACCCTCTACAAGCCCTGCAGGCCGCCAACCGTGCGGTACTGCCCGTTGCTTCCGACGCTTTCGGCACGCTGCTGATCGCGGGCGCGACCGGTGCGCTGGGAGCGGAGCTGCTGCGGCGGCTGGCCGGCAGCCACCGGCATGCCCATACCCGCGTGCTGGCGCGCGAGCCCATTCGCGATGGGTTGCGCGGCGTGGAAACCTACCTGAGCCCGGCCCCGCCGATCGCGCAATGGCCGCTGACTTCGGCCCACACGGCCATCGTCGCCTTCGACCCGCCGCGGCTGTACCACGACCGCGAACGCGCGCTGTGGGTGCCCGAGCCTTCAGATTTGCCCGAACTGGCCCGATGGCTGCGCGCTTGCGGCGTGCAGACGCTGGCCATCGTGCAGCCGCACGACCAGGGCCGGCTGCCCGAGGCGCTCAAGCGGGGGCTCGCCAGTCTCGACGAGCAGGCGGTGGTGGCCTGCGGCTTCGAACGCGTGATCCTCGTGCGCTCGGCGCGCAAGCCGGTGAACGCGAAGTTCGCCAACCCGCTCGAGCGGCTGGCCGCGTGGATGCTGTCGGTCGTGCGCTTCATGGTGCCTAGCAGCGAGCAGCCGGTGCGCGCATCGAAGGTGGCGGAGCTGGTCGACGTGGCGCTGCGCATCGCGCCGCCGGGCGTGCACGTGGCCGCACCCGAAATGGTGTGGCAGGCCGCCCAGGGCGACATGCCCGGCGTGGCCGCACGCTGGCTTGGCGTATCGGGTTAATTCATCCGCGCCACTGGCGCAGCAGCTCCGCCGAATCGACCACCAGCCCGAGGTGCAGCGACACCATCGCCAGCGCCGCGCCCTCCAGGTGCGGGTCGGTGCCGCGCACGAGGTCGCGCAGCACGATCACTCGGTAGTTGCGGTTGTTGGCGTCGAAAGCCGTGTTGAGCACGCAGCAGTCGGTGAACCCGCCGTTGAGCACCACCGTCTCGATGCGCTGGTTGCGCAGCAGAAAGTCGAGGTCGGTCGGGTAGAAGGCCGACAGCCGGCGCTTGTTGTCCACGCGCATGTCGCCGGGCTCGACGCGCGTGACCCACTCGGTCCACTTCGAGCCTTCGATGGCGTGCGCGTCGGCATTCGGAATTTCGCCGACGTGCAGCGGAAAGGTGCGCCGCCATGCAGAAGGAATGCCGCGGATGTCGTCCACGCCATCGGGCCGCAGCACCGACTTGATGTGCACGATGCGCACACCCAGCGCGCGCACTTCGTCGTGGAAGCTGTCGATGGGCGTCACCACGTCGCGTGCGCGCGGTGCGGGGCAGGGGCAGTCGGGGCTGTCGTCGAGATGGCCCCGGTGCATGTCGATGGAGACGACCGCGGTGGTGGCGGGGTTCAGGTAGTCGGCGAATTGCGCCGCGTCGAGCTCGCGCTCTTCGTTGTAGACCCAGGCCTTCATCGGCGTTCTTCTCTCACGTAGGGTTGGCCCAGCGCGCCGGGCTCTTCATCGGCGCCGCGCCGCGAGAGCGCGACCCACACCATCACGCCGAGCGTCACCGCATACGGCGTCATCATCACGAAGTACTGCGGCAGCTGCACGCCGGCGGCAGCCAGCTGCGGAATCAGCGCCTCGATGCAGCCGAACAGCAGCGCGCCGACCAGCGCCTTCCACGGCGACCAGCGCGCGAAGATTACCAGGCCCACCGCGATCCAGCCGCGTCCGCCGGTCATGCCCGCGATCCACAGCTTGGTGCTGACCACCGAGATGTAGGCGCCCGCCAGCCCGACCAGCGCCGAGCCCGCGAGCACCGCCGCGAAGCGCCATGCCGTCACGCGGATGCCGGCCGCGTCGGCCGCCTGCGGGTTCTCGCCCACCGCGCGCAGCCGCAGGCCGGTGGAGGTGCGTGCAAAGAACCACGCCACCGCGCCGAAGATCGGCAGCGTGAGCCACACCATCGCGTTCTGCTCGAAGAGCCTGCCCACGACCGGCAGCAGCGACAACGGCCACAGCGCCATCGCGCCGATGCCTTCGGTGGCATGGTTGGTCCAGTCGGCCATCGAGCCGACCAGCGCCGTGAGCCCCTGGCAGAAGAACACCAGCGCGAGCCCGGCAATCACCTGGTTCACGCGCAGCCAGATCACCATTACCGCGAACAGCACCGACACCACGCTGGCCGCGAGCATCGCGAGCACCAGCGACACGGCCGGCTGCCCGATGACGATCTGCGCGCCGATGCCGGCGAGTGCGCCGACCAGCATCAGCCCTTCGGCGCCGAGCGCGAGCACGCCCGCGCGCTCGCAGATGATGAGGCCGAGTGCCGCGAGCGCATAAGGCACCGCGAAGTCCGGCGTGCTCGCGAGCCAGTTGAGCATGATGCTGCCGCTCATTGCGCAGCCTCCCCGCCCACGCGGCGCAGCCGGTGGCGAATGAAGAAGTCGCTCGACGCCACGCACACCACGATCACCGCCTGGATGAGCTGCACCATCGAGAACGGCACCTGGTAGAACACCTGCAGGCTGCGTCCGGTGACGAACAGCGCCGCCACCAGCAGCGCCACCACCGTGGCCGCGAGCGGGTTGTTGCGCGCGAGAAAGGCAATGAGGATGCCCGAGAAGCCATAGCCCTGATAGAAGGCCTGAGTGAGCCGGCCCTCCTGCCCCGCGACCACCGCGAAGCCCGCGAGCCCGGCCATCGCGCCCGACAGCAGCACCGCGCCGTAGATCGTGCGTCGCACCGGCACGCCGTTGGCATGCGCGACACGCGGGTTCGCATCGACGAAGCGCAGGTAGAGTCCCACGCGGCTCACGCTCACCAGCCACCACGCCAGCAGCGCGACCACGCCTGCCAGCAGGATCGAACTGCCGATGCCCGCACCCAGCTCGGGCAACCGCTCGAACACGCGAAACTGCGGCGAGTAGGGGAAGTTGTCCTTCGGGTCCTTCCAACTGCCGTAGACCAGGTGCAGCAGGAAGTTGGCCGCCATGTAGTTGAGCATCAGCGTCGAGATGATCTCGTTCACGCCCAGCTTCAGCTTGAGCCACGCGGGGCCCAGCACCCACAGCAGGCCGCAGCCGATGGCGGCCGCAAACATCAGCGGCAGGCGCAGGTTCTCGGGGCCGATCTGCCACATCGAGATGGTGGTCGCGCCGATGGCGCCCCAGATCATCTGGCCCTCGAGGCCGAGATTCCAGAAGCGCGCGCGGAATGCGATGGAGCCCGCCAGGCCGACGAGGATCATCGGCGCGGCCTGGAACAGCACGGCGCGGAAGTTCTGGCCGTCGAAGAAGGTCTGCATCACGAACTCGTTGGCGAGTTCATCGGCGGGCACGCCCGCGGCCACGAGGATCGCGGCGGAGATGGCGAAGCCCACGAGCAATGCGGCCGCGAGGATCAGCGCCTGCCAGCGCCAGGCCATGTGCTGGCGGATTTCGAGCGCGTAGCGGCGGCGCGCGAGCGGTTGTGTGTGCTGCTGCGAGTTCACCTGGGTCCTGGGCGCTTGTGCCGTGTCGACGGAGAGCGAGGCATCAGCCATGGTCCACCATCGCCTGTCCGATGGCCTGCCGGTCGGCGGGCTGCGCGAACTCGCCGGCGATGCGCCCGCGCGTCATCACGCCCACGCGGTCGGCCAGTTGCAGCACTTCGTCGAGGTCCTCGCTGATCAGCAGCACCGCCGCGCCGCTGTCGCGCGCGGCGCGCAGCCGCGCATGCACCTCGGCACTGGCGCGCACATCGAGCCCGCGGCTCGGGCTGTGGGCAAGCACCAGCGTGGGCGACTTGCCGAATTCGCGCGCGAGCACCAGCTTCTGCGCATTGCCGCCCGAGAGCAGCGCGGCCTTCTGCGCGACCGAGCGCACGCCCTGCACGTCGAAGGCGCGCACCGCTTCCTGCGTGTCGCTCTGGATGCGGCCGCGGCGCAGGCGCCACACGGGGCCGTAGCGGCCGGTGTGCACGCGGCCGATAGCGTAGTTCTCGGCCACCGAGAGGCCACCCGCGAGCGCGAGCCCGTATCGGTCGGCCGGAATGGCTGCAATGCCGATGCCGCGGCGTGCCGACGCGGCCATGGTCTTCAGGTCGCCGTGGCCTTCGAGCCGGATCTCGCCTTCGGTGGCTTCGCCCGGCAGGCCCATGATCGCGCCCGCCAGCTCGCCCTGGCCGTTGCCGCCGACACCGGCCAGGCCGTAGATTTCGCCCGCGTGAAGTTCGAGATCCACGCCGTCGAGCACGCGCCGGCCTTCGGGCGAGGCGGGTGTGCGCAACCCGCGCACCGAAAGGCGCACGGGGCCGCGCGATGCGGTCGAAGCCTGGAATCCTTGCGTGGCAATCGATTCACCCACCGTGAGCCTCACCAGCTCGGCGACCGATGCTTCGCCCGGCTTCAGCGTGGCCACTGTGCGCCCGCCGCGCATCACCGTCACGCGGTCGGCATACGTCTTCACGTCGGCCATCTTGTGCGTGACCAGCACCACGGCGGAACCGGCGCGCGCCAGGCCCTGCACCGTCTGCAGCAGGCGCGCGGCCTCCTGGTCGGTCAGCACGGCCGTGGGCTCGTCGAGGATCAGGATGCGCGCGCCCGCGAGCAGCACCTTGAGGATCTCCACGCGTTGCTGTTCGGCAATCGACAGCGCATCGATGCGCTTCGACGGATCGATGTCAAAGCCCAGCTCCGAGGCCTTGTTGCGAATGTCGCGCTCGATCTCGCGCAGCCGCTCGCCATGGCTTTGAAATTCGGCCGGCGGCGGCGCGGTGAGCAAGATGTTCTGCGCCACCGTGAAAGGCCGCACCAGCTTGAAATGCTGATGGACCATGCCGATGCGGTGCTTCGCCGCGTCACGCGGACCGGCGAAGCGCACCGCGTTGTCGTCCACCAGCAGCTGCCCGGCCTCGGGTGCATAGAGCCCGGCCGCGATGTTCATCAGCGAAGACTTGCCCGCGCCGTTCTCGCCCAGCAGTGCATGCACCTCGCCCCAGCGCGCAGCGAAGTGTGCGTCGGTCAGCGCCGCGAAGCCGTCGAAGGACTTGCGGATGCCGGTGAGTTCGAGCGCGTTGTTGGGCATGAAATTACTTCTGCGTGACCACGCCCTTGACGAACCAGTCCATCTTCCACAGATCCGCATCGGACAGCACCGCGCCCTTGGCCACGCGCTCCTTGCCGTCGCGGTCGGCGAGCGGGCCGGCGTAGATCTGCTTGCCCTTCATGATCGCGTCGCGCTCGGCGGTGATGACCGCGGCCTTGTCCTTGGGCACGGCGGGGCCGAAGCCGGCGATGTCGGTGCCGCCGTCCTTCATCTCGATGAAGGCGCCGTACTGCGCGGGCTTCCAGTTGCCGGCCATCACCTTCTTCAGCTCAGGCGTCAGGAAACGGTCCCACACCCACACCGAAGAGCACAGCGTGGCCTTGGGCGCGAACTGGCGCAGGTCGCGGTGGTGACCGGTGCCGTACACGCCGCGCTCCTGCGCGACGATCTGCGGCGTGGGGCTGTCGACGTGCTGGCCGATCACGTCGGCGCCCTGGTCGATGAGCGCGGCGGCTGCGGCGCGTTCCTTCACCGGGTCGTTCCAGGCGCCGGTGTAGATCACGTTGACCGTGGCGTTCGGGTTCATCTTCTGCGCGCCGAGCGCGAAGGCGTTGATGGTCCAGTTCACCACGCCGAAGGGGTTGGCTGCGACGAAGCCGAGCTTGCCGGTCTTCGATGCAGCGCCGGCGGCCATGCCGCAGAGGTACTGGCTTTCGTAGGTGCGGCCGTAGAACGATTCGAGGTTGCTGCCGTTGGTGGTGCCCGAGCCGTTGAGGAAGGCAACATCGGGGTACTTGGCGGCCAGGTCCTTGAAGCTGTCGGAATAACCGAAGGCCGTGCCAATCACGATGTTGGCGCCGCGCTGGATGAACTTCTCTGCAGCGGGCTTGATGGCCGATGCGTCTTCGGGCACGTTCTCGACGAACTGGATCTTCTGGCCGATTTCCTTTTCGATCTTCACGCGGGCCTCGTCAAAGGCCTGCGTCCAGCCGCCATCATTTTTCGGGCCGAAGTAGAGCATCGCGATCTTCGGCTTGTCCTTCAGCGTGAAGCCGTCGGCGGCCGCAGCGGGCAGCGTGGTGAAGAAGGCGCCGCTGGCCGCGACGGTCATCGCGAGGCCCAGGCCGGGAGTGAGGGTGCGCAACTGCATGGGACTACCTTTGGTGAGAGGCTTTGAAGAAAGGGAGGACGGAAAAAAGAGAACGAGCGCAGCGCACGTCACATCATGAAGTTGATGCGGAACACATTGCCCTCGGGATCGAGCAGCACCGACTGGTACCAGTTGTAGTAAGTGACGTATGGCGGCTTGATGAGCGTGGCGCCGGCTTCGAGCGCGACCGGCACCATGCGGTGGACGTCGGCCTGGCTGTCGACGTCGATGTTCAGCAGGAACTTGACGCCGCGTGTGTCTGAAAACTCGCTCAGGTGCAGCAGTTCGTAGGCATCGAGTGCGTTGAAGCCAAGGCTCGACTTGCCGGTGTCCAGGCCTCGGAAGATGGGTGAGCGGATCGCTTCGATCTCTTTGAAACCGAATACTCGCTGGTAGAAGCCGCTGAGTGCGACCACGTCTTTTGCGAAGACGTTGACGTAGGAGAGGTGGGCCATGTCAGTTGCTCATTGGGCGTTTGCTGTTGTTCTTGTTCGGGGGACATTCGCGGAGCAAGGTACCCCGTCAGCGTGATCGCACCCCGAAGAACAGCAGGCAGTCATTTCAAGCCATCGCCTTCGTGCCACCAAAGGTCGTCTGCTTGACGAACTTCGAGGTCAGGTGGTCCCCAGAAGAAATCGGCGCGTACTTCGCCGACTCCCCTGGCGCGAGACAGCTAGGCAGGCACTCGACCATCGCGTCGTAGTTCGGCTGATGGAAGAACACCAGCGATTGCCGGCGATTGGTGCTCGCGACCTCGAAGGGTGGGTTGATCACGCGGTGCAGCGTGGACACCCACTGGTCGTTGGTCCACTGCATCATGAGGTCGGCGATGTTGACCACCAGGCCACCCTCGACCTGCGGCACGTCCACCCACTGGCCGGCCTTGTTGAACACCTGCAGGCCCTTGTCGTCGGGCAGCACGATGGTGAGGCTGCCGTAGTCGCTGTGCGCGCCCGCACGCAACTGGCCGGGCAGTGGCTGTTCGCGCTGTGGCGGATAGCTCAGCACGCGGAACATGCTGATGTGCTTGTCGATTTTGTCGTCGAAGAAGGTCTCGGGCAGCGACAGGCCGAGCGCAAAGACACGCATCAGCGAGCGCGAGAGATCGCTCATCGCCTCGAAGTAGCCTTCGTAGGCTTCGCGGAAACCCTCGATGGGCGGCCAGCTGTTGGGCTCGAAGTGCGGGCCGGCGGCGGGGCCGCGGTGGTAGTCGTCTTGCGGCACGTTCGACGGGCCGATAGAGAAAGATTCCTTCAGGTCGCCGGGGGCCGCTTCTTCGAGGCTGTACGAGAGCCCTTCCTCGCCCACCGCGCTGTAGCCGCGCACCGCGTCTTCGCGCGGGCGATCGACCTTGCGCTTTTCACCCAACGGCATGTCGAAGAACTTGCGCGAGAGCGACGACACGCGCGAGATCAGCTCGGGCGCAATGCCGTGGTTCGTGATGACGAGAAAGCCGATGCTGCGGCAGGCCTCGTCGACCTTCTTCGCGACCTCGGCCTTGCCTTCGGCGGTGCCCGCGAAGTAGGGCGCTAGATCGATGATGGGGACGGACAGCAGGGTCATGGCAGGTTCCTCATGCTTGGCATGCCTTTCGCCATGCAACGTCTGTGCCAGTTGGACCAAATGGACAAAACGCATTCGTCGCGTCAGCATGGTGCGCAACGACGCGCTGCGAAGGCTGCTGCGGCGCAAGGCGATGCACCACGGCCTTACAGTGGTGCGCTGTGCTGTCTGCCGATTCACCAACGAACGAACAAGAGCGAGGGAAGATGCCGAAGACCAAAGCGCTGGCTGCCAGTGCCAGCAAAGAGAAGAGCCCGGCGCGCAAGCGCGCAAAACCCGCGGTGCGCAGTGCGTCCGCGGTGAGCCGCCGGCTGCGCCAGATCGAGGACAAGCGCAGCGCGATCCTCGGTGCGGCGCTGGGGTTGTTCTCCCGCTTCGGCCTGCACGGCACGTCGATCGACCAGGTGGCGGCACGCGCCGATGTATCGAAGAGCAACCTGCTCTACTACTTCGCGAACAAGGAAGAGCTCTACGTCAACGTGCTGCGCGATCTGCTCGCGCTGTGGCTCGAGCCACTGCGCGGCTTCAGTGCCGAGCAGGACCCGGGCGAGGCCATCGGCGACTACATCCGCCGCAAGCTGGTGGTTTCGCGAGACAGGCCCGATGCATCACGGCTCTTCTGTCTGGAAATGATCCAGGGCGCGCCGCTGCTGCGCGACGAACTCGACCGCGAACTGCGTACGCTGGTGGAGAAAAAGTCGGAGGTGATTCGCGTGTGGGTCGAAGCGGGCAAGCTGGCGCCCGTCGATCCGCATCACCTGATCTTCGCGCTGTGGGCGGTGACGCAGCACTACGCGGACTTCGGCGTGCAGGTGCAGGCGCTGTCGGGGCATACGCTGGACGATGAGGCGTTCTTCGAGAAGACCGTCGAGAACGTGCAGCGCATCTTTCTTCAAGGCATCACGCCGCGCTGATTCTGGTGGATTTCAGTGCGGTGGCGCCGCGATCTCGTGATAGCGCCGGTCGAAGTAGATCAAGCCCTGCGTCGCACCACCGATGGCAATGGCCACCGCTTCGCAGAACAGCACGTCGTGCGTGCCCGCGCTCGTCGCATGCACGACGCGGCAGTCGAAGGACACGGCCGCGTCGTCGAGCATCGGCGAACCGGTGGTCTTGCGGCTCCACTGGCCGGCGGCGAAGCGCTCGTCCATCGGCGTCTTGCCGCCGAACAATGCGGACAGCGACTGGTGCCCCGCGGCCAGCACGTTCACGCACAGCACGCCGTTGGTCTTGAATGCCGGGTACACCGAGGCCGAACGGTTCAGGCACACCAGCAGCGTCGGCGGCTCGTCGGTCACGCTGCACACGGCCGATGCCGTGAAGCCGGCGCGACCCGCGGGGCCGTCGGTGGTGATGATGTTCACCGCCGCGCCCAGCCGCGCCATCGCGTTGCGGTAGTCGGCCTTCGCCAGGCTCGGCAGCAGGCCGGCGGGGTTCGATGACGATGAAGCAGCGTGGGAGGCCATGGCATTCAGCAGCATGTGGTGAGTCCTTCAGGCCAGCACGCAGGCCTCGTCGAAGGGCAGCCGCGGCAGGCGGCCGAACACCTTCGACGCATCGCCGTGGCCCAGGTTGATGAGGAAGTTGACGGTCCAGTCGGTGCCTTCGAAGAAGGCCGCGTCGACCTTCGCCTTGTCGAAGCCCGACATCGGGCCTGCATCGAGGCCGACCGCGCGCGCTGCGAGCAGCAGGTAGCCCGCCTGCAGGCTGGCATTGCGAAAGGCGGTTTCGTGCGCGGCCTCGGGGCTGCCGGTGAACCAGCTGCGCGCATCGGCATGCGGGAACAGCGTGGGCAGCTTGTCGTAGAACTTGCGGTCCCACGCCGCGATGACCGTGACTGGCGCGGCCATGGTCTTGTCGAGGTTGCCCTTGGAGAGCGCCGGTGCGAGGCGTTGCTTGCCTTCGGGCGTGCGCACGAACACGAAGCGCGCGGGCGAGCAGTTGGCCGAGGTGGGGCCGAGACTCGCCAGCGCATAGATCTGCTGCAGCTGTGCGTCGGTGACGGGTTCGTCGGTCCAGCCGTTGTGGGTGCGCGCGCCGGTGAAGAGCAGCGACAGCGCGGCGGCGTCGAGTGTGGATGCAAGAGTTGTGGTCATGCTGGTACGGCGGATGCGCTGACCCGCGAGAGAAAGTCGAGCAGGCTGCGGTTGAAGGCTTCGGCCTCGGTCACGCTGTGGGCATGGCCACCGTGCGGCATGAAGTCGAGCGTGACGTCGCTCAGGCCATCGGCCAGGCGCTGCGAGCAGGTCCAGGGCACGAGCGTGTCGTCTTTCGCCGCGGCGATGAGTGTGGGCGCGGTGATGTCGGCGAGGCGAGCGTCGATGTCGAAGGCGCGCAGGGCAGCGATGCGCGCACGCATGTTGGCCTCGCCCGGAAAGTGCGCGAAGGCGTGATCGACTTCGTCGGTCACGCGCTGTGCGTGTTCGGCGGCCCAGGCTGCGGGGTACAGGAAGATCGGCTGCGCTTCCACGTACGCGCGCGGGCCGCAGGCGCCGAGCAACGCAAGTCGCGCATCGAAGCAGCGCGCCGAATGCGGGTTGGGCTTCGACCACGCGTTGATGAGCACGAGGCTCGCAATGCGCGAAGGCGCGTCGAGCGCTAGCTGCAGACCCACGAGGCCGCCGAGTGCATGGCCCGCGAAGTGGCACTGCGAAGTGTTCGTGGCGTCGAGGATTTCGAGCACGTCCTTCGCCATGTCTTCGATGGCATACGCCGCTGGCAATGCAGTAGGGCTGCGGCCGGTGCCGCGCTGGTCGTACGCAATGACGCGGTGCCCGGCGGCAACCAGCGCGCCGAGCTGCGGCTGCCAGAACCCGGCCGAGCCACCGAGGCCCGACGACAGCAGCACGGTGGCTGCGGCATCGGACGGCCCGTGCACTTCGTAGTGCAGCGACGGCATGTGCTTCAGCCCTTCTTGCCGACGTGCGCGATCGAGGCGATCTCGACCAGGGCATCGGGCTTCACCAGGCCGCACTGGATGCAGTAGCGCGCGGGCTTGGTGCCGGGAAAGAACTCGGCATACACCGTGTTGATCTTCCCGTAGTCGGCCCAGTCCTTGATCATGATCTGGTTGAAGGTCACGTCGTCCATGGTGCCGCCCGCTGCCTCGACCACGCCCTGGATGATGGTGAGCACGTGACGAGCCTGCGCGGCCGCGTCGCCCACGTGCACCACGTTGTTGTCCTTGTCGAAGGGCAGCGTGCCCGATACGTAGAGCACGCCGTCGGCGAGCGTGCCGGGAACATAGGGGGCGAGTGGCACGCCGGTGCCGGGCGGGATGATGGCTTGCTTGGGCATGAAGAGAGCTCCTTGAAAAGAATCAGACAGTGGCCGCTTCGGCCGGTGCGGGTTGGGTGATGGATGCGGGTGCGAAGGTGCTGCAGAAGTGCTCCACCGTGGAGACCCATCCGAAGAAGGTCTCGACGTTGTAGACAGATGCCTTCTGGATCGCGGGCCCGCCGAGTTCGTGCGTCGCGTCTTCGAGCATCACGGCGAAGTATTCGAGGTGGAAGGCGTCGCGCAGCGTCGATTCGACGCACACGTTGGTGGCGATGCCGGTGAACACCAGGTGGCGGATGCCGCGCGCGCGCAGCGTGCTGTCGAGCGTGCTGTTGAAGAAGCCGCTGTAGCGCGTCTTCGGCACGACGATGTCGCCGGGCTGCGGCTTCATCTCTTCGATGAGTTCGTAGTCCCAGCCGCCCTTGGCGAGGAAATTGCCCTGCAGCTCGGGCTTTGCACGCATGGTCTTGAGCGCGTTCGACTTGTGCCAGTTCGGCGAGCCGGGGCCGCCGGCCTCCACGTATGCCGCGTCCCAGCCGTTCTGCAGGAACACGACCAGCATGCCGGCCGCGCGCGCGGCCGCTATGGTGCGCGCGATGTTGGCGATGGTGCCTTGCGCGCCGGAGATGTCGAAGCCGGCCGAGTCGACGTATCCGCCGATGGATGCATAGGCGTTCTGCATGTCGACGACGATCAGCGCCGAGTCGCTCGCGTGCAGTGCCAGCGGCTCGGGGCGCGCGGGCAGCACCAGCGGCGCCGGGGCGCCCGGCAAGCGCGGTGCGCCAACGGGGGTGTTCGATGTGAGGGTGGTGTTGCGTGCGGGAGTGCTCACGTGACGCTCCTGCTCAGGCCGCGAGGCGTTCGGGTTCGACCCGCGACGGCACGGGGCTCTGCACGTGCGCGCGGCTCTTCATGTGCGGCTGGATGCGTTCGCCGAAGGCCTCGACGCCCTGCAGGAAATCGTCGAAGGTCAGCAGCACGCCTTCGGTGCCGGGCACCTCGGCCATTTCGTCGAGCATGCGCGCGACGTTTTCATACGAGCCCACGAGCGTGCCCATGTTGATGTTCACGGCCGAGGTTGGGTCGGCCATCTGGCGCACGTTGGTGTCGGCGCCCGACTTGGTGTCGGCCGCGCCCTGCTGGCCCAGCCATGCGATCGCTTCGTGATCGGCGCCGGCCTTGTAGTGCACCCACTTGGCGCGCGCGGCCTCGTCGGTCTCGTCTGCGATCACCATCATCAGCACGTAGGTGGTGACGTGGCGGCCGGTCTTCGTGGTGGCTTCGATGAGCTTCTCGGCCGCGGGCGCGAAGGCCTTGGGCGTGTTCACGCCCTTGCCGAAGCAGAAGTTGTAGTCGGCGTATTTGGCCGAGAACTCCATGCCCGCGTCGCTCTGGCCGGCGCAGATCACCTTCATGTCGGCCTGCGGCTGCGGGCTCAGGCGGCAGTCGTCCATCTTGAAATGGTCGCCCTTGAAGTCTGACTGGCCGGTGCCCCAGAGGTCGCGCAGCACCTGGATGTATTCGCTCAGGTACTGGTAGCGCGTGCCGAAGAACTGGTCGCCGGGCCACATGCCCATCTGCGAATACTCGGGCCGCTGCCAGCCGGTGACGAGGTTCAGGCCGAAGCGGCCGTTGGAGATCGAATCGATGGTGGACGTCATGCGCGCCACGATGGCCGGCGGCATGACCAGCGAGGCAGCGGTGGCAAAGAGCTTGATCTTGCTGGTGACGGCAGCGAGCCCGGCCATGAGCGTGAAGGACTCGAGGTTGTGGTCCCAGAACTCCGTCTTGCCGCCGAAGCCGCGCAGCTTGATCATGGACAGCGCGAAGTCGACGCCGTAGCGCTCGGCCTTCAGCGTGATCTGCTTGTTGAGTTCGAAGCTGGGCTTGTACTGCGGTGCGTTTTCGGAAAGCAGCCAGCCGTTGTTGCCGATGGGAATGAAGATGCCGACGTTCATGGAAGGGCTCCTGTTGCGAGGTCGCGAAGCTCCTTGCATGCGCCGTGCCAGTTGGATAAGTCATTTGAAATCAATGACTTATGGAAAATTGACATCTGCGTTTTGACCATTTGGTCCAAAGTGGAGCAGGCGTTCCAGCCGGATTGCGGCAGCACGGTGCAGCCAGGACCAAAGCGGTGCAGTGCCGCCGTCACGGACAGCGCGGCAAAATCGCGCAATGCCCAAGACCCCACTCCGCGCCGCCGCGGCCATCGGCGGTACTGCCGACGACGTCGAAGCGGCCTTCTATGAAGCGCTGCAACGCGGCGACATCGATGCGCTGATGGCCTGCTGGGCCGACGAGGACGAAGTGTTCTGCGTGCACCCCGGCGGCCCCCGGCTGGTGGGGACCGTGGCGATCCGCGCGGCCTTCGAGCAGATGTTCGGCAACGGCGCGATCCACGCCATGCCGGCGCGGGTGCGCAAGATCGAGTCGCTCGGCAGCGCCGTGCACAACGTGCTCGAGCGCATCGAGGTGCTCACGGCCGAAGGCCCGCGCCATGCCTTCGTGCTTGCCACCAACGTCTATCACAAGACTGCCCAGGGCTGGCGCATGGTGGCGCACCATGCGAGCCCGGGCAGCGCGCGCGAGCCGGACGACGCGAACGATCCGCCCCAGGCCCTGCATTGATGCCATCCTTCGCTGCTTCTTCTTCCGCTGCTTCTCCCACTGTTCTCCAGTCGATGGACTACGCGGCGCCGCGCTGGCTGCCCGGCGGCAACCTGCAGACCATCTGGGCTGCGCTCTACGCCCGGCGCTTCGACGGGCCGGCCCCGGTCTACCGGCGCGAACGCTGGCCTACGCCAGATGGCGACTTCATCGACGTCGACTTCGTCGATGCGCCAGCGCCAGGCCCGAAGCCGCTGCTGGTGCTGTTCCATGGGCTCGAAGGCTCGTCGCGCAGTCATTACGCCGAAGCCTTTGCTGCCTTTGCAGCGTCTCGCGGCATGGCTTTTGCGGTGCCGCATTTCCGCGGCTGCAGCGGCGAGCTGAACCTGGCGCCGCGCGCATACCACTCGGGCGACTTCGAGGAGATCGGCTGGATCCTGGCGCGCATGCGCGACCAGCATGCGCAAAAGGGCGGCGGGCCGGTGCTGGCTGCGGGTGTGTCGCTCGGCGGCAATGCGCTGATGCGATGGGCCTCGGAAGCGGGCGAGACCGCTTCGGGCGTGGTGGGCGCGGTGGCCTCGGTCTGCGCCCCGCTCGACCTCGCGGCGGGCGGCGAAGCCATTGGCCAGGGCTTCAACAAGCTGGTCTACACGCGCATGTTCCTCGCGACCATGAAGCCCAAGGCGCTGGCCAAGCTGGCGCAGTTTCCGGGCCTGTTCGACCGCGAGCGGCTGATGTCGTCGCGCAACCTCTACGACTTCGACAACGTCTTCACCGCGCCGCTGCACGGCTTTCGCGATGTCGACGACTACTGGTCGCGGGGCTCGGCCAAGCCGCACCTGGCTTCGATCCGCGTGCCTGCGCTGGTGGTGAATGCGCGCAACGATCCGTTCATTCCGGCGCGCAGCCTGCCGAAGCCCGGCGAGGTGGGGGCGCACGTCACGCTGTGGCAGCCCGCGCACGGTGGGCATGTCGGCTTTCCGATGGGGCTGCCGCCGGGGCATGTGCGCGGCATGCCGGAGCAGGTGGGCGGCTGGCTGCAGCTGCATGGCGGCGCTTCGGCTGACGGTAGGGGCTTGTCGCCAGGACGAGAATGACGCGATGGACGACATCGTCAAACAAGCATTGGCCAAGTGGCCCAACGTGCCGCACTGCTACGGCTGGCTCGGCCTCGACGCGCGCGGCAACTGGTACATGCGCGACGACCGCACACAGGCCATGGGCCCGTTCCGCGCGGCCAAGGGCTCGATGCTGCGGCACGACAAGCTGATCGACTTCATCCATCGCAACTACGAGCACGACGACGAAGGTCAATGGTTCTTCCAGAACGGGCCGCAGCGCGTGTATGTGGAGCTGGAGGCTTCGCCGCTGGTATGGCGGGTCGCCGAAGATGAGGGCGGCGGCTTCACCGTCACGGCCCATACGGGCAAGGCGACCGAGGTATCGGACTGCCTGCTCGACGAGGACGGCCGGCTCTATCTGGTTTCGCCTTTCGGGCTCGGGCTGGTGCACACGCAGGACGTGGGCATCGCTGCCGAGGCCGTCGAACGCGGGCTGTGGATACCGGAGGCGGTGCAGGCCAGCGAGCTGCCCGGCCGCTTCGGACACGTGCTGAGCCCGGCTGAGCGCCACGCCGACTCGGCCACACCAGCCCCTGTCGCACAGCCATGAAAAAAGCCGGCGCTGAGGCCGGCTTTCTTTCGTGACTAGGGAAAACGCTTACTTGGCAGCAGCGCTGGCCGCAGGGGCCGCACCCGAGGCACCTTCAGCAGGTGCAGCAGCAGCCGGACGATCCGGCACCGGGAACTTGGCGCCACCGGCGTTGGCCATGTAGACCACTGCACGACCCACTTCGAGGTCTTCGAAGTCGCCGCCGCCCTGCGGGGGCATGGCGCCCTTGCCCTTCAGGGCATGCTCGAGGAGCGTTGCATAGCCTTGGCCGATGCGGGGACCCCAAGCGGCCGCGTCCTGGAAGTGCGGGGCGCCGGGAATGCCGGGCGCTCCGTGGCAGGCGACGCACTGGGCCTTGAACACGACCTCGCCTGCAGCGAGCGGGCGGTTGGCGTCGCGGATCTCGATGGCGCCGACCTTCTTGAGGCGTTCGGCCACTTCGCGGTCGCGCGCTTCCTTGGTCACGCCGTAGAGCGACATGCTGTCGCCCTCCGCGATGCCTGCGGGCTTGGTGCCCGAGACCACGTAGGAGACAAGACCCACGATGATCAGGATCGGGGCTATGAAGGAGAAAAATACCGCGAGCAGCAGTTGCTTCGGGTTCTTGATCGGCCCGGTGTGGGCTTCTTCTGTGGCCTGGTAATGCGGGTCTGCGCTCATTGGCGTCCTCAATTATCGGGGGCTCGTCGGGGGGCTTGTCCTAACCAACCGGCGATTATAGAGAGGCCCCTTGCCCGAACGGACAAGGGACCACCCTTATCGGACGCCTTGGCGTCTCAGCCCTTGTCGCGTGTGGCCCAGCCGCCACCCAGCGTCCGGTACAGCGTGACCTGGTTCTGCAGCTGCAGCAGGCGCGTGGTCACGGCCGATTGCTGCGCCGTGAACAGCGAGCGTTGTGCGTCGAGCAGGTCGAGCGCGCTGGCGATGCCGTTGCGATAGCGCAGGTCGGAGAGCTTGAAGCGCACCGCCTCCGCATCGGCCTGCGCACGCTGTGCGCGCACCTGCTCGCCCAGCGTGGCGCGGCCCGCGAGGGCATCGGCCACTTCGCGGAACGCGGTCTGGATCGACTTCTCGTACTGCGCCACCGCGATTTCGCGCCCGGCCTTGGCCGAGTCGAGCGTGGCGATGTTGCTGCCGGCGTCGAAGATCGGCAGCGTCACCGTCGGCGCGAAGGACCAGGCCTTCGAACCGCGATCGAACAGGCCCGAGAACTCGCTGCTCGCGGTGCCGATGGAACTCGTCAGCGACACACGCGGGAAGAAGTTCGCGCGCGCCGCGCCGATGTTGGCGTTGGCCGCAATCAGCTGCTGCTCGGCCGAGCGGATGTCGGGCCGTTCGGCCAGCAGGTCGGAAGGCAGGCCGGCCGGCACGTCGGGCATCGGCTTGATGCCGTCCAGGCCCTTGATGCCGCCCGCCGTGGCGTCGGGCGGTACCGGCGCGCCCAGCAACAGGGCGAGGGCGTTCTCGTCCTGCATGCGCGCGCGCTGCTGCTCCGCATAGGATGCGCGCGCCGTTTCCAGCAGCGAGTTGGCGGCCTGGAAGTCGAGCTCCGACGACACGCCGTTGTCGAAGCGCATCTTCGTGAGGCGTACCGACTCTTCGCGCGTGACCATCGTCTGGCGCGTGATCTCGAGCAGCTCATCGTCCGCCAGCAGCGTGAGCCAGCCGTTGGCGACCGACGCGATCAGGCTGATCTGCACTGCCTTGCGCGTCTCGTCCGTGGCGAGGTACTGCGCCAGCGCCTGGTCCTTCAGCGCGCGGATGCGGCCGAAGAAGTCCAGCTCCCAGGCGTTGAAGCCCAGGTTGACGCTGTACGACGACGACACGCTGCCCACGCTGGAGTCGAAGGCCTGGTAGGGGTTCGGGCTCGAGCGCGAGCCCGAACCAGTGAGGCCCACAGCCGGGAACAGCGCCGAGCGCTGGATCTGGAACTGCGCGCGCGCCTGCTCGATGTTGAGCACCGATACCCGCAGGTCGCGGTTGTTCACGAGCGCGGTCTGGATCAGGCCCGCGAGCCGCGCGTCGGTGAAGAAGTCCTGCCAGGGCAGGTTGGCTGCGGCCTGGCCGGGCGGCTGCGCCGGGTCGCCCGGGTAGGTGGTGGGCACCGGCGCCGCCGGGCGCTCGTAGGTCGGAATCAGCGAGCAGCCGGCCAGCAGCATCGCGGCGGCCAGGGCTGTGGGAATCAGTTTCTTAGTCATGTTTTTCCTCCGCGATGCCGGCGGCTTCGGCGTGTCGCTTGTCGGCTTCATGCTGGCGCGCGCTGCCCTTGAACAGGGTGCGCACCACCACGAAGAACACCGGCACGAAGATCACGGCCAGTGCAGTGCCCGTCACCATGCCGCCGAGCACGCCGGTGCCGATGGCGCGCTGGCTGGCAGAGCCGGCGCCCGAGGCGATTGCGAGCGGCACCACCCCGAGGCCGAAGGCCAGCGAGGTCATGATGATCGGGCGGAACCGCAGGTGGGCGGCGGCCAGCGCCGATTCGATGACGCCCTTGCCCTGCGCCTGCAGGTCCTTGGCGAACTCGATGATCAGAATCGCGTTCTTCGCGGACAGGCCGATGATGGTGATCAGCCCCACCTGGAAGTACACGTCGTTCGAATAGGCGCGCAGCATCGTCGCCACCAGCACGCCCAGCACGCCCAGCGGCACCACCAGAATCACCGACAGCGGGATCGACCAGCTTTCGTACAGCGCGGCCAGGCAGAGGAACACCGCCAGGATCGCGAAGCCGTACAGCACGATGGCCTGCGAGCCCGCGAGCTTTTCTTCACGCGACTGGCCGGTCCACTCGAAGCCGAAGCCTTGCGGCAGCTGCGCGGCGAGCTTTTCCATCTCGGCCATCGCGGCGCCCGTGCTGTAGCCGGCGGCGGCGTCGCCGCTGATGCGGATCGCCGGGTAGCCGTTGTAGCGCACCGTCTGCGTGGCGCCCGTGACCCACTTGGTGGTCGCGAAGGCCGACAGCGGCACCGGCTGGCCCTGCGTGTTGCTGGCGTTGAGCTTGAGCAGGTCGTCGGGCTGCATCCGCGCTGGAGCGTCGGCTTGCACCACCACGCGCTGCAGGCGGCCGCGGTTCGGGAAGTCGTTGATGTAGCTCGAACCCAGGCCGGTCGACAGCGTCGCGTTGATCGCGTCGAAGCTCACGCCAAGCGCATTCGCCTTGTCGCGGTCGATGTCGATCTGCAGCTGCGGCGCGTCTTCCAGGCCGTCGGGGCGAACCTGCGCCAGGACCTTGCTCTGCGAGGCCATGCCCAGCAGCTGGTTGCGTGCGTTGATCAGCGCCTCGTGGCCTGCGCCCGAGCGGTCCTGCAGACGGAAGCTGAAGCCGCTGGCATTGCCCAGTTCAGGAATGGGCGGCGGGCTCAGCGGGTAGATGAAGGCGTCGCGGATGCCCGACAGCGCACCGAAGGCACGGCCGGCCAGCGCGCTGGCCGAGTGGGCCGGGTCCTTGCGCTCGTCCCAGTCCTTCAGCGTCACGAAGGCGAGGCCCGCGTTCTGGCCCTGGCCCGAGAAGCTGAAGCCCATCACGCCCACCATGCTCTGCACTTCGGGCTGCTTCAGAATGAAGCCCTCGACCTGCTGCATGACCGACAGCGCGCGCTCCTGTGTCGCACCAGGCGGCAACTGCACGTTCACGATGATGTTGCCCTGGTCTTCCTGCGGCAGGAACGAGCTCGGCAGGCGGGTGTAGGTGAACACCACCGCGCCGATGATGGCCAGGTAGATCACGAGGTAGCGGGCAGCGCGGCGCAGGATGCGAGCGACCACGCTCTCATAGCCCTTGGCCGTGCGCGCGAAGCCGCGATTGAACCAGCCGAAGAAGCCGGTCTTCTCGTGATGGTGGCCGGCCTCCACCGGCTTGAGCAGCGTGGCGCACAGCGCCGGCGTGAGCGACAGAGCCATGAATGCCGAGAAGGCGATCGAAGCCACCATCACCGCCGAGAACTGGCGGTAGATGTTGCCGGTCGAACCCGCGAAGAACGCGAGCGGAACGAACACCGAGATCAGCACCACCGTCACGCCGATGATGGCGCCGGAGATCTGCTTCATGGCCTTGCGCGTGGCTTCAAGAGGCGGCAGCCCCTCCTCGCTCATGATGCGCTCGACGTTCTCCACCACCACGATGGCGTCGTCCACCACGATACCGATCACCAGCACCATGCCGAACATGGTCAGCACGTTGATCGAGAAGCCGAGCGCCAGCAGCGAGGCAAAGGTGCCCAGCAGCGCGATCGGCACCACGATGGTCGGGATGATCGTGTAGCGCCAGTTCTGCAGGAACAGGAACATCACCACGAACACCAGCGCCACGGCTTCCAGCAGCGTCTTGACCACTTCGGTGATCGAGATCTGCACGAAGCGCGAGCTGTCGTACGGAATGTTCCACTTCACGCCCTGCGGGAAGTAGCGCTCGAGTTCGGCCATCTTGGCGCGGACCGCCTTGGCCGATTGCAGCGCGTTGCCGTTGGGCGTGGGCTGGACGCCGATACCGACCGCGGGCACGCCGTTCAGGCGGGCCGAGGTGGCATACGACTGGCCGCCGAGTTCGACGCGCGCCACGTCCTTCAGCCGCACGGTCGAGCCATCGGTGTTGGCGCGCAGCACGATGTTCTTGAACTGCTCAACGTTGACGAGCTGGCCATTCACGGTCACCGTGGCCGCGATGGCCTGGCCGGGGATGTTGGGCAGGTCGCCGAGCGTGCCCGAAGACACCTGGGCGTTCTGTGCACGGATGGCGTTGTTGACGTCGGTCGCCGACAGGTTGAAGCCCTGCAGCTTGGCCGGATCGATCCACACGCGCATCGCGTTTTCGGAGCCGAACAGCTGGGCCTGGCCCACGCCGACCACGCGCTGCAACTCGGGCACGACGTTGCGCGCGGTGTAGTCGCCGAGCGCCACCGGGTCGATGTTCGGGTTATCCGAGGACAGCATCACGAACATCAGGAAGTTGTTGCGCGACTTGTCCACGCGCACGCCCTGCTGCGTCACGGCAGCCGGCAGGCGCGGCGTCGCGCGCGACAGCCGGTTCTGCACGTCCACCTGTGCGAGGTCGTCGTTGGTGCCGGCCTCGAAGCTGATCGTGATGGAGCCGGTGCCGTCGGCCTGGGCCACCGATTCCATGTAGATCAGGCCTGGCGAGCCGTTCATTTCACGCTCGATGACGGACAGCACGCTGTCCTCGAGCGTCTGGGCCGAGGCGCCGGGGTAGGCGACGTTGATGACGATGGCGGGGGGCGCCACCGGCGGGTACTGCGAGATCGGCAGCTGGGTGATTGACACGCCGCCCACCACCAGGATGAACAGTGCGATCACCCAGGCGAAGATTGGTCGGTCGATAAAAAATTTGGCCATTTGCGGGCGCGCTCCTGATTACTTCTTCTCGGCCGCGGCCTTGTCGGCCGGGGCGGCAGGCGCCGCCGGTGCGGACCCCGCTGCGGCCGGCGTGGCCGCGGCGTTCGGGTTCGGCTTGGTCCAGGGGACCGCCTTCACCGGCGTGCCGGGCGGCATCATCTGCAGCTTCTGGAAGCCGTCGACCATCACCTGCTCGCCGGCCTTCAGGCCATCGAGCACCACCCACTGGTTGTCCTTGGCGGCGCTGATCTTCACGGTGCGCTTGCTGATCTTGCCGTCCTTGTCGACCACCGACACGGTGTCGCCCTGCTGGGTGCGCGTGACGGCCTGCTGCGGCAGCGTGATCGCGTTGGTGGCCTGTGCCTGTTCGAGCTTCACGCGAACGTACAGGCCGGGCAGCAGCTCGCCCTTGGGGTTGGGCACTTCGGCGCGCAGCGTGACCTGGCCGGTGGTGGAGTCGACCGTGAGGTCGGAGAACAGCAGCTTGCCTTCCAGCGGGTAGTCGGTGCCGTCCTCCAGCACCACGCGGATGGTTGCGGCTTCCTCGCCGCTCGCGCGCTTGTACTGGCCGGCGGCCACGGCGCGGCGCAGCTTCATCGCGTCGGAGGCCGACTGCGTGAAGTTCACGTACAGCGGGTTGATCTGCTGCACCACGGCGAGCTCGGTGGCGTCGCCCTGGCCCACCAGTGCGCCTTCGGTGACGAGGGCGCGGCCGATGCGGCCCGCGATGGGCGAGGTCACGTCGGCGTAGCCCTGGTTGATCTTGGCGGTCTGCAGCGCCGCGCGGCCCGAGGCCACGTCGGCTTCGGCCTGCTTGGCAGAGGCCACGGCGGTCGCGTATTCCTGCTTGCTGACCGCATTGGCTTCGACCAGCGGCTTGTAGCGGTCGGCGAGGGCCTTGGCCTGCACGGCATTGGCTTCGGCGCGGGCCAGCGTGGCCTGGGCGTTCTGCGTGGCGGCCACCAGCGGGGCGGGGTCGATGCGGAACAGCAGCTGGCCGGCCTTCACGTCGCTGCCTTCGCGGAATTCGCGCTTCAACAGGATGCCCGAGGCACGGGCGCGGACCTGGGCGACGCGGGAGGCCTCGAGGCGGCCGGGCAGTTCGGTGACGAGGCCGACATCGGTCGGCGCAGCCACCACCACGCCCACCTCGGGTGCAGGGGGATGGCCACCACCGCCAGCGCCGCCCGGACCGGCGGGCGCATCGCTCTTGCCGCAGCCCGCAAGGACCAGCAGGACGACGGCGGCCACGGTCGCGAGACGCGGCGAAAAGGACGAATGACGCGAAACATGCAGGAGAGGCATGCGATTCCTTTGAAGCGAAGACGGGAGATGGCGCGTTCGCGGAACAAACCGGAAACCTGTGTAGCCAGGTGGGCCATCGAGGAAACCGGCGAGTTTACATACATTCATGGATGTATAGTGACAACCACGAATGGCCCCACGATACATAGAGGGCGTTGTCTTTACAAATCAGGAGACTTGGTGGCACGTCGGACGAAAGAAGAAGCATTGGCCACGCGGCATCGGTTGCTCGATGCCGCGGAGCTGCTGTTTCAGGCGCAGGGCGTTTCGCAGACCACGCTGCAGCAGATCGCGCAGCAGGCCGGCGCGACGCGCGGCGCCATCTATTGGCATTTCAAGGACAAGGCCGACCTCTTCAACGCGATGATGGAGCGGGTCATCCTGCCGCTGGAAGCCGCGCCGAAGCCCGCCACCGCAGGCGTCACCGACGACCCCCTGGCCGAGATCGAGGAAGGCATGATCCACGCGCTCACCCTCATGGCCACCGACCCCCAGGTGCGCCGCGTATTCGATGTGGCGACCCACAAGGTCGAATACACCCACGACATGGCCTCGGTGCAGCAGCGCCACCTCGACGCCCGCAACGCCTGCGTGGGCGACTTCGAGAAGGCCCTGCGCCTGGCCGCGCGCCGCGGCCATATCAAGCTGCCGCTGCCGGGCAACGCGGCGGCGCAGGGGTTGCACGCACTCATCAGCGGGCTCATCCAGAACTGGCTGCTCGACCCCGAGGCCTTTGACCTGGTGCAGACTGGAAGGCGCACTTTCCGGGTCTATCTGGCGGGGCTCGGGTTCGCCCGGCCGCTGCCGGGCACCGCTGTTGCGGCTGAAGCCGAAACGGTCGCCGCCTGATAGGCGATAATGCGTGGCTCCGGTGCATGCCGGACCCCAATTCCTCGCTGTATTTCAACGGATAGAATTCGGCCCTCCGAAGGCTGAGATCCAGGTTCGATTCCTGGCGGCGGGACCAGATACAAGGCCGGAAGCTTTCAGAAGCTTCCGGCCTTTTCATTTTTCCTCGGAGAAATGCCTCTGCATGAAAACATTCACTCGCCATGACGCGGTGATCGTGGGGAAGATCCTGGCCGAAGTCGCGCGCGCCGAGATCATGCCGCGCTTCAATGGCTCGCTGGCCAGCAGCACGAGAGAAAAATCCTCTACCTTCGACGTGGTCACGGATGCAGACGAGGCTGCGGAACGCGAGATCGCGCAGCGGCTGCTTCAGCTCTATCCGGGCGCCCTCGTCATTGGCGAGGAGGCGGCTGGTCGCGACCCCGGCGTGCTGTCGCGGATCGCAACGGCCGACCTCGCGTTCATCATCGACCCCATCGACGGAACGAAGAACTTCTCTTGCGGCGTTCCTCTCTTTGGCGTCATGCTCGCGGCCACGGTGCGAGGCGAGGTTGTCATGGGCGTCATCCATGACCCTGTCTGCGACGACACGTCATTCGCAGTGCGCGGGGGCGGTGCCTGGCGGCAAGGGGTCGACATGATCGACAAGGAGATAAAGGTCGCTCTCCCTGTGCCGGTCAACCAGATGCACGTGGTGGCCGGCACGAACTTCCTTCCGCAGCCTATGCGCTCGACGGTGATCCGGAATTTGCCGAAGGTCGCCATGAACTTCTGGATGCGCTGTGCTGCGCATGAATACCGGATGGCGGCCGCGGGCCATTGCCACGCGCTGCTCTATTACAAGCTGATGCCCTGGGACCACGCTGCGGGCTGGCTCATTCATAAAGAGGCAGGCGGCTACAGCGCACATTTCGACGGGTCGCCGTACAAGCCGGACCATCTCACCGGCGGGTTGATCTGCGCGCCCGATCAGAGCTCTTGGGGTTTGTTGAGAGCCGCTCTTTTTTCGGATGCGCCCGAGGGCGATCCGACTACCGATTAGTAAACACTCGAAACCAACGTTCTTGCCGAAGCACGCAAGCCACTTTTGGCGCGTGTCTTCGTTCACGGATTCGCAGGCACTTCTCATTGCTGCCTGCCGGAAAGCTCCAGGCACTTACATACTCTGACAAAGCTTACCGCCGTTAGAGCGGAGCGATTTCAGGGAGGATCCATGTCCATCTTCGATGGCACGCGCTGGCGTATTCGCCCGGCGTGCGTCTTTGCGTCTTCGGCGGTGCAATGACCCGCCGCGTTACCATTCAAACGCCGTTGGAGCGGCGCTGCAATTCCATCGGCTCGCCGGTCGTGAGGCGCTGAGCCAGCTCTACGGATTCGAAATCGACCTGCTGGGCAGCAGCAATGGCATCGATCCGAAACTGCTGCTCGGAAAGCCCGCCACCGTGGCGGTGCAAACGGAAAGCGGCAGCACGCGCGACCTGGGCGGCGCCGCCGCAGGCTTCGGGCTTCAGCAGGAAGACGCCCGGCATTCTTTCTATCGCCTTCAGTTGCGGCCTTGGCTGTGGCTCGCGACGAGGCGCAGTGATTTCCGCGTATTCCAATCAAGGAGCGTTCCCGAAATCGTGATGGAAGTGCTGGAGCGCTACGGCTTTCCCTCCGAACAGAAGCTCAGCCGCAGCTACCGCACGTGGGATTACTGCACTCAATACGACGAGACCGATTTCGCCTTCATCTCGCGCCTGTGCGAACACGAAGGTATCTATTACTACTTCAGGCACGAGGCCTCGCAACAGGTGCTCGTGTTCGCGGACGACATTGCCACATCGCACGATCCGCTGCCCGGCGGCGAGACGGTGCGCTTCCATCCCCTGGAGAAGGCGGGCATGACCGGCGGAGGCCCGAGGCCGAACGAGCGCATCTACGAATGGAAGAGCGGCGAAGAAGTCCGCCCCGGCTTTCACTTCACCAATGAATACGACCCCCTCAAACCCAGGGCGGACCTCTCGAGTCAATTGCAAACGCACTCGGGTCATGCATTCGACGACTTCGAGTTGTACGCATGGCCCGGCGGCTACAAGCAGCACGACGACGGAGAGACCTACACGCGCATTCGAACCGAAGAGCAGTCGAGCGCGCGCTGTGTTGCGGGTGGGCGCTCCAACCGGCGCGAGCTCGCGCCAGGCGACACATTCGAGCTCGCCAGCCACCCAAGGGACGACCAGAACCAGAAGTACCTTCTGACCAGCGTCGAATACGAGCTGCAAGAAAACCTCCAGGCCAGCGAAGGTGCCAATGCCGGCGAGGGCTCCGTCCAGCGCTTTGCCTTCGAAGCGCAGCCAGTCAGCTACGCATGGCGACCGATGCGCACCACGCCAAAGCCTCGCACGCGCGGCTTGCAGACGGCCATCGTGGTCGGCTCGAAGAATGAAGAAATTTGGGCCGACCAATATGGTCGCGTCAAAGTCCAGTTCTACTGGGATCGCCTCGGCCAGCGCAACGAGAACTCCAACTGCTGGGTGCGCGTGTCCACGTCCTGGGCCGGCGACACCTTCGGCACAGCGGCCTTGCCACGCATCGGCCATGAAGTCATCGTCGATTTTCTGAGTGGCGATCCGGACTACCCCATCATCACCGGACGCGTGTTCAACGCAGAGAACATGCCGGCGTGGCGTTTGCCCGAACAGACGAGTCTCTCGGGCATTCGCAGCCGCGAGCTGAGCGCAAACGATGGTTCGGGCAGTACGGGCGGAGCACGCGGCAATCATCTGGCGCTGGACGACCACCCCGGAAAGATCCAGCCGCAACTCAAGAGCGACCACCTCAGCAGCAAGTGCAATGGACGGCCTGCCAGTTTACCGACTGTGTCTTTGACGGCTGCGGTTTCGGGGGCATCTCGACCACAGACTGCATCTTCGTAATTTGCGTCTTTCAGCACGCCGAATTCGGGCGAGGCACTCTCAGCGGTAGTTGCTTGATGCAGTGCCGGTTGAACGGAGTCAACTTCGATCAGGGCCGGAGGTCCGAAGTCAAGCTGCTCGAATGCACCGGCACGCAGGTCAAGGCCCTTGGATTGCGAGGCGAGGGCATCGACTTCACGGGCAGCAACTTCGAGCACTTGCAGTTCGAGGACACGATCCTCAACAGCGCGGCGTGACGGGGCGTTCTTCGCATGATGCTGCACAGCGCACGCACGGTTGCCATGGTCCCTGCACTCGTGACACCATGGCCGCATGCCCTACCAACTCCATTACTGGCCCACCATCCAGGGCCGCGGCGAATTCGTGCGACTCGCGCTCGAGGCGGCTGGCGCCGACTATGTCGACGTGGCGCGGCTACCTGAAGCCAAGGGCGGAGGCGAGTCTGCCCTCGGCGAGCGGCTGGACGACCCCAACAGTGCGCGCCCCGCGTTCGCGCCGCCCTTTCTCGTCGATGGCGACATCGTGGTCGGGCAGACCGCCGCGATCCTGCTGTACCTGGGGCCTCGGCTTGGCCTGTCTGGCGTGGGCGAGTCCGACGGGCTGTGGACACACCAGCTGCAGCTCACCATCGCCGACGTGGTAGCCGAGGCGCACGACACGCACCATCCGATCTCGGTTGACGCCTACTACGAAGACCAGCGCGACGCGGCGGTGCAGCGCGCTCAGGCCTTTCGTGACGAGCGCATCCCGAAGTTCCTGAACTGGTTCGAGCGGGTGCTCCAGCGCAACCCCGCGGGCAGCCTGCACCTGGTGAGTGATGTGCTGACCTATGCGGACTTGTCGCTGTTCCAGCTGGTGGACGGCCTGCACTACGCATTTCCGAAGGCCACGGCGAGGGCGCTGGCCGCAACGCCCGCGGTCGAGAAGCTGCATGCCAACGTCAGGCGCCGCCAGCGCGTGCATGACTACCTGCAGAGCCCGCGCCGCATTGCGTTCAACGAAGACGGCATCTTCAGGCGCTACGCCGAGCTGGACGGCTAGCCTCGGGGCATCAGTTGATGAGCGTTACCGCATCTTTCCACGACGGCAGCAGCACCAACCCCGCTACCGTCACTGGCTTGCGCTGCGGGCCGAACAGGTACCGGTTCGGCACGATGCCTTCCAGGTGACGCAGCACATCGGTGCGGTCGTCGATGAAGTGCGTGATGCACAACTCGCGGCAGTGATCGGCCTTCTGTGGCCTTTCGAGGCAGAAGCGCAGGTTCGTCGGCGCAATGCCGGTGCGCTCGAAGAAGCGGTGGTGCCGCAGCCACGCGCGGCTTTTGGCCTGCACGCTCGGCCCGCATTTCGACACCAGCCACACGCGGCCTCCGAATTTGTCGACCAGCGGCGCGACGGCGTTGAACATGCCTTCGTAGGGCGGCGTGCTCAGTGCATCTTCCAGTGAACCCCCAATGAAGGAGGTGTCTGCGCCATTGGCGCCTTCGGCCGCGATCAGCACGCGACCGATGTCGATGCCGAGCCGGGGGAGATGAGATGTGTTTTTCATTTCTTGTTCCTTTTGTTTTCGAAGCAATCGGATCGTAGAAATGAAGCCAATCATCAGGAACTACTGATATTTGATGTGCTATCCATAAAATGGATAGATGGAAATTCCACGCACCAACCTCGATGCGTTGCAGTCGTTTGCCGTGTTCGCCGATACGCTGAACTTCAGCGAGTCGGCGCGTCTGTTGCACATCAGCCAGCCGGCACTGCACGCCAAGGTGCGCAAGCTGTCCGAGCAGCTAGACGCAAAGCTCTATGTGCGGGTGGGCAGCGCGCTTGAGCTCACGGGTGCGGGCGAGCAGGTCGCGCGGCATGCGCGGGAGCTGCTCGCGTTCAACCAGCGCTTCGTGAAGGGGCTGGCCGCTGGGCAAGACACGCCGGTCGTTACGCTGGCGGCCGGCGAAGGCGCGTACCTCTACCTGCTGGGCAGGGCGCTGTCGCAGTTCTCGGGGCCGGGTGCGTCGCCGCATCTGCAACTGCTGACGCGCAACCGCGACGAGTCGATCCAGGCGGTGCGGGCGGGCCAGGCACAACTGGGCATCGCGCCGCTCGGCACGACGCCCTCGGACCTGGCTGCAGTGCGGCTGACCGCCGTAGGACAGGTGCTGGTCGTGCCGCGCGCGCATGCACTGGCCTCGCGCAGGTCGGTGCGCTTGCGGGACTTGAAGAACGCGCAATTGATCGTGCCACCGGCGGGGCGACCGCACCGCGAGTTGCTCGGGCGGCTGCTGCAGGCCGAGTCGGTGCTGTGGCAACCTTCGCTCGAAGCCAATGGCTGGGAGCTGATGCTGCGCTTCGCCCAGTTGGGTTTCGGGCTGACGGTGGTGAACGCATGCTGCCGCATCCCGAAGGGACTGGTGGCAATCCCGCTGCATGGCTATCCACCGCTCGAATACCACGTGTTCCACGCGGCCGACCGGCCACCGACGTCACATGAGCGGCGGCTGATGGACGCGCTGCTTGCGCACGGCGACCATTGGAAAACGCCATGACACCCGAAGACGCCAGCAAGTTCATCGCCTATGTGCTGCGGCATGCGCCGGAGTCCATCGGCCTGCGGCTCGATATGCAGGGCTGGGCCGGAATCGACGCGCTGGTGATGGGGGCCGTGGCCGGGGGGCGCGACCTGACGGCGGCTGATGTGCTGCGTGTGGTCGATTCAGGCTCGAAGAAACGTTACGAACTGTCGCCCGACGGGCAGCGCATCCGCGCGCTGCAAGGCCACTCCACGGCGCAGGTCAGCCGCAGCTTCGAGACGGTGGTGCCGCCAGCGCTGCTTTTTCACGGGACGGCCACGCGCTTTCTCAATGCCATTCGCGAGCAGGGTTTGCTGCCAGGCTCGCGGCAGCATGTGCACCTGTCCGCCGATGAAGCCACGGCGGTGCAAGTGGGACAGCGCCACGGCAGGGCGCATGTGCTCAAGGTCGATGCGGGCCGCATGCATGCGCTGGGCCATGCTTTTCATCGCGCCGAGAACGGGGTCTGGCTGACGGGAGCCGTGCCGCCGGAGTTCCTGTCGGGCTAGGCTTCTTCCGCGCCATTGCGAATGCGCAGCGCGGTTTCATACAGCGTATTGCGCGGCGCGCCGCTGATCTCGGCAGCCAGCTTCACCGCGGTCTTCACGGGCAGCTCGGCCAGCAGCAGGCGCAGCACGCGTTCACCTTCCGCGCCGCCGTCGCCGCTCACCGCCACGGGGTGCAGCACCAGCGCAAACTCGCCGCGCGTGCGGTCGCGGTCGGCGCTGAACCACTCGGGCAGGGCGCTGGCCGCGACGGTGGCGATTTCCTCGAACTGCTTGGTGAGCTCGCGGCCGACGGTGATGCGGCGCTCGCCCAGCGTGGCCAGTGCACGCGCCAGGCTCTCGATGCGGTGGGGCGCTTCGAGCAGCACCACGGCGCGCGGCTCTTGCGACAGCGCCTGCACGGCGGTGTCGCGCTCACCAGCCTTGCTCGGCAGAAAGCCGGCGAAGACGAAGGCGCTGCTGCTGGCATTGCCGTCGCTGCCGCCATCGGCCACGAGGCCCGCCGCGCCGATCAGCGTGGTCACGCTGCTGGCGCCCGGCAGCGGCAGCACGCGCTGCCCGGCCGCGCGCACGGCTGCGGCCAGTCGCGCGCCGGGGTCGCTTACGCCGGGTGTGCCGGCGTCGCTGACATAGGCGATGCGCTCGCCCTGCGCGAGCCGCGCGACCACGGTCTGCGCGGCCTCGGCTTCGTTGTGCTGGTGCACCGCCAGCAGCCGCGCGCCGGGGCGGTCGATGCCGTAGGCGCGCAGCATGCTCTGCGTGTGGCGCGTGTCTTCGCAGGCGATGGCGTCCACCAGCTGGAGCACATGAAGCGCGCGCAGCGTGATGTCGGCCAGGTTGCCGATGGGAGTGGCGACCACGTAGAGCGTGCCCTGCGGATAATGCTGCGCACCCGCGGCGTCGTGCGCGGCCGCGAGGGCGGCGCCGAAAGAAGCAGGGGCGAGTGAAGCCAAGAGGTTTCTCCGTCGGAACGAACAAAAAAGATTGCAGGCAGGGAGCCATGAAGACCACCACAACGAAGCATCGGGGCGATGCGGCGGAAGACGCCGCGCTCGACTACCTGCGGGACGCCGGCCTGTTGCTGCTCGCGCGCAATTATCGGACGCCCGGGCGCGGCGGCGGCGAGATCGACCTGATCATGCGCGATCCGCGCGGCTCCTCAGGCGGCACGCTGGTGTTCGTCGAGGTCCGCCAGCGCAGCGCCGGCACGCACGGCGGCGCGGGCGGCAGCATCACAGTGCTGAAGCAGCAGCGCATCGTGTTCGCCGCGCAGCACTACCTGAGCCGGCTGCGCGTGGTGCCGCCATGCCGTTTCGACGTGGTGCTGGTCGAGGAGAAAATCACCTGGCTTCAAGGCGCCTTCGATGCCGGCTGAAGCGCCCCGCATGGGGAACTGAAGCCCTGCCGAGGGCTCCACAACTCACACGTCTTGTTTCACAACCCCCAGTTATCATCCCGCCTCATGCTTGAGCAACGTATTCAGCAGCACTTCATCGATAGTGCCGACCTCAAATACCAGACCGGTCCGGTCCTCAGCAAACCCATCTCTCAAGCGATGCAGGCCATCCTGGCCTGCGTGACCAGCGGCGGCAAGGTGCTGGCTTGCGGTGCCGGCGTGTCTGGCCTGCTGGCGGCCCAGTTCGCCGCGCAGTTCGTGGGCCGCTTCGAACGCGAGCGGCCCGAGCTCGGTGCCATCGCGCTGCCCGGCGACACCACGGACCCCGAGGCCGACAGCGCCAGTGCTGCGGACTCCGATCGCTTTGCCCGACAGGTGCGTGCGCTCGGCCAGGCCGGCGACGTGCTGCTCGCACTGAGCGCCAGCGGGCAGTCTGCGTCGGTGCTGGCTGCGGTGGCGGCCGCGCACGAGCGCGACATGACCGTGGTCGCATTGCTGGGCAACGCCGTTTCGGGCGTGCCTTCGGCTCCGGGCGCGGGCAGCAGCGGCTCGGGCGGCGCCATTGGCCGCGCGCTGCGCGAAACCGACGTCCAGATCAGCGTGCCGCACGAGCGTGCGGCGCGCATCCACGAAATCCACCAGATCGCGCTGCATTGCCTGTGCGACGGCGTGGATGCCCAGTTACTCGGAGAACAGGAAGCTTCCTCATGACCATGACGACCATGAAGACGACATCGACCCAGCGTTTCGCCCTTGCCCTCACCCTGGGCGCCGCACTGGTTGCAGGCCTGTCCGCCTGCGTGCCGCTCGTCGTGGGCGGCGCGGCCGTGGTGGGCGTGGGCATGGTGGCCACCGACCGCCGCAGCTCGGGCGCGCAACTGGACGACCAGGGCATCGAACTGCGCGCCGCGGCCCGCGTGCGCGACATTGCCAACGACCAGATGTACGTGAGCGTCACCAGCTTCAACCGCCAGGTGCTGCTGACCGGCGCCGTGGGCAGCGATGCCGACCGCCGCCGCGTCGAGGACGAGGTGAGCCGCATCGTGAACGTGCGCTCGGTGGTGAACGAACTGACCATCGGCGCCTCGAGCACCTTCCAGGACCGCTCGAACGACCTCTACATCACCGGCAAGGTGAAGGCCTCGCTGCTCGATGCCAAGGACATCTTCGCCAATTCCTTCAAGGTGGTGACCGAGCGCGGCACGGTCTACCTGATGGGCATCGCCACGCGGCGCGAAACCGACCGTGCCACCGAAATCACGCGCGGCATCTCGGGCGTGGTGAAGGTGGTGCGGGTGGTCGAGATCGTGAGCGAGGCAGACCTGGCAGCCAGCCAGGCGGCGAACCAGGCTGCGGCGCAGCGCGGCGGTACGGGCCCGGCGCCGGTGACGTCGGCCTCGCCGTCCACGCCTTCGTCGTCTTCTTCCACCTCGCGCGTGCCGCTGCCGCCGATGGAGCCGCTGCCTGCGTCGGGCTCCACGTCCACGCAGCCTTCGGGCAACGCGACGACCTCGCCGGTGCGCTGACAAACAGGCAGCAGCGTCGCAATGAAAAAGCCCGCATCAGCGGGCTTTTTCATTTGAGTCGAATGATGAGGCTCGACGTGTCCCAGCGTCGCCCGCCGGCCTGCTGAACGTCGGCATAGAACTGGTCGACCAGCGCCGTCACCGGCACGCGCGCGCCGTTGCGCTTGGCCTCGTCGAGCACCAGGCCCAGGTCCTTGCGCATCCAGTCGACCGCGAAGCCGTAGTCGAACTTGCCTTCAATCATGGTCTTGCCGCGGTTCTCCATCTGCCAGCTCTGGGCCGCGCCCTTGCTGATGACGCCCAGCACAGCCTCCATGTCGAGCCCGGCGCGCTGGCCGAAGGCGATGGCTTCAGACAGGCCCTGCACCAGGCCCGCGATGGCGATCTGGTTCACCATCTTCGCGAGCTGGCCGGCACCGCTTTCGCCCAGCAGTGTGACCGCGCGCGAGAACGCCATGGCCACGGGCTTGATGCGCTCGAACGCCGCCGCGTCGCCGCCGCACATCACCGTGAGCGCGCCGTTCTGCGCGCCGGCCTGGCCGCCCGAGACCGGCGCGTCAATGAAGTACAGGCCCAGCGCCTGCGCGGCCTTGGAGAGTTCGCGCGCCACGTCGGCCGAGGCGGTCGTGTGGTCAACCAGCACCGCGCCTTTCTTCATGCCGGCGAAAGCGCCGTCGTCGCCCAGTACCACCGAGCGCAGGTCGTCGTCGTTGCCGACGCAGCAGAACACGATGTCGGCGTCGGCGGCTGCTTCGCGCGGGGTGGCGGCATGGCGCCCGGGCGGGCCGAACTCGGCGGCCCAGGCCTGTGCTTTGGCGGGTGTGCGGTTGTAGACCGTGACGCTGTGGCCGGCCTTGGCCAGGTGGCCTGCCATGGGGCCGCCCATGACGCCGAGGCCGAGGAAAGCCACTGTCTGCGCGGGGACGGATTCGTAGGTGCGGGTGTTGATGCTGCTCATGGGGCGACAGCTTAAAGCCATTCCGCGACAGGTGCGATGTCCTTAACCTGTACGTGAACGTACAGGTTCGAGTAAAATGCTCCGACCATGACCGACCCGAGCCCCGCCAAGACCATCACCGTGCGCGATGCCGCGGCCCGGCTCGACGTGACGCCGCGCACACTCAAGTACTACGAGGAGCTGGGCATCGTGGTGCCGGTGCGCAGCGAGGGCGGCTACCGCTTGTACGAGCAGGCTGACCTCGACAAGCTGGCGCGCGTGCTGCGCATGCGCTCGCTGGGTTTTTCGCTGACAGCCATCACCACGATGCTGCAGCAGCCGATGGAGGCGCCGGCCGAAGGCGGGCGCCCGCGGCTGTCGAATGCGTCACTCAAGACGCTGCGCGAAACGCTCACCGAGCAGTTGGGCACGCTCGATGCGCGCGTGGCGCAGGTCCGCAGGGAGCTCAAGGAGGCGGCTTCGCTACAGGTTCAATTGCGGCGCGACCTCGACTATGTGGAGCGTCGCCTGGCCGGCGAGCCGGTGGAAGAGGCGCTCGAACAGCGCCGCAAGGAACGGCCGGCGTCATGAACACTTCGGCTCTGGCGCGGCCTTCGCGCGGCAATGCCGCGGCCGCGCTGCTGCCCTGGGCCATCGGCCTCGTCACGGCCATCGACTATTTCGACAACGCGCTGTTCGCCTTCTTCGCCAGCTACATCGCCGGCGGCGTCAACGCCTCGCCCGACGAACTCGTGTGGGCTTCGAGCGCCTATGCGCTGGGCGCGGTGCTCGGCATCCTGCATCAGCATGCGTGGATCGAGCGGCTGGGTTACAGGCGCTACCTGGCCGTCTGCATGTTCGCCTTTGCCCTGGGCGGCGTGGGCGCGGCGCTGTGCGACAGCTCGATGCAGCTCACGCTCGCGCGCGCCGTGCAGGGCTACTTCGTCGGCCCGATGCTCGGCGCCTGCCGCATCCTGATCCAGATCGGCATTCCGCCCGCACGCCGCGCCAAGGCGCTGAAGGCGTTCATGGTGCTGATCGTCTTCGGCGGCGCTCTGGCGCCCATCGCGGGCGCCTTTCTCGTGACCAACTTCGATTGGCGCTGGCTGTTCGCGAGCACCGCGCCGGTTGCGGCGCTGATCGGGCTGCTCGTGCTCTGGACGCTGCCCGACATCGGCGACGTCGAGCCGCACGAGCGCACCGAGCCGCACTACGTCGCCTACGTGGTGTTCGCACTCGCGCAGGCTGCGCTGCAGGTGGTGCTGACGCGCTCGCACTTCGAGCTGTTCACCGGCTCGCCCGCGCTGATCGGCCTCACCATCGCCGGCGTGGCGGGGCTTGCATGGTTCGGCTGGCAGCAATGGCAACACCCCGCGCCGCTGGTGCGGCTGCATGCGCTGCGCAACGCGTCGTTTCGCGTGGGGCTGGCGCTCTACGTCGTCTACTACTACCTCTCGACGGGCTTCAGCTACCTGCTGCCACGGATGATGGAAGGCGGGCTCGGCTTCACCGTGGGCAACACCGGCTATTTCACGGGCGCGGCCTCGCTCGCGACCGGGTTGCTGGTGTTCGTCTACCTGAAATACTCGGCACGGCTGGCTCGCAAGAAGTGGCTCATCGTCACGGGCTTCGGTATTGCGGCGCTGGCGGCGTGGTGGCTGTCGCGGGTCACGCCGCAGGCGGGGCGCGAGGCCTTGCTGGTGCCGCTGCTGTTGCGCGGGCTGCTGATGCTGTTCGTCGTGCTGCCGGTGGCGAACCTCACCTTCAAGCCATTCGCGGCGGAAGAGTTCGCGCACGGCTATCGGCTGAAGAATCTTGTGCGCCAGCTGGCGATTTCATTCGCGACCTCGAGCGTGATCGCGCTGCAGCAGCACCGGCTGGCGCTGCATGAGGTGCGGCTCGGCGAATCGGCCAATCCCGCGAACGCGAGCTTCATGCAGGCGCTGGATTCGTTGACCCGTGGGTTCGCGGCGGCGGGCCACGCTGCCGGCGAGGCGCATGCCATGGCGCTGGGCACGCTGTACCGCACGCTGGAACAGCAGGCCACGTTCATGGCCTCGCTGGACGGGTTCACCGCGATGGCGGTGGTTGCGCTGGCGGCGGGAATCTTCGCTGCGTGGCAGCGAACGATCGACTGAGCGATTGCCGCTTAAACGATCGCGAAGTGCTCCGTGCCTGCAGCCAGGTCGGTGCTGCGCGCACGCTGGCTGTTCAGCTTGATCTGCAGCCGCAGGTCGTTTGCCGAGTCCGCGTTGCGGATGGCATCTTCGAAGGTGATCGAGTGGCTTTCGAACAGGTCGAACAGCGCCTGGTCGAAGGTCTGCATGCCCAGGTTGCGGCTCTTGCGCATGATCTCCTTGATTTCGCCGACCTCACCTTTGAAGATCAGGTCGGAAATCAGCGGCGTGTTCAGCAGCACTTCAACCGCGGCCACGCGGCCCTGGCCGTCTTCGGTTGGCACCAGCCGCTGCGAGACCAGCGAACGCAGGTTCAGCGACAGGTCCATCAGCAGTTGCGCGCGGCGCTCTTCGGGGAAGAAGTTGATGATCCGGTCCAGCGCCTGGTTGGCGCTGTTGGCGTGCAGCGTGGCCATGCAAAGGTGGCCGGTTTCGGCGAAGGCCACGGCATGCTCCATGGTCTCGCGGTCGCGGATTTCGCCCATAAGGATCACGTCCGGGGCCTGGCGCAGCGTGTTCTTGAGCGCGGCTTCCCAGCTGTCGGTGTCGATGCCCACTTCGCGCTGCGTCACCACGCAGTTCTTGTGCGGGTGCACGAACTCGACCGGGTCTTCCACCGTCACGATGTGGCCGTACGAATTTTCGTTGCGCCAGTCGATCATCGCGGCCAGCGTGGTCGACTTGCCCGAGCCCGTGGCGCCCACCATGATGGTGAGGCCGCGCTTGGTCATCGACACGTCTTTCAGAATCTGCGGCATGCCCAGGCCGTCGATGGTCGGCAGCTTGGCGGGAATGGTCCGCAGCACCATGCCGACCTTGCCCTGCTGCACGAAGGCGTTCACGCGAAAGCGGCCGATACCGGTCGGCGAGATCGCGAAGTTGCATTCCTTGGTGCGCTCGAACTCCGCCGTCTGGCGGTCGTTCATGATCGAGCGCGTGAGCGCCAGCGTGTGCGGCGCGCCCAGCGCCTGCTGCGACACCTTGGTGACCTTGCCGTCGACTTTGATGGCCGGCGGAAAGTCGGCGGTGATGAACAAGTCGCTGCCATTGCGGCTCACCATGAGCTTGAGCAGGTCGTTGATGAACTGGCTGGCTTGATCGCGTTCCATGATGTCAGTGCTCCTGGGGGCTGTGGATCAGCCGGGGAAATTCTCGGGAATCTTCGCCTTGCCGCGGGCTTCTGCAGCCGAGATGGTATTGCGGCGCACCAGCTCTGTCAGGTTCTGGTCGAGCGTCTGCATGCCCGAGCCCTGGCCGGTCTGGATGGTGGAGTACATCTGCGCCACCTTTGCCTCGCGGATCAGGTTGCGGATGGCGGGCGTGCCCAGCATGATCTCGTGCGCCGCCACGCGGCCCTGGCCGTCCTTGGTCTTGCACAGCGTCTGCGAGATCACGGCCTGCAATGACTCCGACAGCATCGCGCGGATCATTTCCTTTTCCTCGCCGGGGAACACGTCGATGATCCGGTCGATGGTCTTGGCAGCCGACGACGTGTGCAGCGTGCCGAACACCAAGTGGCCCGTTTCGGCCGCGGTCATTGCGAGGCGGATGGTTTCGAGGTCGCGCAGCTCGCCCACCAGGATGGCGTCCGGGTCTTCGCGCAGTGCGGAGCGCAGCGCGTTCGAGAACGACAGCGTCATCGGGCCCACTTCGCGCTGGTTGATCAGGCACTTCTTCGACTCGTGCACGAACTCGATCGGGTCTTCCACCGTGAGGATGTGGCCGTACTCGTTTTCGTTGAGGTAGTTGACCATCGCAGCCAGCGTGGTCGACTTGCCCGAGCCCGTGGGGCCCGTCACCAGCACCAGTCCGCGCGGCTTGAGCGCGAGTTCGCCGAAAATCTTTGGCGCGTTCAGCTGCTCCAGCGTCAGGATCTTCGAGGGAATGGTCCGGAACACCGCGGCCGCGCCGCGCGCCTGGTTGAAGGCATTCACACGGAAGCGCGCAAGGCCGTCGATCTCGAACGAGAAGTCGACCTCCAGGAACTCTTCGTAGTGCTTGCGGTGCGTGTCGCTCATGATGTCGTACACCATGGCGTGCACGCCCTTGTGATCGAGCGCGTCGACGTTGATGCGGCGCACGTCGCCGTTCACGCGGATCATGGGCGGCAGGCCTGCGGAAAGGTGCAGGTCGGAGGCTTTGTTCTTGACGCTGAACGCCAGCAATTGGGTGATGTCCACGGGGCTCCTCGGCTCGAGTTCGGTGACGTTTTGATACGATTTTGGACGATTATGACGATGATTGGCGACGACCTCCAGCAAGTAAACAGCCGGATCGCAAAGGCATGTGTAACGGCCGGCCGCGACCCGGGTGAGGTGCGGCTGCTGGCGGTGTCAAAGACCTTCGGGCCGGAGGCGGTGCGCGAGGCGCATGCGGCGGGCCAGTCGGCCTTCGGCGAGAACTACGTGCAGGAGGGTCTGGACAAGATCCAAGCCCTCGCCGATCTGCGCGCCACCCTCGAATGGCACTGCATCGGCCCTCTGCAAAGCAACAAGACGCGGCCCGTGGCCGAGCACTTCGACTGGGTCCACAGCATCGACCGGCTGAAGATTGCCGAGCGCCTGTCGGCCCAGCGGCCGACTCACCTGCCGCCGCTCAATGTATGCCTTCAGGTTAATGTGGACGGCGGCGCCAACAAGTCCGGCGTGCCGCCTGAAGAGGCACTGGCGCTGGCACGCGCTGTGGCGGCTTTGCCACAGCTGCGGCTGCGCGGGCTCATGGCGATCCCCGAACCGGCGGCGGACTTCGAGGCGCAGCGCGCGTTGTGCCTGCGCGCGCATGCGGTGTACCAGTCGATTCGCGACGCGGGCATCGAACTCGACACGCTGTCGCTCGGCATGAGCGCTGATCTTGAAGCGGCGATCAGCGCAGGCAGCACGATGGTGCGTGTCGGCACGGCGATCTTCGGTGGGCGGGCACGCAAGCCCGCCTGAGGTCAGCTGGCGCGCTCACACCCCCAGCGGGAGGCGCGCGCTGCTCTTCACTTCTTCCATCACCGCATAAGTCCGCGTTTCGCGCACGCCGGGCAATTGCCACAGCACGGTGCCCGCGAACTCACGATAGGCGGCCATGTCGGCCATGCGGGTCTTGAGCAAATAGTCGAAGCCGCCCGCGACCATGTGGCATTCCATGATCTCGTCGCGCACCTGCACGGCGGCCTTGAACTGGTCGAACACATTGGGCGTGGTGCGGTCGAGCAGCACCTCGACGAAGACGGTGAAGCCGCGGCCCAGCTTGTGCGGATCGAGGCGAGCCTCGTAGCCCAGGATGAAGCCGTCGCGCGTGAGCCGCTGCACCCGCGCCAGCACCGCGGTGGGTGAGAGCGCCACCGCCTCGGCCAGCTTGAGGTTGGTGATGCGGCCGTCCTCCTGAAGGATCTTCAGCAGCCGGAGATCGATGCGGTCCAGGTCGAGCATCAGAAGATTATCCGGCCCGAACGCTGATTGCTGGCGGAAGATGCGGCCTATGACCGCTGACCATAGGAGATAGAACCAAGGCGCTGGCGGTGGTCTACCCTGGCCTACCCAGGGCGCCGCCGTGCGCCGTCAGCTCTTTCGCGCGCTCTCAGCGAACCTGGGTCTGCGACTGCGCCGCCGCTTGCTGATTCTTGAGCTGGTCGACCAGTGCGCCGTAGGCGGGGCTCGCGCGCAGCTTGGTGTATTCGGCTGCCGCCTGGCGGTAGCCGGGCTTCGTCATATCGGCACCGGCTTCGCCGCTCTGCTGAGCCGCCAGGCCCGACTGGATCCACAGCCGCGTGTCGGCCGCCACCGCGGCGCGGGTGTTGGCCGAGACGGCGACTGCTCCCTGCTGATAGCCGCTGGTGTAGCCCTGCGTGGGCGCGGTCTTCAGCCACTGCACTGCGTCGGCGGTCACCGCGGAGCGCGTCGTCGACGAGGTCAGCGGCACGGGACGCGGATCGCCCTCGGCGTAGTTGCCGGCGAAGCTCGGCGCTGCGATCACGCCCAGCAGGGCGGCGAGGGTGGCGGTGCCGAGCAGTCGGGTGGTGGAAGCTTGCTTGTTCATTCGGGACTCCTTGAGGGTGGTTGGGTTGCCTTGGTTGGTGAAGCCAACTCTACGAAGCGCATCTGCAGGGTCGATAACCCGTAGATGACGTTTCTGTCAGGTACATCGATGCGATGTGCCGCCCGGGGCTGCGAAACCAAACCTCTCTTGCATAACCGCCAGCGCGGCGCGCATAAGCCATGGCGCGACGCGCGGGAGAGGTCTATCGTTGCGGCCACCCGTTTAAACCAAGGGATCTCTCATGAGCGAAAAACTCTCCTTCGTCAATCCGACCGCGAACAGCCCGTGGGGCACCTATCTCTCGCAGGTCGACCGCGTCGTGCCGTACCTCGGCCCGCTGGCCCGCTGGGTCGAAACCTTGAAGCGCCCCAAGCGCGCGCTGATCGTCGACGTGCCGATCGAGATGGACGACGGCACCATCGCCCACTTCGAGGGCTACCGCGTGCAGCACAACATGAGCCGCGGCCCGGGCAAGGGCGGCGTGCGCTTCCACCCCGACGTCACGCTCGAAGAAGTGATGGCCCTGTCGGCCTGGATGACCATCAAGACCGCGGCCGTCAACCTGCCGTACGGCGGCGCCAAGGGCGGCATCCGCGTCGACCCCAAGAAGCTGTCGCTGCAGGAGCTGGAAAAGATCACCCGCCGCTACACCAGCGAGATCGGCATCATCATCGGCCCGCACACCGACATCCCCGCGCCCGACGTCAACACCAACGGCCAGATCATGGCGTGGATGATGGACACCTACTCGATGAACGTCGGCGGCACCGCCACCGGCGTCGTTACCGGCAAGCCGCTGCACCTGGGCGGCTCGCTGGGCCGCGTCAAGGCCACGGGCCGCGGCGTGTTCGTCACCGGCCGTGAAGCCGCTCGCCGCCTGGGCATGGACCTGCGCGGTGCGCGCATCGCCGTGCAGGGCTTCGGCAACGTGGGCTCGGTCGCGGCTGAACTGTTTGCCGAAGCCGGTGCCAAGATCGTCGCGGTGCAGGACCACACCGGCACCATCGTCAACACCAACGGCCTCGACCTGGCCAAGTTGATCCCGGTGGCCAACAAGGACGGCGTGGTCGCCTTCAAGGCCGGCGGCGACATCGTGCCGAACGAAGACTTCTGGAACGTCGCCTGCGACATCCTGATCCCGGCTGCACTCGAAGGCCAGATCACCGCCGAGCGCGCACAGAAGACCACCGCCAAGCTGGTGCTCGAAGGCGCCAACGGCCCCACGGTGCCGACCGCCGACGACATCCTCGCCGAGCGCGGCGTGCTGGTCGTGCCCGACGTGATCTGCAACGCCGGCGGCGTGACGGTGAGCTACTTCGAATGGGTGCAGGATTTCTCGTCCTTCTTCTGGGACGAAGACGAGATCAACGTGCGCCTCGACCGCATCATGATGAACGCGCTCAACCAGATCTGGGACACGGCGGACAAGCACAAGATCACGCTGCGCACGGCGACGTATGCGGTGGCTTGCGAGCGCATCCTGATGGCTCGTCAAGAGCGCGGCCTGTACCCCTGATCGCACAGCGCCGCTCCTTGTATCCTGCGGACCCATGAGCGGTCCGCCTCTTCACCTCGATCCCGCGTTCGTCGCGGCGCCCGATGCCCTTTTCGAATGGCTCTGCGCCGCGGTGGCGTGGGATGAGCGCATGCGGGCGCGCAAGACGGCCAGCTTCGGCGTGCCCTACAACTATTCGCAGATTGCTTATGAGGCGGTGCCGATGCCTGTCGAGCTGGAAGCCCTGTGCGGCCAGATTGAAGCTCAACTCGGATTTCGCCCCAACAACTGCCTGCTGAACTTCTACGCCGACGGTGCGTCGTCGATGGGCTTCCACTCGGACTCCAGCGAGGCGTTGGCACCCGGCACGGGCGTTGCCATCGTGTCCGTCGGCAGCCCCCGATCCATTGCATACCGGAGCAAGGCCGATAGCACTGTCCGGTTCGACTACCTCTTGCCCCATGGATCGCTGCTCTACATGTCGGATGCCGTCCAGCAGGGCTGGCTGCATGCAATTCCCAAGGCTGAAGGCGCTGGTGTGCGCATCAGCCTGACGTTTCGCGCGATTCTGAAATGACGCCGTCGGCACGGCTGCGGCCGTTGGAGAGTTTCCCGGATGCCCTGTGGCTGGCGGTCAGAGCAGGGGCGACCGAGACACTCTGTGCGCTATCGTCGGCGGATGGCGGCGTCTTTCGTCGGGGCCGAAGGCATCCTTTCGGACTGGCTCAGCCGCCGCGAAGTCCTGCCTGAATGGCATCTCTCCTGAGGTCGTATCGATGAACACTGTTGGCGAAGCAGAAAACGCCCGCATTCACAGCTTGCTCGCCGATGGGCGACGCAAGCTGCTCGGCCTGGTGGGCGCACCGGGTGCCGGCAAATCCACCGTGGCCGAGGCGCTGCGGCAGTCGCTGGGCGACCGCGCCCAGGTCGTCCCCATGGACGGCTTTCACCTCGCCAACGTCGAGCTGCAACGGCTCGGCCGCTCCGGCCGCAAGGGCGCGCCCGACACCTTCGACAGCGCCGGCTATGTCGCGCTGCTGCAGCGCCTGCGCGAGCAGCGGCCCGATGGCGACATCGTTTACGCCCCCGAATTCCGCCGCGAGATCGAGGAGCCGATTGCCGGCGCCATTGCGGTGCTGCCGACGACTCAACTCGTCATCAGCGAAGGCAACTACCTGCTGCACGACGTCGGCCCATGGGCTGGCGCGGCGGCGATGTTCGACGAGGTCTGGTACGTGGACATCGACGATGCGGTGCGTGAGGAGCGCCTGGTGCGGCGCCACCAGCAGTTCGGCCGCAGCGCCGAGGAGGCGCGCGCCTGGGTGGCGAGCACCGACGCGCCCAATGCGCGGCTGATCGCGGCGACGCGGGCGCGCGCGCATCACGTGCTGCCCTGGTCCTGAAAATCTCGCGCGGCAGGGAACGCCGGCGCGCGGGCACGCTCGAAGCCTTGCCGGCAAGGCGCCGGTTAGCATTCGCCGCTCCATGCCGTCCATGCACCTCACTTCTTTCCCAGTTGTTCGCGCCCGGGTTCTCGTACTCGGCCTGTTGTCCGCCCTTGTACTTGCCGGCTGCGGCAGCACATCGCGCCGTGTGAACTACGAGCCCGAAGCCTTCGGCTCGACCACCACCCATACCCGCGACTACGAGGCCACCGAGGCCCAGACCTGCGAGGCCGCGCGCCGCGCGCTGCTGAGCCAGGGCTACATGATCACGGCCGCCAACGCCGACCTCGTGACCGGGCGCAAGAGCTTCCAGCCGGCGGCCGAGGTGCATGTCGAGGTCGAGTTTCGGGTGGTCTGCGCGCGCGAGAGCACAAGAAGCGGCAAGGCCAGCAAGAGCACCGTGGCTTTTGCGACGGCGCTGCAGGACCGCTACGGCATCAAGAAGGTGAACAACTCGGCCAGCCTGGGCGTGGGCGCGATCGGTTCGCTCTCGCTGCCGTTCTCGGGCAGCGACGACGCGATGGTGAAGGTCGCGAGCGAGACGCTGACCGACGAGCGCTTCTACGACCGCTTCTTCGCGCTGCTCGACCGTTTCCTCGAAGGCCCTGAAGGGGAGGACGAAGCCGGGACGCCCACGGAAACAACGCCGGTCGCCTCGCCACCCGCTCCCGCCGCTGCCCAGCCCGCCGTCACCTATCCGGTGAACTCGTCGCCGAACCGGGGCTGACGCCGGGGCTTCAAAGTACCAAGATTCGTCTTACAATCTGGGCATGGTTTCCACCATCCCGGATCCGGCGCAATGCGCCTGGCGCCTTCGCACCTCGGTGTCGCAGCTGACGCGCCAGTTGCGCAGCGGCAGCGCCGCACCCGACGGCCCCAGCGTGGCCAAGCTCAGCGTGCTCGGCCAGTTGCATCGGCATGGGCCGTGCACGCCCACCACGCTGGCAGGGCTCGAACGCGTCAAGCTCCAGTCGCTGACCCGGCTGCTGGCCGAGCTGGAAGCCGAAGGCTGGATCGGCCGCACGCCGCACCCGACCGATGGGCGCCAATGGCTGCTGTCTCTCACGGCCGAGGGCATACGCCGTCTGAAGGCGCTCATGCGTTCGCGCGAGGCGGCATTGGCCGAGGTGATCGGCGCCACGCTCGATGCCGATCAGCGCGCCTTGCTGCTGCAGGCCTGCGGGTTGATCGACGGCATCGCCGCTGCGCTGGAAGGCGGCGATCCACCGGGGCCAGGAGCATGAACGGTGCTCCAGCCCTGCAACGCCTGACTGGCCCCTGGCGCCACGGCCGCTGGCGTCCCGGCGTGCAACTGGCAGCGGCGGTGGCCATCGCCTGGGGCGTCGCCACCGCGTTGCACCTGCCCGAAAGTTTCTGGGCGGTGATGAGCGTGCTGATCGTCATGCGCCCGAGCGCCGGCTCCACGCTCGATGCCGGATGGAACCGCGTGAGCGGCACGGCCGCCGGCGCGCTGTGCGGCCTGGCCGGCGTCTATCTGCAGCACCACGGCGCGCCGATGCTGGCGACCACGCTTGCCGTCGTCATGTTGCTGGCGTTTGCCAGCGCGGCCGCGCCGGGCTTGCGCAGCGCACCGGTGGCCGCGTTGATCATCCTGTCGGCCGGCGGTATTCCCGGCCATTCGGCGCTGCAGGTTGCGCTGCTGCGCATGGCGCAGATCGGCATCGGCGTGGGAGTGGCGCTGGCGGTTTCGACGCTCGTGTCCGAGTACCACGCGGGCGCGCGTTTCGACGAGGGCTGCGCCGCGTTGCTGCACGGCATCGCGAAACGCATGGCCGCTGCGCGAAGGCCTGCCGGTGCCGAGGCGGAGCGCATTCACGCGGGCACGCGCGCGTCGCTGGGCCGGCTGGCCGTGCTGGCCGGTGGCGCTGACCTGGAGGCGCGGTGGTGGCGCCGCGGCACCGCCGGGGGGCACAGTGCCTATCGCGACAAGGCCCGGCTGGCGGCGCGCATCTTCCAGGACGCCGTGGTGCTGGATCGCGTGTTCCGGCAGATGCAGGGCGCGCAGGCCGACGCCGCATGGCGCGAAGCGGCGCAGGCTGCCGGTGCCGCAGTCGCCGGCATGGCCGATGCGCTCGCGGGCAAGGGCGCGCCACCGGACCTCGACGGGCTCGACCGCTGCGCGCAGGCGTCGCAAGGCTCCCTGTCGAATGCACTCCTGGCCGCACCCCTGAGCCTGCTCTTGGACGACCTGCGTACCCTGCAGAGTGCCCTTGTTCGCCCACTGCCGGAGCAGCCCACCCACTAGAATCTTCCGAAAATCAATCGTTTCGGAGAGGGACGGGCATGGAAGATCAGTCGCAGGACGCGCGCTACGCGCCTCCGCAATCCCATGTGGAGGACGTGCTGCAGCCGGGCCAGACGCAGCCCGGCGAACTCGCAACGCGCGGCACGCGGTTTCTGGCCGCGATGCTCGATGCCGGCATCTCCATCGCCGTGATATGGCTCCTGGCGAAGTTCACGCCCATCAACCTCTGGGAGGACGACGGCCTCGGACTCTGGGAGCCACGCATCTCCAGCGCGGCCTCCGGCATCGTTCTCTACCTCGTTCTGCACGGCTATCTGCTGGCCACTCGCGGCCAGACCATCGGCAAGGCGCTGTTCAAGATCCGCATTGCCCGCCCCGACGGTTCGCGGGCGCAGATCGGACGCATCCTGGCCCTGCGCGACGGCCCGGCGTTCTTCACGACCATCTGGCCGCTGCTCGGGCCGATCTACGTGCTGATCGACAGCCTCTTCATCTTCCGTGCGTCGCGCCGCTGCCTGCACGACCAGATCGCCGACACCGTCGTGTTGCAGGCCTGAGCGAGCGCTTCGCCAGTGCGCCTCGACACGCTCTACACCGCCGAGACCCCGGAAGGCATCGCGCTCTCGCTGCGCCCGGCCGGCCTGGTCGCGCGCGGGCTGGCGTATCTCATCGACTTCGCGATCCGGCTCGGCATCTTCACCGTGATCTCCATCGCCGTCGGCATGATGGGCAAGATGGGCTTCGGCATCCTGCTCATCAGCTACTTCTGCCTCGAGTGGCTCTACCCCGTGATCTTCGAGCTCACGCGCGCGGCGGCCACGCCCGGCAAGCGCGTGATGGGGCTGCGCGTGGTGATGGACTCGGGCCTGCCCGTGACGCCTGCCGCCGCGCTCACCCGCAACCTGCTGCGCGCGGCCGACTTCGTGCCGGCCTTCTACGGCGCGGGCATCGTGTCGATGCTGTGGCGGCGCGACAGCAAGCGGCTTGGTGACCTGGCCGCCGGCACGCTGGTGGTGTTCAGCGACCACGTGAGCCTGCACGGCGAGGTGCCCGCGGCCGAACCGCAGGCCCCCGCACGGCCGCTGTCGGCGCGCGAGCAGATGGCCATCGTCTCTTGGGCCGGACGCGCGACGCGCCTGACCCCTGAGCGCTTCGACGAACTCGCCCGCGTCGCCGAGCCGGTGCTGGGCCCCGACACTTCCGGCGCCTCCGCGTCGCAACGCCTGCTGGGCGTGGCGCAATGGGTGCTGGGCCGCCGCGCCGGCGCCGATGCGCGAGGAGGCGGGCGATGACGCCACTTGATTTCGAAGCCGCCTATGCGCCGCTGTGGACCGAACTCGAAGCCGTCATCCGCGTGGCCGAGACCAAGCGCAAGTTCGACGGCGCGCGGCTCGCCACGCTGTACCGCCGCGTGTGCGAGCACCTGGCGCTGGCGCAGGCGCGCGCCTACCCCATTCACCTCACCCAGCGGCTCGAAAGCCTGACCCAGAGCGCGCACCGGCTGATCTACCGGCAGCACGACTACGGCCTGGCACGCTTCGCCCGGCTCGCGCTGGTCGATTTTCCCGAGGCGGTGCGGGCGCACCGCGTCTACCTGCTGGTGTCCGCGCTGATGTTCGTGCTGCCCTTGCTGGCGGCGGGCTGGGCGGCCTACCGCGACCCGGGCTTCATCCTGCACCTGCTCGACGCCAGCGCCGTGCAGCAGTTCGATTCCATGTACAGCGACAGTGCCGAGTCGCTGGGCCGCACGCGCAGCGCAGGCGATGACTGGCAGATGTTCGGCTTCTACATCATGCACAACATCGGCATCGGCTTTCGCTGCTTCGCGGCCGGCATATTCGCCGGCGTGGGCAGTGCCGCGGTGGTGGTGTTCAACGGCGTGCAGATCGGCGCGGTCGGCGGCTACCTGATCGCGGCGGGGCATGCCGAGAACTTCTGTTCCTTCGTCATCACGCACTCGGCCTTCGAGCTCACGGCCATCGTGCTGGCGGGCGCGGCCGGCCTGCGGCTCGGCTATGCGTGGGTTGCGCCCGGCCGCTACACGCGGCTCGAATCGCTGCGGCTGGCCGCACGGCATGCCGTGGTGATCGTCTACGGCGTCATCGGGCTGCTGCTGGTCGCCGCCGCGATCGAGGCCTTCTGGTCGTCGGCGCGCTGGATCGCGCCGGCCGTGAAGTACGGCGTGGGCGGCGCCTGCTGGGTGCTGGTGCTGGCGTACCTGGGCTGGCAGGGCCGGCCGCGCGCCGCTGCTGCTACTGCAAAGGCTGAAGACCGTGCAGGTTGACGGCCTCGCCATCGCGCTGCGACCACGGCCCATGGCCGAGGCCGCGGATCTGGGCGCCCAGCTGGTGCGCAGCCATGCGCGCTCGGTGTGGCGCACCTTCCTGCCGGTGTACGTCGTGACCGTGCTGCTCGCCCTCTGCACGGTCGAGATCGCCGGCTGGCTGCCCAGCCTGCTGATCTTCTGGCTCAAGCCCTGGTTCGACCGCAGCCTGCTGTTCGTTCACTCGCGCGCGGTGTTCGGGCAGGAGACGCGCTGGTCCGACCTCTGGCAAAACCGCCGCGCGGTGTGGGGCGGGCAACTGCTGCGCACGCTGCTGTGGCGGCGGTTTTCGCCCTGGCGTTCATTCACCCAGGCAATCGACCAGCTCGAAGGCCAGCGCGGCAGCGCCCGGCGCAAGCGGCGCACCCAGTTGCTGCGCGGACGGCGCGGCGCGGCCACGGGCATGCAGATGGTGTTCGCCAACGTGGAGATGGCGCTTGATATCTGCCTGCTGTCGCTGCTGTTCTGGTTCGCGCCGGAGGGCAGCGCGAAGGATCTGTTCGGCTGGCTCACGCAGTCGGACGTTCCGCTGCAGAGCCTGCTGACGGCGGGGGCCTATGCGCTCGTCGTCGGCGTGCTGGAGCCGTTCTACGTGGCGGCCGGTTTTGCGATGTACCTCAACCGCCGGGTAGAGCTCGAAGCGTGGGACATCGAGCAGGAGTTCCGCCGTGGGTTCCGCTGACACCTCCAGGCTTCGCGCACTTCGTATCGCGGCGGCTGTGTTGGCTGTGTGCGCCATCGTCGCGATGACGCCGCCGGCAGTCGCCGCCGAGGCCCCGACCCGCGAACAGGTGAAGACCGCAGTCGACAAGGTGCGCGCCGATCCGAACATGCCCGGCACCAAGACCGAAAGAAAGCTGCGCTTCAAGGAACGCGACGACGAAGAGGAAGACGAACCCGAGAAGAAGACCGACAGCCTCGACTGGCTGCGCGATTTCATCAGGTCGGTGGCCGAGGGCGCGCGCTGGCTCATCTGGGGGCTGGGCGCGCTGGCGCTGGCCTGGCTGGTGGTTCGCCTGCGCCGCTGGATGCAGGTGCGTGCCGGCGGTGCGCGGCCCGGCAAGGAACTGCTGCCCAGCCATGTCGGCAGCCTCGACATCCGGCCCGAAAGCCTGCCCGACGACATCGGCAACGCCGCGGCCGCACTCTGGCAGCGCGGCCAGCACCGGCCCGCACTGTCGCTGCTGTACCGCGGCGCGCTGTCCCGCCTCGTGCACGCGCATGAAGTGCCGGTGCGAGCCGCGAGCACCGAGGGCGAATGCATGCTGCTCTCCGCGACCCGGCTGACGCCCGATGCGCAGGCCTTCTTCGTGCGACTGGTCGGGGTCTGGCAACTGGGGGCGTACGGCGGTCGGCTGCCTTCCACCGCGCAGGTGCTGGCGGTCTGCGGCGAGTTCGATCGGCATCTTTCCGCCGCCGCGCCAGCCGTCGCCGATCTGAAGGGCGCCGTCGCATGAACGCCTGGCTGGTTCGCATCGGCTCGGTGCTCGTGCTGGCGGCAATCGGCTTCTGGCTGGTCTCCGCCACCGAATGGGCCGACACCGAAATACCGACGCCCGCGAGCGGCGAGGCCAAGAAGAATTCGTTCTACGGCGCGCAGGTGATGCTGCGCGAGCTCGGCGTCCAGGTGGTCAAGCACGACAGCCTCGACACCATGCCCCCCGCGCAGGCACGGCTGGTGCTCGCCTCCAGCCACTGGGACATGTTCCCCGAGCGCGAACAGCGCCTGCGCCAGTGGGTCGAGCAGGGCGGGCACCTTGTGATGCCCAGCCACCTCGTCAACAGCGACCTGCTGGAAGGCTGGATCCCGCTGGTCCGCGAAAAGCCGCCCGCCGGGGACGAGAAGAAAGAGTCGAAAGAGCCATCCGGACCCAGGAAGCGACTGCCCAAGTCGCAGTTTGCCGAACCCGCCAAGGACGCGGATTGCCATGCGGTGACCGAGCCCGAAACCGTGCCCGCGAGCTTCGCCGGTGGCCGCAGCTTCCGCATCTGCACCTGGTGGTCGCCAGCGCGTTACCGGCCCGCCGACAAGCAGCCGCCGCCCCTGTGGACCGTGCTCGGCGCGAAAGGCACCGAAGCGATCCGCGTGCAGGTCGGCCGCGGCACCGTCACCGTGATGCCCTGGGGCCTGTGGCACAACGCGAGCCTGACGCGCGGCGACAACGCGCTGTTCGCCGTTGCCGCGGTACAGGCGCGCAGCGGCGCCGAAGTCTGGTTCGTTGCCGAGGAAACGCGCGAACCCTTCCTGCGCTGGATCTGGAACAAGGGCTGGGCGGCCCTGCTCGTGGGCCTGCTGGCGCTGGCTGTTGCGCTTTGGCGAGCGGCCGTGCGCTTCGGGCCGCTGGCGCCCTCGGCCGGCACGCATCGGCGTTCCATGGCCGAGCAGGTGCGCGGCACCGCCGGCTTTCTGCACATGCACGGCGCCGACGCGCTGCACGCCGCGCAGCTGCGCGCGCTGAACGAATCCGCCGGCCGCCAGCTGCGCGGCTATGCGCGCCGCGATGCCGCCGCGCGCGCCGCCGCAATCGCGCAGGCCACCGGGCTGGAGGCGGCCATGCTCGTTCGGGCGATGGGCGAGCGGGCTCGCCATGCCGGCGCCATGTCGGTCGACCTGGAGGTGCTGGAAACCGCGCGCCGGCGGCTCGACGCCCACGGGCCGTTCATGCCTTCACCTTCTTCTTCATCCACATCCTGAACCGAGAGACGCTCATGCAAGCCATCCAACCCGAAGAACTGACGCGTGCGGCCCAGTGGCTGCAGACGCTGCGCGCCGAGGTCGGCCAGGCCGTGGTCGGCCAGCTCGAGGCGGTCGACCAGACGCTGATTGCGCTGGTCGCTTCGGGCCACGTGCTGATCGAAGGCGTGCCGGGGCTCGGCAAGACCCTGCTTGCCCGGGCGCTGGCGCAGGCCATGACGCTGCGCTATGCGCGCGTGCAGTTCACCCCCGACCTGATGCCCTCGGACATCACGGGCCACGCGGTGCTCGACCTCGCCGCGCGCGGCGAGAGCAGCCTCGGCACGCTACGCGTGCACCAGGGCCCGGTGTTCACCAACCTGCTGCTGGCCGACGAAATCAACCGCGCGCCGGCCAAGACCCAGAGCGCGCTGCTCGAAGTCATGCAGGAGTACCAGGTCACGCTCGAAGGCACGGCCATGCCGCTGCCGCGCCCGTTCATGGTGATGGCCACGCAGAACCCGATCGACACCGAAGGCACCTACCCGCTTCCGGAGGCACAGCTCGACCGCTTCCTGCTGAAGATCGACATCGGCTTTCCGAGCCACAGCGAAGAGAACGCCATCGTGCAGCTGACCACGCGCCAGCGTGCCGGCAACCAGTTTCCGCTCGAGGCCGTGCGCCCCTGCCTCGACGAGGCGCAGGTGCTCGAACTGCAGCGGCTGGCCTGCCTGGTGCAGGCCGACGAGCGCGTGATCGACTACGCGGTGCGCATCGCGCGCGCCACGCGCGACTGGCCGGGGCTCTCGTCCGGCGCCGGGCCGCGCGGCACCATGGCCCTGGTGCGCGCCGCCCGCGCCGCCGCGCTGATGGCCGGGCGCGACTTCATCACGCCCGACGACGTGGCGCGCCAGGCGCTGCCCGCACTGCGGCACCGCGTGATGATCTCGCCCGACGCGCAGCTCGAAGGCCTGGGCGTCGACACCCTGCTGCGCGCCGCCCGCGACAGCGTAGAGGCACCAAGGCTCTAGGCCCGCGGATGCGCGCTGCTGTTCCGATCCCCGCGCGTGCGGCCGTGCTGGCGCTGGCCGGCCTGACCGTGGCCGCGTCCGTGGCGCTGTTGCTGGGCGTGCCGGTGGGCTACGTCGCCATCGCGGCGGGCGTGCTGCTTGCGCTGGGGCTCGTGCTGGCGGGCGTCGATCTCTGGCAGAGCCTGCGCCTGTGGCGCGCCGCGCCGCTGCGCATCGAGCGCAGCCTGCCCGGCGCGTTTTCGCTCGGCGTGCCCACGGTGCTCACGCTCACGCTGGTGAACGAAGGCGCGCAGGCCTGGCAGGTGTCGGTGTTCGACGAGCTCGACGCCCACTTCACCTTCGAGGGCCTGCCGCAGACCGTCGCCGTGCCGGCGCTCTCGCAGGTCGCGCTGCGCTACACCGCTACCGCAACGCAGCGCGGCGTCGCGCAATTCGGCGCCACCCAGCTGCGCTGGCGCACCCGCTTCGGCTGCTTCGACATGCGGCAGACGCTGGGCGAACCGCGTCGGCTGCGCGTGTATCCCAACTTCGCCGCGCTGGCGCGCTACGCGTGGCTGTCGGGCGACCGGCGGCTGGCGCAGATCGGCATCAAGACCTATGCGCAGCGTGGGCTCGGCACCGACTTTCGTCAACTTTCTGACTACAAGACCGGCGACTCGCTGCGCCACATCGACTGGAAAGCCACGCAGCGCCAGCGCCGACCGATCGTGCGCGAGTTCCAGGACGACCGCGACCAGTGCGTGCTGTTTCTGCTCGACTGCGGCCGCCGCATGCGCGCCGACGAGGGCGCGCTGGCGCTGAAGGCCAACAGCCACTTCGATGAGGCGCTCAATGCGCTGATGCTGCTGAGCTACGTGGCGCTGAAGGAAGGCGACGAGGTCGGCGCCATGACTTTCGGCTGCCCTGCCGAAGAGCGGCGCGACTTCGCCCCGCGCAAGGGCACGGCCACCCTCAACGCGCTGATGAACCGGCTGCACGACATCCAGCCCGGCGCCACCCATTCGGACTACCTCCTGGCCGCACAGGAAATGCTGCGCGTGCAGAAACGGCGCGCACTGGTCATCGTGCTGACCAACTTCCGCGACGAAGACGCGGCCGAGCTGCGCCCTGCAATCAAGCTGCTGCGCCGCAAGCACCTCGTGCTGGTCGCGAGCCTGCGCGAGCGCGTGCTCGGCCGCATCGCCAGCCAGCCGCTGGTGCATGCGCGCGACGCCGTCGATGTTGCGGCGGCGCATCTGTTCGAGCAGTCGCGCCGCGATGCTTTTGCGCGGGTGGTCGGCAACGATCCGCTCTCGGTAGACGTGGAGCCGGCCGACCTCGCGGTGGCGTTGGTGAACCGCTATCACGCCGTCAAAAGGGCTGGTCTTTTGTAAAGGTCTTTGCCCAAAATGTGAACTTCACAACAGAGGAGAGAGAAAAGCACATGACCGAGATGACCAATCCCTATGCCGCGCCCCGCGCCACGGTAGCCGATGTGTACGAGGGCGATGCGGGCGTCCAGCCCGTGAAGCTGTGGTCCGCCAAGGGCCGCATCGGGCGGGCGCGCTTCCTGGCGTACACGATGTTTTCGTACATCATCTTCATCGTCGCGGCCACCTTGCTGGGTTTCATTCTCGGCATCGCCGGCCTCGGGCGTTCCGAGGGGCTGATCGTGGCGCTGACCTTCCTGCTCGCGATTCCGTACTTCGTCTTCTACGTGCTCACGGGCATCCAGCGCTCGCACGACATGGACTGGTCGGGCTGGATGCTGTTCCTGGCGCTGATCCCGCTGGTCGCGCTGATCTGGATCTTCAAGTCGGGCACCAAGGGCAGCAACCGCTTCGGCGCGCCGCCGCCGCCCAACACCACTGGCGTGCTGATCGGCGCATGGCTGCTGCCCGTCATCGTGGGGCTCGGCATCGTCGCGGCCATCGCGCTGCCGGCCTACCAGGGCTACACGATGCGCGCCAAGGCCGCGCAGGTCGAGCGTCCCTGACCTGAAGAACTCCTAGCGCACCAGCGTCGACTTGCCGAAGAGGCTCTCGATGAGCTCGACAGCCACTTCCGCCGTCTGGTTGCGCACATCGAGCGCCGGGTTCAGCTCCACCACGTCGAGCGAGCCCAGCCGCCCGGTGTCCGCGATCATTTCCATGCACAGCTGCATCTCGCGGTAGGTCGGCCCGCCGCGCACTCCAGTGCCCACGCCGGGCGCGTCCGCCGGGTCGAGGCAGTCGAGGTCGAAGCTCACGTGCAGGTGCGTGTCTTCGTCCACGTCCTGCAGTGCCTCTGTCATGGTCGTGCGCATGCCGTGCTCGTCGATGTGGCGCATGTCGAACACGCTCAGGCCCAGCGTGCGAATGGCTTCCTTCTCGTCGCCGTCCACGCTGCGGATGCCGATGAAGCGGATGGCGTCGTGCTGCAGCGCCGCGCGCTCGCCGCTCCAGCCCGTGAGCACGGCCGGCCCGTGGCCCAGCAGGCATGACACCGGCATGCCGTGCAGGTTGCCGCTGGGGCTCGTGGTTTCGGTGTTGACGTCGGAGTGCGCGTCGAGCCACAGCACGCGCAGCTTCTTGCCGCGCTTGCGCGCATGCCACGCGACCGCGCTGATCGAGCCGATGGCCAGGCAATGGTCGCCGCCCAGCATCACCGGCACGTTGCTGGCACCCAGCGCGGTGTCGACGGCCGCGTAGACCGAGCGGTTCCAGGCGATCACTTCGTCGAGGTGGCGCAACCCGTTGGTCGGCGGCGCCCAGGGGGTGGCCGGGCCCGCGAGGTTGCCGCGGTCGATGACTGTGTAGCCCTGCCGCGCCAGTGCCTCGGGCAGGCCCGCAACGCGCAGCGCGTCGGGCCCCATGCCTGCGCCGCGCACGCTGGCGCCGATGTCGGTCGGCGCGCCGATCAGTTCGAGGGTGACGGGGGTGCTGCTGACGTTGCTCATCACGGCTTCTCCAGGTGTTGCCACAGGTACGCGTAGCCCAGTGCGTCCATGAAAGCGGATTCCTTGTTGTCCGTTGCAGCGCTGTGGCCGCCTTCCAGGTTCTCGTAGAAGCTGCTGTCGTACCCCAGCGCCACCATCTTTGCGTGCATCTTGCGCGCATGCACCGGGCCCACGCGGTCGTCGCGCGTGGAGGTGGTGAAGAGGGCGGGCGGGTATGCCTGGCCCGGCTTCGCGTTCTCGTAGGGCGAGAAGGTCTGGATGAATTCCCACTCGTCGGGCTGGTCGGGGTCGCCGTATTCCGCGATCCACGAGGCGCCCGCCGACAGGTGCGTGTAGCGCCGCATGTCGAGCAGCGCCACCTCGCTCACGACGGCGCCGTAGAGCTTCGGGTACAGCGTGAGCATGTTGCCCATCAGCAGGCCGCCGTTGCTGCCGCCCATCGCGCCCAGGTGCCCGGGCGAAGTGATCTTTCGGGCGAACAGGTCTTCGGACACGGCCGCGAAGTCTTCGCAGGTACGCAGCCGGTTCTCTTGCAGTGCGGCCTGGTGCCAGCGCGGGCCGTACTCGCCGCCGCCGCGGATGTTGGCGATGACGTACACGCCGCCCTTGTCGAGCCAGGCGCGGCCGATGCTGCCGCTGTAGCTCGGCTGCAATGAAATCTCGAAGCCGCCATACGCGTACTGCAGCGTGGGGTTCTTGCCGTTGGCCAGCAGGTCTTTGGCGGCGATCTCGAAGTAGGGCACGCGCGTGCCGTCTTTCGAGGTGGTGAAGTGCTGGCTCACGCGATAGCGCGAGGCGTCGAAGAAGGCGGGGCTGTCCTTCAGCACCTCGGGTTCGCCCTGGCCGATGGTGCCGATGTAGAGCGTGGTCGGCTGCAGGAAGCCGCTCACGGTGAGGAAGTAGTCGTCGTTCTCGTCCTCGTCGATGCCGCCCGCCGCGATGGTGGAGAGCGCGGGCGCGCCGCCGAGGCTTTCACGCGTCCACGCACCTTTGCCGTTCGATGGCGGCGTGAGCACTTCGAGGCGGTTCACCACGTCGTGCATCACGTTGACGATCAGGTGGTTGCGCGTCCACGAGTGGCTGTCGAGTGCGGTCGTGTCGTCGGGCTCGAACAGCACGGTGAGCTCGCGCCGGCCCGCCATGTAGTCGTCGAACTTCGCGGCCAGCAGCGAGCCCGACTTGAAGGTGGTGCCGCCCACGGTCCAGTCGGTGCGCGGCTCGATCAGCATCCACTCGCGCGTGATCTCGGCCAGCGAATCGTCGGGCACGTCGATCTTGGCGAGCTTGCCGTCGGCGCCGCGCAGCCAGGTTTCGCTTTCGTAGAAGTCGATCTGGCGCGAGACGAAGTCGCGTTCGAAGCCGGGCGTGTTGTCGCGGTAGGCGCTGACGGACATGTCCTCGTGCGCGCCTTCGTACACCGTCACCGCGCTGGCCAGCGGCATGCCGCGCTTCCATTCCTTCACGATGCGTGGATAGCTGGAGCTGGTCATCGAGCCGGGGCCGAAGTCGGTGGCCACATAGAGGTGATCGATGTCTTTCCAGCCCACGTGGTTCTTGGCCTCGGGCAGCGAGAAGCCGCCTGCGACGAACTGCTTGGTTTCGAGGTCGAACTCGCGCACCACGTCGGCATCGGCGCCGCCGCGCGACAGCGAGATCAGGCAGCGCCTGTAGTCGGGCTCCAGGCAGTCGGCGCCGTGCCAGACCCAGTTCTCCTTGTCGGCCGCGGCCAGCGCGTCGAGGTCGATCACCGTCTCCCACACGGGCTGCGGCTTGCGGTATTCATCCAGCGTGGTGCGGCGCCACAGGCCCTTGGTGTGATCCTTGTCGCGCCAGAAGTTGTAATAGAAGCGCGGGCCGATCTTGCGGACCATCGGAATGCGGTCGTCCGAGTCGAGCACCTCGAGGATGCCCTGCTGGAGCGCCTCGAACGCGGGCGACTGCGCATAGGCCTGCACGGTGAGCGCGTTCTGCGCGCGCGCCCAGTCGAGCTGCTTCTCGCCGTCGATGTCTTCGAGCCAGAGGTTGTCGTCCTGATGCTGCTGCGGGGAGGGGCTGGATGTCATGGCCGCAGTGTACGGAGCCTGTGTGAAACGGGCGATGTCAGCAGTTGTTGCCCTGCCCGCCGGGCACCTGGCACTTTTTCGCTACTTCGGGCAAACCCCTGTCGCGCTGGTGCCTTCCCCCGGTGGAAACACTGAAGAACCAGAGGCCCACGAACGCGATGCCCGCGCTATCCTGCCTAGCGGCGCATGCCCCACCAAGGAGACACAACACATGAAACACCTGAGCGGTCTTGATGCCACCTTCCTGCACCTGGAAACGCCGGAAATGCCGATGCACGTGGGCTCCCTGAACGTGCTCGACCTGCCCAAGGGCTACAAGGGCGACTTCTACGAAGACGCCAAGAACTTCATGGCCAGCCGCATCCACCTGGCCGACGTGTTCACGCGCAAGCTCGCGCTGATGCCCTTCGACATGACCAACCCGGTATGGGTCGAGGACGACGACATCGACCTCGACTATCACGTGCGCCACATCACGCTGCCCAAGCCCGGAACCAACCGGCAGTTGCAGCAATACGTGGCCCGGCTGCATTCCTCGCTGATCGACCGCAGCCGGCCGATGTGGGAGTTCTACATCATCGACGGCCTCAAGAGCGGCCAGGCGGCGCTCTACACCAAGGTGCACCATGCGGGCATCGACGGACAGGCCGGCGTGGAAGTGGGCAAGGCCATCTTCGACCTCGAGGCCACCGGCCGCGTGGTGAAGCCGCCGCGTTCGCGTCCGCGCAGCAGCGGCTACCAGCTGGGCATGGCCGAACTCGCCACCGCTGCGCTGCGCAACACCGCGCAGCAGTACGTGAAGCTCTTCAAGATGGCGCCCGCCATCGCGCGCGCCATCGGCGGCCTCGCCAAGCCCGACGAGAAGGCGGCCGAGAAGGACACGGCCGCCGCACCGAAGAAGTTCAACCTCTTCGCGCCGCGCACCTCGCTCAACGTGTCGATCACCAACCAGCGCACCTTTGCCGGCCGCACCATCTCGCTGGCCGAGACCAAGTACATCGCCAAGCACTTCGGCGTGTCGCTCAACGACGTGGTCATGGCCACGGTGGCCGGCGCGCTGCGCCACTACCTGGCCGACAACAACGAGCTGCCGGCCAAGCCGCTGGTGGCCGGCGTGCCGGTGAGCCTGCGCGAAGCGGGCGACCAGACAGCCAACAACCAGGCCAGCATGATCCTCGTGAGCCTGGCCACCGACATCACCGACCCGGTGCAGCGGCTGAAGGCGATCAACGCGTCGTCGACCTCGTCGAAGTCGACCATGAACCGCTTCAAGGCCGTGATCCTCGACGACTTCCCGACCTTCGCCGCGCCCTGGCTGGTGTCGGGCATCGCGTCGATGGTGGGGCGCTCTGGCATCGTCAACCTGCTGCCGCCGGCGGCCAACGTGGCTATCTCGAACGTGGCCGGCGCGCCGTTCCCGATGTACTTCGCGGGCGCGCTCGTCACCTGCTACTACCCGGTGTCGATCGCCAGCCACGGCACGGCGCTCAACGTCACGGTGCAGAGCTACAACGGCCGCATGGACTACGGCCTGATCGCCTGCCGCCGCGCCGTGCCCGACATCACCGAGATCGGCGACTACCTGCTGGCCGAGCACAAGCTGCTGATGGAGCTGACGCAGAAGCACCCGGCCGCAGCCGGTGCGGCGCCTGCGCCGGTGCCTGCGAAGACGATCGAGGAGCCGTCGGACGAGGCCGGGCACGCGCCCGTCGCCGCTGCAAAGAAGAAACCTGCCGCGCGCAAGAAGGCTCCAGTCAAGGTCGCAGCGAAGAAGGCACCCGTGAAAGCAGCTGCAAAGGCACCGGTCAGGACCGCGGCAAAGAAGGCCGCTCCCAAGCCGCCGGCCCGCAAGGCCGCGCCGGCCAAGCGCTCCGGCAGCCCCAGGGCCGCTGCGGCATGATCGGCGCACGGGCCCCGGCCTGCTGAAAGAAAATTGGGGCAGTTGGACTAGTTTTCCGACCGTTCTAGTTTTTCAGGCCTAGGCCCTGCAGAAGAAGATAGGCCCATCGCGAAAGACATACCGTTTCCTTCGCGAACCTTTCAACTTCAAGGAAATCACCATGTCCACGCAAACCACCATCGCTTCCGCAGCTGTTCACGTCGTCGGTCAATACAACGACGCTGGCAAGACCCTGGTCGGCGCTTACCGCACCGGTGTGCATCGCCTCCTGGGCGGCGCCGCTTCGCGCTACAGCAACTTCCTCGGCAGCCGCCAGATTCCGCTGGTGAGCGAGCAGGTCAAGGCCAACCTGATCGGCGCGCAAGAAAAGATCAACGGCTTCCTGGCCAACCGCCTGGACATCGACACCAGCCGCATCGTGAACGTGATGGACCGCGTTGCCGCCGGCACCACCAGCGGCATCGAATCGGTCGCCAGCCGCGTGGCTCGCGTCGAGTCGCCGGTCGCCACCTCGGTGATCAACGCCCTGGGCGCGCTGAACCAGCCGATCGCCACCGTCTCGGTGCAGATCGCCGACAAGATCGTCGCCGGCACCAAGCAGATCGAAGCCCGCGTGAGCGGCGCCGAAGAAGCCAAGCCGGTTCGCACGGTGAAGGCCAAGGCTGCCGCCGCCAAGAAGCCGGTTCGCCGCGCTGCTGCCCGCAAGGCGGCCTGACCCCCCGGGGCGCTTTGCGCCCCTTTTCTTTTTTCCGGTATCTGGAGCACTGCATGGCGACCCGTCCTGACGAAACTGCAAAGTTGAAGAAGAGGGCGGCGCCTGCGAAGAAGAAGACGCCGGCCGCGAAGAAGGCGCCCGCGGCAACCAGGAAGCCCGCGGAGCCCGGCAAGGCCGAAGTCCTGCTGCGCGCCGGCCTCAAGGCGCTGGACAACGTGCGCAACGACGTCGCCAAGCGCCAGGCCAACGTGATCGAAGGCCTGCTCGGCATCGGGCAGGGCAAGGTCCCCAGCCTCGACAGCTTCGGCATCCGCAAGTTCGAGGACGTGTTCGACCAGCGCGTCGCCACTGCCATGCAACGCCTGGGCATGCCCGGCCCCGCCGAAGTGCAGGCCCTGCGCGACGAGGTCGCGCAACTGCGAGAACGCGTGGCGCAACTCGAAGGCGAAGGCACCGGCGCCGCCACCTCCCGTGGCCGCAGCGCCAAACGCTGAGCGACAACCCGACAAGCCGGTTGTGGCCAGTTCCAACACCACACGCGACCGCATCCTGCAGGCCAGCCTCGCGCTGTTCAACGCGCAAGGCCTCGCGGCCGTGTCGACCCACAAGATCGCAGCCGAGCTCGGCATCAGCCCGGGCAACCTGCATTACCACTTCAAGGCCAAGCAGCTGATCGTCGAATGGCTGTTCCGGCGCTTCGAGCAACGGCTCGAGGCCCTGAACGGCTCGTCGGCATCGATCGCGGCCATCGACGACCTCTGGCTCGCGCTGCACCTGCGCTTCGAGGCCATCGACGAATACCGCTTCATCTACCGCGACATGGCCTTCCTGGCCAGCGAATACCCGGCGCTGGGCCAGCGTGCGCAGGCCCTCACCGCGCAGAACCTGCTGGCCGCGCAAACGCTGTGCGAAGGCCTGGTGGCCTCGGGCGTGATCGAGACCAGCGCGGAGCAGGCGCGCATCCTGGCGCTGCAGATGGTCTTCACCACCACCTGCTGGCTGTCGTTCGAGCGGCTCGTGCCGGGGCGCGACGCGCTGGCGCAGGCCGACCCCGGTCTGGCGGCTTTCTACACGCTCACGCTGGTTTCCCCGTATGTTTCCAGCGAATCGAGGGCTTACCTTGATTACCTGAGGGGCAAATACCTCGGATAAATGACGTTGTTGTCCGACGGGGCATTGATTCTTTCGGCCTCATGTTCGTCTTGAAGAAGATAAAAACCAAAAAGGATCCATCCATCATCATGACCACCGCCACCCACGCCAAGGAACCTGTCGCGCCGCCGTCGCGCCTGCTGCTGCTGGCCGAAGCCCGCGCACTCTGGGAAACCGGTGCCGGCATCGCCATGTGGCCGCTGCTGCAGCTCACGCCGCGCGGCGACGGACACCCGGTGCTCGTGCTGCCGGGCCTGGTGGCTGGCGACGGCTCCACGCTGCTGCTGCGCCGCTACCTGTGCAGCCGCGGCTACGACGCGCACGGCTGGGGCCTGGGCCGCAACTTCGGTCCGCGCGAAGGCGTGGAAGACGGCATGGTCGAGCTGCTGAAGACCCTGCACGACAACAGCGGCCAGAAGGTCAGCGTGATCGGCTGGAGCCTGGGCGGCGTGTATGCGCGGCTGCTGGCATCTTCCTATGCGCCCATGATCCGCAACGTCATCACGCTGGGCAGCCCGTTCTCCGGCAGCCCGCGCGCCACCAACGCATGGCGCGTGTACGAAGGCGTGAGCGGCCAGAGTTCGCACGACCCGCGCCGCATGAAGTTCGTGCAGCCCACGCCACCCGTGCCGACCACCTCGATCTTCAGCCGCACCGACGGTGTCGTCGCATGGCGCTGCAGCATCGAGAAGACCGGCCCGCAGTCGGAGAACATCGAAGTCATCGCCAGCCACCTGGGGCTGGGTGCGCACCCGGCAGTGCTCTATGCCGTGGCCGACCGGCTGGCGCAGCCGGAGGGTGAGTGGAAGCCCTTCAATCGTGGGGTGCTGGGGCCGCTGGTTTATCCGGACCCTGACCGCGACGCCTGAGTTGCGGGTTTCGAAGCAAAAAGCCGGCAATTGCCGGCTTTTTGATGCCGGCCCATGACTTCCGTCACTTGTGGTGCGGCCGGCCCGCCCAAAACAATAGCGGCGTCATGTACCCCGACCTGCCGCCCGTCTACCCCCGCATCAAGCACGTCGACTTCCTCGAGGCCGTGCAGCCGATGCTCGACCAGATCGAGGCGCGGGGCGGCAACCGCGAGGCGCAGACGCCCGTGGCCTATCCCTTCGCCGGCGAATCCGACCTGCTGATGACCTTCGCGGTCGACACGCCCACGCAGTTCGTCACGCTGACCCACGAAGGCATGGAGGAAACGGGGCTCGACCCGCAGTCGCTGTACGAACTCGCGATCGACAACATGCTCCGGCAGGTGGCGCACAACCTCGATACGCAGGACCTCGTCATGTACAAGGCGCTGGTGACGGGCGACGGCTTCGAGGCCTGCATGCTGCTGCTGCCGGACCTCTGGGAGCAGTTGTCACAAGGGTTCAAGGGCGAGTTGATAGCCGTGGTGCCGAGCCGCAGCGTCATCTACTTCATGGACAGCGGGGCGAGCTTCGAGGCCCGGGGGAAGTCGATCACGGCCGAGACCATGCTGGGCCTCATGTGCTCGGCTGCCGCCGAGGTCAAGGCCGAGGCAGGGCCGCACGGCCTCTCGGACAAGGTGATGGCGCTGACCCCGGACGGCTGGCACGTTCGCGGCACCTTCGAGGACCACGCGTCGGCACTGGAGGCCTGACGAGGCCTGCGCAGTCTTCCTTTCAGCTGCCGGCCCACACGTCCAGCACGTAGCGCTGGTCGGCAATCATCTTGTCCATCCACGCCGTGCTGTCTTGCCCGTGCTCGCGCGCAAGGTCGCTCAGCGTGCGGCGCACGTCGGGCTCCATGCGCGAGCCGTCGCCGCACACATAAACCACTGCGCCCGCTTCAAGAAGCTTCCACACTTCGGCCGCCTGCTCGCGGATCAGGTCCTGCACATAGACCTTGCGCTCGCCCGCGCGCGAGAACGCGGTGTGCAGCTTCATCACGCAGCGGTGCGCCCAGGCCTGGAGTTCGTCGGCATAGATGAAGTCCTGCTCGGGATGGCGGCAGCCGAAGAACAGCAGCGCCTCGCCGAGCGCATTGCCCGCCTCGATCTGCGCCGCGCGCTCCTGCAGGAACCCACGGAACGGCGCGAGGCCAGTGCCGGGGCCGACCATGATGATCGGCCGGCTCGCATCGTCCGGTAGCCGGAAGCCCTCGGCCGTGGTTTCGCGCACCACGCCGTGCACCGTGTCGCCGGCTTCCGCGCGCGCCAGGAAGTTGGAGCACACGCCCTCGAAGGTGCCGATGCCCGACTTGGCCGGGCCGCTCACCACACCCACCGTCACGCTGCACTTGCCCGGCGTCATCGTCGGCGACGAAGAGATCGAGTAGTAGCGCGGCGACAGCGGCGACAGCATTTCGAGAAACACCGCGAACGGCACCTGGCAGGCGCGGTGCTCTTCCAGCAGGTCGAGCAGCGACTTGCGCTTGTGGAGCACGTCGGCCTTGTATGTCGCCTGCGAAGCCTCGTCGCTGCCCGACAGCGCCGCGAGCCTGGGCTTGGTGAACGGGCACTCGGTATATGCCGCGAGCGTGGCGATCTGCTTGCGCGTGGCCACGTCCTGCAGCTCGACGTAGTCGCCCAGCAGGCGGTCGACCGCGATCACCTGCTCCACCGGCAGCGCTGCCTTGCGGCCCGCGCCTGCATGCAGGCGCACGTGGGCCGTGCGGTCGAAGCCGAAGCGTGCCATTGTGCGTTCGACCTGCGCCGGGCTGTTGCGCGGCACCACGCTCAGGTGGTCGCCGGCGCGGTAGATCAGGCCCTCGGGCAGCATCAGCTCGACGTGGCGGGTAGAGCGGCCGGCTTCTCCGTTGCCTCCGCTTTGCAGCTCGCGGTTCTCGATCACCCGCAGCGCCACCGCGCCCAGCGCATCGACGATCGCGTTCTTCTGCGGCGGCGGCAGTTCTTCGAGCGTGTAGAGCGGTTCGCTCTGCACGGGCGTGTCGGCGCCGGTCTTGATGTCGAAGGCCTTCACCAGCTCGGGCCAGAGCGCGTCGCTCCAGTCCTGGAAGGCGCCGTCCATGTCCTCGCGCGCATCGCCTTCGCCGCGCGAATGCACGCGCGTGGCGCCGAGCGCTTCGAGCCGTTCGTCGATGCGGCGCGGCACGGCCTGGTAGGTGGCGGCCCAGTCGGTGTTGCCGCAGCCGAACACGCTGAAGCGCACGCCGTTGAGCGAATCGTCGGCCTTGTCGAGCCAGCGATGGAACTCGGCCGCGTTGTCGGGCGCCACGCCGTTGTACGAGGCGCAGACGATGGCCACCGCGCCGTTGGCCGGAAGGCGCTCGGCATAGTCGTCGAGCGAGGCCAGCTGCGTCGAGAAGCCGCGCATCTCGCCGGCCTCGGCGAGTTGGCGCGCAAGGTCTTCGGCCGTGCCGAGGTTGGAGCCCTGCAGCACCAGCAGCGAGGTGCCGTGGCGTGCTGCCTGGGGTTTGCGCGCGGCAGCTTGCACGGGCTGCACGGGGGCTGCGGCTGCGTCGGTCATGTTGCCGCGCGGACGCGTGGCCGGGTCGCGCAGCAGCGCCTTGATCTTGAAGTTCTCCGGCTTGATCGTCAGCGCTTCCTTGATCTTCAGCTTGTAGCCCGTGTGATCCACGAGGTTGAAGCGCTGCAGGATCATGCCCAGCGTGAGCACCGCCTCCTGCAGGGCGAACTGCCGCCCGATGCAGGCGCGCTGCCCATTGCCGAAGGGCTTGAATGCGTTCACTGGCCGCTCGCGCTCGGCTTCGCGCGTGAAGTTGTCTGGGTTGAACTGGTCGGCATCCTCGCCCCAGATGCCCTTGTCACGATGCAGCGCCAGCGCATGCATGATGATCATGTTGTTCTTCTTGATCGTGTACTGGCCGCCGATCTTCGTGTCTTCCTTGGCGCGCATCGAGATCGCGGGCGCGGTCGGGTACAGGCGCAGCGACTCTTTCAGCACCTGCATCACGTACTGCAGGCGGTTGACCTGCGCGTAAGTGGGCTTCTGCGTGGTGTCGGGGCCGAACACGTTGTCGACCTCTGCCTGCGCCTTGGCCATGGCCTCGGGGTTGTTCAGCAGGAAGTAGATGGCAAAGGACAGCAGGCCGCTGGTGGTTTCATGCCCCGCGATGAGAAATTCGATGCACTCGTCGCGGATCATCTTGTCGGTGAGCTGCTCGCCGCTTTTCTTGTCCACGCCCGCGATCATGTAGCTCAGCAGGTCGGGCTTGGTGGCGATGTCGGCGCCGCTCGTGCGTCGCTCCTCGATGATGTCTTCCACCATCTTGTGCATGTAGCGGATGTCCTTGCGCTGCTGGGCCAGCTCCTTCTTGAGCATCAGCTCTTCGAGCGGCAGGCCGCGGCGGTTCTGCACCGTCTCCAGCGTGCGCACCATCGCATCGACGAAGGGATGAAAGCCCTCGCGGTAGAACGAGTTGAAGCGATAGCCGAAGCCGCACAGGCCGATGGTGTCGAGCGTGAGCGCTGTCATGTCGCGCACCACGTCCACCTCTTCGTCGAAGTTCAGGCGCTCCCACTTGGTGACAAGCTGCCCCGCGATGTCCAGCATCATCGGGTGATAGGCCTGCATCGCGCGCTGGCTGAAGTTGGCCAACAGGATGTTGTGCGGCTTCGACCAGGTCTCCTCGTGCGTGTCGGAGGTGAAGAGCCCGTGCGACGCGGCGCGCAGCCTACGCAATGCGCCACGCGTACTTTTGTCGAAGCGCAGCTCCTCGCAGAGCTCGTCGACCAGCGCGGGCGACGACACCACGATCACCGGCATGCCCGGCATGTCCAGCCAATAGATACCACCGAGGTCTTGCGCGATCTTCCACATGTCGAGCACGGGAGAGTCGGACCCGATCGACAGCAGGTTCCCGACGAAGGGTTTCTTCGCCGGATGCGGGATCGGGTAGAGCGAGTTTTTGCCTGCCATGGGTTGTTGTGCCTTTGGAATGGACCCGCTTCGGATATCCGGGATGTAACAACCGGAGTATCCCGACGGCACGGGGGGCAGGCAGGACGGGGTTTCCCTTAGGCTGGGGAGTTCATTCAGGGCGCGATCACGCCGACGAGGGACATTCGCGGAGGGGAGTACCCGGTGTCATTCGCACGCACCCCGGAACTCAGAGAGTCAGGGCCGAACCATCTTGCACTCAGTCCCCTGCGCCAGCTCGTTCCCGGTATAGACCGCGTCAGTACGAAAGCCGTAGTTAGTACCTTCCCAACCCGCCTTCACGGTCTTGCCGTCCACCGGCACGATGGTGTTGACCACCTGCGGCAGCAACAACTGGTGGTCTTCGGCACGCATGCGCACCGGCCCCACCACAGAGTCGAACGTCAGGTCTTCGAGCGCCCGCGCCACCTTGACGGTGTCGGCGCTGCCGGCCTTGTTGATGGCCGCGGCCAGCAGGCGAGGCGTCATGTCGATGCGCGGCGCGAGAAAGTCCTTGCCCGTCTTGGCCTTGTAGGCCTTGGCCAGAGCGTCGACCTTCGGCGTATCGGCCTCGCCAGGGTGCCATTCGGCCACCCAGGTCAACTGCCCCAGTTTCGCCTGCGACACCGCAGTGACCGTGCCCGGCACCGAGCCCGCACTGTGGTTGAAGTAGCGCAGGTTGTAGCCCGCGTCGCCCGCTGCCTTCAGCAGCAGCGTCATGTCCTGGCCCCAGTTGCCGGTGATGACCGAATCGGCCCCGCTCTGCTTCACGTTGGCGATGTACGGCGCGAAGTCTTTCACGCGGCCGATGGGGTGCAGCGCCTCGCCGACGAACTGGATGTCGGGCCGCGCCAGGCCTACCAGCTGGCGGCCGTAGCTGGCCCACTGCTTGCCGTGCGCGTAGTCCTGGTTCAGCAGGTAGACCTTCTTCACATCCGGCGTCTTCTTGATGTAGTTGGCCAGCGCCTTCATCTTCATCGCCGTGTTGGCCTCGGTCTGGAAGTGCCAGAAGCTGCAGCCCTTGCCCGTCATCTCGGGGTCGATGGAAGAGTGATTCAGAACGATCAGCTCCTTGCCCGGGTTGCGCTGGTTCCAGCGCGCCACCGACTGCACCAGCGCCGTGACCACCGACGAGCCCGAACCACCGGTGACGATCGCCTTCGCGCCCTGGTCGATGGCCGCCTGCAGCGCGCTCTGACTCTCCTGCGCCGAGAGCTTGCTGTCGAACTGCAGCAACTGCAACTTCGTTCCACCCAGCACGCCGCCCTTGGCGTTGATGTCTTCGATGGCGTACTGCGTGTGCATCAGCATCAGTTCGCCGACGTTGGCAAAGGGGCCGGAGAGCGGATCGATGTAGGCGATCTTGTAGGTCTGCTGTGCTTGCGCGTGCGCGGCGCCGGCAGCGGCCAGCAGGCAGGCAAGGGCGATCCGCGCCAATGGCGCCTTCTTGAACTTCATGGTTTGTCTCCGGGGTGGTTGTCTTGTCAGTTCTTCGCTTGCAGCCCGATCACGCGGCTCGCGAGCTTCGTGAGCTCGGCAACCACCTCGTCGGGCGACAGGCGTCCACCCGGGCGGTACCAGCTGTACAGGAAGCCGGGCAGGCTGCAGGCCGCGAGCGCGGTGATCTTGGTTTCCGCAAAGTCGAGGTCGCCGTCGCGCCGCGCTTCTTCGAGCAGCGGGCACAGCAGGTCGTAGAAGTGGTGCGCGAGCTTCTTCTGCGCCGCGATGTACTCCGGCCGGTACACCTGCGGCTCGCGGTAGGGGAAGAAGGCGACGGGGTGGTGCGTGATGGTCGCGCGAATCAACCGCTCTATGCCTTCGAGCACCTTCTCGCTCGCGCGGCGCGGGTCGGTGGCCGCGAAGTCGAGCGCGGTGAAGCAGTCGACCGCCGGGCGCCACGACAGCGTCTCGAAGATCTCCTGCTTGTCGCGGAAGTAGTAGTACACGAAGGGCTTGGTCACGCCCAGCGCGCGCACGATCTGCGCCATGGTCGTGTTGGCGTAGCCCTGCGCGGCGAAGAGCTGCGCGGCCGCCTGCAGGATGCGCTCGCGCTGCAGGTCGGTGCCCTGCGTGGCCGCGCGCTGGCGGCCCGTGCCCTGGGGCATGTGCGGCTGCGCCGTCGTGTCGCTCTGGTCTCCAGAGGGTTTGTGCCGTGTCGCGGAAGTTATACCCATGGGTAGGATTGTTCGTGCACCATGCACCATTGGCAAGCGCCTGCCCGGTGCAGGCGGCTATCGATAACCCTGAGAAAGTGACGCCATGGAGACATTGCCCGACCGCCCGCAGCAGCCGCTGCACGAGTACCTGCGCACCCACGCACGCGAGCGTGGCGGCAGCACCGCCTGCCTCTGGTACGGCCATGCGATGAGCTGGGCCGAACTCGACCGCGCCAGCGACGCCTTCGCGGCGCGCTTGCAGGCGCTGGGCGTGAAGAAGGGCGAGCCCGTGGTGCTCTTTCTCAACAACTGTCCGCAGTACCTGGTCGCGCACTTCGGCATCCAGAAGATCGGCGCCATCGTCTGTCCGAGCGGCCCGCTCAACAAGGAGCACGAGCTGGCCTACCAGGTCAACGACCTGAAGGCGCGAGTGATCGTCGCGGCCGCGCCGCTGCTGCCGGTGGTGCGCAAGGTGCAGCCGGAGAGCTCGATCGAACACGTGTTCGTGGTGCACTACGCCGACCTGCTGCCCGACCCGTCGTCGCTCGACCTGCCGGCCGAACTGGCCGCAGAGCGCAAGGCCGAACGCAGCGTGCCTGAAGACTGCGAAGACTTCCTGGCCGTGATGCGCGGCAACGCCAAGCCGCAGCCCGTGGTCATCGACATGGACGACGTGGCGCTCATGACCTACACATCGGGCACCACGGGCCTGCCCAAGGGCGCGATGCTGAGCTACGGCAACGCGCTCTTCAAGACGCGCGCCGCGGCCGACTGCAACGGCGTGGGGCCGGGCGACGTGCTGCTGTCCATCGCGCCGCTGTATCACATCGCGGGCATGCTGATGGGTGTCAACGTGCCGGTGCTGACCGGTGCGGCATCGGTGCTCTTGCACCGCTTCGACCCGCGCGCCGTGCTGCAGGCCATTGCCGCCTACAAGGTGAGCTGGTGGTACAGCATCGCGCCGATGAACGTGGCTTGCATGCAGGTAAGCGACATCGACAGCTTCGACCTGCGCAGCCTGAAGATGAATCCTGTCACGAGCTTCGGCATCACCTTCACCGAGCCGCTGGCGCAGCAATGGCGCACGCACGCACAGAACTGCACTTCGTTCGAGGCGGCCTACGGACTGAGCGAAACCCACACCTGCGACACCTACACGCCGCACCATGCGCCGCGCTGGGGCACGCAGGGCATCGCGGTGCCGGGCGTGACCATCCGCATCATCGACACGGACACGCAGGCCGACATGCCGGTGGGCGAAGTCGGCGAGATCGTGCTCACCAGCCCAGGCACCTTCAAGGGCTACTGGAACAAGCCCGAAGCCACCGCTGCCACGCTGCGCAACGGCTGGGTGCACACCGGCGACATGGGCAAGCTCGATGCCGATGGCTATCTCACCTTCATCGGCCGCTTCAAGGAAATGATCAAGGTCTCGGGCTACAGCGTGTTCCCCGAAGAGGTCGAAACCATCCTCATCAAGCACCCGGCAGTGGCGCAGGCGGCCGTCATCGCTCAGCCCGATGCAGAGAAGGGCGAGGTCGTGAAGGCATTCATCGTGCGCAAGCCAGGTGCCGGGCTCGATGCCGACGCTCTCATCGCCTGGGCGCGCGACAACATGGCGAGCTACAAGGCGCCGCGCGCCGTGAGTTTCATCGACGCATTGCCGACGACCGGCGCGGGCAAGGTGCTGCGCCGCTTGCTCAAAGACAAAAGCTGAGAGGTTCCGTTTGCTGTTCTCCAAAGTTCTGATTGCCAACCGCGGCGAGATCGCCGTGCGTCTGGTGCGCGCGCTGCGCGACCTGGGTATTGCCAGCGTGGCAGTGCATGCGCGCGACGATGCGGCGGCGCTGCATGTGCAGCTGGCCGACACAGCAATCGCGCTCGATGCGACCGGGCCTTCGGCGTACCTCGATGTCGCGGCGCTCATCGCGGTGGCCAAGGCGCAGGGCTGCGATGCGGTGCACCCCGGCTATGGCTTTCTCAGTGAGCGTGCCGATTTCGCACAGGCCTGCGCGGACGCCGGCCTTGTCTTCATCGGCCCCACGCCGGAGCAGCTCGGCCTGTTCGGCGACAAGGCCCGCGCACGCGCACTGGCCACGCAATGCGACGTGCCCGTGATGCCTGGCAGCGCCGGCGCAGTGACGCTCGCACAGGCGCAGGCCTTCTTCGCCGAGCAGCATGCGCAGGGCGCGGGCGTGATGGTCAAGGCCATCGGCGGCGGTGGCGGGCGCGGCATGCGCGCGGTGCTGAACGCTGAAGAACTGCCCGAGGCGCATGCGCGCTGCATGTCCGAAGCCAAGGCCGCATTCGGCATCGAAGGCGTGTATGTCGAGCGGCTGATGCGCAATGCGCGGCACATCGAAGTGCAGGTGCTGGGCGACGGCCACGCCGTGGCCAGCCTCGGCGAGCGCGAGTGCACGCTGCAGCGGCGCTTTCAGAAACTGGTGGAGATCGCGCCGAGCCCTTCGCTGCCCGAGGCCTTGCGCGCGCAGGTCACGCAGGCTGCGTTGCGCATGGCGAAGACGGTGGGCTATCGCGGCCTCGGCACCTTCGAATTTCTGGTCGATGCGGCATCGACGACGCTGCCCTTCGTCTTCATCGAGGCCAACCCGCGCCTGCAGGTCGAGCACACGGTGACGGAAGCAGTGACGGGGCTGGATCTCGTGCAGTTGCAGATCGCCGTGGCAGCGGGGCAGTCGCTGGGCGAACTTGGTGTTGAACCCGATCGCACCGCACCGCAGCGCGGCTTTGCTGTGCAGTGGCGCATCAACGCGGAGACGCTGGATGCGCAAGGCAACGCGCGGCCTTCGGGCGGCACGCTCGCGCGCTTCGATCTGCCGGCAGGCCCCGGCGTGCGCGTTGACACGCACGGCTACGCGGGCCTTGCGCCTTCGCCGCACTACGACACGCTGCTCGCCAAGCTCATCGTGCATTCGCCGTCGCCGCGTTTCGAAGACGCGCTGCGCCGATCGCTGCGCGCGCTGGACGAATGCCATATCGACGGCATCGCCACGAACCTGTCGCTGCTGCGCGCCATCGCGGCGCGGCCCGAGTTTGCGACGCAGGCGGTGCATACGCGTTTCGTGGAGGCGCATCTGGGCGATCTGCTCGGGGCTGCGGCGGCGCTTGAAAAGCATTCAAAGAAGACGGTGGCGGTGCCCGCAGCACAAGCCGTTGTCACCGATGACGAATCGGACGAGCTGACCGTCAAGGCCCCGATGCCGGCCCGCCTCGTGCAGTTCGAAGTCGCCGTCGGCGACGTGCTGCCCGCCGGCGCGCAACTCGGCGTGCTCGAGGCCATGAAGATGGAACACCTGCTGCACGCACCGGTGGCCGGCCGCGTGGTCGCGCTGCTGGCCGAGCCCGGTGACTACCTGGTCGAAGGCCAGTCGCTGCTGCAGCTGGAAGCCGTCGATGCGCAGGCCGTCGAGGTCGAGGCTCGCGCCGAGCACGACCTGGACGCGATCCGCCCTGATCTGCAGAAGGTCATCGACCGCCACGCGCCCACGCTCGACGCCAACCGCAAGGCCGCCGTCGACAAGCGCCACGCACAGGGCGGCCGCACTGCGCGCGAGAACATCGCCGACCTGTGCGACACCGCAGCCGACCCCGGCAACTTCATCGAATACGGCGCGCTCGCCATCGCCGCGCAGACGCGGCGACGCACGCTCGAAGACCTGATCGCCAACACGCCCGCGGACGGCATGGTCACGGGCCTGGGCAGCATCAACGCGAAGCAGTTCGGCCCCGAGGTGTCGCGCTGCGCCGTGCTGGCCTACGACTACACCGTGCTGGCCGGCACGCAGGGCATGCGCAATCACCACAAGACCGACCGCCTGCTGGCGGTGGCGCATCAGCTCAAGCTGCCTGTCGTGCTGTTCGCCGAGGGCGGCGGTGGTCGTCCCGGCGACACCGACATGCCGATCGTCGCGGGCCTGAACAACCACACCTTCAGCCAGTTCGCGGCGCTGTCGGGCAAGGTGCCCGTGGTGGGCATCGTGCATGGGCGCTGCTTCGCGGGCAATGCGGCGCTGCTGGGGTGTGCCGACGTGATCATCGCCACCAAGGGCAGCAACATCGGCATGAGCGGCCCCGCGATGATCGAGGGCGGCGGGCTCGGCACCTTCGCGCCCGAGCAGATCGGGCCCAGCAGCGTGCAGTCGCGCAACGGCGTGATCGACATCCTGGTGGAAGACGAAGCTGCTGCCGTCGCTGCTGCGAAGCAATACCTGTCGTACTTCCAGGGCCCAACCACCGACTGGCACTGCGCCGACCCGCGCACGCTGCGCCATGTGGTGCCCGAGAACCGCCTGCGCGTGTACGACGTGCGCGCCGCGATGCGCGGCGTGGCCGACACCGGCTCGCTGCTCGAACTGCGCGCGGGTTTCGGCGCGGGCATCGTCACTGCGCTTGCGCGCATCGAGGGCAGGCCGGTCGGGCTGATGGCCAACAACCCGCACCACCTCGGCGGCGCGATCGATGTGGAAGCGGCCGACAAATCTGCGCGATTCATGCAGCTTTGCAATGCGCACGACCTTCCAATTGTTTCGTTGTGCGACACGCCCGGCTTCATGGTCGGGCCCGAAATCGAGGCGCAGGCACAGGTGCGTCATGTGTGCCGCATGTTCATGGTGGCTTCGCATCTGCGCGTGCCGTTCTTCGCCGTGGTGCTTCGCAAGGGCTACGGACTGGGCGCGCAGGCGATGACTGCGGGCGGCTTTGACGCACCGGTTTTCACCGTGGCCTGGCCCACCGGCGAATTCGGCGCGATGGGGCTGGAGGGTGCTGTGCGGTTGGGTTTTCGCAAGGAACTGGCCGCTGCACCCGAGGGTGCGGAGCGCGATGCGCTGTTCAAGAAACTCGTCGCGCAGCAGTATGCGAATGGCGAAGCGATCCACATGGCGCAAACGCTGGAAATCGACGCGGTGATCGATCCGGCCGAGACGCGCACCTGGTTGGTGCGTGGCTTGTCTTCTGCCACGAAGGGCTCGAGCGTTGCTGCTCCCTACGTAGACACTTGGTAACCCGGCCTTAGACCTCGTCACGCGCGGGGGAACAGTGGCTCCGTACACTGCGACGCTTTGCGCGCATGAAACTGGTTTCCATTTGGGCAGAGCGCCTGCGCGACGTGACCGTCGCGCACTGGGTGGCAGCCCTTTGCCTCGCAGTGCTGGCCGTCGGCGTGCAGGCTGTGACGCCCGACGACCATCCGCGGCAGCCCGCCGAGGCGCATTGGGTTGCGAGCTGGGCCGTGGCACCGGTCGATTTCACGGAGATGGCCGCAGCCCCCGGTGGTGCGAACTATTCGTCGCCTGCCGGCAATGACCTGCGCGGGCAGACACTGCGCCAGAAGGTTGAACTGTCGCTCGACGGCGAGCGCATCCGCATCCGCTTCTCGAACCGCTTCGGCAAGACACCGCTGCGCATTGCCGCCGCGAGCGCAGCACGCGGCACCGGCGCCGATGCGTTCTCGCCGGCCACGCTGCGCGTGCTGCGCTTCGGCGGCCGCACCACCATGACCGTTGCGCCCGGCGCGGACGCCTGGAGCGATGGCATCGACCTGCCGGTGCAGGCGGGCCAAACGGTGGTCGTGAGCGCCTTCTTCGACCGCACCACGCCGTTTGCCACTGTCTCCATGCTGGAGCCGGGCGCGACATGGGTAGCGCCCGGCAACGCAGTGATGGCACCGAAGCTGAAGAACCCCTCGCCGCTGGTGCTGAACCAGATCGTGACCGGGCTCGACGTGCTCACCACCAAGTCCGTGCGCACCGTCGTGGCCTTCGGCGACTCGATCACGATGGGCACCTCGGAGGGCAACTTCGGGGCCTACCCCGACATGTTGGCCACTCGCTTGCGTGATACGCAGCGCGAAGGGCAAGACGTTGCGGTGCTCAATGCCGGCATTGGCGGCAATCGCCTGCTGGCCAACGGACTGGGGCCCAGCGGCCTCTCCCGGTTCGAGCTCGATGCGCTGCGGCAGAGCAGCGTGACGCACGCGATCATCCTTATGGGCACCAATGACATCGGCCGCACCCTGTTCGCCAAGGTGCCGGGCGCCGAGCTGAAGCCGCGCGACATGCCGACGGCCGAGCGCATCACCGAGGGGTTGGAGCAACTGGTCAAGCAGGCCCGCGCCAAGGGCGTGAAGGTGCTGCTCGGCACCGTGCCGCCATTCAGGAACACGCCTTACTGGAGCGAGGGCAACGAGGCCATGCGCGAAGCCGTCAACCGCTGGATCCGCGGCCAGCAGGACATCGACGGCGTCGTCGATTTCGATGCGGCATTGCGCGACCCTGCGGACCCGAAGGCGCTGAATCCGCTGTTCGATTCGGGCGACCACCTGCACCCCAACAAGGCCGGCCATGCGGCGATGGCCACGGCCATCGATCTGCGCGAATTGCAGGAGTGAGCGCTCGCCGGGGCGCTCGAAGGCGCTCAAAGGCGAGTCACAGCTTTACACAAGACTCCGTGCATTGCTTACAGGCGGTTCACATGGGCTGGGCAGCATGAAGGCTCCTCCAACAACTCATGAGGAGTCCTTCATGAAAAAACTCGCATTGGCTCTTTCCGTCGGCGCTGCATCGCTTCTGTCGGTGGGCGCATTGACTGTTCCCACGGCCGCGCAGGCGCAACCCGTGGTCATACAGGTGGCGCCGCCCCCTCCGCGCTCCGAACGCGTGCCCCCGCCGCGCCGCGGCTATGTGTGGGCGCCGGGGCACTATGAGTGGCGCGGTGGGCGCCATGTATGGACCCGCGGCGTCTGGGTGCGTGCCCGTCCGGGCTATGCCTACCGTGCGCCGGAGTGGCGCGAGGAAGGCGGACGCTGGCAGTACAACGCAGGCCGCTGGGACCGTGACGGCGACGGCGTGCCGAACCGCTACGACCGTCGGCCGAACAACCCTAATCGCAACTGACGCTGAGCGGGATGCATGCCTCCAAAGTGGAGGCATGCTTTTTTCGGAGGCCTAGCGGAACACCACCGTGCGGTGCCCGTTCAGCAGCACGCGGTGCTCGCTGTGCCACTTCACTGCACGCGCCAGCACCTGGCTCTCGGTGTCGCGGCCGCGGGCCGTTAGGTCTTCCACGGTGTCGGTGTGGTCGGCGCGGGCCACGTCCTGCTCGATGATCGGGCCTTCGTCGAGGTCGGCCGTCACGTAGTGGGCGGTGGCACCGATCAGCTTCACGCCGCGGTCGTGTGCCTGGTAGTAGGGCTTGGCGCCCTTGAAGCTGGGCAGGAACGAGTGGTGGATGTTGATCGCGCGGCCGGCCAGGTTGCGGCACAGGTTGTCGCTCAGGATCTGCATGTAGCGCGCGAGCACCACGAGTTCGGCGCCTTCGGCCTCGATGATTTCAAGCTCCTTCGCCTCGGCCTGTGCCTTGGTCGCGGCCGTCATCGGGATGTGGTGGAAGGGCACGTTGTAGCTGGCGGCCAGCTGGTAGAAGTCGCGGTGGTTCGAGATGATGGCGCGCACGTCGATGGCGAGCAGGCCGCTCTTCCAGCGGAACAGCAGGTCGTTGAGGCAGTGGCCTTCCTTGCTGACGAGGATGACCGTCTTCATCGGCTCGGCGGCGGCGTGCAGTTGCAGCGTCATGCCGAAGCCGGCGGCGAAGGTCTTCAGCTCTTCGCGCAGCGTGGCTTCGCTGTGGTCGCCGCAGGCGAAGCGGACCCGCATGAAGAAAAGACCCGTGTCGTGGTCGTTGTACTGGGCGGCCTCTTCGATGTTGGCGCCGCGCTCGAGCAGGAAGCCCGACACGGCGTGCACGATGCCCGTCCGGTCGGGGCAGGAGAGGTTCAGGATATAGGCGGGCGAGGTAGGCGTAGAGGTCGTCATCAGGGCGTGATTGTCGCAGGGGTGCCAGAATCGCGATTTTCCTCGACCACATAACCGCAGGAGACACGCATGGCCTTCCAGGACTTCAACATGGACAACCAGTGGTTGCCCTTCACCCCCAACCGTCACTTCAAGAAAGACCCGCGGGTGTTCGTCGCGGCCGACGGCATGGAGTTCACCACGCACGACGGCAAGAAGGTGATCGACGGCATCTCGTCGCTGTGGTGCGTGGGTGCGGGCCATAACCGCAAGCCCATCAACGAGGCGATCAAGAAGCAGCTCGACACGCTCGACTACGCCACCGCCTTCCAGGTCAGCAACGACAAGGCCTTCAAGGCGGCCGAGATGATCGCCTCGCTTGCGCCCGGCGATCTCAACAAGGTGCTGTTCTGCAACTCGGGCTCCGAAGCTGCCGACACTTCGATGAAGGTGGCCCTGGCCTATCACCGCGCGCGCGGCGAAGGCCACCGCAACGTGTTCATCGGCCGCGAGAAGGGCTACCACGGCGTGGGCTTCGGCGGCATGTCGGTGGGCGGCATTCCGGGCAACCGCAAGGTGTTCGGCTCGGCCTTTTTGCCGCGCGTGGACCACATGCGCTTCATCCATGACCCGGTGAACCACGCCTACATCCACAACGAGGAGCCGGTGTGGGCCGAAGACCCGCTGGTCGAGCTCGAAACCCGCATCCTGCCGCTGCACGACCCGAGCAACATCGCCGCGATCATCGTGGAGCCCGTGGCCGGTTCGGCCGGCTGGTACCTGCCGCCCAAGGGCTACCTGAAGCGCCTGCGCGAGATCTGCGACAAGCACGGCATCCTGCTGATCTTCGACGAGGTCATCACGGGCTTCGGCCGCATGGGCACCAACTTCGCGTCCGACTACTTCGGCGTGGTGCCCGACATGCTGAACTTCGCCAAGTGCGTGACCAACGGCGTCATTCCGCTGGGCGGCGTGATCTGCCGCGACAAGCTCTACGACGCGATGATGAAGACCGACGCGCCCGAGCACGTGGTCGAGTTCTTCCACGGCTACACCTACTCGGGCCACCCGGTGGCCTGCGCAGCGGCCATTGCCACGCTCGATCTCTTCAAGGGAGAAAACCTGTTCGCGCGCGCCGGTGAAATGGGCAAGGTGCTGGGCAATGCCTTCCACAGCGCCTTCAAGGGCCTGCCCAACGTCATCAGCATCCGCAGCCTCGGCCTTGCCGCGGCGGTGGAGCTCGCGCCCATCGCGGGCACGCCGGGCAAGCGCGCTTATGAAATCTTCCTCGACTGCTTCCACAAGGGCGCGCTGGTGCGGCCAGCGGGCGACGTGCTGGTGATTGCGCCGCCGTACATCGTGGAGAAGTCGCACATCGACACGCTGGTGAACACGCTGGCGGATTCGATCAAGGCACACGCCTGAGCGGGAAGGCAGCGCCGGCGTGAGCCGGAGATCGATGTCCGGATACGGCGAGTGAAGGCGGCAGGGAACGCGCAACATGTGAATGTTCGCGGCCCTGCCGCCTTCTCTTTTGTGAGGACACGATCATGAAGCTGCAACTGAGCCATCTGGCTTCGCCGATGGGCGAACTTCTGCTGGTCACCGACGCTGCCGGTGCCATTCATGCGCTGGATTTCGCGGACCATCGCGCCCGCCTGCATCGCCTCCTGCGGGAACTTCACGACAAGGTGGAGCTGACCGAAGGCGCCGCGCCGCAAACGGTGGCCGATGCCCTCGATCGCTACTTCAACGGCGATCTCACGGCCATCGAAACGCTGCCCGTCGCAAGGCTGGGCAACGCGTTGCAGCAGCAGGTCTGGGAGGCGCTTCGCCGCATTCCTGCAGGCCGCACGACCAGCTATGGTGAACTGGCGAAGCAGCTCGGCTTCGACGATCCGCGCGCGGCCATCGATGTCGGTGCCGCCAACGGGTCGAATCCGATCAGCATCGTCGTGCCGTGCCACCGTGTGATCGGCAAGAACGCAGACCTCAAGGGCTACGCCGGCGGTGTCTTCCGCAAGCGGCATTTGCTGCAGCACGAAGGCGCGCTGCCGGCTTCCGACGCGAAGCCCCGAGGCGAAACCGTGGTGCCCGAGACGATTCAACTCGCGTTCTGAACCACGGCGCCGCACGCCGTCGGGATCGACCCGGGCCCGGGTTGGCCCTTTTTCATTTCTACCGGTTCCCGGGATACCTCCTACCGGTTCCCGGGATACCGGCCGTGGCCGTCGATCCCTAGCATCCCCTCCCGAAACGTAGCACTTATGAGTTCATCAAGTGCGTCTTCCAGAGAGGGACCGTCATGCAACGCGTATTTCTTATGGCACTGGTGTGTGCGCCTTTGGCTGCGCTCGCCAACAACGTCGGCGAGAACGCCGCATGGCAGTTCCAGACCAGCACCGACAAGGTGAACCAGGCCGCGATCCAGGACATGATCCGCAAGCAGAAGAGTGGCTACTACTCGGCGCCGGTCTACAACACGACCAACAACATCGGTCGCCAGTACAACTGCAACGTCTCCGCGACCTCCACGGGCAACGACGGCAACAACAGCACGGTCGCGAATTCGCCTTCCACTTCGGGCGCGACTTCGAATGCCTCGGGCAATGACAGCCGCACCGCGGTAGGCACCCTCGGCGGCGCGACGGTAGGCACCACGCAAGCCAACTCCGGCGCGGTCGGCTCGGCCATCGTGGGCGGCACCAGCACGCAGGTGCAGGGCGCGGCCAACCAGGCCCTGAACTCGAATCAGAGCAACTCGGGTGCGCAGACCGCGAGCGTCGGCGGCAGCTCGGCGTGCGCGTTCGGCGTGCTCAATTGAACGGGGCAAGCGACATGCAATACCCCATCACCCGCACCTTCGCGCTCGCAGCCATCGCCACGGTGGCGCTCGCCGGTTGCGTCTCCGCTCCGCAGCAACGCTTTGCGCCCAACGAGGCACCCGTGGTGCTCGGCCCCTCGGTGCGCGACAACATCACGCCGATGGAGGCGGTGCTCGCCTGCTACGCCGACCACATCGCGGCCACGCGGCGTCCGCCCATCGTCATCGGCGTGGGCGACGTGAAGGACTACACCGGCAAGTACAGCATCAACGAAGGCAACGCGATCACGCAGGGCGGCGCGCTGATGGTGTATTCGGCACTCGGCAAGCTCGGCGGCGCGGTGAGCATCGCCGAGCGCTTCGACCCGGTGATCGCCGAGCGCGAGCTCGCGTACGCCGACCGCCGCCAGCTCGGTGACGGCCGCACGCACCAGGTCGGCGGACCCAACGGCGGCCAGGCGGTGCCGTGGCTGCCGTACTTCGGCGGCACGATCAACAAGTCCGATTACTTCATCGTTGGCGGCATCACCGAGCTCAACTACAACATCAACTCGGGCGGCGCGGAGTTCGCGGTGAACCAGGTGGGCGTGAAGGCGCGCACCTTCAGCCAGTCGGTGAGCGTGGACCTGCGCATCGTCGACACCAAGTCGCTGATGGTGGTGCGCACGGTGAGTCTCACCAAGCAGTTCAATGGCTACGAAGTGGGCCTGAACGTGTTCCGCTTCTTCGGCAGCAAGCTGTACGACGTGGACATCGGCGCCAAGGGCCAGGAGCCGGTGCAGATGGGCGTGCGCGCGGCGCTCGAAGAAGGCGTGGTGCGGCTCATGGCGGCCGTCACGCAGGTCGACCACCGGCCTTGCATGACGATGCGCCCGGGCGCCGGCGAGCAGATTCCGGTCGTGCCCGCGGCCGACCTGCGCAAGGTCGACAACCCGGGCGATGCCACCGTGGGCGGCGCGGCCGTGACCTCGCCCGTGGTGCAGAGCGGCGTGGCCGTCAATGCCGCGGGGCAGGGCGGCGCGCGCCTCACGGGCACGGCGACGCAGGTGTCCTTCGACTTCGGCGCGACCACGCTCGGCGGCAGCTCGCTTGCGCTGATCGACCAGATCGCTGGCCTGGCCAAGAAGGGCTCGACCGACATCGTGCTGGTGGCGCGCGACACCGAGAACTGGGACGCCCGCAAGCGCGACGAGCTCACCGACCAGCGCATCGCTGCCGTCACCTCGGCCCTTGCCAACCGCGGCGTGGCGCCGGGCGCCATCAGCCTCACGTGGCGGCCCGATGCCGCCGACACGTCGATCCACCGCGACGGCCCGGGCCTGCAGGAGATCGCCAAGCTGCGCATCGGCAGCGCGGTGGTCGGCGGCGCGGCGCCTGCTTCTTCCCCTTCTGCCTCTTCTTCCGACAGCGCCGTCAAGGGCGACTGAGCTGCCGTTCCGCGCGCATCGCGCATCCACTTTCCGACCCAGACCGCTTCCACAACATCCGAGGAGTCACGCCATGAACGCACGCAAGATCCAGAGCCGGGCCGCACGCGCGCCCATGTTCAGCCGCAGCAGCATCGGCACGGCCGTCGCGATGGCGCTGATTGCAGCAGCCTCCGGCGCACAAGCCGCGGAGACCTCGGTCGACGCTGCCTACAACGGCATCGCCACCGGCACGCCGACGGTGAACTCGGACATCAACAACACCGGGGCCGTCAACGCCACCATCACCGGCGCCACCGTGGGCACGACCTCCACCGGCACGCCGCTGAATCCCAACCCGGTGGCGATGAGCACCAGCGGCAACCTGGTCGGCGCGAGCGCCACCGGCAACAGCTTTGCCAACAGCATCCAGCCGGCGCCCGGCACGCCGGTGAACAACGCCGCCACGCTGGGCGTGGCGACCAACACCGGCGTGATCAACAGCGCAGTGAGCAGCAGCAAGCTGGCAGTGGAATCGAGCACGTTGCAGACCGGCAGCGTGGTCAACGCGGACAACACCATCTCGGCCACCACCACGCTCAACAGCGGCAGCTCGATGGTCTCGGGCGCCGCCGCGGTCGGCGCCTCGCCGCAGGCCGGCACCTCGGTGCTGACCTATCCGGCGGGCGCACCGCTGTTCGATGCCAAGGGCAACATCGTGGTGACCTCGCTGCAGTCGGCCACGGGCGCGAGCTCCAGCGCGCAGGTGCTGGGCAACACGGTCGACCTGATGCTGACGGCGAGCCCGGGCATCACGCTGACCACCGCTGCCGTGCTCGAACGCAATTCGATCTCGGCGGTGCTCAAGGCCAACAGCGCCACCAGCTCGGCCGAAATCCAGTCGGGCGGCGCGCCGGCTTTCGCGGGCTCGGCGGTGGTCGCGAACCTGCAGGCGAACGGCAACGGCATCCTCGCCGCCACGCACAGCGCAACCAATACGGGCTCGGTGATCACGGGCCTCGTGAGCGGCGTGCCTGCCGGCGGCTCCAACGTGCTGCAGGGCTCGCTGTCGGTGCAGGGCAATTCGATCTCCAGCGCGGCCACGGGCAACGAGGCGCTGGGCGCCACCGCCGGCACGGCGGGCAACCGCATCCTGATCGACGACGTGACGATTGCGGGCACCGGCACGGCAGCCACCGCGGCCAACAACAGCATCCACAACGGCGTGGGCGTGACCAGCAACGTCAACAGCGACCTGGCCATCGTCAACAGCCAGGGCAACATCGGCGTGACCACCTTCGCCCAGACCGCGGGCGCACAGATCCTGGCCGGCGTGCAGTCGAGCAAGAACAGCCAGATCACGCTCGCGGACAACAGCATCACGGCGGACGCCACCGGCAACACGGCGTCGAGCGCGATCGCCAGCGGCAAGAACGCGGCTTCGTTCACCGGCACGGCGGCGGTGTCGAACCAGCAGGCCAACTCGGCGGCGCCGCTGACGGCGTTCCTGCTCCCGTCGGTCATCTCGGCGAAGACGGGCGAGTCGCCCGGCACGGGGCAGACCAGCGGCAGTTCGGTCACCGTGTCCGGCAACACATCGGCGGCCACCGCGCAGGGCAACCAGATCACGCAGAGCCTGGCGATCCAGGCAGCCACGGTGGCGCTGGGCAACGGCAACGCCGTGCTCACGGGCGGCACCAACTCCGACGGGCGCGTGTCCGCCAGCGGCGCGGCGACGCTCACCAACCTGCAGGGCAACTACAACGGCAGTGGCCCCGCGGCGCTCAACTTCGGCTCGCAGATCCTGCTGACCGCCAGCGGCGGCGGCGCACCGGTCGCGAACAACACGCTGGCGCTGACCGACAACCGGCAGGAAGCCGTGGCGCTCGGCAGCGGGGCCACCAACACGCTCACGCTCAGCGGCAACTCGGTCGGCACGGGCGCGGGCATCGCGAGCGTGCAGATGTCCGATGCGACTTCCGGTGCCGGCGCGGCGCTGTTCGCTCCTGAAGCGCGCATCACGGTGAACGGCAACCTCACGGGCGGCTCGGTCGCGCTCACCGACAACCTGCAGCGCGCCATTGCCTACGGCAACTCGGCGACGAACACGCTGGGCGTGAGCACGGGCAACCTGGCCGCGGCGCCAGGCCCGTTCCTGGGTACGCCGGCCTCGACCGTCACGGTCGATGTGCTCAGCGGACTGCCGTTCAGCAACGCGGCCGGCGCCCTGCCGACGGTGACTGCGGCCTACGGCATCCTGAACGACCAGTCGGTGCAGGGGAACATCGGCAGCTCGGCGACCGGCTCCAACACCTTTGCGGCGAACGTCAACGGCAATGTCTCGGGCGCCAGCGTCGCGAACAGCGACAACGCCTTCGTCGCAGCCACCTACGGCAACGACGCAGCCAGCGGCGTGACGCTGGGCCTGAACAACGTGAGCGGCTCGAATGCCTCGATCGCCAACGTCACCAACACGCAGGCTGTGGCGGGCACCAACACCGTCATCTCTGCCATCGCGGCCGGCGGCATCGTGGCGCGCACCACGGTCACGGGCACGCTGAGCAACGGCTCGGTGTCCAGTTCGGACAACGCGGCGCAGGCGCTGGCCTACGGCAGCCGCGCCACCGGCAACACGGTGAAGCTGACGGGCAACAACATCGACACCTCCGGCCTCTCGCTGGCGGGTGCGACGCTGACGGGCAACGTGCTCGCCACCACCGCCGCCTTCAGCGTGCAGAACGCGCAGTCGGGCCAGGGCACGGTGTCGGCGCAGCGCAGCGGCGGGCCTGAAGTGCAGACCACCGTCACCGGCGCCATCAGCAACTCGAAGGTGGACGCCAGCGGCAACACCACGCTGGCCGGCGCGACCAGCAACAGCGCCGTCAACGGCGTGAGCGTGGATGCGGTCGGCGTCTCGACCACCACTGCAGTGCAGAACCTTCAGCTCACCAGCGCCGTGGTCAGTTCGCTGACCGGGCAGGAAGGCGCGCTGCTCAACAACAAGGACGGCGTGCAGTTGGTGCTGGGCGGCGCGAGTATCCAGAACTCGCAGGTCGCTGTCGACGGCAACGCCGCCGGCGGTTCGGCCACGGGCAACGCTGCCGTCAATCGCATCGACGTGAAGGGCAACACCATCGCCGTGGGCGACGGCTTGCCGCTTGCCGGTGCGACCAGCCTCGCGGGCCTGGCAGGTGCGGTCGGCGACCATGCGCTGTCGAGCATCCAGCTGGTGACGAGCCCGACGATCTCTTCCAAGGTGGCGGCCGCCTTCGGTGTCGACACGGCGGTCGGCGCGGTGATCACCGGATCGACGCTGAGTGCCTCCGGCAACACGCAAAGCGCGAAGACCGTGGCCAACACGGGCAGCAACGCCATCACGCTCGCGGCCACCGATGTGTCGGCCCGCTCCGCGCTGCTGTCTGCACAGGGCAGCACGGCGGCGGTGGAGTCGCGCTCGTTCATGCAGGCCTTTGCGCCGGCCTCGGTGACGGGCTCGTCGGTGAAGCTCTCGAACAACAGCAACTCGGCGCTGAGCGTGATCAACGACGTGGACAACAAGGTCGCCGTTGCGGGCGGCTCGTCTGTCGCATCCCTCGTTCCCGCGATCATTCTTCAGGGGGCGTTGCCCGGCAACACCGCGGCGCTGGGCGACCAGGTGCTGGTGAACCGCCAGTCGGCCGGAACCTCGGCCACCAGCACCGCCGACACCGCGATCTACAACGAAGACAGCCTGGTGCCCGCCAACGCAGGCCTGGTCAACAGCAGCTTCACCGCCTCGGGCAACTCGACGTCCTCGGAAGCAGCGGCCAACCGCGCTACCAACGCTGCCTCGCTGACCGGCGGCGCATCGCAGTCGGCCAAGACTGCGGTGCTGAATGCGCAGGACAGCAACGCAACCGTGGCAGCCAACGCCAACAACGTGACCAGGCTCACGTTGACCGGCCCCAACGCGCTCACCGGCAGCAGCGCCACGCTCGACGGCAACATCACCAGCGCAGCCGCCACCGGCAGCGCTGCCACCAACAGCATCGACGTGAAGAGCAGCACCATCGCCGGCAGCACGCCGCTGCCGGCCGTGGCTGCAGCCGGCCCGGCGCTGTTGGTGACAGTGACGGCCGACCACGCACTGGCCAACGTGCAGATGGGCACCGGGCCCGTGTCGGCCACCGCGACGGGCATCGTGGGCATCGACACGGCACCGGCATCCATCGTCGGTACCTCGACGCTGGGCGTGACGAACAACGGCCAGAGCGCGAAGGCCGTGGCCAACACGGCGCTCAACAGCGTGACGCTCGCGGGCTCCAACGTTGGCGCGCGCTCGGCGCTGCAGTCGACGCAGTCGGGCACCGCTGCGGTGACGGCAACGTCCACGCTGGAGCTGTTTGCACCGGCCGCATCCACCGCCTCGACAGTGCGTCTCTCGGGCAACAGCAATACGGCGCTGGGCGTGATGAACGATGCGACCAACACGCTGAGCGTGAGCGCGGTCAACACCCTGCCGCCGGGCGCGACGGGTTCTGCCACGCTGAACGAGACCGGCAGCGCCGACAACGTGGTGGCCACCGGCGACCACGTGCTGTCGAACCGCCAGTCGGCCGCATCGACCGTCAGCAGCACGGCCAATACGTCGATCCACAACGACGACAACGCCGCACCCACGCCGGGGCTGATCAACGGCGCGCTCACCATCTCGGGCAACAGCACCTTTGCAGAGGCTTCGGCCAACCGCGCGACCAACACCGCCACGGTGGCGAGCAGCGCGACGCAGGGGGCCAGCGTCGGCATCGTCAATGTGCAGGGCAGCACGGCCGGCGTGACGGCGACGGCCAGCACGGTGGCGAATGCGACGCTGGCGGGCGCGGTGCCGCTCAACGGCAGCAGCGTCTCGCTCGACGGCAACACCACCGTTGCCCTGGCGCGCGGCAATGCGGCGACCAACGTGCTCGAATCCAGCGGCGGCAGCAGCTACGGCGGCGCGGCGACGGTGGGTTCGTCGAGCCTGGTCGGCACGCCGCTGGCGCTGAACGTCGGTGCGAGCGCGGCCATCCTCAACAGCCAAAACAACTCGGGCGCGGTGTCGGCAACCAGCGTGGGCACGAGCTACCAGGTGGCGCTCAACAGCACCGGGGCTGGCGTGTCGAGCGGCTCGGTCGGCGTCACGGGCAACGCGCTGGCGGCGCAGGCTGTCGGCAACAGCGCAACCAACCGCTTGACGCAGACGGCGCTGAACACCGGCGCGCCGAGCGCGGCCATCGGCAACTACCAGGTCAACACCGGCGCAGTGACGGCCACGGTGACGAGCGTGAACTTCGGGGTCGGCGTGTCGGGCGCTGTGGGCAACAGCACGCTGCGCACCACGGGCAACCAGATCACGGCATCGGCCACGGGCAACTCGGCGGTGTCGGCGATTACCTCGCGCTGAGCTGCTGCGTACCGAAAGAAAAAGCCGCGGGCCTTTGGGCTCGCGGCTTTTTTCTTGTCGATGGGGCGCTCAGGCTTTCGGTTGCGGTCTTGCCTGCCGCTTGAACTCTGCGCAGTAGTCTTTTTCGGGCAGGGGCGGTGTCCGCCATGTGCGGTCGTAGTCGCCCGCCACCGCTTCGGGCGAAGGAGCAGCCGGCGCGGCCATCAACCGCACCGTGGCGATCTTGACGTCGTCGGGCAGGTGCTGCGGCACGCCGAGCGTGCGCACGACGTGGCCGGCTCCGGCGATCAGCAGCACCGTCTGGCCCGGTCGTTTCGCCTTGACGATGGCCTGCGCCATCGCGCGGTCGCGGCCCACCTGGATGCGCGTCATCGGGACGATCTGCGACTCTGGGAGCATCCTGCAGTGGCCATCGCGCACGGCGTCCTGCTGCGCGGTGTAGGCCTCGCCGTTGAGCTGCACGTCGAGCGAGACGTCGGCCATGGCGTCTTTCATGCGGACGCGCGGCAGGTTGGCGCCGACCACGGGCACGCCCGCGCGCACGGCGGCCATCACGGCGGGGCCGTAGCTGGCCCAGGGCCAGGCCTTGTCGCTCCAGTCGAGGGCGGCCTGCACCTGGGCCTCGGTGGCGGTGGGCGTGAGCTGCGCGGTGCTACGGCCTTCCTCGGCCATCTCGAGCGCCAGCGCGGCGAGGTGGCCGCGCGCGACCAGCGCCTCGACGGTTTCGCGTTCGATGACATGGTGCTCGGGCGCGTCGTGCTGCTCGCCGAGCAGCAGGGCATCGATCGGCTGGAGCGCTGCGACGCGGCGTGCGATGGGCGCGTCGGGCGCATCGGCGCCGGAAGAGGACAGCGCCGAACAGCCCGTGAACGCGGTGGCGGCGAGCAGGGGGAACAGCAGGAATCGGGAGGCCCGGGTGGGCCAGTTTGGAGGAGGCATCGCGCCATCGTATGCCCTCGGCACACGCGCGCAGTGCCGTCCATTTCCTCCTGTGCCTGTCGTCCGCGCGCTGGCCGCGCGGACGCCGCCGAAGTTTCGGTGGATTTACCGCTGCACACCTCTGAAACTTTTAACTGACAGCCTGCTAATTTTTTACTAAGTCTTTGGGTTTACTCGGCCCGTCGCGAACAAGTCATACCAAAGGCCACATGTGACTCGCGATACGGGCCGGATATCCATCTATCCGGGAGTTCAATTTCCGACACTTACGGGGTAGATATGAATAACTTGAGACTCGGTGGCGCCATTGCCACGGCCCTGGTGGCGCTTGCCGTGCTGCCGCTCCAGTCCGCACACGCCACGACTGCCACCACGACCTTCAAGGTGACGGCCACGGTGCTCAGTTCCTGCGCCATGGCCACGCCCGACACGCTCGCGTTCGGAAGCTTCACCCCGGGCACTGCGCTCACCGGCGCGACCTCGTTCACCGTGCAGTGCACCTACGGCACCACCTACTCGCTGGGCATGAGCGCAGGCACCAGCGGCTCGGTGACGGCCCGGACCATGACGAGCGCCACGGCGACGAGCGGCTACAACAGCCTGTCGTACGGTCTCTACAAGGACTCCTCGTATGCGACCAACTGGAGCAACAGCACGACGGGGTCGGACTACACCGGCACAGGTTCGGCCGTGACCCATACGGTCTACGGCAAGGTCCCGGCCGCCCAGTACGCAGTGGCGCCCGCAACGGACTACACCGACACGATCACCCTGACGCTCACCTACTGAGCGTTCACGGTCCATGTCCCTCGATTGGGCTATGCGTCAGCTCCTGGCGCGCGCGGCGATCATCCTCGGTTCGGCGGCGGCGATGGCCATCTCGGCCGTTCCTGTCGACGTTCGGGCCGCGAGCATCCAGATCGCGCCGGTCCGCGTCGTGCTGCAGCCCAACCGGCCGGTCGCTTCGCTGGTCGTGACCAACGACGGTGCCAGCGAGATCTCGATGCAGGCCGAGGTCATGAGCTGGGCGCAGAAGGATCAGCAGGATGTCTATGCGCCTACGCGCGAGGTGCTGGTCAATCCGGCGATCTTCCGGATTCCGGCCAATGGCCGGCAGATCGTGCGCCTCGGCCTGCAGGTGCCCGCGCTGGCCGATGAGCGCAGCTACCGCATCTTCCTGAGGCAGCTGCCGCGCGACAAGGCGCTGCCAACGGGGACCGAGGGGGCGGGCGCTGAATTGCAGACGCTGCTGCAACTGGTCTTGCCGATCTTCGTGCCTCCTTCGTCCCCTGCGGGAGCGCCTTCGGTTGCGTGGCATCTGAGCGCGTCGGCGCTGACCATCGACAACCTGGGGCGCGAGCACATCCAGATCACGCAAGTCACCGTGCGCCATGCGGATGGCAGCGAACTCTTGCGTCAGCGGATGTCGGTCTACGTGCTGCCGCAGCAAAGCGCAAGGCTGCCGGTCGTGCTGCCTTCGCTGCCGCCGGGCGCCAGACTCCAGCTCGAGGCGCAGGCGGACTCCGAAGTGCCGCTGCCCCCCGTCTTCCTGCAAGTTCCCGGTGCGACGGCTGCAGCAGCTCAGTAGCCTGGTCGCTTTCGCTTGCTGGCTGCCGGTGGCACACATGGCGCAGGCCCAAGTGATCGCGGACGACCGGGTGTTCACCCCGGTGATCATCGACGTCGAAGTCAATGGCACGGCAGAGGGGCCTGCACGCTCTGCGCTCCGGCACGGGGGCAAGCTCCTGTTCAGCCGTGCCGACCTGCAGGCGTGGCGCGTCATCGTTCCCGCCCAGGCGACGGCCGTGGTCGAGGGGGCCGATTACTACGACCCCGCTGCGTTGCCCAATGGCAGCGTGGCGCTGGAAGAAAGCACGCAGACGGCGCAAGTGCGCTTGCCCGTGACGGCATTCGTGGCCAGTGCACTCACCGGCAAGGCCGCGAACCGGCCGTCGCTCACGCCTTCCGTCAATGCCGCCTTCGTCAACTACAACATGGCGTTGCAGCACGACAGCAACGGCACTGCCGCATCGGGACTGCTCGACAGCACGGTTTCGGGCCAATGGGGATTGCTGGCGAACAGCGTGCTCGTCGGCCAGTCGGCCTATCAGAATGCAACGGGCCTTTCGTCGTTGAGCAAGATGGTCCGGCTCGACAGCTACTACCGCTACGACGACCCGGATCGCCTGACGCGGCTGACGGTTGGCGACGCCATCACGCAGAACGCCGCGTGGTCCACGCCGTCGCGCTTTGCCGGGGTGCAGTTCGGCACGCAGTTCGGCCTGAGCCCCGGGTACATCAGCTATCCGGTGCCGTCGCTCACGGGCGGATCGGCCGTCGCGTCGACGCTCGAAGCCTATGTGAACAACACGCTGCACTATCAGGGGCAGGTCGATTCGGGCCCGTTTTCGTTGAGCAACGTGCCGGTGCTCAGCGGCGCGGGTGAGATGAGCTTCTCGGTGTCCGACGCGCTGGGCGTGCGGCGCACCGTCACGACGCCTTACTACGTGAGCACGAATCTGCTGCGCGCGGGCTTGTCGGACTACTCGGTCAACGTGGGGTGGAGCCGCCTCAACTATGGCCTTCAGAGCAATGACTACGGCAGCCCGTTCGCTGCCGGCAACTGGCGCCGCGGACTCAGCGAGACGGCCACCATGGAGCTGCATGGCGAGGCCGGCGCGCAGGTTCAGGTTGCCGGCGCCGGCCTGACCTGGGTGTGGGCGCCGCTGGGGGAGTTCGGACTGCACGGCGCGGCCAGCCGCTCGCAGGACGCGGGCAACGGAACGCTCGGGCGCGTCTCGTTTGCGCACATCGCTCCTGAGTGGAGCTTCTCGGCAAGCCGGCAATCCGCCAGCGCGGGCTTCATGCAGGTTGCATGGCTGGACAGCCAGACGCACACGACCGGGCAGACCCAACTGTTCCTGGGGCGCTCCCTTGGCCGCCGCTATGGCAGCCTGGGCCTGGCCTACACGGCATTGCGCTACAGCGGCGGCGACGAGGCCAAGGTGCTTTCGCTCAACCATTCCATTCAGCTCGGTGCCGTGTTCCTGAACACCTATGTGGCGCGCACCGACTCGGGCGCCACGGCGAATCGCCAGCGCGTCGCATCGGTCGGCTTGAGCCTGACCCTTCCGCTGGGCGACCGGCAGACCGCATCGGCCACGACCAACCGGCAGAACGGGAAGACCACCACCACGGTCGACGTCAGCCAGGCGACGCCGAGCGATGAGGGGCTGGGCTGGCGCGTCGCGGCCTCGAATGGCGAGACAAAGCGCGCCCAGGCCGAGGCAACCTGGCGGACCCCCTATGCGAGCTTCAACGCGCAGGTCGTCGACCTCAACAAGGAGACCAGCGCCAGGGTGCTTGCCGAGGGTTCACTGGGCTATACGTCGGGCATGTTCTTCGCGGCGCAATCGTCCAGCGACGGCTTTGCGCTGGTGACGGTGCCTGGCGCGGCCGGCATCAAGATCTACCGGGAGAACAACCTGGCGACGACGACCGACGGCGAGGGGCATGCCCTCGTGACCGGGCTGCGTGCCCATGAGCTGAACAAGATCAGCGTGGACAACGGCGATCTGCCGATTTCGGCGCAGGTGCACTCCGACGTGCTGCAGGTCGTGCCGTCGTACAAGGGCGTTGCGGCGGCCACCTTCGACATCTCGCGCGACCTGAGCGCCACCATGCAGATCCGGCTGCCCGACGGGTCGCCGCTGCCGGCTGGCATCGACGTTGTCGGCGAAGGCCGTCCGTCTCCATTGATCACCGGCTACGGCGGCACGCTGCAGCTCGATCGCCCCCGTGCGGGCGAACGCTTCGAGGCGAATTGGCGCACTGGCCATTGCAGTTTCACGGTCGGCCCCATTCCGACCACCGGCACGCTGCCACAAATCGGGCCCTACACATGCGAAACGATGCTTCCAACTACAGCGCGCTGATCTGGGTTGCCGGACTGATTGGCGCGCTGGCTGCCGCGTCGGCACATGCGTCATGCACGTCGACGGGGCTCGGGACGCCGACCTGCTCTGCCAGCATCAGCGCGACGGCCCTGAGCTTCGGAAACTACAGCGCGTCCACGACGAGTGCCACCACAAGTACCGGCACCATCACGGTGGCGGCCACGTTCTCAGGAAGTGTCTTCGGAACCAGCACCTTGAGCTATACGGTCAGCCTCAGTGCGGGGAATTCGGGAACGACCACGAGCCGCTATATGAGCTATGGCAGCTACACCCTGAACTACAACCTGTACACCAGTTCGACCTACGGGACGGTCTGGGCGACCAGCACTGTGTCGGGCAGCGCGTCCACCTCAGGTGGGTTCGGGAGCAGGACGGCAAGCACCACGCACACCGTCTACGGTCGCCTGCCTGCCGGCCAGTACACGGCTGCGCCGGGCAGCTATACCGACACCATCACGGTGACTGTGACCTACTGAGTTGTTGTTTCCGGGGTTTTCGGCTCAGTGCACCAACACGGGGGTGTGGGCCAGCTCGGCGTAGCCTTCGAGCGTGTCTTCGACCTCTTCCTGGGTGGGAGTGTTGAGCTGCCAGGCGGCGATCTGCTGCTGGAACAGTTCGGCCCAGGAGCCGTCGAGGTACACCTCCTTGCCCGAACGCTTGTCCACGATCTCGAAGCCATGGCGCTCCAGAACCGGCACATTCGGCTGCGCGGGCTCCTCGCCTTCATTGGGCTGCACGTGTACGACGACGAAAGACTCCGAGTCATAAAGCATGTTCATGGCGGGCCCTGTGAGTATGTCGATGGCGTTCATGGGGTTTAGATAGCAATCAACGCGCCAGTTTCAAGATAGGTTGTCTATTTGTAAAACCAACAGGCTAATCGGCATATCTCCAGGACCTTTTGCTTCGATAGTGTGACTTTCTCCTCAATTCGAGGGGCCCGCGGGTAGGGGTTTGCGCAATTGGGCGTCAGCGAAGTCGCCGTTTGCTTCCGTCTGCCTGATGCGCACGGGCAGATAACCGTACGCTGGCGCAAGCCAGAGCTCCAGTTTTCTGTCGAAATCCCGGCGCGGGTTGCGGGTGAGCTTGCGCGCGGTGTATTCGCCGGCCGGGAGGGCCATCTTTTCCTCTTCGCCGACCACGAAGACCCAGACGTCGGCATCGCGCGGCCCCACGGTCTGGACCGAGATCCGGGTGCCCGCCGGATAGCGATCCGGGCTGGCCGCCAGCAGGCCGCCGAGCTGCATCATGACGCTCATGCGGTCCTGCGCGCCGGCCAGCAGGGGCACAGGGGGCGTGTTGTTGCTGAACACGATCTGCCCCTGGTCGCGCACGAAATGCGACGCCACCTCGGCCTTGCGGCTTTCGGAGTACCGCTCGGGCTCTAGGCCGGAGGGGCCGATGCGGCCGGTGCTGTGCCAGTTGAGCAGGGTGAAGAACACCGCCTTGAGCGTCAGCCGCCCGTCGTAGCGGGAGCCATCCTGCAGCCAGACGAGCTCACCGAACACGCCCCGCTGCGGGGAGGCCCCCACTTGGCCCGTGGCTTCGAAATCGAGCGTGACCGAACCAGGGATCCTCAGCGCCTGGGTGCCGGCGATGGTTCCCGAGGCTTCGCTGCCGCCGGCCGTCTTGGTGCCGCTGCCCGTGCCACCGGCAGGGGAAGACGCACCAGCCGGGGCGCTGGCGGCTGCTTCGGGCGGTGCTGCTCCTGAATCGGGAGCAGCCTGGGCCGTCAGGTCGGGTGTTTCCGGAGCAGGGGGCACGGAAGCGTCTGGCTCCGGCGCTGGCGTAACGGCCGCAGGAGCCGGCTTCGGACGGGGCGCCGACGGCTCGCGGGGCCGGCGCGGCTTGGGCGGCGGTGCTGGCTTGGCTTCCGCCGGGGCGGCAGCCGGCGCAGCGGGCTTTTCAGAAGCCGGCGGCGCGATCACGATCGTCCGCGTGCTGAACTTGCTCGCCAGTGGCGAGGGTTCCGGCCCGATGGCCACCGGCGCCAGCCCGAGCACCAGCAGGTGGATCAGCGCCACCAGCAGCGTCAGACCGATCAGCACCCGCCACGACGGACGCCCGGGCAGGCCGGGAGGCAGCAAGGAAGAAGGAGGGGCGACGAGCGTCGGCATCAGTGTGTGGAGTGAGGCGCCGGCCCGGAGGTTCACGAAGACCACCTCGGTACACTGCCGCCCGTTCAACCAGTTTAAGTGGGAGCGGCGCCCGGCCTCGTGCACGCGCCGTGTCCCGCGCCATCACGCACGCACCGCATCATGAAACTCGCCACCCTGAAGGACGGCTCGCGCGACGGCCAGCTCGTCGTTGTCTCGCGCGACCTCACGCTCGCCCACTACGCCACCGGCATCGCGAGCCGGCTGCAGCAGGTGCTGGACGACTGGGGCTTCATGAGCCCGCAGCTGCAGGACCTGTACGACTCCCTCAACACCGGCCGCGCGCGCCACGCCTTCCCCTTCGATCCGTCGATGTGCATGGCCCCGCTGCCGCGCGCCTACCAGTGGGCGGATGGCTCGGCCTACATCAACCACGTCGAGCTGGTGCGCAAGGCGCGCAACGCCGAAGTGCCCGAGAGCTTCTACTCCGACCCGCTGATGTACCAGGGCGGCAGCGACGACTTCCTCGGCCCGACCGACGACGTGATCGTGCCCAGCGAAGCCATGGGCATCGACTTCGAGGCCGAGATCGCCGTCATCACCGGCGACGTGCGCATGGGCTCCACGCCCGACCAGGCACTCGACGGCATCCGCCTCGTGATGCTGGCCAACGACGTGAGCCTGCGCAACCTGATTCCGGCCGAGCTGGCCAAGGGCTTTGGCTTCTTCCAGAGCAAGCCCGCCACCGCCTTCAGCCCCGTGGCCGTGACGCTCGACGAGATCGGCGAGGCCTGGCAGGACGGCCGCGTGCACCTGGCGCTGCAAAGCAGCTGGAACGGCCGCAAGGTCGGCATGTGCGACGCCGGCCCGGAGATGACCTTCCACTTCGGCCAGCTCATCGCCCACATCGCCAAGACACGCAACGTGCGCGCCGGCAGCATCGTGGGCAGCGGCACCGTGAGCAACAAGGGCGTGGAGAAAAACGGCCAGATGGACTGGCCCAAGGGCTATTCGTGCATCGCCGAGAAGCGCTGCATCGAGACCATCCAGACCGGCCAGCCCTATACCGACTTCATGAAGTTCGGCGACACGATCCGCATCGAGATGAAGGGGCTGGACGGGCGTTCGCTGTTCGGTGCGATCGACCAGGAGATCGTGTCGACGGCCGGGCGGCCGAAGGAGGCGCCGGTGTCGCTGGTGAAGCCGCAGGGCGGTCTGGAAGAAGCAGCTGAAGATTGAGCGGCTTGACCTTTCAAGGTCAATACTTCTGTCTGGCCGCGTTTGATTCGAGATTTGGACCCTTCTGGGTCAAAAATCGATATCGCTTCAAATTGACCCTATAAAGACAAATAAGATTGATTTGATCAAGCGTTAAGTAATAATGCTCTTATCAGGTCAATTCATGTACCTCACTCCCGACAATCTTTCTGAACTGGCCATGCGACTCACGGCCGAGCGCAAGCGCCAGGGTTTGTCGCGCGCGCAAGCCGCTTCGGTGTGCGGCGTCAGCCCCTCGTTCATCCGCGACGCGGAAAGCGATCCGGGGCGCTGTTCCTTGGTGAAATTGCTGCTCCTCGCGACCGGACTGGGACTCAAAGCCAGCCTTGGCGGTTGGCAGGGCGACCCCGAGGCGAGCGCCGAATGATCCGGCTGCGCATCTGGGCCAACGCCCGTCCGATGGGGTGGTTCGGCCATGTTGCCGCTGACTACTTCTTCGAGTACGACCCTCAATGGCTGGAACAGCCAGGGCACTACGTGCTGGCACCGCAATTTCCGCTGGTGGCCGGGCGCTACACCGGGCACCTGGTCCGGTCTTTTTTCGAGAATCTGCTCCCTGAAGGCGAGGCGCTCGACGACATCGTCAGCGCCATTCATTTGCGCGGCGCTTCATCCTTCGAGTTGCTGGGCCGCCTGGGCGCGGAGCTTCCCGGTGTGCTCTCGCTGCTGCCGCCCGAGGCGCGGCCAGTGCCGGCGCAGGAATACCGTCCGCTACCGTTCGAGGAGCTGAGTCGACGGCTGGCCGGCCGCGACCGCACGCCGCTGTTGCTGTCCAACACCCAGGCGACCATGTCGCTGGCCGGCGCGCAGGACAAGATCGGCCTGCGCTTCGACCCGGCAGGCCAGCGCCTGAGCGACAGCATTGGCCAGTCACCCACCACGCACATCCTCAAGCCTGACACGCGCCAAGCGCGCTACCACCCCAGCGCAGTCAACGAATTTGCCTGCATGAAGCTGGCACGAGCGCTTCGGTTGCCGGTGCCGGAGGTTTGGCTGCTTCGCATTCCCGAGGCGGCTTACGTGGTCGAACGCTACGACCGGCTGCTGGCGGCGGGCAACATCGTGAGCCTTCATCAAGTCGACGGCTGCCAGTTGCTGGGACACGGCGCGGACTGGAAATATCAGCGTTCGGGCGGGCTGGTCAGCATTCCCTTGCTGGTCAAGGTCTTGCGCGGGCTGGGCGTGCGCGCCATCGACCTGCTGCAGTTCCAGCGTTGGGTGATGTTCAACTACCTGATCGGCAATTCGGATGCGCACGCCAAGAACGTGTCGGTGCTGGTCGATGACAAGGGCTTCAGGCTCGCGCCGTTCTACGACCTGCTGTGCGTGCGCGCGTACGGGGACACTGGTCTGGCGCTGTTCATCGGGGACGAGGAAACCTTCGATTCGGTGGGCCGCCATTCCTGGGAGGCCCTGTGCGAAGACTGCGGCTTTCGCCTGCCTGAAACGTTGGCCGAGTTCGGCAAGATGGCGCGTGCCTTGTTGCCGGCATGGCACAAGGTCCGCGCGTCACTGGACAAATCGCACGACCCGAACGATGCCGAAGTGCATGTGCTGGAAAGAATGACGCACGTGTTCGAGCTTCATGCTCGAAACGCGTTGTCGATGATTGGCGGCTGATCGCGAGGACGGCGCAATTAACGGCCTTAACAGGCTGGACTACAGACTCGCACCGCGCAGCAGTTCTTTCTGCGACCGTATCCCCAGCCGCCGGAACGCCCGGTACTGATGCGTGCGCACAGTCGTCAGCTCCACGCCGATCTCGCGCGCCGCTTCTTTCGCCGTCTTCCCAGCCATCAGGTGGCCGATGACCTCGCGTTCGCGCAGGCTCAGCCTCAGCAGCCGCGAGGCCAGCGTGGGCTCCACCGCCTCCCTTACGGCCACAGCGCTGCGGCCATGCGCCGCGGTGGCGTCGGCCAGTAGCGTGGCGTGCGCCTCGATGCGCGCGAAGTCCTCCACACCGAACTCCGGCTGCGCAAGGCTGCGGTAGAAGCTCACCGCCACGCGCTGCCCCGTGGGCAGCAGCAACAGCACCGACGCTCGTTCGCGGATGCCGACGTCGCCATAGCAGGCGGCGCGGTAGGCCGGGTCGGCCACTTCGTCGGCGTGCTGGTGGCCCAGCCATAGCTGCGCGCGCTTCGGCAGCTTGCGAGCAGCGAGCCAGGCCATGTTCGGGTCGAGCAGGTCGAAGCGCTGCGCCACATAGCGTTCGGTGGTGCGCTCTGCCGTGCTGCCGTAGCTGCTGGCGGCAGACACCGCCTCGATGCGGCCGGTGGCATCGACCACGAACACGGTGCAGAAAGTCACCGGCATCACGCGCTGCATCGCCTTGAGATAGCTGGTCGCCAGGTGCGGCGTGCCCACGCCGGAGAGCACGTCGCCGACGACGGCTGCGGCCAGCGCGGTGTCGGTGGGGTGGATGCGCCAGCGTCTCATGCGTGAAGAAAAAGAAGAGCAGTTCGGGTAAGTACCTCGTACGAAGTTATGACATTGACGGTCCCCGCGCATCGGGACAATCCCGTCGGATGACGAACTCTCCCGATGCCGCCAGCGGCCCCGTGCCTCCGCCGGCCAGCGCCACTGAACTGCCGCCGTCGGTCGGCGCCTTCCACTACACGCGTTACAAGCCCTGGACGCCGCCGCTCGAAGAAGGCGGTATCGAACCCGGCCGCCATCCAGTGGTGATCGCGGGCGGTGGGCCGGTCGGCATGGCGCTCGCGCTGGGGCTCGCGAACCACGGCGTGCGCAGCGTGATCCTCGAAGCCGACGACACGGTGTGCGTGGGCAGCCGCGCGGCCTGCATCTCGCGGCGCAGCCTTGAAATCATGGAGCGGCTCGGCGTACTGCCCGGCTTCATGACCAAGGGCCTGCCGTGGACTGGCGGTCGCAGCTTCTACAAGACGGCCGAGGTGTTCCGCTTCGAGATGCCGCACGACGCGCAGCAAAAACTGCCGCCGATGATCAACCTCGAGCAGTACTACGCCGAGCACTATCTGCTGGAAGAAATCTTCCGCCGCAACGAGCAGACACCGGGGCTCATCGACATCCGCTGGGGCACCGAGCTCACCGGTCTCGCGCAAAGCGATGAGGGCGTGACGCTCGACGTGCGCAACGTCGAAGGCGCCTACCGGCTGCACGGACAGTGGCTCGCGGCCTGCGACGGCGGCCAGAGCTTCGTGCGCAAGGCGATGGGGCTCACGCTCGAGGGCACGGGCTACGAAGGCCGCTACGTGATCATTGACATCGAGTTGCACAGCGGCCACCCGACCGAGCGCCGCGCGTGGTTCGACCCGCCGTGGAACCCCGGCTCGACCGTGCTGATGCACCGCCAGCCCGACGACATCTGGCGCATCGACTACCAGCTGCGCTCCGGCCAGAGCACCGAAGAAGCGCTGCAGCCGCCGGCCGTGGCCGAGTTCGTGCAGCGCCACCTCGACGCCATCGGCGAAGGCCACCTGCCGTGGAAGACGGTGTGGACCTCGGTCTACCGCGCCGGCGCGATGACGCTCGACAGCTATCGCCACGGCCGCGTCGTGTTCGCGGGCAACGCGGCGCATGCAATGCCGATCTTCGGCGTGCGTGGGCTCAACTCGGGCTTCGACGATGCGGACAACCTCGCGTGGAAGCTGGCGTTCGTGGCCAGGGGCTTGTCAGATGCGGCGCTGCTCGACTCGTACTCGCAGGAGCGCATCGCGGCCTTCCACGTGAACGCCGAGAACGCGATGCGCAGCACCGAGTTCATGTCGCCGCCGTCGCGCGGTTTCGACCTGCTGCGCGAGGCGGCGCTGTCGCTGTCGGAAGCGCATCGCGGCATTGCGCAGCTCATCAATCCGCGCCAGACGCAGGCCGTGCGCTATGCCGATTCGCCACTGTCTAGCGAGGGTGACGAACTGCCGAGGGGTCCGCTGCCGGGCGAGGTGATGCCCGAGCAACAACTTGCGCAAGGCCACCTCACCGACTGGATCGCGCCGACTTTCACGCTGCTGGTGCTGCGGCCCGATGTGGCCCCGCTGCCTGCAGCCGACATTGCGCAGGCACTGCAGGGCGCGCTGCCCTTCGTCGTGCGCAGCATCGCGGCCCCGGGCATCGACGGCGCCGACGTGCATGCATCTCCCGTCGTCTTCGAAGCGCTCGGCGCGCAAGACGGCGCGGTCTATCTGCTGCGTCCCGATGGCCACGTGGCCGCGCGCTGGCATCGCCTGCCGCCCGGCGCCCTGCAACCTGCACTGGCCCGCGCGGCCCAGGAGCTCCTCGCATGACCACGACACCGCTGAACCCCGACGCCCGCGACCGCCTCTATGCCGAGTGCGCACGCGCCATCACCGAGGCGGGCGCCGAGCGCGAATCGCTGTTCCTCGCGCGGCTCGCGCTGCTGCTGTTCGAGCAGGTCGGAGACGAGGCGCGCTGCCGCGCCGCGCTGGCCGATGCGCTGCGCGCGCTGCCCGTACCATCGCTGTCCGCTTCCTGATTTCCAAACCAATTACAAACGACTGGAGACTGATCCATGGATCGCCGCACCCTTCTCGCCACGCTCGCTTCCGGCGCCGCCTTGGCCGCCACGCCCTTCGCCCATGCGCAGGAATACCCCGCGCAGCTCATCAAGTGGGTCGTGCCCTATCCGGCGGGCGGCGGCACCGACGTGATCGCGCGCGTGCTGGCCGAATCGATGCGCCAGACGCTGGGCCAGCAGATCGTGGTCGACAACCGCCCCGGCGCCTCGACCAACATCGGCGCCGACCTCGTCGCCAAGAGCAAGCCCGACGGCTACACGATCCTCTCGGCCGACAACGCCGTGCTGGCCTTCAACGAGCACCTGTTCAGCAAGCTGCCCTTCAACCCCGAAAGAGACTTCACCTACATCGGCGCGATCGGCAAGTTTCCGCTCGCGCTGGTGGTGCATCCGGACTTCCCGGCGAAGAATTTCAAGGAGTTCCTGGCCTACGTGAAGGCCAATCCCGGCAAGGTCAACTACGCCTCGCCCGGCAACGGCTCGCCGCACCACCTGGCAATGGAAATGTTCAAGGTGCGCACCGGCACCTTCATCACCCACATTCCGTACCGCGGCGCGGCGCCGGCCATGGCCGACGTGATGGGCGGGCAGGTGCCCTGCATGTTCCTCGACCTGGCCTCGGGCCTGTCGATCATGCAGAGCAACAAGGTGCGGGTGCTGGCCATCGGCTCGGGCGCGCGCAGCAAGCTGCTGCCCAACGTGCCGACGCTGGCCGAAGTGGGCGTGCCCAACACCGAAGTGTTCGCGTTCCAGGGCATCCTCGGCCCGGCCGGCCTGCCGCCCGCGGTGGTGAACAGGCTCAACGGCGACCTGAACAAGGCATTCGGCACGCCGGCCGTGCAGAAGCGTTTCGAAGACTTCGGCATGGAAGCGATGCCGGGCTCGCCGGCGCAGTTCGCGGCGCTGTCGCGCGCGGAGTCGAAGCGCTGGGGCCCGATCATCAAGCAGGCCGGCATCAAGCTGGACTGATGCCGGCAACCGGCGTTTGCCCTAGCGGGTGAACGCCTTTCGCGAGCCGTCTTCGAGGACTTCGTCGTCGCGCTGCAATTCGCCGCTTTCGTCCCAGGTGCGCTCGCGCGTCACGCGGCCCTTGGCGTCGAAGCTCGACTCGGCCAGCAGCGTGCCCTTCTCGCTGAAGCGCTGGTGGGTGCCGACCGGAATCTGCCGGTTGCGGCCCGCGATCTCGTAGCGGCCCTGCGCGGCGCGCTGGCCGCTGTCGTAGAACTCGGTGATCTCGACCGCACGCGCGTCGCCGCTGCCGCTGTATGCCGACTTGCTGCGCGGCTGGCCGTTGAGGTAGTAGCCGTCGTCGACGATCGGCTCGCCCGCGCTGTTCCAGCGCTGGTCGCGCACCAGCGTGCCCTTTTCGGAGAAGGCCTGCTCGCGCACGCGGATGCTCGCGCGCTCGACCAGCAGGTACACCGTCTCGCGGCGCTTGATGCCTTCGGACGAGTAGTTCTGCTCGGTGCGCTGGTTGCCCACGGTTTCGTCCAGCGATGCCGTCTTGCCGTTGTCGTAGAAGCTCTGCGAGCGAACCCGCTTGCCCGACACGAAAGAAAGCCGCGAACGCAGGCTGCCGCGCGCGTCGAACAGGTCGACCTGCGACGGGCCGGTGCCCGTGAAGCCGCAGAGCTTGGCGTCGTCCGCCACCGGCGCGAGCGTGGGCGCGTCCGCGCAGCGCAGGGCCGAAAGCTGGCCGTTCTCGGTGAATTCGACCGACGCGCGTTCGCTGCCGCTGCCGGTGTCGGGATAGAAGATGGCGCGCCGCAGCTTGCCGTCGGGGTAGAAGTTGCGCACCAGCCCGCGCTCCTGGCCATCGTCGTAGGTGGCGTCGCGCAGCACGCGGCCCGTGGGCGAGAACTCGCGGGCGCGGCCGTGCAGGTTGCCCTTGGCGTTGAGGCTGTGCTCCTTGGCGAGCTTGCCCTTCTCGTAGATGCGCACCAGGCCCATCGACACGCCGTTCTGGATCTGCTCTTCGCGCTGCAGCTCGCCGGTTGCGTGGTCCTTGCAGCGCAGCAGGCCGGTCTTGCCGGCGGTGCTGCTGCCGTTGGCCGGGTTCACGCTGCGGCCGTTGAGCTCGCAGTCGAGCTGCGCATGCGCCGCCGTGGCACAGAGGAGTGCGAAGAGTGCGGCGGCGCCGCGAGGGGCGATCCGGCGCGGGGTCATTTCACTTGTCGTACAGCGTTTCGAGGGAGCGCAAGCCCTTGATCTCGATCGGGTTGCCGAACGGGTCGAAGAAGAACATCGTCCATTGCTCGCCCGGCTGGCCTTCGAAGCGCACCTGCGGCTTCAGCACGAACTCGGTGCCGGCGGCTTCGAGCCGCGCGGCCATTGCCTGCCAGTCGGACAGGGCCAGCGCGAGGCCGAAGTGCGGCATCGGCACCATCACGTCGCCGACGCGGCCGGTGCGGGCGGTGGCGAAGGGCTCGCCGAGGTGAAGGGAAATCTGGTGGCCGAAGAAGTCGAAGTCGACCCAGGTGTCGGTGCTGCGGCCTTCGGCGCAGCCGAGCACGTCGCCATAGAAGCGGCGGGCGCCGTCGAGGTCGCGAACGTTGAAGGCAAGGTGGAAGATGCTCTGCATGGTTTCGGATTATGGGCAGCGGTGCTGTGAGAATGCCGGACTTTCTTTCATCGTGGAGCAAGCCTTGCGGATACTCCGGGTCCTCGTTGCGCGGATGCGCGACATCCTCTCTCTTCTTCCTTCGGCGCCGGATTTCCGGCGCATGCCGCGCCAGATCCTGGCTGGCGCGTGCTGTGTGTTCAGCTTCGCGGCGGCGCATGCCGCCTGCCCGCCATCGGCCATCGCCAGCCTCGAGAAGCCGGGCATGGGCGTGCGCAACGGCGTCGACCGCGGGGTGCTCTGGCGCATCGAGCGCGACGGGCGCACCTCGTGGCTCTACGGCACCATCCACGTCGGCCGCGGCGACTGGGTGCGGCCCGGCCCGACCATCCAGAAGGCGCTGACGCAGAGCGACACCCTCGCGCTGGAACTCGACCTGCGCGACGAGGCCACCGCCCGCGGCATGGCCCGGCCGGCCGACCCGGAGCTGCTGGCGCGCATGCTCAGCGGCGAGCGCGCCCGCCGGCTGGAGCGCCAGAACTCTGAAGCTTGCGTGCCGCCGGGAACGCTGTCGAAGCTGCAGCCGATCCTGCAGGTCACGGCGCTGGCCGGCCTGGCGGGGCGTGCCGATGGGCTGTACCCGGAATTCGGCGTGGACGAGACGCTGGCGGTCTCCGCCCGCAACAGCAGCAAGCCGATCGTCGCGCTCGAAAACGCGGCTGAACAGATCAAGGTGCTGACGGGCGAGTCCGAAGCCGAAGAAGCCGAGCAGGTCGATGCGGCACTCGACGAGCTGGAGTCCGGCAAGCTGCGCGGCCAGCTCAAGGAACTGGCCGATGTCTGGGCGCGCAGCGACGCGGCCAAACTGGCTAGCTATCCCGAGTGGTGCGACTGCCTCAAGACGCCTGCCGAGCAGCGTCTGATGAAGCGCCTGCTCGACGACCGCAACCCGAACCTGGCCGATGGCATCGAGCGCCTGCACGCCGGCGGCAAGGGCGTCTTCGCGGCGGTCGGGGCGTTGCACATGATCGGCCCGCAGGGGTTGCCCACGCTGATGGCTGCGCGTGGCTTCACCGTGACGCCGGTGCTGACCAACGCACAGGCGCAGACGGCGCAGCCGATGCCCGCGCTCGCGGCGCCATCGCCCGCGCCAAGGGCCGTGCGCGGCGGCAAGGCCGTGAAGGGCCAGCGCGGGCAGGCGGTGCAGAAGGGCGGCAAATCGACGAAGGCGGCACCCGCTGCCAGGGGCGCCAAGGCCCCCGCCAAAGCGCCAGCCAAGGCCGCGGCCCCTGCCGCCAAGGGCAAAGTGCGCAGATAATCGCCCGCCATGCACGCGTTGCGAACCCACACCCGCTTCCTCGGCCTCGTCGGCCGCTGGGTGCTGCTGTGGTTCGTGATGTCGCTGGGCGTGGCGGTGGCGTCGCCGCTGGTGAATCCGCAGTCGATGGAGCTTGTGTGCTCCAGCGCCGGCTCGATCAAGGTGGTAGTCCATACCGAAGACGGCGCGCAGGAAATGGGCGCCTCGCACATGGACTGCCCGCTGTGCGTGCTGACCGGCGCGCCGCCGCCGGCCATGGCGGTTCCGGTTTTCGATCTTCCCTTGCCGCTGGGCCGCGTGGTCCAGTCCATTCCCGCCGCGCGCCTGGCCGCGGCCACCGCGGCACCGCTGCCGGCGCGCGGGCCCCCGACTTTCTCCTGACGCTCTCAAAACCATAGCTGCATACGCACGACCGAGTGCGTGTGCGGCCTGTCTGGCTTGAAGTTTCGTGGAGAAGGTTCCTCTTGAAAAAGCATTCCCGCGCCCTGGCGATCGCCATGGCATTTCCTCTTGGCGCGCCTGCGCTGGCGCAGCAGCAGCCCGCCGAAGCGCCTGAAAGCGGCACCGGTGGCCGTTCGCTCAGCACCGTCACCGTGAGCGGCGGCCGGCCGACCTCGCTGCCGGCGCAGATCCCCACCACCATCGAAGGCGTGACGCACGACCAGATCGTCGAGACCGTCAACGCCACCGACAGCGAAGACGCGCTCAAGTACCTGCCGAGCCTGGTCGTGCGCAAGCGCTACATCGGCGACTTCAACCATGCCGTGCTCGCCACCCGCGCTTCAGGCACGGGCAACAGCGCGCGCTCGCTGGTCTACGCCGACGGCATCATGCTGTCGAACCCGCTGGGCAACGGCGCCACCTACGCGCCGCGCTGGGGCATGGTGTCGCCCGAAGAAATCGAGCGGGTCGACGTGCTCTACGGGCCGTTTTCGGCTGCGTACCCCGGCAACTCGGTGGGCGCGGTGGTCGACTACGTGACGCGCATGCCCACGCAGCTGGAGGCGCACATCAAGCTCAGCGGCTTCGTGTCGAACTTCGACCTGTACAACAGCCATTCCTCCCCGGCCGGCCAGCAGCTCGACCTGTCGCTGGGCAGCCGCAGCGGCGACTGGTCGTGGTGGCTCAGCGCCTCGCGCACCCACAGCAAAGGACAAGCGCTGGTGTTTGGCAACCGGCTGGTGAGTGCGGGCACGGTCGGCAGCGCAGGCACACCCGTGACCGGCGCGGTGCTGGGGCTGAACCCGTCGAACCAGCCCTGGTGGCTGGTGGGCGGCTCCACCATCTACGACACCACGCAGGAGCAGGCCAAGCTCAAGGTGGCGTACGACTTCTCGCCCACCGTGCGCGCCACCTACACGCTGGGCGCGTGGAACAACACCACGCACGGCGGCGTCGATACCTGGCTGCGCGATGCGCTCGGGCGGCCGGTGTACGGCGGCCGCGTGAACATCGGCGGGCGCACCTACAACCTCGATTCACCGAGCGCCGCGCTCGCACCGACCGAGACCGCGCTCACGCACTACATGCACGGCCTCTCGGTGAAGAGTCACACCGGCGGCGTGTTCGACTGGGAGGTGGCGGCGAGCCTGTTCGACTATTCGAGCGACACCTCGCGCACGCCCACCACGCCGCTGCCGGGCGCCTTCAGCGGCGGGCCGGGCCGCACCACCGACATGGGCGGCTCCGGCTGGAACACCTTCAAGGCGGCAGGCACCTGGCGGCCTACCGGCTCGGCTGAGGGCGTGGGCGCGCACGTGGTCGACTTCGGCTTCCAGCAGGACACGGCGCGCCTGCGCACCAGCGTCGGCAACACGCTCGACTGGATCAGCGGATCGCCCGTCACGCCGTTCTCGGCCTTCAACGGCAACACCCGGCTGCAGTCGCTCTACGTGCAGGACACCTGGCGCTTCGCGAAGGACTGGAAGACCACGCTCGGCCTGCGCCACGAGCGCTGGGAAGCCTACGGCGGCCAGCTCGGCAGCGCGGCCACGCTGCTGAACTTTGCGCCGCGCAAGAACAGCTACGACTCGCCCAAGGCCGCCATCGCCTGGCAGGCCACGTCCGACTGGCTCCTCAAGGCCTCGACCGGCCGCGCGGTGCGCATGCCGACGGTGAGCGAGCTCTACCAGGGCTCGATCAGCGGAAACCAGATCATCAACACCAATCCGAACCTGCGCCCCGAACGCTCGTGGACCACCGAGCTCAGCGCCGAGCGCGACCTGAAGGGCTGGGGGCTCGACGGCGTGCTGCGCACCACGCTGTTCTTCGAGAACACGAAGGACGCGCTCTACACGCAGGCCCTCACCAACCTCGTGAGCACGGTGCAGAACGTCGATGCCATCCGCACGCGCGGGCTCGAAGTGGCGATGAATGCGGTCGACGTGGGCGTGCGGGGGCTCGACCTCGGCGGCAGCCTCACGCTGACCCGCTCGAAGATCACCGCCAACAGCGGCTTTCCCGCCAGTGTCGGCCACGACCAGCCGCGCGTGCCGAAGGTGCGCGCCACGCTGCTCGCCACCTACCGGCCGGACGCCAACTGGAGCTACACCGTCGGCGCGCGCTACAGCGGCAAGCAGTACGGCACGCTCGACAACAGCGACCCCAACGGCTTCGCGTACATGGGTTTCTCGAAGTTCTTCGTGGTCGACGCGCGCATACGCTACCGGATCGACAAGCAATGGAGCGCGTCCTTCGGCATCGACAACCTGAACAACGACAAGTACTGGGCCTTCCACCCGTACCCGCAGCGCACCTACGTGGCCGAACTCAAGTTCGACCTTTGACTCTTTCACTCCAACTGCAAGGACACGATATGAACAAGACTTCGATGACCGCCCTCAAGACCGCCGCTGCCTGCGCCATGCTGGCGGGCATGGGCGCCGCCGTGGCGCACGTCACCCTGCCGCCGGGCAGTGCCACCGTCGGTAGCGACTACAACGCCGCCTTCCGCGTCGGCCACGCCTGCGAAGGCGCCAAGGCCACCACCGGCCTCGCCGTGCGCCTGCCCAATGGCTTTGTGCTGAGCGATGCGCAGGAGCGCAAGGGCTGGAAGCTCGACGTGCAGAAGAGCGGTGATGGCGAAGTGCGCTGGACGGCAGAAAAGCCCGAGAACGCGCTGCCCGGCAGCGAACGCGCCGAGTTCGTGCTGCGCGGCAAGGTGCCCGCGACGCCCGGCACGCTGTGGTTCAAGGTGCTGCAGACCTGCGACACCGGCGTGGCCGACTGGGCCGAGGTGCCGGCCTCGGGCAACTCGACCGCCGGCCTGAAGAGCCCGGCCGCCAAGTTGAACGTGGTGGCGCAGGGCGTGGCCACGGTCGACGTACGCGACGGCTGGGTGCGCCAGTCGGTGCCGGGCCAGAGCGGCACCGGTGCCTTCATGAAGCTCACTGCGCCCACCGGCACGAAGCTGGTGAGCATCTCCACCCCGGCCGCCGGCATTGCCGAAGTGCACGAGATGAAGATGGAAGGCGACACCATGAAGATGCGCGAACTGACCGGCGGCCTCGACCTGCCCGCGGGCCAGACCGTCGAGCTCAAGCCCGGCGGCTATCACGTGATGATGATGGACCTGAAGGGCGCGCTGGCCAAGGGCGCGACCGTGCCGATGACGCTGAAGTTCGAGGACGCCAAGGGCGTGAAGACCGCGCTGGACGTGACGCTGCCGGTGGGGGCGCCCGAAGGTGCCGATGCAGCCGGTTCGGCGCACCAGCACAAGCACTGACGGCGTCTACAGAAGCTGGTCGGGCGCCAGCGGCCCGAAGAGCTTGAGCAGCAGCCGCAGCGTGGCGCTGGCATCGGGCTCGGTGGTGGTGTCCTTCAGGCCGCTGCCTTCGGGCGCGCGCCACAACAGCGAGCCGTCGACCAGCTCGACATGCCATGAGCGCTCGCGCATGCCGCGCTCGATCTGCTCGGACGCGGCGCGCGAGAGTTCGTTGCTGCGGATCAGCAGCGCGATCTCGGTGTTCTGCAGTTGCGAGCGCAGGTCGAGGTTCATCGAGCCGACCACCAGCAGACGGCCATCCATCACCAGCACCTTGGAGTGCAGCATCGCGCGCGATTCGCCGGTAGCGCTGCTGCCGCCCGAGGAGCCGAAGACGTTGCCGAAGCCCGCCTGTTCGCTGCGCAGTTCGTAGAGCTCGATGCCCATTCCGAGCAACTCCTCGCGGTGGCGTGCGTAGCCCACGTGCGCCACCGGCGCGTCGTTCGAGGCCAGCGAGTTGGTCAGCACGCGGATGCGCACGCCCCGGGTGCGGGCTGCGGAAAAGGCTTGCAGCATGTCTTTTCCGGGCACGAAGTAGGGCGAGATGATGAGCAGGTCGGCGCGCGCCTGGCCGATCAGCTGCAGCAGGCCTTCGACCACGGTGTCGCCGCTGGCGGCCAGATCGGACGCGGCTTCCAGCGAGGCCGCACCGGGCGAGGTGCCGGCCTTGTCGCCGGGCCGGCTGACCACGAGGCCCGGCGCCTTCGCGCTTTCGGGGCCCGAGTCGGCGGGGATCTTGCCGGGCTTGTCCGCCAACATCGCGGCCGGCGCCCAGACGAAGGTGGCGGTGCGCAGGTCCAGCGGCTTCTCGTCCCATGCGCGGGCGCGCTGTTCGGCGGTGGGAGGGGCGTTGTCCGAGGCTTTCTGCTGGCTGGCAGATTCTTCGGCCAGCTCCTGGTCAGCCTTGCGCGCGCGGTCGCGCATGGCCTGCAGTTCCTCGCGCGTGACCAGCGATTGCACCGGGTAGGCGCGCTCGTTGTTCCAGTAGCTGTCGAAGCTGCGCGAGAGGTCTTGCACGATGGGGCCGGCCGCCAGCACGTCGACATCGACGAAGTTGCCGTTTGTCGCGTTGCCGAAATACGCATCGCCGAGGTTGCGCCCGCCCGTGACGCCGAGCACGTTGTCGGCCAGGAACAGCTTGTTGTGCATGCGCTGCTGGATGCGCGAGGCGTCGTCGATCGAGTTGAGCAGGCGGCTGAAGGTGGAGTCGCGCGAGCCGGCCAGCGGGTTGAACAGGCGCATCTCGATGTTCGGGATGAAGGCCAGGCCCAGTACCAATGCGTCGCGGCCGGTGGTGTGGAAGTCGTCGAGCAGCACGCGCACCCGCACGCCGCGCTCGGCCGCCGAGCGCAGGCCGCGCAGCAGGCGGCCGGTGCTGGCATCGGCGTGGATCGCGTAGTACTGCAGGTCCAGCGTCTTCTGGGCACCCTCGATCAGCGCGAGCCGGCTGCCGTAGGCGGCCTGCGGACCGCCCAGGAGCAGGAAGCCGGATTCGTAGCGGGCCTTGTCGGTCTGCCGGCGCTGCTGCACCAGATCGGCCATCGCGGTGCCGGCGGCTGGCGAGGCGAGAGCGGTCGAGACGGGCCGGTCGACGTTCTGGGGCAGCTGTGCGCAGGCACCGAGGATCAGCAGCGCGAGAAGCGCAGTGGATCGGCGCAAGAACGTCTGGAAGGAAGAAGGCATGCGGCTTTCCCGGGGCTTGGAAGGGTGAGCCGCATATATAGCCTAGTCGGCGCCCGCCCGGCGTCGGACGGGCGGACGATCGGCGCCGACGGGTGTCAGCGTCCGGCGGTGAGCTCTTCCTGGCGCTCCAGGGCGGAGAGCAGTTCGTCGTCGATCCTGGCGTGGCGCTCGGCCAGTTCGGCGGCGCGCGACGCGTCGCTGGCGTAGATGGCGCCGCCGTCGAGTTCGAGCATTTCGGTGATGCGGGTCTGCTCGGCTTCGAGGGCTGCGATCTGGGCGGGGAGGGTGTCGAGTTCGCGCTGCTCTTTATAGGAGAGCTTCTTGCGGGCGCCTGCTGCCTTGGGGGCGGAGGCTTCCGCGGCGGCCGGGGCGGGTGCGGGGGCTGGCGTCGGGGCGGGTGCCGCGGCCGCGCGCTGCTCGGCGATCTCGCGGGCGCGCTTGGACTGGATCAGCCAGTCCTGCACGCTGCCTTCGTACTCGCGCCAGCTGCCGTCGCCTTCGTAGGCGATGGTGCTGGTGACCACGTTGTCGAGGAAGGTCCGGTCGTGGCTCACGAGGAACACGGTGCCGTCGTAGTCCTGCAGCAGGTTTTCGAGCAACTCCAGGGTGTCGATGTCGAGGTCGTTGGTCGGCTCATCGAGCACCAGCACGTTGGCCGGTCGCGCGAACAGGCGGGCCAGCAGCAGGCGGTTGCGCTCGCCGCCGCTGAGCGAGCGCACGGGGGAGTTGGCGCGCGCGGGGGAGAAGAGGAAGTCCGAGAGGTAGCTCTTGACGTGCTTCTTCTGCGAGCCGATCTCGATCCACTCGCTGCCGGGGCTGATGAAGTCTTCCAGGGTGGCGTCGAGGTCGAGCTTGTCGCGCATCTGGTCGAAGTACGCCACCTGCAGGTTGGTGCCCCGGCGGATCTTGCCGTTGTCTGGTTCGAGCTCGCCCAGGATCAGCTTCAGCAGGGTCGTCTTACCCGCGCCGTTGGGGCCGAGCAGCCCGACCTTGTCGCCGCGCAGGATGGTGCCGCTGAACTTGCGGATGACGGTCTTTTCGCCGAAGGATTTGGTGGCCTCGGTGAGCTCGGCCACGATCTTGCCGCTGGACTGGCCGGAGGCGACGTCCATGTTGACGCTGCCTTGCACTTCCCGGCGGGCGACGCGGCTGGCGCGCAGTTCCTGCAGGCGGGTGATGCGGCTCTGGCTGCGGGTGCGGCGGGCTTCCACGCCCTTGCGGATCCAGATTTCTTCCTGGGCCAGGAGCTTGTCGGCCTTGGCGCTGATGACGGCCTCCTGGGCGAGCTGCTCTTCCTTCTGCAGCAGGTATTGCTCGAAGTTGCCGGGGTAGGAGCCCAGCTTGCCTCGGTCCAGCTCCACGATGCGGGTGGCGACGCGGTTCAGGAAGCTGCGGTCATGGGTGACGGTAACGACGCTGCCCTTGAAGTCGATCAGCAGCTGTTCGAGCCATTCGATGGAGTCGAGGTCCAGGTGGTTGGTGGGCTCGTCGAGAAGAAGGACGTCTGGCGCGGCCACCAGAGCCTGCGCCAGGGCGACACGCTTGCGGGTGCCTCCGGAGAGAGAGCCGACGCGGGCATCGCGATCGAGGTGCAGGCGGTGCAGCGTTTCCTCCACGCGCTGCTCCCAGTTCCAGGCGTCGAAGGCTTCGATTTGAGACTGGAGGGCATCCAGGTCGAGGCCGTCCGCGCCGGAGAGATAGAGATCGCGGATGGCAATGACGGGGGCCAGGCCCTGGCTGGCTGCGGTGAAGACGTCCGCATCCATATCCAGAAGAGGTTCCTGGGCCACATAGGCTACCCGGAGGTTCTGCTGCAACTGGAGGTTGCCGTCGTCGGTTTTTTCCAGGCCGCCCAGTATCTTGAGCAGGGAAGACTTGCCAGCGCCATTGCGGCCGATCAGGCCGATGCGCTCTGATTCAAGAAGAGAAAAGTCCGCATGATCCAGCAGCGGGACGTGACCGAACGCCAGTTGGGCGTCGAGGAGTGTGATGAGTGCCATGTGGCGCGGATTATCGGAGGAGCCAATGTCAGGGCTT